>NZ_JAZFNF010000080.1:0-521 GCF_050586165.1 Rhodococcus sp. 24CO | reverse complement strand
TGGCCAGCACCGCTCACCGGATCCGAATCGAACAGCATCGAGCGATCACAGCGCTGCGAGCCGCCAACCGCGAAAACATCATTGTCCCGCAATAAAAGTCGGAATCGATTGCCGCACTAGGCAATTGAATCGGCAATTGAATCAAATGGTTTCACCTCAGGACGGTAGGACGTTCGCGTCGCCGCCAATGGGTTAGCCCACCAGCGGAATAGCACACTCACATCCGGGTTTCCGAAAACTATTACCGAACCTAGTAGGTCACGCACCGTGCATCAGGATGCTCGCGAACCACGTGATCGAATTCGCGCCGACCCCTTACAGGGCAACGACTTCCGACATAGTGGGCCTGGCAAAGTCGGGCCTGCAAAGGTTGGCCAGCGGGGAATGCGTCATCGATGCGATGTGAGCGGATCCCGCAAAGCTAGTAGCTCCACGCCGACGGTCCCTGTAGTGGACTTCGCTGTTATTGTCCCGGAGTTTAGAGAGATGACAATGTCGCTGCACTACGAGGAAGTGGACGG
>NZ_JAZFNF010000079.1:0-553 GCF_050586165.1 Rhodococcus sp. 24CO | reverse complement strand
TTCAGCACGCGGAGGACGACCGCCTGCCGCTTACCGCCGGCACCGCGTAACTAACGTCCGTACCTCATACAGCTAGAACCTATGCCCTACCGGACGAATCCAACGAACACATAAACCGGACGAAATCGCGAGAATTTCCCCACGTCAATTTCACGTAGAAGACCATTTGAGATCGTCCGGTATGACGATGGTCAAAACGCACACCCAAACCCGCAGAATTGCTCTCAGCTCGTTTCGGTTGCTGCCTGTCGATTTGATTGCATCTCCCAATGAACGACGTCGGATCGGTGAGACTGACACGATGACGCTCGAAGAAGAACGAGACAACCGATCGCCCACGACGTGGGTCCGGCTTGCCGATCTTGCAGGAGTGATCATGATGGAAGAATGAGGGGATGCGCCCGAACAGGTACCTCGCCGATTATCTGCATGGGCTGGAGTTCCTGGGTGGGGTGTACCCCGATGATGCGGGGGCGATCGCCGAGCACGGCATCGTGGCCGCGCTCGATGATGATGATGCGTTCGTGTTCTTGCTTCGCTTGGTCGGTCCAGA
>NZ_JAZFNF010000078.1:0-565 GCF_050586165.1 Rhodococcus sp. 24CO | reverse complement strand
ACCGCATTCAGCACGCGGAGGACGACCGCCCGCCGCTTACCGCCGGCACGGCGTCACCAACGTCCGTTCCTCCTACATCTAGGGCGCGCCATCAGAATTTAGCCAAGCATTTCCGAAAAGCATGATCCCGTCCGCGCTGGGCGTGATGCCGTGCGCGTCCCTGCTCCACGGGATGAAGTACTTGCCTGCTCCGACAACCGCCATCGGAACCGTCTCGTTGACGAGGGTCTGGATGTTCTCGAGGACTTTGCGCTGGTCCTCATCAGTCGGCGCCGTCTGCAATTGTTCGAGAAGAGCGTCCATTTCAGGGTTCTTGTATCCGAGCACGTTCGAGGTCGATTCGCTGTAGAAGCTGCTGTACATGCGCACGAAGGGGGACTCGTCGAGAACATTGAATCCGGCGTATCCGATGTCGTAGTCGTGTTTCGCATACAACGTTTTGACCAGTTCGTTGATGCTCGTGGTGTAGACGATGTCGACGGTGAACCGGGACTGCACCCGGTTTGATTGACATCTGACCTGTGAAGATCAGTCTTCACGGTGGAAGGATGGCGCTATGCCGAAA
>NZ_JAZFNF010000077.1:0-584 GCF_050586165.1 Rhodococcus sp. 24CO | reverse complement strand
CGCCGGCCGTTGGTCCATGTGGTGATCCACGATTCAGCGCTACGCGCAGGATCGGATGAGCCCGCCCATCTCGACGGGTACGGCGTCATCAGCGCCGAGCATGCCCGCGACATCGCAAAAGACGCCACGATAAAGGAAGTCTGCGTACCCGTAAACCCCGAACCAACGCCTGAGCCTGCCTCGGCGACGGTGTACCGTCCCGGCGCGGCACTCGATACGTGGCTGCGCGTCTTCGCGGGAAGTTGCCAGTGGCCGCACTGCGATGTCCCCGCTTGGAATTGCGATCTCGACCACAACGTTCCGTTCAACCACACCGACCCCACGCAGGGCGGGAAGACGGTGGCGTCGAATCTGAGTGCGTTCTGCCGCAACCATCACCGCCTCAAGCATTCCGGCAAGTGGCGGCTCGATCCGAATCCGGATCGAAGTATCTCGCTGACCTCGCAGACAGGCCACTGCTACCGCACCAGAGATGCCGGACTACTCGCCGGCCAACAGGAACCACCGCTACCGGAAGGAGGCAAACCGCGGCGGACTCGACTGGAGAACAAAGCTGCCCGCATCCGAAGTGAACGCAAACACCG
>NZ_JAZFNF010000076.1:0-593 GCF_050586165.1 Rhodococcus sp. 24CO | reverse complement strand
AGCACCGCTTGCACCGTGCTCGCCAAGCTCGGTTCGTCTATTGCCTCCGGCAGATTCAGCATCACCGCTTGAGAGAACCGATTGAACCCCGATGCGCTCCGCCCAACGAGCCACCGCATGATCGGCGTCAGCGGAACCTCTCCGATCCCGCCCCCAGGCAGTTCTTCCAACCTGACTGCCGGGGAGCCGTCACCGAAGACAGCAACCTCCGCCAACCCAGCCACTGTTTTACGCTCGAACACATCTCGCGACGAGAAAACTATTCCGGCCGCCTTCGCCCGTGAGACCAACTGAATCGCTACGATGCTGTCGCCGCCGAGGGAGAAGAACGAGTCTCCTGCTCCCACCGATTCGAGTCCCAGCACTTCCTCGAACAATCCTGCCAACGTCGATTCCATCTCGGTTTCCGGCGCGACGAATGTGTCGAGTCGCTCGTCAAAATTCGGTGTGGGCAATGCATCCCGATCGATCTTCCCATTCGGCGTCACCGGCAACTCGTCAACCACCACCACCGCCGCCGGCACCATCTGCCGAACCACACGCTCCGCCATACAATCCACAATCTCCGAAGCATCCAGGCTCACAGACGGTTC
>NZ_JAZFNF010000075.1:0-599 GCF_050586165.1 Rhodococcus sp. 24CO | reverse complement strand
GACGATCAACGCCATGAGCTGCGCGCAGCCCTTGCACCGTTACATTGGCCGTTGCGCGAGGAAGGCCCCGAGATCCGATTGGCGGCAATAGCGGAAGACGTTGCGGCACGCATCACCACGCACCCAATGTGGACGCACCCGATGCTCGACGCACACCGCTCCATCCTCGGACTGACGATCGAACTGCACACCGTCGCTGCCGCGGCCCATCAGTTGTTAACCGTGCGCGCCGCCATGACCGAGATCCCGACCGACGACGGTAGCGACGTCCTCGCCCGAGCGCGGGCAGAGTGGGAACGCCGACACGTCGTTGCAGCGCAAGCAGAATCAGCATTGATCGGCCGGGTGGCTGCGCTCCGCGCCTACGAAGATGCTCTCACGCCCGTTGAAGCGAGCGTGCGCAGCCTTCAGGTGGTCACAGAGTTGGCAGCCGGGGGAGAAGAGGTGGACCGGCTGTACCAGCAGATCGTCGGCGCCGAACTTTCGATCGAGCACACCGCCACGTTGCGCAGCGACATCGACGATGTCCGCGCCGGCCTCGATGCCCAGGTCGCGTACCTCGATTCCCTGATCGGGCCGCGGCACACAACCTGACGTGG
>NZ_JAZFNF010000074.1:0-604 GCF_050586165.1 Rhodococcus sp. 24CO | reverse complement strand
ACCTCCAACTCCCCACCCGACACACGCTCATCACCACACACCACCGCCAGCGAATTCCGATCCCCCGCAGCCGACAACAATTCCGGCAGTACATGCTCTTTCACGGACAAGCCACCCTGAACCGGAGCCAGTTCCCGTCGCTCCGAGGGTGAGAGCACGTCCAGCGAGGCAAGTGGTAGGTCAGGATCTGCGACTGCGGCGTTGATGACACGCAGAACTCGCTGCACGGCGCTGTCCATCGTGTCGCGGTCGAAAAGTTCCGGCAGATATTTGATTCTGATGTGCAGTCGATTGTCCAGGTGCGCAACAACGCCGATCGGATAGTGCGCGGCATCAACACCACTCACATCCACCACCCGCATCCCCGCAATATCCGTCTTCGCAGTCAACCCACCACGATCGACTGGATACGACTCGAACACCGTCATCGTGTCGAACACCGCGCCCGGCCCCGCCACCCGCTGAATATCAGCCAACCCCACATACTGATGATCCAAAAGCCCCGCCTGCTCAGCCTGAATCCGACTAAGAAGCACACCAAGAGTGTCCCGCCGATCCAACCGAACCCGCACCGGCACCGTATTGACAAACAAACCGATCATCG
>NZ_JAZFNF010000073.1:0-608 GCF_050586165.1 Rhodococcus sp. 24CO | reverse complement strand
GCTGCCCTGCATCGTGCGGGAATTCGGCTGCTCCGTATCGGTATGCCGTACCCGGTGGTGGGGGAGTCGGTGCGAGAGTTCGCAACTGGACTCGAGCAGATCATCGTGGTCGAGGACAAGACGGCATTCATCGAGGCTCAGATTCGTGAGATTCTCTACGGAATCGACGACGCCCCGCGCATTATCGGTAAGCGCGACGGCCAGGGCCGACTTCTCATGCCCGCGAGCGGTGAGCTCACCGCAGGCCGGTTGCTCGCCCCGTTGCGCCGCGTACTCAAGCCGCACGTCGAGCTCAAGCGCACCCTTCCTGCCCCGCTGTCGCTGAACGTGCTCTCCGCCAAGCGAACCGCATACTTCTGCAGTGGGTGCCCCCATAATCGTTCCACCGCAATCCCCGAGGGTTCCATCGGCGGCGGCGGAATCGGCTGCCACACACTCGTCACCATGTCCGGCCGTGAGGACAGCGCTGTCACCGGCTTGACGCAGATGGGCGGCGAGGGCAGCCAGTGGATCGGGCAGGCACCGTTCACCGACGTGCCTCACCTGTTCCAGAACATCGGCGACGGCACCTTCTTCCACTCCGGTCAATTGGCTGTCCAGGCGTGCAT
>NZ_JAZFNF010000072.1:0-627 GCF_050586165.1 Rhodococcus sp. 24CO | reverse complement strand
GGCTGGATCACGTTTTGCTGGGTGCTCCAGTTGTAGCGCACTTTCATGGTCGTGTCATTCAGTCATATGTCCAGGTCACCCTCCCCCTGTGCCTCTCGACACTCGTGCCCGCATCCGGTCCGCGAACCCCACTCGTCTCACGGTGCCCGCCCCTTCGCGACCGTGTACTCACCCAGCAACGAGGCGCATGCGCGAGCAGGTGGCAACCGAGAAACGTCTTGTGGAACCGAAAAAAGCTCCGTCGGTCAGGCGTCAACACGTGCAGCCAGGACACGCACACCCGTTCTGCTGTAACGCTTGAGCAGATTCCGTAGATAACTAGTTTATTGCTGCAATCTTTTCCGAGGCGACGAGCCGCTGCGGCTCGCCGACCTCAGGTGCGGTGAGAAGCGTGCGCGCGTTGCTTCACCGACTCTCATATCTCGAACGAAAAGGTGAAAACATCATGCCGGCAGACCGTCCTCGCCACGCCGCTGCACTCGCCGCGTACTTGGCCCAGTTCACAGGGGCACCCGATCCCGGCAAAAGCCCGGCAGAGAGTCGGTACGCGGGACTTAAGCCTGAGGACCTGGACCGATACCGTGAGGATTATCGTCAGGCATTAACGTGGGTGCATGCGTCGAACTT
>NZ_JAZFNF010000071.1:0-638 GCF_050586165.1 Rhodococcus sp. 24CO | reverse complement strand
TCGGTTTCCAGTGAAAGAATGCGGTGAACGCCCACCACATTGACTCCAGCGTCGATCAGTGCGGTGATCCGGCGCAACGTATCCAGATCTGCTTCGCTGTACCGGCGGGTGCCTCCACTGGTACGAGTGGGGGTCAACAGCCCGCGTCGCTCGTAGAGTCGTAGCGTCTGCGGACCCACGCCGGACAGTTCCGACATCACCGAAATCCCGTACACCCCGCGCAGCGACCGTACCGCGGGCTTTCCCGCCATCCCTGTCTGTCCTGTCATTGTCATCTCCCGAAGATCATCGCCGGTCAAGGTCGCCTCGCTGTAGGCTCTTCGACCGTGAAGACGGCATTCGATTTCCGTGCTGCGTCGTGTGAATAATCTTCCATTCACGGTACACATTTCATGCTTCAGAAGAGGAAGAAGTGACGAGTACGACGATCGGTTGTGCCCATCGTCGGCACTAAGCCCAACTCTGGTCAGTACTGGCGTACCGCATCTTCCTCGGGGCACCGCGTGCCAGCACAGTTCATTCCCGGCGATCTCGCGAAGGGGCCCGCACCCCAAGGTGCCCGCTTCGACGCGAAGCCACGGTGAATCGCCCAGCAGTGGGGCGGAGAAATTCATTGGAAGGTGTACCGCCGGCGCATC
>NZ_JAZFNF010000070.1:0-674 GCF_050586165.1 Rhodococcus sp. 24CO | reverse complement strand
AAGGCTCTGACGGATTGTAAGCGCACGGTTTCAGGTACTATTTCACTCCCCTCCCGGGGTACTTTTCACCTTTCCCTCACGGTACTAGTCCGCTATCGGTCACCAGGGAGTATTCAGGCTTATCGGGTGGTCCCGACAGATTCACACCAGATTTCACGGGCCCGGTGCTACTTGGGTTTCCATTACAACAGTCACAAAGTTTTCGTGTACGGGATTCTCACCCTCTACGACAGGCCGTTCCAGACCACTTCCACTAACCTCATGATTTTTTACTGTTGGCCAACACGGCAGTATTGACAAAATGAACCCCACAACCCCACGAATGCAACACCTGCCGGCTATCACACACCCATGGTTTAGCCTCTTCCGCTTTCGCTCGCCACTACTCACGGAATCACGGTTGTTTTCTCTTCCTGTGGGTACTGAGATGTTTCACTTCCCCACGTTCCCTCCACACGCCCTATATATTCAGGCGCGGGTAACACGACATCACTCGTGCTGGGTTTCCCCATTCGGACATCCTCGGATCACAGCTCGGTTGACAGCTCCCCGAGGCTTATCGCAGCCTCCTACGTCCTTCATCGGCTCCTGGTGCCAAGGCATCCACCGTACGCTCTTCATTACTTACAACAAAGATGCTCGCGTCCACTGTGCAGTTCTCAAACAACACACAA
>NZ_JAZFNF010000069.1:0-758 GCF_050586165.1 Rhodococcus sp. 24CO | reverse complement strand
GCCGGCACCATCTGCCGAACCACACGCTCCGCCATACAATCCACAATCTCCGAAGCATCCAGGCTCACAGACGGTTCCGGCACCACATACCCGACCAACCGATCCTGGCGCACCGCAGCAGCACAATTCGCCACCCCCACACACCCCAACAACGCCGACTCCACCTCCCCCAACTCGATCCGAACACCCCGCACCTTCACCTGCAAATCACCACGACCCACAAACTCCAACGACAACCCCCCACCCGAAACCCTTTGCCACCGAACCACATCCCCCGTCCGATACAACCGAGAACCCGCCTCGCCGAACGGATCCGCCACAAACCTCGACGCCGTCAACCCCACCCGGTTCACATAACCCCGCGCCAAACCAGGCCCCGAAAGATACAACTCCCCCACCACACCCACCGGAACCGGCCGCAACCAACCATCAAGAACAACCTCGGCCACACCCTTGATCGGGCCACCAATCGTCACCGGCTCCCCCACCACCAGCGGCACACTCGCATTCGACTGCACCGTCGCCTCCGCCGGACCATACGTATTCACCACCACCCGACCCGGCAACGACCACCGCGACACCAACTCCGGCGAACACACCTCACCCCCCACCACCACAGTCGACAGGTCCACCAGACCAGCAGGATCGATCGTCCCCAACACCGTCGGAGTCAACGCAACATGAGTCACCCCCTCCCGCACCAACAACTCCCGAAGATCATCACCTCCGAACACCTCCGGCGGAGCCACCACCAACCG
>NZ_JAZFNF010000068.1:0-884 GCF_050586165.1 Rhodococcus sp. 24CO | reverse complement strand
TGTACGGCTTGATCCGGTAGTGCCGCGCTTCCCGCAGTGAAGCAGTGAAATCTGCTGCCCGATAGCATGATCCGTTGTCGGTGATCACGCGCTCGATACGGGTGATGCTGTGCGCCGCGAAGAAGAGTCGGGCGTTGTTCATGAAATCGATGGCTGTCGCGGCAGTTTCGTTGTCTACGCCAAATGGGTGTTGCCATCGATCGCGGAATGCAAATAGGTGTAGCCGACGCGGCCCTGCTTGTTCTTCGTTTTCCGACGCTGTGATCGTTTGCCTGCTCGGAACCTCGCCCGTGGACGCGCCAACCTCCGCCGTCAGGGATGCGGCCGACTTTCTTCACGTCGACGTGCACCATCTGACCAGGCCGTTTCGCGGCGATGACCTGGGGTTTGCGGTTCGTTTCGCCGTTCGGGTCGATGAACCGGCGGGGATTGAGACCAAGATCCCGCAGGAGTTTCGTGACCGTCCGGCGAGCGATGACCGTTCCGTCCATTCGGAGTTCGAACGTGATGCGCGCGGCCGACCATTTCCGGGTCCGGCGCATCGCTTCGATCTCGGCCACGATCTCTGCGGCGGTGGCGGTGGGTTGATGGTTCGGTGCGCTGGATCTGTCTTGTAATCCCAGTTCACCGTATTTGCGGTACCGGTTGACCCACGTGGAGGCGCATTGTCGGGAGATGCCCTCTTCGGCGGCGACGTGGGCGATCGGACGAGTGCGGCACCGCTCGATGAGTCGTCGTCTTCCCTCCACAGTCAGCGGAGCATTACGGTGTGTCACAGGGCTGGTCCCTTTGCTGTTGATGGTCTGTTTCGCAACTTCCATCCTGCCGCGAAGGGCCAGCCCGTCTACTTCAATCCAGCGTCAGCAACGTCCATACCCACAACA
>NZ_JAZFNF010000067.1:0-908 GCF_050586165.1 Rhodococcus sp. 24CO | reverse complement strand
TTCTTCTCGCGTGCGACGTACTTGTAGACACCGGGTTTACTGAGATTGAACATTTTTGCCAGCTCCGCAATGGAATGCTCACGCCGAGAGTGCAGGTCGAAGAGTTTTGCTTGCTGCTTTGCGTCGAGGAGCGGTGTTCGGCCAGCGAAGCCGCCGGTGGCTTTGCGGCGAGCGTTTCCTTCCATCGTGCGCAGATGGATCAGGCCGGTCTCGAACTTGCTGAAGGTTTGGGAGAGCATGTCGAACACGGTTGCTCCAATGGGGTCCTTCGGGTCGTGGACTGTGCCGGCGAAAATCAACAGCACGTCCCGTTGTGCGAGGTCCGTGGCGATGTCGCTGAGGTCGGTGACCGACCTAGCCAGCCGTTCGAGCGTCGTGACGACGAGGGTGTCCCGAGCCGAGAGAGCGGACAATGCAGCTGTCAGTGCAGGTCTGGGCCTATCTGTCCCGGTCAGACCGCGGTCGATATGAATGAAGTCGGCCTCGACGCCGAGCGCGACGAGTGCAGCGCGTTGGCCTTGCTCGTCGCCGTCCATCGACAAAGCGCAGCGTGCGTATCCGATCAACATTCCACCATCATATTCTACGAATAGACCTCTGTATGTATTACATGGCGAGTAGGGCGGATCGAGCAGAATCTGACCGAAGGCGTTCCGATGACCGTGCCCAAGTCCGCGAAACAGATACACTGATCGAACAACTGCCTGGTCAACACTGGTACATCGAACATGAAGGGAGCCGCAGATGTCCGCAGTCCTGTCGAAAGTCGTCCGGAAGAAACTCGTACACGAAGCGGTCCTGGACAAGATTGACCGCGAACACCTCTCGATCAACACCGACAAGGTGCGCGCCAGATTGCAGACCAACCGTGAGCACGTTCACGGGAACATGCTCCGCAAGTGCCTGGA
>NZ_JAZFNF010000066.1:0-917 GCF_050586165.1 Rhodococcus sp. 24CO | reverse complement strand
TGGTAGGACCCCATTTGGTGAGCCACTCGCTATCAGAGAATCAATGCGTGTGAATACAGCTGGCAGCGTACTCATTTGGAGTTCGATACGCCAGCGATGAATGACGGTGCCGGTTGTTGTAATCCTCCTTCCAGTCCTCGATGACCACCCGAGCTTCGAGGAGGCTGTGGAATTCGTTCATGTTCAAGCATTCGTCCCGAACACGGTTGTTGAACGACTCGATGTACCCGTTCTTCCACGGCTGACCAGGTGGAACGTAGCCGATACCGACCTGATCCTCGCAGAACGTCGTCAGTGCCTCGGAGATGAACTCGGGCCCGTTGTCGCACCGCAGGACCTGCGGTGGGCCGCCCCAGAGTGCGAACGCCTTCTTCAAGGCGGCGACGAGATCCTCTGCCGGGATGGATCTCTCGACAATGTTCAGTACGGACTGACGGGTGTGTTCGTCGACCATCGACGCGATCTTGAACTTCCGGCCGTCGGTGGTCGAGTCGAACTGAAAGTCGATCGCCCACACCACCTTCGGTGCATCTGCCTCGGTGATCGGAGTAGTCGAGGCGCCGGCCCGTTTACGTATCTTGCGGACGTTCACTTGCAATCCTTCTTCGCGCCAGAGGCGTTGAACCTTCTTCTTGTTAATCGCCCAGCCCGCGGCACGCAAATCCGCCCACGCCCGCCGGAACCCTTTTCGCTGGTTGGCTTTGGCCCAGTCTCGCAACCACTTCCGCAGATCGGCATCCGGATCGGCCGGGGTGTGTCTCGCAAGCTCTTTCCGTTGGGTCGATCGCGGTTGCCCGACGATTCTGCAGGCGAATCGCTGCGAGAGCCCCATTGTTTCCTGGAGCATGACGACAGCGTTTCGTTTGGCGGTCGGGCTCAGAATTTTCCCTTCGCGATCTCCTTGAGGGCAGCCTTTT
>NZ_JAZFNF010000065.1:0-928 GCF_050586165.1 Rhodococcus sp. 24CO | reverse complement strand
CTTTGATGTACCCCGAGTTTTCCGGAGTTCGTTTGTTTTACTTCAGGCATTGATGCACCCGAGAGAGGTTCACGATGCCCCGACGTTATCCGCCCGAGTTCCGCCGAAAAGTTCTCGATCTGTTGAAGTCAGGACGCTCGGTCGCCGAGGTCGCCGCAGGTCTCGATGTCACCGAGCAGACCATCTACAACTGGCGTAACCAGGAGCTCATCGATACCGGTCAGAGGCCGGGGCTGAGCTCGATTGAGAGTGCTGAACTCGCCGCCGCCCGTCGTCGTATCGCCGAGTTGGAGACCGAGCTTGCCATCGCCAAACGCTCCACGGAACTGCTGAAGTCGGTGGTGCTCCCAAAAGGCGGTTCGAAGCGATCGAAGTAATGGCCAAGGAAGGACTACCGGTACAGACTTCGTGTCGGATTCTGGAGGTGTCGGAGTCCGGTTTCTACGAGTGGCGCAATCGCCCACCCTCGGAACGCTCACTGCGACATGCCTGGTTGACGCAGCTGATCACCGAGGTTCACACCGCCTCGCATGGCACCTACGGTGCGCGGCGCATCCACGCTGAACTCACCCTTGGTCACGGTATTGCAGTGGGACACGGCTGCATCGAAATGTTGATGAGAGCTGCTGGTGTGAAAGGACTTCCGGGAAACAAACGTGCGCGTTCCAAGCATCAGACTCCGACCGCGAGCGATCTCGTGGACCGTAAGTTCACCCGCGACGAGCCGAATAAGTTGTGGGTCACGGATATCACGGAACATCCCACCCGTGAAGGTAAAATTTACTGCGCTGTTGTCCTGGATACGTTTTCGAGGCGAGTCGTCGGGTGGTCTATCGACAGCTCGCAGACAGCGACATTGGTGACAAACGCTCTGGGAATGGCCATTTCCAATCGAGGCCCGACACCCGGCACACTCATTCACTCGGAC
>NZ_JAZFNF010000064.1:225-961 GCF_050586165.1 Rhodococcus sp. 24CO | reverse complement strand
CTGATCAACAACACGGTCACGGGTACTGCGAAGCCGCCGACTGGTCCGGAGATCACTCCTCCGCCGGTCACGACCGAACACCCCGTTCTTGCACCGAAGATTGCTGTGGTGAAGTCTTCTGATCCGGTGTCGGGTTCGAATGTTGTTGCCGGTCAGGACATCAAGTACACGTTGACGTTCTCGAACACCGGTAACGGTGCGGGTGAGGTCGCGTACTTCGACGATCTGCGTCAGGTTGTGGACAAGGCGGCACTGAGTGGTTTGACTGCTGAGGCTCCGTTGGCTGCGACGATGGTCGGCACGGATGGTTTCTCGGTGACGGGAACGTTGGCGGCTGGTGAAACGAAGACGGTCACGTATTCGGTGAAGGTCAATGCCGATGTGGTCGGTGGGGTGTTCGTGAACAACTTCGTTGTTCCGGGTACGACTCCGCCGGTTGATCCTCCGGAGGTGTGTGATCCGGCGACGCAGCTGTGCACGACGCATCCGGTGGTGTCTCCGAAGATTGCTGTGGTGAAGTCTTCTGATCCGGTGTCGGGTTCGGATGTTGTTGCCGGTCAGGACATCAAGTACACGTTGACGTTCTCGAACACTGGTAACGGTGCGGGTGAGGTCGCGTACTTCGATGATCTGCGTCAGGTTGTGGACAAGGCTGCGCTGAGTGGTTTGACTGCTGAGGCTCCGTTGGCTGCGACGATGGTCGGCACGGATGGTTTCTCGGTGACGGGAACGTTGG
>NZ_JAZFNF010000064.1:0-130 GCF_050586165.1 Rhodococcus sp. 24CO | reverse complement strand
GTCACGTATTCGGTGAAGGTCAATGCCGATGTGGTCGGTGGGGTGTTCGTGAACAACTTCGTTGTTCCGGGTACGACTCCTCCGGTTGATCCTCCGGAGGTGTGTGATCCGGCGACGCAGCTGTGCACGA
>NZ_JAZFNF010000063.1:0-1111 GCF_050586165.1 Rhodococcus sp. 24CO | reverse complement strand
TGTTGTGGGTATGGACGTTGCTGACGCGGGACTGAAGTAGACGGGCTGGTCCTTCGCGGCAGGATGGAAGTGGCGAAACTGACCATCAACAGCAAAGGGACCAGCCCTGTGACACACCGTAATGCTCCTCTGACTGTGGAGGGAAGACGACGCCTGATCGAGCGATGCCAGAGTCGTCCGATCGCCCACGTAGCCGCCGAAATGGGTATCTCCCGACAATGCGCCTCCACCTGGGTCAACCGGTATCGCAAGTACGGTGACCTGGGACTGCAGGACCGATCCAGCACACCGCACCACCAACCCACCGCCACAGCAGCGGAGATCGTGGCCGAGATCGAAGCGATGCGCCGAACCCGGAAATGGTCCGCTTCACGGATCACGTTCGAACTGCGCACCGACGGCATCGCCATTGCCCGTCGAACCGTCACGAAAATCCTGAGAGGCCTGGGATTGCACCGTCGCCGGTTCATCGACCCGAACGGTGAGAACAACCGAAAACCACAGGTCATCGTCGCGAAACGACCAGGTCAGATGGTGCATGTCGATGTGAAGAAAGTCGGAAAGATCCCCGACGGTGGCGGTTGGCGTGCCCACGGCCGAGGTTCCGAGCGGGCCAAACAATCCCAGCGAAGGAAAACCCGCACGAAGCAACCTCGGACCGGCTACACCTACCTGCACTCCGCGATCGACGGCAACACAAGGCTGGCGTACACCGAGGCCAGAGACAACGAAACCGCCGCAACAGCCATCGATTTCATGAACAACGCACGCCTCTTCTTCGCCGCACACGGCATCACCCGGATCGAGCGCGTGATCACCGACAACGGATCATGCTATCGGGCAGCAGATTTCACATCTTCACTCCGCGAAGCGCGGCACTACCGCATCCGGCCGTACACCCCGAAACACAACGGGAAGGTCGAACGCTACAACCGCATCCTCGCCGAAGAACTGCTGTACTCCCGCGAATACACCAGCGAGCAGCAACGGCGTACCGCCGTCGAAATTTGGAACGTTCACTACAATTATCATCGACCGCATTCAACACGCGGAGGACGACCGCCCGCCGCTTACCGCCGGCATCGCGTAACTAACGTCCGTGCCTCTTACA
>NZ_JAZFNF010000062.1:0-1112 GCF_050586165.1 Rhodococcus sp. 24CO | reverse complement strand
TGTATGAGGTACGGACGTTAGTTACGCGGTGCCGGCGGTAAGCGGCAGGCGGTCGTCCTCCGCGTGCTGAATGCGGTCGATGATAATTGTAGTGAACGTTCCACACCTCAACGGCAGTACGTCGTTGCTGCTCGCTGGTGTATTCGCGGGAGTACAGCAGTTCTTCGGCGAGGATGCGGTTGTATCGTTCGACCTTCCCGTTGTGTTTCGGTGTGTACGGCTTGATCCGGTAGTGCCGCGCTTGTCGCAGTGAAGATGTGAAATCTGCTGCCCGATAGCAGGATCCGTTGTCGGTGATCACGCGCTCGATCCGGGTGATGCCGTGTGCGGCGAAGAAGACGCGTGCGTTGTTCATGAAATCGATGGCTGTCGCGGCGGTTTCGTTGTCTCTGGCCTCGGTGTACGCCAAACGGGTGTTGCCGTCGATCGCGGAGTGCAGGTAGGTGTAACCGATCCGAGGCTGCTTCGATCGCGCCTTGCGCCGCTGGGATCGTTTGGCCTTGTCGGAGCCGCGGCCGTGGGCACGCCACCCGCCGCCGTCCGGGATCTTTCCGACCTTCTTGATGTCGACATGCACCATCTGACCAGGTCGTTTTGCAACGATGACCTGTGGCTTTCGGTTGGTTTCGCCGTTCGGGTCGATGAACCGGCGACGGTGCAATCCCAGGTCTCGCAGGATTTTCGTGACCGTTCGACGAGCAATGACGATGCCGTCGGTGCGCAGTTCGAACGTGATTCGCGAGGCCGACCATTTTCGGGTTCGTCGCATGGATTCGATCTCGGCCACGATCTCCGCGGCTGTGGCGGTCGGTTGGTGTATCGGTGTGCTGGATCGGTCCTGTAATCCCAGATCACCGTATTTGCGATACCGGTTGACCCACTTGGAGGCGCATTGGCGGGAGATGCCCATTTCGGCGGCGACGTGGGCGATCGGCCGACTCTGGCACCGCTCGATGAGGCGTCGTCTTCCTTCGACGGTGAGTGGGGCATTACGGTGTGTCACAGGGCTGGTCCTTCTTGGTCGAGAACGGCTATGTCGCAATTCCCATTCTCGCGCCGAGGACCAGCCCGTCTACTTCAGTCCTGCGTCAGCAACGTCCATACCCACAACA
>NZ_JAZFNF010000061.1:0-1189 GCF_050586165.1 Rhodococcus sp. 24CO | reverse complement strand
GGGACTGCACCCACTTCGGTTGACACGTGGGGTTGATAGTTTCAGGCCGCGTATGCGGCCTGATTGATTGTCTCAAACTCGATCGGGGTGAGCTTCCCGAGGCGCCGTTGCCGACGTTTGCGATGGTAGGTTTTCTCGATCCAGGTCACGATCGCCAGCCGCAACTGTTCGCGAGTCGACCATCGTTGTCGGTCGAGGACGTTCTTCTGCAGCAGCGAGAAGAAAGATTCCATGGCCGCATTGTCACCACATGCCCCAACTCTGCCCATAGAACCTTGTAAACCGTTGTCGGACAATGTTTGTACGAACTTTCTTGACCGAAATTGGCTACCCCTGTCGGAATGTACAATCGTCCCAGCCGGCTCCCGGAGAGCGACGGCATTGGTCAGTGCGCGGACAGCCAGCGACGCTTTCATTCGCGAGTCGATCGAATAGCCGACAATCTTGTTCGAATGCACGTCCTTGATCGCACACAGGTACAACTTCCCGGTGTCGGTCCAATGTTCGGTGATATCGGTGAGCCACAACTGGTTTGGCTTCCGTGCCGTGAACTTCCGGGCGACGAGGTCGTCGTGGATGGGCGGGCCCGATTTTCTGTTCAGTCCTCGTTTCTTCGCGAACACTGACCAGATACGTTGCTGCGAACAGAGCCGGGCGACACGATTCTCGCCGGCGATGATGCCTCGCCCAGGTAATTCGTCGGCGATGAATCGGTACCCGAAAGCCGGATCGTCAGCGTGAATGTCGTAGGCGGCGTTAATCAGATGTGCATTGTCCCAGTCGCGCTGCGTGACTGGGCATTTCTTCCATGTGTAGAACCCTTGCGTGGAGAAACCGAGCACCCGGCAGGTCACCGTGACGGGAATTCCGTCTACGGCGAGGTCGCGGACCAGCGGGAACATCATTTTGGGTTGACGTCCCGAGATAGATAGGCGACGGCACGTCGCATCACTTCGGCTTCCTGCTCGAGCAAGCGAATTCGTTTCTTCGCTTCGCGGAGTTCGGCGGTTCCGTCCTTGGTCATTCCGGGGCGGTTGCCGTCTTCGATGTCGGCTTTCTTCAGCCAATTGTGCAGCGTTGCCTCGCTGACGCCGAAGTCTTTCGCGATCTGAAAAAGTGGGGCCTCGCGTTTGCGGGCGACCGCGACCACGTCGCGACGGAACTCCTCGGGGAACGGTTTCGGCATAGC
>NZ_JAZFNF010000060.1:0-1366 GCF_050586165.1 Rhodococcus sp. 24CO | reverse complement strand
TGCATTTCGGGCATGGTGGAGGCGAGGCGTTTTGCGTAGCGTTCGCCTTCGGTGGGGAGGATCCAGTCGGCGAAGCGTTCGAGGTCGGCGAAGTCAGTTGGTAGTGGCATCGCGGTGCTCCTTGACGTGTGTTCGTGCGGTGTGGTGAAGGTGGCGGATGAGGAGTTCTTGGTCGCAGAGGGGGAATTCGGTGACGGTGCGGGTGGCCATCATCGTTTGTGAGGCTTCGAGGGTGTTCGCGTCTTGGAGTGCGTATTCCTTGAAGGTGACTGCTGCGAGTTCGTGTGCGAGTCGTTCGCGGGTGTTCTTGGGGGGTACGAAGTAGAGGCTGGCTTCGAAGATGTGTTTGTCGACTGCGGTGGGCCAGTAGTGGTAGGTGAGGTACCAGCCTGGTGCCCAGATGAGGAGCATGAAGTTGGGGAAGATGGTGAAGCTGTCTTCGCCCCAGGCTGCGTGGCGGGCGGGGTTGAGCGTGGGGGGGAGGGGGTCGAGGCCTTCGATGTCGGGGCGGTCCCAGGGGCCGAAGAGGCCGCTGCGCAGTGCGCGTTCGATGGGCTTGACCATGTTGAGGTCTTTCGGCGGTGCCATTCCGCCCCATGAGGAGATGAGGGAGTGGGGTCCGTCGAGTTCGTAGTGGAGTGCTTCGAAGCCGGTGGCGGCGAGTTTGTCTGCTTCGGCCTTGGTTGCCTGCTTCTGGTGCAGGATGGGGGCGTGGTAGAACTCGGCGAATGCGTCGATGAAGAGTTTCCAGTTGCTGCCGATTTCGGCGCGGTAGCTGTAGACCTCGGTCATTTCGTGGAAGGGGTAGCCTTCGACGCCCTTGAGCATGGGGCCGAGGTATTCCTCGAGGCTTTGCTGGGGGTTGAGGTTGACGAAGATGAAGCCTTGCCAGGTTTCGCAGGTGACTTCGACGAGTCCGTAGTCCTGCTTGTCGACGTCGAAGAATTCGCCTTCTTGCTGGATGAAGGAGAGTTTGCCGTCGAGGTCGTAGCGCCAGGCGTGGTATTTGCAGGTGAACTGGCGGCAGGTGCCTGAGGTTTCGTCGCCGGGGATTTCGTTCCATACCAGCTTGTTTCCGCGGTGGCGGCAGACGTTGTGGAATGCGCGGATGGTTCCGTCGGCGCCCTTGACGATGATCAGGGAGGTGTTGACGGCGGCGAGTTCTTTGGTGAAGTAGCTGCCGGTGCGGGGGACTCGTTCGACGCGTCCGACGTTGAGCCAGGTGCGTTTGAAGATTGCTTCGCGTTCGGCTTCGTAGTGTTCGGGGTCGATGGAGTCGGTGTAGTCGACGGGTGCGGTGCCGAGGTGGGGATACTGTTCGGTCCAGCTTCCCGCGGCCGGTTTGGCGAAGTGTGGCACGGTCTAC
>NZ_JAZFNF010000059.1:0-1388 GCF_050586165.1 Rhodococcus sp. 24CO | reverse complement strand
GGGTCTATCTCGCTAACGGTGTTTCGGCGGATTTCCATCAGTATGTTTCCGATCCCGGCCAACGATCGGCGAACGTGATCGCAAACGCGTTCAGAGCAGGCTTCCACCGCACCATCCATCGTGCCTGGCCCTTGCCTGTCGGGTCCAGTGAACGCGTCACCATATAGAGGCACTTCAGCGCAGCCGCCTCGGTAGGAAAATGGCCACGAGCTTTCACAGCCCTCCGATACCGGGCATTGAGAGACTCAATCGCGTTGGTGGAGCACAGCACTCGCCGTATCTCGATGTCGTAATCGAGGAACGGGATGAATTCCTGCCAGGCGTTGGTCCACAATCGGATGATCGCCGGATACCTCTCGCCCCAGTGCTCGGCGAGATCGTCCAGCGCCGCGTGAGCGGCAGCCTCGGTCGGTGCCGTGTAGATCGGTCTGAGATCGTGTTTGAGTGCGTCCCAGTGTTGACGTCCCGAGAGCCGAAAGGTGTTGCGGATCAAATGCACGACGCACGTTTGTACCGTCGTGGCCGGCCAGACGTTCTCGACGACCTCCGGTAGGCCTTTGAGTCCGTCGCAGACCAGAAAGAACACGTCCCGGGTGCCCCGATTTCGGATGTCTGTCAGCACGCTCATCCAGAATTTGGCGCCCTCACCGCCGGTGCCGGCCCACAATCCGAGCACGTCGCGGTGTCCGTCGAGGCTGACGCCGATCGCGGCGTAGATCGGCCGGTTTGCGACCTGACCGTCCCGGACTTTGACGACGATCGCATCGACGAAAATCGCAGCGTATACCTCGTCGAGCGGCCGGGCAGCCCAGTCCTGCATTTCCTCGAGGACCTTGTCGGTGATCCGCGAGATGGTCTCTTTCGAGACCGAGGCGCCGTAGATTTCGGCGAAATGAGCGGAGATCTCACCGGTGGTTAATCCTTTGGCGTACAACGACAACACGATTTCGTCGACCCCGTTCAATCGACGTTGTCGCTTTTTGACGATCTGCGGTTCGAACGTCCCTTCCCGATCTCTCGGGACTTCGATCGGGACATGCCCGGCCGCCTCGGTCAACACCGTTTTCGGCCGGGTTCCATTGCGGATGTTCGTCGATTCCCGATCGGGCGGGGCTTGGTTTTTGTCGTGCCCGAGGTGCTCGGTCATCTCTTCGTTCAGTGCGGTTTCCAGGACGGTTTTGGTGAACTGTTTGAGCAGTCCGTCCGGCCCGGTCAGCGACAGGCCCTGCTCCTTGGCCAACCTGACCAACTCCGCGGCCGCGGCCGCTTCCGCCGACGGCGGTTCGGCCCTCTTCTTCGTCACATCTTCCAGTGTCGTCATCTCGGCACCTCCTCGCCGAGCATTCACTCAGCTAGTCGGGCCGAAACACCGTTTTAGAGACAGTCCC
>NZ_JAZFNF010000058.1:0-1422 GCF_050586165.1 Rhodococcus sp. 24CO | reverse complement strand
GATGCTCTCCTGAGAGTCAAGCTGCTTTTCGATGGTGTCGGGTGTTCGGGGTGATGGTCTGCGGTCCAGGGTTGAGGAGGTAGTAGACCTCGCGAGCCAGGTAGCGCTTCAGGCACCGGATAGTTTCCAGTTTCGAGTGGCCTTCGCTGGTTTTCTTCTCTACGTAGGCCTGGGTTTTCGGGTCGAGTCGAATGCGGCCGATGACGGCCAGATGCAAGGCTCGGTTGGCTTGGCGGTCACCGCCGCGATTGAGGCGGTGGCGTTGGGTCATGCCAGAAGATGCGGGTAGCGGTGCAACACCGCATAGCATCGCGAACGCGGCTTCGGATTTCATTCGATCGGAATTATCGCCGGCGGTGACAAGCATTTGTCCGGCGACTTCGATACCGATTCCGACGCGCTCGAGTAGTTGAGGTGCGAGGGCTTTCACGATTGGGTTGATCAGTTCGTCGAGATCGGCGATCTCGTCGGTTAATTCGAGATAGCGGCGAGCCAGGGACTTCATCGACACCCGGTAGGCGGTCACGGGATCAGTAGCGTTCGCGACATCCGGTCGCCAGGCGGCGAGGAGGCGGATCAGTTGCATCCGCGTCAGATCGCGGACCTGAGCGCGCAGCTCGTCGGGAGCGGAGATGATCGTCATCCGCAGCAGTTGCAGCGCACTGCGCCGCTCTCGTACCGAATGGGCTCGGGTCACCCTCAACACCCGAAGTGACTCGACGGCACCGTCTTTCGATTTCGGGGTGGTGGTGCGCCGGTTGGTCTTGGCTGCGCGGGCCGCGTTGATGGCGTCGAGGTCGTCGTCTTTGCCCTTACGGCGACGGTCCGAGCGATCGGGGCGGTCCACCTCGAGTACCGTCACGCCGGCTTTCGCGAGGTGGCGGGTCAGCCCAGCTCCGTAGGAGCCAGTGCCCTCAATACCGATCCGGATCAGATTGCCGTACTCGCCGATCCAGGTCAGCATGGTTCGATACCCGTTTCGGGTGGTCGGAAAACTGCGAGTTCCGAGGACGTTGTCGTCGGTATCGATCACCGCGGCGACGTGCAGTTCTTTGTGGGTATCGACTCCGGCGAACACTCGCCGGTCTTGATCGAGATCGGCTTTGTCAGGCATCCTTGTCATGTCGCTTTCCTCTCCGTTGACCGATGAGCAAGGCGGCGCCGCGCATCGACCGAACCGGCGGACAAGACAGTGATGAGCACCTGGTGGTGCAGGCTCTCCTCAGGTCACCCCGACGGTGAGGCGTAGCGCCTCACCGGGGGTTCCCAGGAACCGACAAATCCAAGGAAAGACACACGATCGTCGATCGGAGTGAGGGTCAGGAACACTGGGAACTCCCGGCACCAGCATTCTCTCGTCTCCATGCGGTAACGGTCAGGAAATCCGAAAACACCGGCACGAACAGTCTCACTGTCCGAGTG
>NZ_JAZFNF010000057.1:0-1449 GCF_050586165.1 Rhodococcus sp. 24CO | reverse complement strand
CTGAACTGGTCCCCGATAGTTGGACTGGCCGGCTTGCAGCTTAAGCCGCGAGGGCCTGGGCTCGGTATTGCACCGGGCTCAGGCCCTCGAGCTTTGTCGAGATCCGGTCGTGGTTGTACCAGCGGATGTATTCGTGCAGTGCGGTTTCGAGGGCGTCGATGCTCAGGAACCGGACGTGATGGAACGCTTCTTCCTTGAGGTGCCCGAAGAAGTTCTCCATCACCGCGTTGTCGTAGCAGTTGCCCTTCCTCGACATCGATTGCCTCGCTCCAGCCTCTCGTAGCAGTCGCTGCCAGGACGCGTGCTGGTACTGGAACCCCTGGTCGGAGTGCACGAGTGGCGCCCGGCCGGGCTCGAGCGTGGCGAGGGCGGCGCGCAGCGGGGTGTTCGTCAGGTGCAGGCTCGGTGAGCGGCCGGTGGAGTAGGCGATGATCTCGCGGTTGAACAGGTCCATGATCGGTGAGAGGTAGAGCTTGGACTCGCCGACGCGGAACTCGGTCACGTCGGTGACCCACTTCTGGTTCGGGCCGGTTGCGGTGAAGTCCCGGTTCAGCACGTTCTCTGCGATCGGTCCGACCTGCCCCTGGTAGGACGTGTAGCGGCGTCTGCGGCGCACCCGGCAGACCAGCCCGAGTTCCCGCATCAGCTTCAGCACGGTCTTCTTGGCGATCTGCCAGCCGGCCTTGGTCAGTTCTCCGTGCACCCGGCGATGCCCGTAGCGGCCATGGTTGGTGGTGAAGACCTCGGTGACCACTGCCTTCAGCTCCGCCTGTGGGTCTGGTGCGGCGAGCCGGGCTTGGTGATAGAAGAAGGTCGACCGGGCAAGCCCGGCGGCATCGAGCAGATCAGTCAGGCGGTGGTCAGCCTTGAGAGAGATGACGGCGAGGACTCTCACCGACGTTCTTGCTCCCTCAAGGCCCGCAATTTTCCCAGGTAGGCGACCTCGGCCCGCAACCGCTCGTTTTCACGCCGCAACCGTTCAAGCCCCGACACCTCACCCGGAGGCACCGCCGAGTCGCTCCTTGGTCTGCGGCCCTTCGGCTTCGGGCGTAGCGCGTCCTCGCCATCGCGCCGATACTCGCGCACCCACTTCTCCAGCAGCTGCACCGACGACAACTCAAGCTCCGCAGCGAGATCGGCCTTGGTCTCGCCCGCAATGAACCGTTGAACGGCATCGAGTTTGAACTCGAACGTGTAGGACTGTTTCCTCGTCGCCGCCACCAGCACTCCCGGTCCGCGAGCCCGCCACCGTCGATACAGGCTCCTCACCGGCCAGCGTGACACACCCAGCAACTTCGCCACCGCAGTGTCCGCCAGGCCCTTCTCGAACCACGCTATCGCCGTCGCACGCTCGACGTCAGACAGCGAACTCGGATACCCCATACAACTGCTCCCCGGGAGTCGAAACTGAATTCCTCAGTCCAACTTCCGGGGAGCGGTTCAATCGGC
>NZ_JAZFNF010000056.1:0-1460 GCF_050586165.1 Rhodococcus sp. 24CO | reverse complement strand
TATTGGCCAGGTTCAACCGGTGGACGCAACACCTCGACAATGGAGGTGTTAGATGGGACGACCACCAGGATGGGTGGCAGCGTTGACCGGGCGAGCGGTGATGAGGTCACCGGGACGTCCCCCGGTACGCAGGGACCTCGAACGGGCGTTCTGGTCGCAGGTCGTCAAGGGTCTCACCAGCGAGGATGCCGCTATCGCATGCGGCGTGTCGGCACCGGTCGGCACACGGTGGTTCCGGCACGCTGGGGGTATGCCGCCCATTGAGCTGACGCCGGCCTCGGGGAGATACCTCTCCTTCGCCGAGCGCGAGGAAATTGCGATGTTGCGAGCCCAGAAGATCGGCGTACGGGAAATTGCGCGCCACATCGGGCGGTCGCCGTCGACGATCTCGCGAGAGCTGCGGCGCAACGCCGCCACCCGAAGCGGACAGATCGAGTACCGCGCCTCTACCGCTCAATGGAAGGCCGACCTCGCAGCGAGGCGCCCGAAGCCGGCGAAGCTCGCAGAGCACGAACGGTTGCGAGAGTACGTGCAAGACAAGCTTTCCGGATACGTCTATGCCAAAGACGGAACAGTGGTCGCCGGACCGGACGTCGCGGGATGGAAAGGACGGAATAAGCCTTGGCGTCGCGATCGTCGGTGGGCGACTGCCTGGAGTCCGCAGCAGATCTCGAATCGGTTGCGTATCGACTTTCCTGACGATACGTCGATGCGTATCTCGCACGAGGCGATCTACCAATCGCTCTATATCGAAGGACGCGGCGGATTGGAGCGGGAGTTGGTGACCTGCTTGCGGACAGGGCGAGCGTTGCGTAGGCCTCGGGCCCGGGCGCGGCAGCGACCGGCCGGGTTCATCACCGACGAAGTCACCATCAACGCGCGGCCCGAGGAAGTCGACAGTCGCGACATTGCGGGACATTGGGAGGGGGACTTGATAATTGGATTGAATCGTTCGGCGATCGGCACGGTGGTCGAGCGGACCAGCAGATTCACGGTGCTGCTGCACCTGCCGCGCAAGATCGGATATGGAACGATACCACCCGTGAAGAACGGGCCGGCACTGTCCGGGTATGGGTCGGAGGCTGTCCGTGATGCTCTGACCAAGGCATTGGTGCCTCTACCGGAGCATCTCCGGCGATCGTTGACCTGGGACCGAGGGAAGGAAATGGCGCGACACGCGGACCTCACCGCGGCCACCGGGATCAGTGTCTACTTCTGCGACCCTTACAGTCCGTGGCAGCGTGGGACGAACGAAAATACGAATGGTCTTCTGCGACAATATTTTCCGAAGGGCACTGACCTGTCCCGATATGATCGACGTGAAGTCGATGCAGTCGCTGACGCCCTCAACAATCGGCCTCGCAAAGAACTCAAATGGCTAACACCCGCGGAAGTCCTTGCTAAACAAGTACACTCACTCCCGCGGGACGGTGTTGCGACGACCAGTTGAATCCGCCTTG
>NZ_JAZFNF010000055.1:0-1630 GCF_050586165.1 Rhodococcus sp. 24CO | reverse complement strand
CCACCCAACTCGAAGAAATCATCATCCAACCCCACCCGATCAACACCCAACACACCCACAAACGCCGACGCCACCACCAACTCCACCGACGACACCGGAGCCCGAAACACCCGAGCCTCGAACACCGGCTCCGGCAACAACGCCCGATCCAACTTCCCCGACGAATTCAACGGAAACGCATCCAACACCACCACAGCAGCCGGAACCATATAACCCGGAACCCGCTCCCCCACAAACCCCCGCAACACCGACACATCCACAACACTGCCCACAGCCGGCACCACATACCCCACCAACTGATCACCCGTCGCAGACCCACGCACCACCACCGCAGCCGACAACACCGACCCATGCGCCGTCAGCGCCGCCTCGATCTCCCCCAACTCAATCCGCTGACCACGAAACTTCACCTGAAAATCAGTACGCCCGATGTACTCGAGATCCCCCGCAGCACTCCACCGAACAAGATCACCCGTCCGATACATCCGCTCACCCGAACCGAACGCAGACGCCACAAACCGATCCGCACTCAAATCCGGACGACCCACATACCCCCGAGCCAACTGCACACCCGACAAATACAACTCACCCGCAACACCCACCGGCACCGGACGCAAACGCGAATCCAACACAAACACCCGCGAATTCCACTCCGGCACACCAATCGACACCACAGACCCCGACCCAGCAGCCGTCACATCCGCAAACGTAAACGACACCGCAGCCTCAGTCGGACCATACAAATTATGCAACCGCGCCGACGACACCAACCCGAACTCACGCACCGCCTCCACCGGCAACGCCTCACCAATCACCAACACATCACGCAACGAACCCAACAACCCCGGATCCACCAACGACGAAAACGTCGACAACATCGTCGGAACAAAATCCGTCACCGACACACCCTGATCATCAATCACCGACGCCAAATACCCCGGATCCCGATGACCATCAGCCGACGCCAACACCAACACCGCACCCACCCGCAACGGCATGAAAAAACCCCACAACGACACATCGAACGTCGTCGCCGTCTTCTGCAAATACACATCCGCAGCCGACAAAACATACTCACCCTGCATGAACTCGAGCTGATTCACAATCGCCGCATGCGAAACCGCAACACCCTTCGGCCGACCCGTCGACCCCGACGTGAAAATCACATACGCCGTATTCGACGCCCGCAACGGCGAGCGCCGATCCACATCAGTAACCCGCGCACCCGAAAAACCAGACACATCAACAACATCGACACACACAACCCGACGACCCGACGCCGTGAAACCATCACGCTCCGTCGACACCACACACACCGGATCAGCCGTATCCAACACATACTCATTACGCGAAACCGGAGCATCAGGATCCAACGGCACCCACGCCCCACCCGCACGCACAATCGCATACAAACCAACCAACAAATCCACACTACGCCGAACAGCCAACCCCACCAACGACTCCGGCCCAACACCCAAACCAATCAAATAACGCGCAAGCCGATTAACCCTCTCATCGAACTCCCCATACGAGAGCACCACATCACCACACACCACCGCCCGCGAACCCGAAGAAACCGCCACCACAGAATCAAAACCATCCAACAACAACCCACCCACAGTCTCGTGAG
>NZ_JAZFNF010000053.1:0-2016 GCF_050586165.1 Rhodococcus sp. 24CO | reverse complement strand
ACGTTCGCCGATCGTTGGCCGGGATCGGAAACATACTGATGGAAATCCGCCGAAACACCGTTAGCGAGATAGACCCGTCGGAGCAAGCATCGAAGCTTACTGCCCCGAATACAAAGCAGGATGGGGAAAGTAATTTGCACGTAGGGATGTTCTAGTGCGGCGGAAGGTATGAATCGCCCTGGGTCTGATGGAGGCTCTGGCTATTTGATTTCAACCAAGGCCTGCTCACCCTGCTCAGTAGCGTAGAACGTCTTCTCGTACTCTGCTGGCGGGATGTCGCCGCAGTGACCATGCAGCCGCCTGTGATTGTGCCAGTGCACCCACGACAGTGTCGCCAGTTCCACGTCGTCGATGCTGCGCCATGGACCAGGATGCGTTGGGCCGTAGATGAGTTCGTACTTGTAGTAGCCGTTCACGCTCTCGGCGAGAGCATTATCGTAGGAATCGCCCACGGTCCCGATCGACGGTATTGCACCGAGTTCGGCGAGCCGTTCGCCGTAGCGGACCAAGGTGAATTGACTGCCCGCATCGCTGTGGCAGCGCAGCCCGGTCAACCGTGTGCCGCGACTGAAGCGGGCCATCTCGATGGCGTCGAGCACTACCTGGGTGCGCATGTTCGCCGCGACGCGCCAGCCCACGATCATCCGAGAGTAAGCGTCGGTGATGAAGCAGACGTAGCCCATTCCCGCCCAGGTCGGGACGTGGGTGAGGTCGGTGACCCACAGTTGGTTCGGCTCAGTCGCAGTGAAATCCCGCCCAACCAGATCGGGGTGCCGATCCGCCCCGGCCGTTGCTCGGGTGGTACGCACCTTCTTCCCTCGCCGCACACCAGCGATCTGCTCGGCACGCATCAGCCGCGCGACCTGGTCACGGCCGACATCGATGCCCGATCTTCGGGCTGCTTTCCACAGCTTCCGCACCCCATATACCTGGTAATTCTCCTCCCACAACCCCCGTAGCGCCGGCCGCAACCGGCTATCGGAGACCGATCTAGCTGACGGCGGTCGGCTTTTGGTGGCGTAGTAGCTGCTCGGAGGTATCTGCAAGGCCTTGCAGATACGCTCGACCCCAAGCCTCCGACCCGCGATGACATCGCCGCGATTGGCATCGATGAACGCGGTCATCTCTTGTGCTGGCGGTCGAGCTCCGCCCCGAAGAAAGACGCCGCACGCTTCAATATCTCGTTGGCGCGCTGCAGTTCTCGGATTTCCTGCTCGAGTTGCTTGATCCGATCGGCCTCGGCGGTGCTCACTCCCACAGTCAGACCGTCATCGATATCGGCCTGCTTGACCCACGACCTGACGGACTCGACCCCGTAACCCAACTGCGAGGCAACCCGCGCTGTCGTCCCATGCTCGGTCCCCAGCTCGGCCCGCAACGCCCGGACCATCCGCACCGCACCGGCCTTCTCCTCCGGCGAATACCGCCGCATCGTCGGCCTCCCTGACACCCGTTCATTCGGCATGCTTCCATCCTCGTTTCCAAGGCCAGAAGTCTCCACCGAACCCAGAGCGATTCAATTTCGATACCGGGGCGTCGAATGGTCCGGTGGAGGCGATCAATGGTCGGCTTGAGTATTTGCGGGGTATCGCGTTGGGTTTCCGGAATCTGGAGCACTACATCTTGCGGTCACTGATCCACTCGGGTCAGCTCCGGGAACGCATCAACGCACTCTAAAACCGGATGAGCCAGATATGTTCCGAAACCCGTGTCCAAAACGGATGATTCATTACATGGGTTGTCGGTGAGTTCTGGAACGCTGCTGCCTGCAGTATTCGCGCGGTTTTCTCCTCGGTTAGTGTGTGACTCTCGGAATTATTTGGCACGTTCTTCCCTGAATTATTTGGCACGGTGATAGCCGTCAGACACTCTCACCTTGGGATCCTCGGTCGAGTAGGAGTCGGGAAGTATCTCGGACCTCTCACTGTGTTGAGATCCCCCAACCCGGCATCCTCAGAGCCTCCGAACAACTCCTCGACGCGGCGACTGTTCAGAAAACCACTGATCAACTGCCAC
>NZ_JAZFNF010000052.1:0-2054 GCF_050586165.1 Rhodococcus sp. 24CO | reverse complement strand
GAATTCCGAATCTCCGTTTTCACCAATCGAATACATCGCAACGTCTGAACCGGTACCCGACACCCGAACGGGGCTGGGGAGGAGGGGAGGGTCAGGAAAAGCGCCCCTTCTCGCGTCCACTGCCTCGTCATCATCATGCTCCCAATCATACACCCCTACCCACCAAACCGCAAAACAACCAGAAAACACAAAACGTCGAAACCCGCACCACTGCAACAACATTCGACGTTAGCAAAAACGCGACCGTGCACAACCCGCGAAACCAACTCAACACCAACCGAATACCGAAACCTATTGACACACAACAACATTCAAAAACACCCAAAACCAGCCCCCACAACACCCCCGCACGACCCGGCACCACACCACCCAACCCGAACACCCCGCCGGCCCCCGCCGGCACCCAAAAACGCCGGCGCCCCACACACCCCCAACAACCACCCCAGGGACATGTCATCACCACAGGTCACAGCAACGAAGTAGAGTCTCGTGATCATGAACCTGGACATGCTCACCTGCCCCCAGCACGGATGGATCTCGCACGCCGCGATCCATGAGGCCGCCCACGCTGTGTTTGCCCACGCACGTGGGATCCCGTTCATCGACATATCGCTCGCCACTCCTGCCGATCTCGCACCGCTCTGGACGGGTGGGAGTGTCGAGGGAGGGGGCCTTCAGCTGACTACTTCCGACCCCACTGTCTGGGTACCCCAGCGACCAGACGACGCGGCCGACGTGCTCCTCGCCGGCGTGCAGGCCGAGGAATACGCATTCGGACACATCGGCCGAACGAGCGGAGACGGTGATGTGAAGATACTGCGCCTGGGCATGGGTTGGGTCACCCCAGAACACGAAACCGAGTGCAAAGGTGCCATCAACAGATCGCGTTCGCGACTACGAGAAGAGATGCCGGCCCGCTACGAGACCATCAGGCTGGTGGCCACGGAACTCACCCGCGACGTGAAAGTCGACGATTACGGCGCCTACTCCGACTTCGACGAAAGACCACGCCTGAGTGCTGAAGAAGTCGCTGCCATCATCGAGAACCACTGACGATCGCACGGTGCACATCGACTGCCCCATCGACGCCGGAACGATTCAGCTGCAGGCGTGGACTACGTGGATATCAACGATGGCTGGGAGCCCACTCTCCCATCCCTGGAATGGGACGACCGAGCGCGAGCCGCGGGCATCATCGCACTCATCGGGATGGGCGGCAGCCCCGGAGTCTCGAACGTCCTCGCCGCAGCTGAACTCGACACCGTGCACGAGCTCTACCCCGGCTGGGTGGTCGCCGGCACCGAGAGCGAACCGGGCGGCGCACGCCCGGCTGCCCCGTTACTACATCTTGTACACGAGTGCACCGGAAGGTATGAGTCATTCAGGGGAGGCACCCCGTCACGCCGTTGGAACCGTAGCGACTGCGATATCCGGGCCTCAGCGAGATCGCGTCGCCCCCGCGCTGCAAAAATCGTCAAAAGTCCGGCCACATAGGACTTCACCGATGCAGACGCCCATCCCCTTGCCACATCCTCATTCAAGAATCAGCGGACCGATCCACCCCTCGTCGATCTCCATCCGGTCATAAGAAACGAGCGCGGCGAGCACCTGTGCATCGCTCCGGCGGCTCCTTCCTTGCCATCCACGCCCCTGCTGACCACATGGCCCACAGCCTCCACCCCTATATCGGATACCTAGACGATAATGACGTCCTGCCGGTCCGTCGCGACCGCGACACCGTCCTTGACCACCCAGACCTGCACCCAATGTGCCCCGACGAAGCTGCTGTGCTCGGTGATTACTTCGCCGTACTCGTTGATCTCCCCCCGCTCCGCGTTCTGCCGGCGAGCTTCCTCCCCCACATTCCTGACCTTCCAAAACAGTTGGTACGGAGCAGGAACGGTGCACTCTTCGACCGTGAACTTTAGTGACCGCCCGATCGGAACGAGGTTACCTGCCTGCGGCAGCGGCCGGTAGCGACGGGTCTATCTCGCTAACGGTGTTTCGGCGGATTTCCATCAGTATGTTTCCGATCCCGGCCAACGATCGGCGAA
>NZ_JAZFNF010000051.1:0-2139 GCF_050586165.1 Rhodococcus sp. 24CO | reverse complement strand
TTCGCAACTTCCATCCTGCCGCGAAGGGCCAGCCCGTCTACTTCAATCCAGCGTCAGCAACGTCCATACCCACAACACCTAGAGCGTTCATTTCTCTCTTCGGCCGTCGAACTTTCTCTTCTTGTGGGTACCGTCGCAGAAGGGTGGAATTCCCGCGCCACCGCATCGGCACAACGCTACCGAACAGATCGCAGTTCGGGATCTCGCCGGCACCTTCGCCGAGCAAGGCCCCGCACTGGGCGCCAACATTTCGTTCGGCGCCGCTGCCTGTCTTGCGTTCGACAATCTGTTGGCAGAGCACATCACCGGTAGTCGGGATCGAGGCGAGACGTCACTGCGCAGTTCACCCGCGCGAAACTACGGGCGACGCGATCCGGATTGCACAGGAACGTCCGACGAGAGTCATTTGACCGCGCGGATCACCACGATCTCTTCCGTGCGCTGCCCGGTATCGATGAGTCCACGATCCTCGAAAAGTGCCGCACGCGCCGAAAGTACACGACCGAACGGTATTTCGACCCGGTCAGCGATCTCGACGGAAAATCCCTGTTCTTCCAACATCGCCTGGGTCTTCTCGACTCCGCTGAGCACAGACTGCGCGATCAGCAGGACCCCCGACTGTGCGAGCACTGCAGGCGCCTGTAGGCAGATTCGATCCAAGAGCATTCGTCCGTCCACGCCCGCATCCCACGCTCGTTCGACACCGCGGGTAGGCAAGACGTCGTCGAGCGCAGGCACATACGGTGGGTTCGACACGATCACGTCGAAAAGCTGCCCCCGTACGGGTTCGGTCAGATTTCCGCGCATCACGCGAACCGAATGCCGTCGCAGAAGGGCGTTGATCCAGGTGGTGGCCAGCGCTCGACGAGACATATCCACTGCAGTGACATGGCCGGCGCCCGCTGCGGCCGCGCACAGGCTCAGTACCCCCGTCCCGGTGCAGATGTCGAGTACGCGCGAGTGAGATCCGAGGTTTTCACCTGCCAACGTGCCGGCCAGTAACCAGGTGTCCTCTTGCGGTGGGTAAATGCCTGGCAGTCGCACTAACATCGGTGTCTCCTCGAAAGTCGAGCGTTCTGCGGTTAGTAGCTGTTCGAATAGTGATGAGCGGGCATCCGCTGCCCTTCCACGCGTGCCGTGCAGTGAGATGAACAATGCTACTTCCGCCCGCACGATCAGGAGTGACAGCAAGTATCGCGTCCATGCGTGATATTATCTGTTTCCGCAGATGCAGATTATCCTTTCCGGTGCGACCGAAAGTCACCCCTCGACAAACCTGTCGAGACGACCCCAGGAGGCACGATGATCGACGAGCAAGCAGTTTCGCGCGACAATTCACCCGATGACGTCGAGACGGTGACGCCCAATTCAGGGTCCGACAACGCGGACAGTGACGTGCAGTCCGACCCATCCAGCGACCAAACTTGGTCCGATGAGGGCGGCGCCACGAAGCAGGGCCCGGCAACCGATCCGCACGACGGGTAAAGGTCGGCACACTCTCGCCTGCACAGCCACGGGCGCCACTTTCGCCCTGCATCGTAACGGGATACACAACCGTCAAGGAGTGCTCCGCTATGCCACAGAAGAGTTCACAGCCACAACTCCAAGACCAAGACCTTTACGCGAAGCTACGGTAAAAGGGCGACTCCAAAGAGAGAGCTGCTCGCATATCGAACGCTGCCGCGAATCGCGGACGTTCCGGCGTCGGAAAGTCGGGTGGCCAGTCGCCGCCGTACGAGGACTGGACCGGGAAGGATTTGAAGAGTCGCGCGAAAGAACTTGACCTACATAACTATTCAAAGCTGCAGAAGGAAGAATTGATCGATCTGTTGCGGCACCATTGATGCTTCGGGATGATATTCGGGACCGTTCCACAACAGCGCTACCGTATTCACATGGCGCTGTCAGTTCGACCGCCGACGTCCGACAACGATCGCAGTCGGTATCGGTTCAGAGAACGGACGCACCGCCGACCACACAGTGTCCGATACGACTATGGGACTGCACCCGGTTTGATTGACATCTGACCTGTGAAGATCAGTCTTCACGGTGGAAGGATGGCGCTATGCCGAAACCGTTCCCCGAGGAGTTCCGTCGCGACGTGGTCGCGGTCGCCCGCAAACGCGAGGCCCCACTTTT
>NZ_JAZFNF010000050.1:0-2216 GCF_050586165.1 Rhodococcus sp. 24CO | reverse complement strand
CAAGCGGTGATGCTGAATCTGCCGGAGGCAATAGACGAACCGAGCTTGGCGAGCACGGTGCAAGCGGTGCTCGACCAACACGACATGCTGCGCGCTCGGCTGCGGCCGCAAGCCGACGGTCATTGGACGTGGGAAGTGTTGCCGCAAGGCGCGATTCGAGCGGACCTCCTGATCCGGCGGGTGTCGATGCAGGTGGATGCTGGAAGTTCCCAGTTCAGTGACCTCGTGGCCGCGGAGTTGGATGCTGCGGCGAATCGGCTTGATCCGGACGCCGGTGTAGTGATGCAGGTGGTGTGGTTCGAGCCTGTGGAGGTTGGCGCTCGCGGCTGTGTCCTTGTGGTAGTTCATCATTCGGCTATCGACGGGGTGTCGTGGCGAGTGTTGGTGCCGGATCTGGCGATTGCGTGGTCGCAGATCGTGGCTGGAGTGGAACCGGAGTTGCCGGCAGTGGGAACGTCGATGCGTCGTTGGGCTCATGGGCTAGTCGAGGAAGCCCGCCGGCCGGAGCGAGTAGCCGAACTCGACCTGTGGCGAGCGATGACTGCCGGCGACGATCCGGTGATCGGGTCTCGGCCCCTCGACCCGTCGGTCGATGTGAACAGATCGACGGATCATGTTTCCGTGGAACTGTCCACCGAAGTGACAGAAGCCCTGCTGACCACAGTTCCCGAGGCGTTTCACGGTGGAGTCGACGACGGGTTGCTGGCTGCGTTGGCAGTCGCGGTCACGCAATGGCGGCGAGATCGCCGACCGGTGTCGACAGATCCCCCGATTGCCACAACACTCATTGCGCTGGAAGGCCATGGACGAGAGGAGAACGCGGTACCCGGTTCGGATCTGGGCCGTACCGTCGGCTGGTTCACCACGAGTTTTCCACTGCGCCTGGATCTTGCGGACATCGATCTCGACGACGCCTGCACGGGTGGCCCGGCATTGGCTGCCGCTGTCAAAGCTGTCAAGGAACAGATCCGGGCGGTACCCGATCACGGAATCGGGTACGGGTTGTTGCGGTATCTCAACGAGGACAACGCTTTTAAGATGCGGGACTTGCCAACACCGCAGATCGGGTTCAACTACCTCGGGCGCGTCGGAGCATCAATACCGGACGGAATCGGATGGGCACCACTCGGTGACGGTGACACGCTGGGCGACTCCGAGCGTGGTGGTGCTCAGGAACCTGAGATGCCGGTAGCGAGCGTGCTGGAAATCAACGCCGTGACTCTCGGCAGCCAGGGCAATCCCCGACTACGCGCAACGTGGTCCTTCCCGATCGGGGTGCTGACCGTCGCCGAGGTGAGTGAGCTGGCACGGTTGTGGACCGAAGTGTTGACTGCGCTGGCCGACCATCCCCTCGGCGGGCGGACACCGTCGGATCTGGCCTTGGTCAGGCTCGGCCAAAGTGACATCGAGGAGCTCGAGGACAGGTATCCCACGTTGAGTGATGTGTGGCCGTTGTCCCCGCTTCAGTCAGGTTTGCTGTTCCATGCGCTGCTGTCCGAGGAGTCGGTAGACGCGTACGTCGTGCAATTGACCGTCGAATTGCGGGGTGAAGTTGATTCGGACCGTTTGCGTCAGGCGGGTCAGGTGGTGCTCGATCGCTACCCGAATCTGCGGACCGCATTTGTCTCCGACCTCGAAACCGGCCCGGTGCAGGTGGTCCAAGAACACCGGGCGGTCGTGTGGTCGGAGATGGACCTGTCGGAACGTGACGAGGAAGCGCGACGCCTGGAATTGGATCGGGTGATGGCCTCGGACAGAGCGCACCGTTTTGATCCCACGCGTGGACCGCTGCTGCGCTGGTTGCTCATCACCACAGGTCCTGAGAGCTACCGGCTCGTGATGACCAATCATCATCTGCTGCTCGACGGTTGGTCGACGCCACTCCTGTTGCGTGAAGTTCTGCTGGCTTACGCCGCAGGTGAAGATGCCTTGCCCAGGGCGTACCCGTACCGCGACTACCTAGCGTGGATCAATCGGCAAGATACCTCGAGATCACTTGACGAGTGGGTGACACATCTTGCAGGCGCCCCGAGCCCCACCCTGGTCGCGCCTGCCGATCCGAGTCGGCGGTACACCGAGTCGCGGGATGTGTTCGCTGAGTTGACCGAGGAACAGACTGCGGCGTTGATGTCGTTTGTTCGGGGTAGGGGGGTCACTGTGAATACGGTGATCGAGATGGCGTGGTCGATTGTGTTGGGTGGGTGGACTTCTCGTGA
>NZ_JAZFNF010000049.1:0-2431 GCF_050586165.1 Rhodococcus sp. 24CO | reverse complement strand
AAGGTATCTGTGTGTTGTTTCAGATACCGCACAGTGGACGCGTAGCTTCTTTGTGGTAAGTCCTCGGCCTATTAGTACCAGTCACCTGCATACATTACTGTACTTCCAGTTCTGGCCTATCAACCCGGTGGTCTGCCGGGGGCCTTACCCCCTCGAGGGGGTGAGAAACCTCATCTTGGAACAGGCTTCCCGCTTAGATGCTTTCAGCGGTTATCCCTTCCGAACGTAGCTAACCAGCGGTGCTCCTGGCGGAACAACTGGCACACCAGAGGTTCGTCCGTCCCGGTCCTCTCGTACTAGGGACAGCCTTCCTCAAGTTTCTTACGCGCGCGGCGGATAGAGACCGAACTGTCTCACGACGTTCTAAACCCAGCTCGCGTGCCGCTTTAATGGGCGAACAGCCCAACCCTTGGGACCTACTCCAGCCCCAGGATGCGACGAGCCGACATCGAGGTGCCAAACCATCCCGTCGATATGGACTCTTGGGGAAGATCAGCCTGTTATCCCCGGGGTACCTTTTATCCGTTGAGCGACACCGCTTCCACTTGCCGGTGCCGGATCACTAGTCCCGACTTTCGTCCCTGCTCGACCTGTCAGTCTCACAGTCAAGCTCCCTTGTGCACTTGCACTCGACACCTGATTGCCAACCAGGCTGAGGGAACCTTTGGGCGCCTCCGTTACATTTTGGGAGGCAACCGCCCCAGTTAAACTACCCACCAGGCACTGTCCCTGAACCAGATCATGGTCCGAGGTTAGAGGTCCAATTCGATCAGAGTGGTATTTCAACAACGACTCCACGATAACTGGCGTCACCGTTTCACAGTCTCCCACCTATCCTACACAAACCGAACCGAACACCAATACCAAGCTGTAGTGAAGGTCCCGGGGTCTTTTCGTCCTGCCGCGCGTAACGAGCATCTTTACTCGTAATGCAATTTCGCCGAGTCTACGGTTGAGACAGCTGAGAAGTCGTTACGCCATTCGTGCAGGTCGGAACTTACCCGACAAGGAATTTCGCTACCTTAGGATGGTTATAGTTACCACCGCCGTTTACTGGGGCTTAAATTCTCAGCTTCGCTCCCGAAGGAACTAACCGGTCCTCTTAACCTTCCAGCACCGGGCAGGCGTCAGTCCGTATACATCGTCTTACGACTTCGCACGGACCTGTGTTTTTAGTAAACAGTCGCTTCTCACTGGTCTCTGCGGCCCCACCCAGCTCAGACAGTAAATGTCGTCACCAGACAGGGCCCCCCTTCTCCCGAAGTTACGGGGGCATTTTGCCGAGTTCCTTAACCATAGTTATCTCGATCGCCTTAGTATTCTCTACCTGACCACCTGTGTCGGTTTGGGGTACGGGCCGTGTGAAAGCTCGCTAGAGGCTTTTCTCGGCAGCATAGGATCACTGAATTCGCCTCAATCGGCTACGCATCACGTCTCAGGCTTATATGCGACCCGGATTTGCCTAGGTCACGCCCTACACGCTTACACCGGTATTACCACTGACCGGCCCAGCTACCTTCCTGCGTCACCCCATCGCTTGGCTACTACCAGATCAGGTCCCGTGCATCCACCAACTCGAGACCCGAAGGTCTTCTCGTGGCTTCAGGACGGTTAGTATCACTGATTCACCATGGGCGCGTTCACACGGGTACGGGAATATCAACCCGTTGTCCATCGGCTACGCCTGTCGGCCTCGTCTTAGGTCCCGACTCACCCTGGGCGGATTAACCTGGCCCAGGAACCCTTGGTCATTCGGCGGACGAGTTTCTCACTCGTCTTTCGCTACTCATGCCTGCATTCTCACTCGTGTGGCCTCCACGGCTAGGTCACCCTGCCGCTTCCATGGCCACACGACGCTCCCCTACCCATCCACACACCTGCCCAACACTCCGCAGAGTGAAGGGGGGCTATTGCGTGAATGCCGCAGCTTCGGTGGTGTACTTGAGCCCCGCTACATTGTCGGCGCAGGATCACTTGACCAGTGAGCTATTACGCACTCTTTCAAGGGTGGCTGCTTCTAAGCCAACCTCCTGGTTGTCTTCGCGACCCCACATCCTTTTCCACTTAGTACACGCTTAGGGACCTTAGCTGGCGATCTGGGCTGTTTCCCTCTCGACTACGAACCTTATCGCCCGCAGTCTCACTGCCGCGCTCTCACTCACCGGCATTCGGAGTTTGGCTGATTTCGGTAAGCTTGTGGGCCCCCTAGACCATCCAGTAGCTCTACCTCCGGTGAGAAACACGCGACGCTGCACCTAAATGCATTTCGGGGAGAACCAGCTATCACGGAGTTTGATTGGCCTTTCACCCCTACCCACAACTCATCCCCTCAGTTTTCAACCTAAGTGGGTTCGGTCCTCCACGACGTCTTACCGTCGCTTCAACCTGGCCATGGGTAGATCACTCCGCTTCGGGTCTAGAGCATGCCACT
>NZ_JAZFNF010000048.1:0-2453 GCF_050586165.1 Rhodococcus sp. 24CO | reverse complement strand
TACTACGGTGAACACAGAGCTACGCGAATTGCGGAGTTCTCAAATCAGTAAGTCTCCGGACTCGCCGGTGCGATTCAAATGAACCGGCTCGCTCGAGTTTCGAAGCAACCGGATCCGACGCCGCACGTGGGATCCGATCCGTACATCGTCTATCACCCCGGCGCGGCAGTTCCTGCTCGGATGCCCACACCCGAACACAGCAGAATCCTCGTCAAGTCGCTCTGCAATGCCCATAACAGGGTCGTGGTGACGGGATCGGCTGACGAAGCCGACCTCGTCCACTTCGGCCGTTATTGTGTCATTATTCTGTTGTAAGGCGCTGTACTGCAACAACATACGTTCACATCGGTTGTGTATCGTCTGTATTGCTGCATCGCTAGCAGTCGTGCATGACCTAGTGGGGACTGATACTCGACCCGTCGGGGGAGAGCCCGCATCATGAGACAGGCAAGTGGCGGCTGACGAACGTGCTCACTGTTGAGGCGGGTCAGCCTGCATTCGATTGCAGAGCGTCTATGTTCAGGGTTGGCATAGTTTTGACGGGATAGCCGGTCAGTAGACGTTGAAGAAAGGACGACTACCGAATGCATTTCACTTTTCTCTACGACGGTGCTGCGCAGCGCACAGCGGAGTACCCGACTTTGGAAGAAGCGATCCGGAGTATCGAATTGGGCCAGGTCGATCGCACGCTCTGGAGCATTCAATACATGGATCGCGAGGGCGGAATTCGGGTCTACCGTTTCCCAGGCGACCGCGGTGACCGTGATGAAACGTGAACGCACAGAACTGAGTACAACGACCCTGATCGGGGCGTAACGCTGGCCTCCGCGTCGGCCATTAGGTGGCGCGGGCAGCAGTTTTGTTGCCCAGGGGTGCGGGGCGTTTTTCAACCGTTGCCCGAGCAGTCTGTTGGGCCCACACGAGGGGGACGGGTCGTCGACTCGGCAGGCTGTGTCAGGCGCGGTCGGGGTAGTTCCTGGCGGGGTTGGTGCGTTGTTCTCGTTGCACGCGTGTATCTTTCAGCGCGCAGGTGGTGACGGTCCGCTGGTGTTGCAGACGTATCGGACATGCTCGTTCCGCCTTCACGATCGCCCGAGGAGGTGGGGCCCGCATTGATTGGCCAGGTTCACGGCGATGCCTCCGAAATGGAACAGTTCAACGCTCTCGTCACGACCCGCGGAAGGGTCGGCTGGTTTCGAGTACTCGATTTTCTTCGGGGGACGTGGGACCAGCTAGCCTTTCTTGGCGGCTGCCACGACTACGGACGCTCCACGGTCTCGTCGTCGTCGAGCCACTCGAGGTCGGCGCTGCCGAGGCCAGCGGCAATGGTGATTGCCGTCTCCTTCCACGACGTCAACTCCGCAATCGCGAGGTGCGGCTGGTCGGTGGAGAACGAGGCACGCGCGGCGTCCACGAGGTCCTGAGCGCAGGTCTCCCGGTCCGCCGGCGACAGCGCGAGCATCCAGGGGAAGGCCTTGGCCATGCGCTCAGCGAGTGAACCACTCTCGTCGAGGGTGACGGTGATGAGCTGGGCGGCGAAGTTCAGCAGACGGGAGCGGCCCTCGGCCTCGCGCTGCGACATCAAAACGAGTGCCTCGCCATCGCGCCGAGTCACCGTTACGGGGTGGTCTTCGGCCTCAGCGAAGACCTCGGCCGAGTGTTTGCTCAGGTCTGAGGAGCGTCGGGCCGCGGCGGGGAGTGCTGCTGCGGTGATCATGGTCCCAACTTATTCGGAACGTGTTCGGAAGTATAGTTGTTTGGGATCAGTGGTCATTCCGCCGTATCGTCTTGCTGTACTCGGCCGCCGCCAGGCATACGCCGGCGCAGAACGCATCGAGCTCGATTCGGAAACGCCGGCGGGCGCGACGTTCCTGCCCCTGCGAAATCCGACGGCTCACGCAACGACCCCGTCAACACCGTTTTCGGCCGGGTTCCGTTTCGGATGTTCGTCGATTCGCGTTCCGGCGGGGCTTGGTTTTTGTCGTGGCCGAGGTGCAGGTCATCTTATCGCCTGATCTGGGATGATCTGGTGGTGTCGTTGATGATGGGGTGAGGGCCCTCGAGACGAACGAGCACCGGCGGAACAAATACTTGAAAAATCGGTGCAGAACTCCCATCCGCCGACCCGGCAACGAGAACGCACGATGAAAGAGTTCCGCTCTGTCGGTGCAGCGCAACGATTTCTATTCGCTTTCAGTCGAATCTCCCCGCACTTCCGCCCATCGCGGCAACGCATGACCGTCACCGATCACCGCAACGAAGAGCCATCCGATTCCAGGTGTGGGATCAGGTCACCGCACAGACCCTCGCTGCCTGAACGGCTGCTCCGTGTGATGGCCGTCGGCATCCGAAAGCTGTTGCACTTGTCGACGATGGAGGGGACTGTCTCTAAAACGGTGTTTCGGCCCGACTAGCTGAGTGAATGCTCGGCGAGGAGGTGCCGAGATGACGAC
>NZ_JAZFNF010000047.1:0-2710 GCF_050586165.1 Rhodococcus sp. 24CO | reverse complement strand
CCTCAACCCTGGACCGCAGACCATCACCCCGAACACCCGACACCATCGAAAAGCAGCTTGACTCTCAGGAGAGCATCAGAGGAAGTCAATGCACTGCAGAGATCATGAAGCAGGCGTGCGAACGGTACAGACTGCGCCGTTCTATGGGAGATACCGGGATATGCTGGGATAATGCCGGTGCGGAGAGCCTGTGGTCGACGTTCAAGCACGAGTACTATTATCGACACACTTTCGCCTATGCGTCGGAATTAGTTGCTGCAGTTGACAACTGGATGCACGTCTACAACACTCGGCGTAGGCACTCCACGATCGGGATGCTCAGCCCCACGAACTACGAAAAGTCACTGACCGCGACCTCGATGGCCGCGTGACCACTGTCCACTTTCCGGGGTGAACCTCACACCTCGCCGAATCAGCTTGTACACCGTAGGTATACACGTCACGCTGACAACGAGATATTTAGTCTGGCCAGAGAACGAAGTTATTCTGCTCGACACTCCAAAACTACCGAGTGCGCGGGGTACAGCGCAGGCCGATGCTGTCGAACTTTAGTTCCGGATGTGTTGAAGACAGGCCGCGCACGACTCCGAGGTCGTCTCGATGCCCCCGAGCAGACCATCTGCAACCGGCGTGCTGGTGCCGGCCTCTGACTGCCCCGTTCAACCATTCGTCGCGCATCAAGCGGTCCGATGGCGCAGGAAGCGACGTCGTGGCCTTGGCGACGCAGGTGAGCGGCTTTTCGGTGGTCGTACAGCTCTTTTCTGCGGTGCCTGTGGTTGCTTGCTGTTCCTGAATGAGGGGGCGTCGGGGATAGTCCGGTGCCGGCACGGCTACCGATCTCATTAGATCGACTCGACCCTGAAATTTTGTGCACGCAGATCGTCGATGACCTGGACTGTGTTCCCAACCGCCTACGGTGCAGGGAGGTGCCTCTGCGGCGGCGAGGGTCGAGCTCCCTCGCGAAGAAAATCGATTGCGACGTCTCTAATTTTGTTGACTTCTTTGAATTCTCGGTGCTTACGCTCGAGTTCGTGATCTGCATTTGCTCCGCGATGTTCGCCGGGTACATGCTGGGCATCGACTGGGTTCGCATGGCTGAAGTTACGCTGCGATTCGGCACTGATGCCGAGTTTCGGGCCTAGGGCCTTGACCCCGCGGGTTGGACACGCTTGATCCTGGTCTCAGACCAGGAAAAGCGAGAAGATCTAACCCGATGGCAAAGAAAAATTACTCCGAAGAGTTCCGCCGTGACGCAGTCGCGCTGTACCGCGACACCGAGGGCGCGACCGTAGCCGGGATCGCCGCCGACCTCGGCATATCCCACGGCTCCCTGACCACATGGCTGAAGAACGCGGGAATCCCGATCCGCAGACCCGTCGCCACCGCTCCGGGGCCCGGCACCGGCGAGACACCCGAGCAGGAAGCCGCCAGGCTCCGCGCCGAGGTTGCACACTTGCGAGCGGAGAAAACCAAGCTCGAAACCGAGCGAGACATCCTGCGGTCGGCGGCAAAATATTTCGCCGGAGAGACGAATTGGTGAACCGCTTCCAGTTCGTTGCAGACCACTCCGACACCTACCCGGTGAAGCGGTTGTGCCAGGTCATCGATATCGCCCGCTCGTCGTACTACGCATGGATCAACGCCGCCGACACGCGGGCTGCCCGCGCCATCGCCGACCTCGAACTCGCCGAGAAGATTCGCGCCGTCCACACGGTGGACAACACCTACGGGCGGCCCAGGATCACCGCCGAGATCAATCACGGACAACCCACCGGCCAACGCGTTAATCACAAACGGATCGCAAGGATCATGCGCGCCAACAACATCGAGGGCCTGCGGCTGCGCCGAAAACACCGCACCACCATCGCCGAACCAGCCGACACTCCGTCGCCGGACCTGCTCAACCGTGATTTCACCGCAGCCGCACCGAACACCAGATACGTCGGTGACATCACGTACTTGCCATGCGGAGACGGTGAGTTCTTGTATTTGGCCACGGTGATCGACTGCTTCTCCCGACGCCTGGTGGGCTGGTCGATCGCCGAGCACATGCGTACCGAACTCGTGGAGAACGCGCTCGAGGCCGCAGCTCGCACACGCGGCGGCCTTGCCGGTGCAGTGTTCCACGCCGATCGCGGAAGTCAGTACACCTCAAAGGGCTTCGCGATGCTCTGCGCGGATTTGGGTGTCGCGCAATCGATGGGAGCGGTGGGCACGAGCGCGGACAATGCCCTGGCCGAGTCGTTCAATGCGACACTCAAACACGAAACGCTGCAAGGCGCAGCCCGCTGGGAATCGCCCCGGGCGGCAAGGCTCGCGGTGTTCCGGTGGATCACCCGCTACAACACCCGACGCCGGCACTCGTACTGCAACTATCTCAGTCCCACCGACTACGAAAACGCTCACACATCCGATAGCCTGCAGCAAGCCGCGTAATCACAAACCCCGTGTCCAGTTTCCGGGGTCAAGGCCCCTATCACCTGACATGCGGAGTAGACGGATGGGTCTTCGTGGAGGTCGTCGAGGACCATCCTGACGCCTCGCTCACGCTCCTCGGGCGGGTGACGCTTGGGCATGATCTGCATCCGTCACAAAAAGGATGCGGCATCAAACCCGGCACGGTTCAAAGATTGCTTTGATGTACCCCGAGTTTTCCGGAGTTCGTTTGTTTTACTTCAGGCATTGATGCACCCGAGAGAGGTTCACGATG
>NZ_JAZFNF010000046.1:0-3390 GCF_050586165.1 Rhodococcus sp. 24CO | reverse complement strand
GAACCGTCTGTGAGCCTGGATGCTTCGGAGATTGTGGATTGTATGGCGGAGCGTGTGGTTCGGCAGATGGTGCCGGCCGCAGTGGTGGTGGTTGACGAGCTGCCGGTTACCCCTAACGGAAAGCTGGACCGCGACGCCTTACCTGCACCGGATCTTGCTGCCGCTCGGGCGGAATTCCGGGCGCCGGTAACCGAGATGGAATCGACGTTGGCAGGATTGTTCGAGGAAGTGCTGGGACTCGAATCGGTGGGCGTGGAGGATTCGTTTTTTGCGCTCGGCGGAGACAGCATCATGTCGATTCAGCTTGCAGCGCGGGCAAAAGCTCACGGAGTGGTGATCTCCCCGCGGGATGTGTTCGAGCGTAAGACGATTATCGGACTGGCGGAGGTAGCAGTTCTGGCGGGTGGAGCAGACGTAGCGAAGTTGGAGGAATTGACTGGCGGCGGTGTTGGTGAGGTTCCGTTGACGCCGATCATGCGGTGGCTCGTTGGGCGGAGCGCATCGGGGTTCAATCGCTTCTCTCAAGCGGTGATGCTGAATCTGCCGGAGGCAATAGACGAACCGAGCTTGGCGAGCACGGTGCAAGCGGTGCTCGACCATCACGACATGCTGCGGGCCCAATTGCGCCCAGACACACATGGATCGTGGACCTGGAAAGTCTTGCCCGTTGGATCAATTCAAGCCGAGAAGACAATTCGGAAAGTATCGACCGGGCGTGGCGACGCCGATTTCCGAGAGGTGGCTGCATACGAGTTGGATGCTGCGGCGGATCGGCTTGATCCCAGCACTGGCGCTGTGGTGCAGGTGGTCTGGTTTGATCCCCCGCATGCCGGCGATCAGGGTTGTGCGCTGGTGGTGGCTCATCATTCGGTCATTGACGGGGTGTCGTGGCGGGTATTGATACCCGACCTGGCTAGTGCATGGTCGCAGGTCGCGGCCGGTAGATCGCCGGAACTGGAACCGGTCGGGACGTCTTTGCGTCGGTGGGCTTACGGGCTTGTGGAGGAGGCTCGTCGACCGGAGCGGGCAGCCGAACTTGCGTTGTGGCAATCGATGGTTGGGGGCGAGGACCCCATGATCGGGTCCCGGCCCCTCGACTCCTCCATCGACGTGAGCGCCACCGCGGACACCATCGAGATTGACGTCTCCCCAGACGTGACGGAGGCACTGCTCACCACAGTTCCGGAAGCCTTCCACGGCGGTGTGGTCGACGCACTACTGGCGGCACTCGCCGTCGCGGTCACGGCATGGCGGCGCGAAGACAACCCTTCCCTTGCCGATGTGTTGATCGGGCTCGAGGGTCATGGGCGGGAGGAAGGTGTGGTTCCGGGTTCGGATCTGAGTCGTACCGTCGGCTGGTTCTCCACGAGTTTCCCCCTACGGTTGGATCTTTCGGACGTAGGTCTCGACGACGCGTCTTCGGGTGGCCCGGCCTTGGGTGCCGTGGTCAAGACTGTCAAGGAACAGCTTCGGGCGGTACCCGATCACGGGATCGGTTACGGGCTGTTGCGGTATCTCAACGAGGACACCGGACTGGTGTTGGGTGAGTTGCCAACACCGCAGATCGGCTTCAATTATCTCGGTAGGCTAGGCGCGGGTGCTGTATCGAACGGGTCCGGGGCGGCGTGGATTCCGATCAACGGAGACAGTGACCTGGGTGGCGCACAAAATCCGGATACGCCGTTGCCGGCTGTGCTCGACATCAATGCTCTCACCGTGGTCGGCGACGACGGCAGGTCGCGACTGCGCGCAATCTGGTCGTTTCCCAGCGGGATACTGGACAAGGGCGATGTTCACGCGGCCGCGAGAATGTGGTCGGACACGCTGGCAGCGCTGGCCTCCGACGCGGGGAAGCCCGGTGTCGGCGGCCGGACGCCGTCGGATCTGGCCTTGGTCAGGCTCGGCCAAGGTGAGATCGAGGTGCTCGAGGACAGGTATCCGGCGTTAAGTGATGTGTGGCCGTTGTCCCCGCTGCAGGCAGGTTTGCTGTTCCATGCGTTGGCGTCCGAGGGGTCGGTGGACGCTTATGTGGTGCAGTTGGTTGTCGATTTGCGGGGTGAGGTTGATTCGCAGCGATTGCGCCGTGCGTGCCAATCGGTGCTCGATCGCAATCCGAATCTGCGGACTGCTTTTCTCTCCGACGTCGGATCTGAGCCGGTGCAGGTGGTGCACGATTTTGTCGAAGCACCGTGGTCGGAGATAGACCTTTCCGGATTGGACAATGGGCCCCGCGCTCGTGCCTGGAATCACCTGATGGCGGAGGATCGCGCTACCCGGTTCGAACCGGCTCACGCCCCGTTGTTGCGGTGGATGTTGGTCAGCACAGGCCCGGGAAGCTATCGGCTCGTGATGACCAATCATCATCTGCTGCTAGATGGTTGGTCGACGCCACTGCTTCTGAAGGAATTACTGGTGCTCTATGCCACCGACGGTGCGGCGCTGCCCCGGGTCCGTCCCTATCGGGACTTTCTGGCGTGGGTGGCCGCGCAGAACAAGACGGAGTCACTCGACGTCTGGGCCAAAGCATTCGACGGTGTCGACGAGCCGACGTTGGTGGCGCCTGCCGATCCTGGCCGGCGGTATCGCGAGTCGCGGGATGTGTTCGGTGAGTTGACCGAGGAACAGACTGCGGCGTTGATGTCGTTTGTGCGGGGTAGGGGGGTCACTGTGAATACGGTGATCGAGATGGCGTGGTCGATTGTGTTGGGTGGGTGGACTTCTCGTGATGATGTGACGTTCGGTTCGACTGTGGCCGGTCGTCCTCCGCAGGTTGCGGGTGTGGAGTCGATGATCGGTTTGTTTGTCAATACGGTGCCGGTGCGGGTTCGGTTGGATCGGCGGGACACTCTTGGTGTGCTTCTTGGTCGGATTCAGGCTGAGCAGGCGGGGCTTTTGGATCATCAGTATGTGGGTTTGGCGGATATTCAGCGGGTGGCGGGGCCTGGCGCGGTGTTCGACACGATGACGGTGTTCGAGTCGTATCCAGTCGATCGTGGTGGGTTGACTGCGGAGACGGATATTGCGGGGATGCGGGTGGTCGATGTGAGTGGTGTTGACGCCGCGCACTATCCGATCGGACTGGTCGCTCACGTCGAGGCCGTTGTACACCTGACGATCAAGTACCTCCCAGACCTCTTCGACCACACCGTGATAGACGAGATGATGCAGCGAGTCCTCCGTGTGATCGACGCAGCGGTTACCGACCCGAACCTGCCACTCGGCGCACTGAATTTACTCTCGCCGGCGGAATGTGGTGAGTTGGTTCCGGTGTCGGGTGTTTCGAGTGGTCGGGCGCTGGTGTTGCCGGAACTACTGTCGGCTGCGGGGGATCGGAATTCGCTGGCGGTGGTGTGTGGTGATGAGCGTGTGTCGGGTGGGGAGTTGGAGGTT
>NZ_JAZFNF010000045.1:0-3979 GCF_050586165.1 Rhodococcus sp. 24CO | reverse complement strand
TGTCGTCATCTCGGCACCTCCTCGCCGAGCATTCACTCAGCTAGTCGGGCCGAAACACCGTTTTAGAGACAGTCCCGTAGCGACGAAACCCTGACTTCGTCGGCGACATGCGTCCGACCAATCTCACCGTGTAAGCCGGATCCAGCCGTGTCGGGATACCGAAATGCTTGAGGAACTGCTCCCGAGGCGCGGGCTGTTCGGCATAATGCTGGGCGATCGCAGCACTGAGCGCAGTGCGTGAGCCGCCGACCGCAGCCGACGTCGACGCAGACCCGAAGTTCGTTCCGAAGACCGTCCTCCACGCATCGACGCTTTCATCGGCAGGTGCATCAAGGGCGCTCTGCATGTCTTTCGCCCACGTCGAGATCCGGCTCTTGAAGGTGACGAAAGCTGACTGCGGCCAGCGGTCGGCAAGGTTCTGGCCGGTTTGATCGTCGACGAACGGCACGAAAAATTGCGAGTCCAAGTACGTTTTCAGGCCGTTGACCAGCGCGACGAGCGTGCGCGGCAGGTCCGTGTACGAGGTGAACGGTTGGACGCGCCCGGCCAGAAGCGAGGACAGCACGACCGACGGTATCTCTGCGGAGCTGTTGTCCCGCAGATATTTCATCAGTCTCACCGTCTTCACCAGATGGCCACCGGCGGCCTTGTTCTGTCCCACGAACCAGGACGACAGCGCGGTGGGTTCGGCAAGAATGAACTGATTTTTCGTCCGGTGGGTGATGTATGTCAGACCGTCGGCTCGGGTGACGAACGGAACTATGTCGATATGGAAGTCGCCTGCGTAGTCGATTGTGGCACAACGCTTCCCTAGTTTTGCCTTGTCGCCGTAGCGTGCGGAATCATCGAACGCCTTGTGGAGCTTGACGGTGTAATGCTTCGGTTCCCATCCGTCCACTTCCTTCATCGGCAACAGCACGTCGGCGTCGAAATCGTTGCGCCGTTGCGGTTTGATGATCGTCCGACTCGCGTAGGACCCTTGCGGAATCAGATCCCCGTCGAGACAGATCTGCAGATCGGCGTGATCGTTGACGAACGAATTGATCGCCTCGACACGAGCGTTCAGTTTCTTCGTGCGATCCGGGTTGAGGTTGACATGATCGTCGAGAAAGTCCTTGAATTCGTTGTGCCGCGGAGTCATCCGGTCACCTCCAGAACCCGTGTGTAGGTTGCATGATCCGTGCGTTGGTACAGAACCAGGTCAGGCTGCGCGATTCTCATCCTGTCCCGCCCCATCTGAATCGCCGCCGTGACCGGGACTGCGGCGATTACATGAATCCTCCGTGTGCTCGGCCATTGCCGCTCGACCTGCACGACACACGCGCGCCAGGCTTTCGCGAACGCGTCGAGCGCGCGCAACGAATCGATCAGACCCGATCGAGGGTCCTCGGTCGTGGGGCGAACTTCGAGAAGAGGCAGCCCACGGAGAGCGTCAGGGATCCTGTCGATGCTGACATCCGCAGAGACACTGACCATCACGACGACGTCGCTGTCGTTTCGAGTTCCCTCATCGCGGACGACGACATCGAAATCCGGTGCCGGATCAGGGTGCTGAGGCCACGTCCACGGACTGCCGGTACTGCCGCGATGACGCTCGAACAGCAACGTTTCCGTCTTGTCGTCCAGCCTCGAACCGAGATACACCAACAGCGGGATCGGAGCGATCGCAAACACACTGACATGCGTCGTGTCGCCATGGGCGATGGCGTCCTGCACCTTCGCCAACTCCTTGTCGATCGCTGCCTTACCGCTGTCCCAAAACCACTCCTGCCCCTCGTCGCCGGGAAGCTGTACGAAGAAATCGCCCGTTCGCGTGTCCTCACCGAATCCCGTCAGATTCCGATCGAGCAACGCCTCGGCGAGTTGCCCGGGCGCAACACCGGAGGTGCTCTCGCGTACCTCGCCCACCATCCGCATCACGGTGGTCTGACGCAGCGTCGCGAAATCGGTGACCTCACGGACCCGACGCTCGTGTCGACGTTTCTTGTCCGCCAGATACTCCGAGGTATACAGCGGGATCAATTCCGCCGAATCGATACTCTTGTGACACGAATGGCACAACAACAAAAGATTCGATTCTGCATTGCGATCCGCGACGTCCGCGCTTTTACGCGGAGACTTTTCTCCCGACGTCGCCCCCACATTGTGGGCGATCTCCCCGACCAGAACAGTGTGCATAGGCGACGAACGCGAATCCAAAAGCCACTGTGAACACAGAACACATCTACCAGCAGCACGCGCCCAGATTCGTCGCCGAACAGTCTCGGGAATTTCCTCGCGCTTGACCACAGAATTTCTCGCCGCCACCGAATCTCTCCCGCCTGTATTAGTTCGACGGAATACTACGGTGCATCTCCGACACCGACGGGCCCGATCGCCACAGGTAGATAACGCAACGTCGGAAAAATCGTGACGCACTCTCGGCGATAACCAGCACCGCCGCGATGAGTCGCGAAAATACGCACTTGTTCACTCGATAGATTCGCTACTCGGCAATCTGTTTCCTGCCACAACGGGAACTGGAAGATGATCGTATCGACCCACACGCAAAGCATCCTTCTCAAGCTCAGTGTCTGCGAGCAGACGTTTCAGCCGGCGGGAGAATCAACACCAGCATGAGCAGCTCCGCAGCGCCATCACGTCGAGGATCGTCCTGGTCTGGGACCATTCCTGACAGTGCAATAAGGCGCCGCCAATCTCCACGTTCGGCGACACCGGACTCGTTGACAGTTGCCGTCGCCGTGCACGACATACAGTCACTTTCATGTCCCCCTCTTCGAATTCAAGAACACGCAAGCGACCACAACAGCAAGAGCGCCCCCTCTCGCGCCTGCCCAGTTTCCCGAGCTCAACGGCATGCTCTACAACGCCGATCCGGCCGAATACCTGAAGATGAGAATCGAATCGCTCTCGCTCATGCTGTGTGACGATGACGCCCTGGGACCGGCATTCTCATCGACCCGCCACATCGGAGTCGTCACACTCGAAGCAGCAGATACACCGAACGCTGACGCAAGGCGCAGATTCGTTGCCACCGAAGCGAACCTCATCGTTCACCACGCAGCCGAGACCCTGCTGCGCATGTTCTATGCACACGTCGAACAAGAAGACTGCCCGTGGCTCGGAATCGCATCCTCCGTCAACTTCACCGAGTTCAAACAGAAACTCGACCACGGACTCGAGAGCGGCTTCGACCGGGAGAAGATCGCGCAAGTTTTCCTGGGCGGGGTGTCCGCGTCCGACTCTCAAATCCACGTCACAGAAACCGATTTCAATGAAGGGATCGATGCGATTTCCCTGCTGCTGACGTATGCGGCGCAGCGTTATCTGGCGGAATCGTTCGTCTACAACGCAGCCAAGCACGGGCTGAGCAACGTCATGGTGGACAACGCATCCTTAGGCATCGAAACCGAAGGCGAGGCGCCGCTTCAGCTCCACCAAGGTCAGCTGCAGACCTATCTTCACAAGAACCGATTTCCGGGTGCCAAAAACGAAGCCAGGCAATGGTTCATGAGCGCCACCGGAACTCTGCCAGACCAGGACTTGGCGGTATCGCTGCTCATCGCCCGCGCGATCGACTCACTGTGGAACTGCGCTCGACGCAAATACTTGGCGTCGCCAGGACAGATCGTCCTTCTCAATGCTGAAGAAGTCACACTCGCCATCTACGGGCCCGTACAGCACTCACTGAACCTCGTACGGACATTCACCTACGAACTTCCGAAACGATCACCTGACGGTTCGATCCCAGAAACACACCTCACCTTCATTAATCAGCAGATACCTGACGATTGGTCAGCCGACAGCGGAGACAACGTTCGACCAGTCCGACGGATCAACCTGCTCGTTCGGCAGCGTGATCGTCGCATCCACTCGACCAGCAGACGCCACCTTCTTCCCTTCGGGTCTATCTCGCTAACGGTGTTTCGGCGGATTTCCATCAGTATGTTTCCGATCCCGGCCAACGATCGGCGAACGT
>NZ_JAZFNF010000044.1:0-4307 GCF_050586165.1 Rhodococcus sp. 24CO | reverse complement strand
AAAAGTGGGGCCTCGCGTTTGCGGGCGACCGCGACCACGTCGCGACGGAACTCCTCGGGGAACGGTTTCGGCATAGCACCATCCTTCCACCGTGAAGACTGATCTTCACAGGTCAGATGTCAATCAAACCGGGTGCAGTCCCGACGGTCCCAACGCGCTGTCCTGAACTGAGCACGAGAGTACCCAGCGACACCTCGAACGGTATGGCACCGATCCCCGACATTCGAACATGAAAATCTACGGCATTCGAACATGAAACTCCGCAGATAAACCAGCAATCGGAAGGCGCTGCGCTGACTCATACAGTTCTCGGTATCCGTCTCACACTGAGTGCGATAAAGCTTGTGCTCGAACAATGCGAACGGAACCCGTGCTCAGAACCGCAATCCGCTGTGCTGCCGGGTTCCGGGACGGTCAAATAACCATTTGCGTCAACGGGCATTCCCTCAGGCGGAGCAGCGCACTCACGGCCCGATTGAAGATGGGATTGTCCTTACCGAATCCCGGACGGGATGCACTCCCAGACACTGTCGGTGATTGCTCTGACGAGATCCGGACGTGCGCTTCTCCCATGACCCACGAGCGACGAGGACGTCGCTGACGTCCAACTCAGAAAACTCGTCACGCTTAGTTGCAAGGTCGATGTGTTGTGGCATGGTTTGCGGCTGCCGACCAGTTTCTGGCAAAAGGCCCATGCGAATTCTTCGGATTCATGTGGTGCGCCGTGCCCCTCTGAGGCCTGGAGAACCTTGTCCGGTGATCTCGCCGGGTGCACTGTCCAGGCTTCAGGGGGGAGGGGACATGTCCAGCAGGTGGGTTACCGGAAACGTCCTATTGGCCTGCCGAAATTCGCCATAGGTTCCGTCCCTCGCCCGGGCCAAAAAATTATCCTTTCGATCCGCCCGAAGTACAAACCGCTAACGTCAATTTGACGTATCTGTAGCCGATGTTTCAGACGACGGTGCCGTGGGAAAGTTGACGTTGAGCTGGATAAACGGAACAAGAAATCAGACGTCACGAACCCCCCCAGCCGCGGAGGTAATCCCATGGAAAAGCCCGCTTCCGATATGTCCTCCGCTGGTACACCGACGCTCGGTATCGAAGAAGAGTTTCTGCTCTGCGATCCGCAAACGGGACGTCTCAGTCTGCGCAACTCTGAGGTTGCCGAGGCCGGTCGCGAACTCGGTATCACCCTTCAACTCGAACTGTCGCGCTGCCAGGTCGAGACGGCCACGTCGATCGGTGCCCATATCCGCGATCTTCGCGATCAGCTGTGTGAATCGCGTGCCGTAACCGCTGATGCTGCGGCCCGAGTAGGTTGCCAATTGATTGCGGTTGGGACACCGTTCTATGACCCGCCGATCGACGCGGTCACGCTGGAATCACGATATCAGCGCATGGCGGGGCTATACGGAGCTCTCTCCGACGGCGTGATGTGTGGTTGCCACATTCATGTGGGTGTGGACGATCGCGAACGGGCGGTTCAGATCATCAATCATCTTCGCCCGTGGCTACCGACTCTGTTGGCGTTGACCGCGAACTCTCCGATCAGCAGCGGTCGCGACACCGGTTATGCGAGTTGGCGATACGTTCTTTTCGGAAGATGGCCCAGCTCAGGCCCACCCCCCTACTTTGAGTCCGCGCAACACTACGAGGCGGCTGTTTCAGCGATGTTGGAAACGGGTGTCATCCTCGACCCGCACATGGTCTATTGGGATGTGCGCATTTCGGATCACCTTCCCACCGTCGAGATTCGAATCAGCGACGTACCTGCCACCGTGGAGGAGACCATTACGTTGGCCACGTTGGTACATGCTCTCGTCGTGACGGCAAATGCCGCGATCGCCACGGGAGAGACGGCGCCCGCTGTCGACCAGGACTTGCTCCGAGCAGCATGTTGGCGGGCTGCACGCGACGGACTTGAGGGGAAATCGTTGGATGCGAAAGGTGCGCGTTTGATGACCGCGCACCAGGCGGTTCGCCGTCTGCTCGAGCACGTAGCACCTGCCCTCGCCGCGCTCGGAGAACTCGAACAGGTCACAGCTTCCTTGGACACGATCTTCGATCAAGGAAACGGCGCAATCGTGCAGCGCCGCAAACTCGCTCGCCGGGCACAAGTTGCGGATGTGATTGACGAGTGCGCGCGCCGCACCTTCGAGGGATGCAGACCGTAAGCGGACACTAAAAAGCCGTTCTAAGCCCGCACAATCTAGTTCAGCCGGCAGGGGTTACCAAACTGGAGCGGTGCGCGGACGGGTAACCACCCTGCACCACGTGATGTAAGACTCACCTTGACCTCGCCGGCATTTATTCGGTCAGACCCCGGCCGTGCACGCCACAAGAAACGCAGAGCCTCGAATAGCTCGCCGAGGACGACGAAGACGCGGCAGGCATTCGGCGACCAGAATTCGCCGACACTCTCTCATTCTCTGGCGGGTGTTACACAATCTCAGTAAGCCTGCATATCCCGCGCAACTCTCATGTACGAGTTCAGTGCACTTATCTAATGCACGATGACCGAGAGCCGCCAAAGCTCTGGTGGTCGGTCTCGCCCCTCACCTGCCGGCGATAACTCCTCTCACGCGCGGAAGGTTTGGCGGCGAACGGCTTTCGTCGCCCGATGCGCAGCTGCTGGCGTCGCGGACTGCATCGACTCAATCATGTTGCTAGACGACTAATTTGAGCATGCAAGCTTGGGACTATTGTCCTTGAGGTCAAGGTTTGCACGCCTACGAAGGCCACTGGCCCGCAGGCACATCTGGCCCAGAGATGCCCGCATGCAAGAGGGCGAGCTGCGCCGGCTGGTGCCCGCTCGCTCCCGAACAGCGGATCCTTATGGTTGTAGCATTTCCTGGACAGGAGTAGCCCGTAGATGAAGGCTGCAGTGATTCAGGGTCGCTGGCACCACAGAGTCGGGATCGATAGTCGGCGTCAATTCCAAAGAGTAGTTGTTCTCGCATAGCAGTTTCGCTAACGCTGTCGTAGCGACGAAGAGAACCAGGTTCTGACCGGGGCACACAGCAGGTCCTCCACTGAACGGCATGAATGCCTGGGTCTCGGCGCGGCCCTCCAGCCACGCTTCAGGCATGAATACATCGGCGAACGGCACGTTATCAGGATCGCGATGAAATGCTGCGGTTAAGATCATGAACGCGCTGTCGGCAGGGATTTCGGTATCGCCAACTCGTCTGGGCCACTGTGTGGAAGCGATCGAATCACGCAGGATCACCGGGGCGGTCGGCCATAATCGGGCCGATTCCAGAATGCACGCCCGAAGATACGGGTACTGAGCGGGGCGCCGGTTATCAGTCGCGGCGATTTCTTCGAGTGCCCGACGCCGATGTTTGGGATAGGCTGCGAGGAGCGCCAGGGCGCGGATAGTGACGATACCCGCTGCATCGAATGCGAACAGCCAGTGCGGTACCTGGCCGATTGGGTCGACGACTGATTCCACAGGCGTCTGATTCACGACGGCGATCAGGCTGGGTAGCTCGGCGCTCGCGGCATATCGATACAGGTTCTCTACGAACTGATCTCGTAGTCGACGTCGGTGCGGAAGAAGATAGGACCAGTTAGCCTGCGATCGCAGTGACCACAGTTGGTCAGTAACGGAACTGTCCGCGCGAGCCGCTTCTCCCAGGACGAGTGCGCGGACCATGTTCCACCACGCCGGCAAGAAGCTTTTTGCGTCGAGATATCCGCGTGCCATTACGAGCGCGTTGAGCTGAGCCTTTTCCGATGAGATCGTCTCCGACATGGGCTCGGCGAGGTGATGAAGCGGTTTACCGGTTTCGAGCACCGTTTCGTTGAACTTTCGTCGAGTATTACGCAGTGGGCCGCGTGAGACGAGTACCCCGTGTGGTTGAAAGGTGCTCAATGCCGCTACTTTTTCGCGGTCGGCGGGCGTGAACGGATCAGGTATTTCGTCGAGTACGCGAATGGCGTCCTCGCGGTCGAGGATCACTACAACTCGCCTGCCTGGTAAATCGAGCAGAAGGGGGCCGTGTCCGAACTCTCGGCGAAGCTGGGACACCAGTTCTGAGGTGGTGGCATCGGCTTGCATTTTCTCCAACAACGGCAACGTCGATCGTCGACGTGCAATCGCTCCCGCCAGTACCGAAGGCCCTGCCAATTGTGCAAGAAGACGGACGGCTCGCAGACCGCTGATCTTGGGGACTCGCGTGGACGGGGTCCGTACTGGCTGTCATGACTAGGTTCTACCCGTCGCTACTAGCTGTAAGAGGCACGGACGTTAGTTACGCGATGCCGGCGGTAAGCGGCGGGCGGTCGTCCTCCGCGTGTTGAAT
>NZ_JAZFNF010000043.1:0-4761 GCF_050586165.1 Rhodococcus sp. 24CO | reverse complement strand
TCGAAGTCTGGAAACAACCCCGCGTCCCCGACAGCGGCGCCGCCTACGTAGCCGTCACCGTCGAACCCGTCGTCTGATCAACTGATCTTCTGATCAACTGATTCTCTGATCAACCAGGCACGGATTCCCACGAAAGTGGTTGGGAAGCAAGAAAACTATACAGACCGTAGCGTCCGGCATGCATATCTTCACGCATGCCGGGCGTTGCGGTCTTTTCATTTTCGCCAGCACTGCCCGTGATCTCGAAATATGTTGCACCACAATGCACAATTACGGGCACAATCGTGACATCACTGCCTAGGATACGAATACTCTTGCAACAGAATGCAATTCTTGACATTTGACGGCGCGCTGGGAAGCATCGGAACCGCCGCCACTAAAGAAGGACATCCGCATGGCACTCTTTCCCAAACCTGCCGAAGGAAGCTGGACCCAGCACTATCCGGACGTCGGAACCGGGCCGGTGTCCTATCAGGACTGCATCTCGCCCGAGTTCTACGAAGCCGAACGCGAAGCAGTTTTCAAGCAGGCGTGGCTCAACGTCGGGCGCGTCGAGGACGTCGCCGACAAAGGTCGCTATTTCACCAAGGAAATCGAGGTCGCCAATACCTCCCTCATCATCGTGCGCGACCTGGAGGGGCAGGTTCGCGCCTTCCACAACATCTGTCGTCACCGCGGAAACAAGTTGGTGTGGAACGAGATTCCCAGTGCGGAAACCAGCGGCTCGTGCCGCGCCTTCACCTGCAAGTACCACGCGTGGCGTTACTCGCTCGACGGGTCTTTGACCTTTGTGCAGCAGGAGGGCGAGTTCTTCGACTTGGACAAGGCCGATTACGGATTGGTCCCGGTGCACTGTGATGTCTGGGCAGGGTTCATCTTCGTAAATCTTGCCAAGGAACCGCCCACCACTCTCACCGAATTCCTCGGTCCGATGATCACCGATCTAGCGGGGTATCCGTTCGAGGAGATGCCCGAGCGCTACGATTTCAGCGCCGACATCGACTGCAACTGGAAGGTCTTCCTGGACGCATTCCAGGAGTACTACCACGTCCCGTCGCTGCATACCCAGGAAGCAACACCCGACGCCAGACCCCAGATGATGAAGGGTTTCGAGGCGCCGCACTACCAACTCGACGGACCCCATCGCATGGTGTCCACGTCCAGCGTTCCGCGTCGACTGTGGCCGGCCAATTTTCAGTACCCGATCGAAATGGAAACGCGCAGCGGCTTGTTCGGACCATGGAACGAACCCGATCTCGGGGACGAGCTGCCTGGAACCAACCCTGGGCACATCAAGGCATGGGCGGCCGACAACTTTCAGATCTTCCCCAACCTCGAGATCCTGATCTGGGCCAGCGGGTGGTACCTCGTCTACCGTTACTGGCCCACGTCACACAACACGCACCGGTTCGAGGGCACACTCTTCTTCCCGCCGGCCAAAACCGCCAGCGACCGCGCTGCGCAGGAATGCGCCGTCGTCATGTTCAAGGAATTCGCTCTGCAGGACGCCGGCACCCTCGTCGGAACTCAGCAGGGTCTCGACGCTCTGGGCAGCTCGAGCGACTTCCCGCTCAACGACCAGGAACTCCTCGTCCGACATTTCCACAAGTCCGTTGCCGACTGGGTCGCGAACTACCAAGGCTCCGGGGTGAACGCATGACGGCAATCAATCCTCTGCTCCCTGAGGAATTCTCGGAACTCGAAGGTTTTGCGGCCGCGTGGAGTCTCGAAACGGAGGCCGAACGCTGGAATATGCGGATGACAAGCAGCATGGCAACCATGCAGGCGTTTTACGACGCCGGCTTCCCCGTACTTCAAGACGCTCTTGCCTACTGCGACAAGTTTCCGCTCGACGATCTCCCCGACGACGCGCGCAATCTGCTCCGCCTGGTGCACTCCGTCATCATGGTCGCGATGTGCGTCGAAATCTGGCATCAACCCAAGGTGGTGGACGGCGGCGACGCCGTCCTGAACCGCCTCACCGAACCATCCTTCTGAAAATTCCCACTGTTCGAAATGACCCACTGACTCAGGTGAGCAGCCCCTCACCTCAAGAATCGAGACATACGCGCGAGCGATGTCGCGGGAAACGGTGTAGCCATGACCGACTACGAGACCAAGAACTTCTTCAAGGACGACGATCTTGTCGTGGACCCGTATCCGTACTTCGAGGCGATGCGCGGCGAATGCCCCGTCAAGCGCGAACCGCACCACGATGTAGTCATGGTGACCGGGTACGAGGAAGCCGTGGAGGTGCTGCAGGACAGCGTGACATTCTCGTCGTGCACGTCGGTTACCGGTCCGTTTCCGGGTTTCCCGGTCCCGCTCGAAGGCGACGACGTCTCGGAATTGATCGAACTGCACCGCCACAAGCTCCCGATGAACGATCAGCTACCGACACTCGATCCCCCGGTACACACCGACCACCGCGCGCTGCTCATGCGATTGATCACTCCCAAGCGCCTCAAGGAGAACGAGGACTGGATGTGGACCCTCGCAGATCAGTTGCTGGACAAGGCACTCGAGGGCGGCGAAGGTGAATTCATCAGCGAGTTCGCGCTGCCGTATGCGTTGTTGGCCATCGCCGATCTGCTCGGTGTTCCCGAGGACGATCGGAACAATTTTGTTCGCAATCTCGGACAACCGCACGGCGGTGGCGGCGGCGGCGTCGGAAGCACCGGCGACGACACGATGGCACACACCCCGATGGAGTTCCTGTACGCACAGTTCACCGCCTACGTCGAGGACCGTCGCCGCGAACCACGTGACGACGTCATGACCGGTTTGGCCACAGCGACGTTCCCGGACGGCTCGACCCCCGATGTCGCAGACGTCGTACATGTTGCTGCCAACCTCTTCTCGGCCGGCCAGGAAACCACGGTCCGCCTGCTCAGCTCCGCACTGAAGATTCTTGCCGAAGAGCCGGAGCTCCAAGCACTTCTACGCAAGGAACGCGACCGCATTCCCAACTTCATCGAAGAGACACTGCGGATCGAAAGCCCGATCAAGGGCGATTTCAGGCTCTCTCGAGTTCCCACAACCATTGGCGGAGTGGATATCCCGGCGGGTACCACGGTAATGTTGGTCAACGGCGCCGCCAATCGCGATCCGCGTCAGTTCCCGGATGCTGCGACGTTCGACATCGATCGACCCAATTCCCGGACACACATCGCCTTCGGCCGCGGCATTCACAGCTGCCCCGGTGCTCCACTCGCACGTACGGAAGCCCGGATTTGCCTCGAGCGCCTTCTGGACCGAACCACGGACATCAGAATTTCGGAAAGCGTTCACGGAACTGCGGATAACCGTAATTTCCAGTATGTTCCGACGTTCATCCTCCGCGGTCTCACCAACCTGAATCTCGAGTACACGCTCGCCGAGGGGGAAGGCCGATGAAGGTTTCGGTCGACCCGGACGGGTGCAAGGGACACGGCGTCTGCCTCACCATCGCCCCTGAGGTCTTCACTCTCACCGACGACGGTTACGCCGAGGCGATTGCCGACGAGGTTCCGGCAGGCTCGGAAGGTGCAGTTCGCGACGCTGTCTCGAACTGCCCTGAGCGCGCAATCACCTTGACCTGAGATCACTTTCAACCATCAATCACGTCTACCAGGAGTACGCAATGCCCAAGGGATATGTCATCTTGACCGAAGCCGTCAAGGACGAAGCCGGCATGAATGCCTATGGCCGAGCGTCTGCGCCCTCATTGGCAAAGGGCGGCGCCACAGTTCTGTCGGTCGAGACGACGCCTCGCGTACTCGAGGGCGATTGGCACGGCGACCGGACCGTTGTACTCGAGTTCGCATCGGTCGAGGCGGCTCGCACTTGGTACGAATCCGACGAGTACCAGGAGGCAAAGGTGCTGCGCGAGAATGCTGCCGAGACCAACGCCGTGATCCTGTCGGGATTCGAGATGCCGAGTCGCCGTGGGTGATGTCGACCTCTAACGGGTCGAGCAGACCCTGAATCTCACGCGGTGTTCGTTTGTCGAACACCGCGTGTTTTTTGTGTGTAGACCGACCGAACCCGGCCGACGTTGACGACTGGTGAGGACTGTGGAAATATTGCGCTCAGTTAAAGAGAATGTGATTCTCAAAGATGAGATCGAAAATATTGCAGCTTTCGATGACAGCAAAGGAAACGAACGTCTGATGCGGCTATCTCCGTTACCCGAAGCAGATTGGGACGACCAGGTTCGCTTGTCGTTGCGCGGAATGCTGCCCCGTGAGCGGCAGAACCCGGAAGGTGCCGGACCGGCCCTGTCCACCTTGGTGAATCACCCCGAGTTGACCAGGGACTTCCTCATCTTCAGCACGCGAATGCTGTACCGCAACAGCCTTCCGCCCCGCCTGCGCGAACTGGCGATCCTGAGGGTTGCAACGCGCCGAAACTGCGCTTACGAGAAGACCCATCACATCATCATCGCCCAGGAAGAAGCAGGCTTGACGCTGGCCGAGGTCGAATCGGCCATGCGCGGCGAAGCCCTCGTCGAACCCGACATCACAGTGCTGCGCGCCGTCGAAGAACTCGAAGTCGATTCGATCGTCTCCGACGAGACCTGGGCTGCACTCAGCGAGTATTTCGACAAACGACAACTGATGGATTTTGTCTTCACTGTCGGCTGCTATGGCCTGATGGCCATGGCCTTCAACTCATTTGGCATCGAGCCAGACCACGAAAGCGAGTAGACCGTGCCACACTTCGCCAAACCGGCCGCGGGAAGCTGGACCGAACAGTATCCCCACCTCGGCACCGCACCCG
>NZ_JAZFNF010000042.1:0-6480 GCF_050586165.1 Rhodococcus sp. 24CO | reverse complement strand
GTGTCGTCATCTCGGCACCTCCTCGCCGAGCATTCACTCAGCTAGTCGGGCCGAAACACCGTTTTAGAGACAGTCCCGCTCCGACCAGTTTGGCCCCGTCCTCGGTACTCAGACCGGTTTTGATGGCAGCTTTCTGTGCAATGCGAGCGACCTCGAACGGGTCCACGTTTGCCGCGTCGTCGGTACTCGCGTCGAGATCGGCGCACCGTCGAGATCGGCGCACACGTTCTGGGCTGAAGCGTCTGGATTAAGCGGGCTTGCCGTTGTTGCCGTTGTTGCCGCCACAACCCATAAGCGATGCGATGCCTACGTAGTTTGCGTCACAGTCCATCTCGCGCAACGGTGCGGAGGAGAGTCGTCGTTGCCAGCTGTGAGAGCTATTTCAGTCGGTGACGTCCGGTGGGTGACTGAACATCTTCGTTATGTGAGTTGTCCAGTGCTGGAAGCGCCGTCGGATCGGACTCCCCCAGTTCGCGAGCACGATGTCGAGCTGAATTGATCGCAAAAGTATCAGCGGAGGTGTAGTCGTCGCTGTGCCGGCCGGGTGTGGAAGCAGGATCAATCAGAGCCTGGTGATTCTTCCTGAACTCGGCAGCGTCGGGTTGATTCAGCAAGTAGGTCACGGCGGCGGTGACCTTTGGTGAGGGTGTTGCGTGATGCTCCATCTTGCTCCTTGTTGAATATGCGAGTGCCTACGGCGGGGCGGATCAAAACGACGGATCTGTTCACCGATCATCAAGAGGAAGGGGCAGTCTGGTTGGATTCGATCGGAACCAGACGGCTACCCGAGTCTGATCAGCGAAGTTGCCTGCCTTATCTCCTGTACGAGCGGGTATTCGGGCATCAGATGTCGGTAGACACAGATTCCGGGGGATCGTACATGTGTGATCACGGTGTGTCTCTGTCCAATTCCGGATTCGCTTCCAGGGGTTCGAAGTATCGAGGGTTGGGGTTGGTGCGGGCCTTGACGATGTCGCCGAATCCGAGAACACGGGCCGGCGGACCTTGGTAGATCATTTCCTCTGTTCCGATGTAACGAAATCGCATGGTGGTGGCTCCTGGGTGTCAGGTGTTCAGACGGTCAGTCGTAGTTCGCATTCGTGAACTAGGTTTGCGGGAAGCCCGTGTTCGGCGGAGGCTACTTTCGGCGAGAGACCTTTCTGCAGTGCCTGATTCGGCAACACTGATGATCATGTGCGGGGATGATGGTGGCCCGGATTCCTATCCCCGCAATCTCGTGTGGAGTGCCGATTTCTTGATGGCGATACCGACGTGTTCGGACACAGTTCGTACGAGGGAATGATCGGTGATGTCCGGTAAAAATCGGTGAGCCGCGGTGCAGGAATGCAGTGCACGTGCCGAGGCGGAGATCAGATCGGGTGTCATCATCGTGATTCGATGTCCACAACCTGCGCTGAGCAGTCCGGGAAGCGGCAGCGACGAGTATTCGAAGGGATCGGCCGGTAGTCGAATGCAACGTAGAGGGTTTGTCGACTTTTCCGTGGTGGACAGGTCGACCAGTACATCGCATTGCGAGATGAGTTGACGCTTTTCGCTTCGTGTGGATTTGTGGGTGTCGATGTCGACGATGGTGCGGATTCCGCAATCTGTGAGAACGCCTTCCAGAAGAGGTGCGTACCGCGATTCGGAGATGTATACCGTTGCCATCCACGGCCACACGCCTTGTCTGTCGAGTGAGGTGAGCGTCAGCGCGGCGAGGGATGCGGTCATGGTTTCGTTGTCGGCGATGACGAGGGGTCCGTTGATCGCTGCGATCTCGTGTTGGATCAGGGCGGTGCCGTAGGGAGGTAGGCCGCTCAAGAAGACCGTTTCGACGTTTGTGGGGAGCGTTGCGATTGTCTCGATGACGCGAGGGACATCGTTGAACGAGAGAGCGATGTACTCCGAGTCCAGTGTGGTGCGGCATCGAATCAGTGCGGCGTACGCGTCGCCCCACGTTCGACGATTGCGGTGTAGTCGACGAAAGGGGCTCCATATCGGATCTGCCGTGATCACTACGACTTTCCCGCCGACAGGTAGATCCGAATCCGCAGATTGATCCTGCGCGTCGGCAAGGATACCCAGTTGTTCGGTCATCTCGCGATCCTTCGACGAGGTGTGTTCGCCGCGACTGGATGTCAGGTGGTCGCGGTTGCAGGGAAATTGTCTGTACGTCATAGCCGAGTGGGTAACGGGTGGCCGTGGAGGAATGCGATCAGAAGTGCGTTGACCGCATCCGGTCGCTCAAGGTAACCGAAGTGACCGCAGTGCTCGATTTCCTGATATCGAGCGCCGGGGATGGCCGCCGCGACTTCGATTCCTCGTGCCGGCGGTGTCATGCGGTCGTCACCGAACCCGACGACGAGCGTGGGCGCGAGGATGGTCGCGAGGTCGGACAGTCGATCGCGGGACCGATCCATCGCCGTCTGGGCGCGTATTCCAGCAGATGTGGTGGTGGGTGCGGAGTACTCGAATATGTCGAGCCACTCCTGCGCCTTCTGCGGGTCAGCGAGAGTCTGCGGCGAGAGGTTCAGGAGCACATTGACTGCCGCCGTATAGGCCGGTGGCAAGTCGATACCCGCGTGATGGAGAGCCTGTTGCCCGCGGTTGAGCGCGCTCTCGATCGGATACGGTTTTCCCGTGGTAGCGAGCATGATCGCCTTGACGACCAGTTCGGGACGGGTGATCGCCAATTCCTGTACTACTCGCGAGCCCAACGATGTACCGATCACATGGGCGGGACCGCCGAGATGTTCGATGAGCGCCGCGGCGTCGGCGGCGAGGTCGGCGATGCTCATCCCCTCGATGCCGACAGTGTTCGTGATTCCGCGGTTGTCCATCGTGACAACCTCGAAACCAGCCTTCACCAGTGCCGGAACCTGATAGGTGTTCCATACGCGGCCGGGGCTCCCCGCACCCATGATCAGCAGCACACGCGGACCCGAGCCGGTGACGACGTAGTTGATCGGGATGCGGTTGAGGGTGACTATCGGCATGGTCCTGTTTTCGTGAGATGGGTCAGGGGCGAGCGAAGACGAGGGCGGTGTTGTGCCCTCCGAAACCGAAGGAATTGTTGATTGCGTAGTCGACAGGTTCGACGCGAGGGGTTCGCGTGACTATGTCGAGGTCGATCTGGGGATCGAGGGTGTCAAGGTTGAGCGTGGGAGGAATCACGCCTTCGCGGACCGCGAGGACGGTGAGTACGGCTTCGAGCGCGCCGACTGCCCCAACAGAGTGTCCCAGTGCAGATTTCGGTGCGTAGACCGCCGCATGCGTGCCGACTGCGGTGGTAATCGCCCGAGCCTCGGCGATGTCGCCGGCGGGTGTGGCGGTGGCATGGGCGTTGATGTGGGTGATATCGGTAGGCGTCAGTCCAGCGCGTTGAATTGCGTGGGTCATCGCACGGGCGGCACCGCGTCCGGTGGGGTCTGGTGCGACGAGGTGGTGACCGTCGGAGGTGGTGCCGGATCCGAGGAGACGTGCATGGATCGTTGCCCCTCGAGCTTTGGCATGTTCTTCGGTTTCGAGGATCATCAACGCACCCGCTTCGCCGAAAACGAACCCGTCCCGGTCCTTGTCGAACGGGCGTGAGGCCCCGGTGGGATCGGTGTTGTTCGAGCTCAACGCGCGCATCGTGGCGAAGCTGGCGATGGAAAAGGAATCGATGCGGCCTTCGACACCGCCGGCGACGACCATGTCGGCGTCACCCATGGCGATCATCCGGTATGCCTGCGAGATGGCTTCTGCTCCTGAAGAGCATGCCGATACAGGGGTCATTACTCCTGCGCGGGCACCGAGTTCGAGCCCGACCGTCGCGGATGGGCCGTTGGGCATGATCATTTGAACTGCGAACGGGGACACCTTGCGATAGCCGCCGGATCGAAGTCTGTCGACTGCATCGATCAGGGCACCGCCGCCTCCGAGTCCCGTGCCGACCACCACCGCCAACCGATCCTTGTCGACGTCCGGGGAACCCGCGTTGCCCCAGACCGTGCGGGCAAGTGTCAACGCCACCCGTGCCGGCCAACTCATCCGCCGGATCTCCACACGGGTGAGTGCATCGTCAGGCGAGACTTTCAAGTGTCCGCCGATGCGCACCGGCAGATCGAACACTTTGACGAAGGAATCGTCGAGGAGTCCGATTCCACTCTTCCCGGCCAGGAGTGCCTCCCAGGTGCCGTCTACGTCTCCGGCGACCGACGTGGTGGCTGCGAGGCCGGTGACCACCACGTTGGGTGCGCGGCCGAGCCATGACCGCGCCGCGGCGGTGGTCATCGGTCGCTGCTCGGGGCCGCAAGTTCAAGCGCTGCTGCAGCTTCGAGGACATGGATGTAATCGACGACGTCGCCCACCGTGCGTAGTCCCATCAGATCCGCGTCAGGGATCTTCACGCTGTACTTGTCCTCGGTCTGTACCGCGATCTCGACCATGGAGAGGGAGTCGATGCCGAGATCGTCGACGAAGGACTTGCCGAGGCTGATTTCGGACGGTTCGATTCCGGTGACCTCTTCGATGATCTCTGCGAGCCCCGCGATGATGTCGTCCTGTGTGGTGGCCATGAGTGATGTCCCTTCGAATGAACGGGTGATGCTCGGGTTGCTCGTGCACTCAGGCCTGTGGGCTAAGCTCACGCCATCTTGCCATGATATCTAGTTAAGAATATTAGCAACTAGCTGTTGTGTGGGGTGCCCGCGGCTAGCTTTCCTCCGTGATCAGCGGTGGGAACCGGGCAGGTCCAGGAATTTAGACATTTGTCGGCTGATGATGAAGGAGTACGTCATGCGGGATGCAGTGATCGTCGAAGCTGTCCGAACACCTCTGGGGAGGCGCAACGGTATGTTGTCGACCATTCATCCAGCCGATTTGTCGGCGCAGGTTTTAATGGGGCTTGTGGACCGCACCGGCCTCGACCCGGTCGAAGTCGACGATGTCATCTGGGGTTGCGTCAGCCAGGCAGGCGAGCAGACCGGTGACATCGGGCGTACCGCGGCGCTGGCGGCGGGCTGGCCGCACACCGTCACCGGTGTGACTATCGACCGCCAGTGCGGATCGTCGCAGCAGGCGGTGCATTTCGCCGCTGCAGGACTGATCGCCGGTCAGTACGACGTGGTTGTTGCTGGTGGAGTCGAGTCCATGAGCCGAGTCCCGATGGGGTCTTCGTCAGCCGGCAGGGATCCGCTCGGGAATTTGTTCATGGCGCGCTATCACGGTGTCGCGCCTTCACAGGGGGTCGGCGCCGAAATGATCGCCGAGCAGTGGGGTCTGACGCGTCGGCAGTGTGACGATTTCGCTCTCGCCTCTCATTCGAAAGCAGCGCAGGCCCAAGATGACGGACACTTCGACGATCAGATTGTCCCGATCGTGCTCTCCGACGGTACAAAGATGGTGCGGGACGAGGGGATCCGGCGCGGCGGAACACCGGAGACACTCGCAGGTATCAAGACCGCATTCTCCGATACCGGGGTCGTGACCGCAGGAAACAGTTCGCAGATCTCCGACGGTTCCGCCGCGCTGTTGATGATGACGAGTGAGAAGGCCGCGCAGTTGGGACTGACACCGATCGTTCGCGTTCACACTGCCGTCCTGGCCGGCGCCGATCCGGTGATCATGCTGACCGCACCGATCCCGGCAACAGAAAAGGCTCTGCGGCGCAGCGGTTTGTCCTTGTCGGACATCGGGGTCTTCGAGGTCAACGAGGCATTCGCAACGGTGCCGCTTGCGTGGCTGGCGGAAACAGGCGCGGACCCCGAGCGGCTCAACCCCGACGGCGGCGCGATCGCATTGGGTCATCCGCTCGGCGGCAGTGGTGCCCGCCTGATGTCGACCATGATTCACCATATGCGCAGCACCGGAACACGTTACGGATTGCAGACGATGTGTGAAGGCGGCGGGCAAGCGAACGCCACAATCCTCGAACTACTCTGATCCACTCGTATCCACGGCGGTGATCCTCGCCGAGCCTCTCACGCGAGGATCACCCTAGTCGGCCCGACGTTCAGCGGGGGGCGGGTATGTGAGCGGTGAAAAGTGAGAGAGAAGAAGGGAATACGAACATAAGAGACGTAACCCGTCGTACGTTATTCGTCACGATATCGGCCGCTGCCTTAGTGGCCCCGGCCGTGAAATTTCCCACTCTTGTTTTGGTCTACATCATCATCGGTGCGCTACTCTTCTTTTCTCGATACCTCGACGACGATACCGACGCGCGCTCGCACGAAAAGCTTGATTCCGGAACGGGAAAAGACTGTACCGACCGGACAACTACGTTCGGCGCCCTGCGCGAAAATCTTCGAAGATAATTGGGCGCACGTTCGACGGTGAATATCTGTGGCCATCGAATCTGCCGGCCGGACTCGTATTGACACAATCGGATGTGCCAGCGCAAGGAATGCGGCGGGCTAGATGTTGTGGGTATGGACGTTGCTGACGCAGGACTGAAGTAGACGGGCTGGTCCTCGGCGCGAGAATGGGAATTGCGAC
>NZ_JAZFNF010000041.1:0-8232 GCF_050586165.1 Rhodococcus sp. 24CO | reverse complement strand
CAATTCCCATTCTCGCGCCGAGGACCAGCCCGTCTACTTCAGTCCTGCGTCAGCAACGTCCATACCCACAACACCTAATCGCATTCGATGGAGATGCACGCTGAAGGTGAAGAGCCGAAGATCGAACAACCCGCTTCTTGGCTCCGGTCCGCATCGCAATGTCCGGTTTACGACATGACATTTACGCTGCGCGGATCATCGCATTCGGACGTTAATCTTCCTGGAGTGAACGCTCAGAAACATGAGGCCGCCCCGCGCATCAGCGGGCGCCACCTCTCCTACATTGCCTTCGTCGCCGCGGTCGTGGTGTATCTGGCGATCATCCAGTTCGGTGGCCGTCTCATCGAGGGCTGGGGCGATGAGACGACACCCTGACCACCCGCGAAGTGGTCTTCACAATGCTGATCCCACTCAGCCTCGCCCTGATTTTCACGTACGGGGTCGTCGCAGCGTTGGGGTGGTGGCGACCGGTCATGAAGGACGACCGCCCGGTCAACCGCTGGGTATGGATCGTGCCCGCCATCCTGCTTGTCGCCATCGCGCTGGGCATCGATTACAGCGCTCTCTCCGAAAAAGGCTGAGTGTTTATCGTCGTCCTTCTCATCGCCACCGAGTTCGTCGGCTGGGGCGAGGAACGCCCCACCGACATACAGATCACGTTGCCCGCAGCCCCTCAAGGGACGGAGGGCAACGTCATTTCGTGGAAGTCGCAGACGACGTGAATCAGGTCGTTTTTTTCGTGTTCGCCCGGGATGATTCTGCACGTTCGACGATTTGATCGGCAATTACTCTCAACTTCTGTTGTGTCCGTTGAGACTCCGTCACGAGCACCTGAAACGCCGCTTCGGAACTGCACCCGCGTATCGCCATCAGGATCCCCTTGGCCTGCTCGATCGTCGCACGGGACTTCATGGCGGTGTTGAGGCCGGTGATCTCGTTTTGCGCGAACTCGATTTCCTTCGCAATACGAAACAAACCCTCGATAGCGGTGGTGTACACACACACGATCAGTGCGTCGACTTCACTGAATCCTCGAGCGTGGTGGCCGTAGATGTTGAGTGCGCCCGCATGTCTTTCGTCGACCCACAACGGGGACGACAGGAAGCTCCTGACCCTGGGTTCGCGCAGATGTGCGCTGAATACCGGCCACCGGAATGCGGAATCGGTGACGGTAGCGCGAACCATCCTACGGGTCCGTGCAGCCTCGAGGCACGGGCCTTCCCCGCAGCCATACTGCTCGAAATCCACATCGCGAACTGTGCTGCTCGTACTCACCGCAGTCCGGGGTACACCCGATTCCGAAAGCAGAGTAATCCCGGCCATGTCGGCTCCGGAGACGCGTATCGCAGAAGAGCATCGGTTGCGCTGGCCGAGCCGACCCGGGAAGCCACATCCGAGAGTGCAGTGGCGAGGGCGTCGAATTTGTCGAGAACGTCGCCAGGCGCGATGTCCTTGCGGCGTTCGTCGCCGCGGATATCGTCTTCGGAGCGTTCCTTCATGGCTGCCTCGCTCAGCTACTTTCTCAGGCCGACCCGTCACCCAGAGACGCGAGAACCTGACGCGCCGCCTTCAGTATATTGCCGGAATCTGCGGAAGCTCGCGCTTCCAGCTCACGGAATGCGAGCGGCGCATCGAAGTCGTTCTGGTGCATCAGCACGCCGACAGCACGGTCGATATCGACTCGTGCCGCAACGGCGTCACGCAGGACGGTGGCCGCTCGGCCCCGCTGTGCGTCGTCAGCGGCAACGTCGAGGGCACTGCCCAGGTAGTCGGCCAGTACAGTCACCAGGTCGAGGCCGTGAATCGAGTTGTCGATGCTCTCTCGTGAGTAAAGATTCAACGAGCCCACCGGTATTTCTTGGGCGAAGAGCGGTACTGCGAGGAATTCGGTGAGCTGCGCTGCCCTGGCCCTCGTGCCGAGTCCCGGCCAGCGGCCTTCGAGCTCCGAGAGCGACATACGGACGTTGTGTCCCGATCGTGAGGCACTGAGGCATGGGCCGTCGCCGAATATGTATTGTGCGTCGTCGAAAGCCCCTACCAGTGGATCTGTCGGAGCCACCGTGAACGGTGTGCTGTCCAATGTCGCCGTCACGCCCGCGTGATCGACGCCGGAGACGAGTTCAACAGCGGCACTGGTGCATCGAGTCATCAACTCGATCACGCGGTCGGCCGATATGGTCGGAATACTCAGATCCCGTCGCAGTTTATCCATGCCAACGGGATTTAACTGGCGAGCGCGCCGGAACGAAGCGGACGTGTCGGGGGTGGGCCGCGGAGCACGCGAAGCAACCATGAGAGACAATTCCGATCTGCGCGCCAGATGACCGCCACCTGATGGTGCTGTGGCATCGACACGTCCAACCCGGTCGCGCGCCGGAGATGTCCCGATATTCGGTAATCTCAACAGTACGCCTTTTCGGCGTCATGGCGGCCCAATTGCACGGAACGTCGGTGTGGACCATCGACGCATATACGGGCGACGGAAGGGCGAGGAGGTGAAATCCTGTGGACGCACAGTCTCGTGGCGACTGGCAGGATCCGCCGCAATCGCCGGAAGGATCCGACAAGGATTCGGCCGACCGTGGCGTGCGGGCTGCGATCGAGCTGCCCCTGACGGCGGAGTTGTGCGTAAAGTGCATATCGCTGACCGAGGTTGACGGCGCCGCGGTGACGATCTTGAGCACCTCGTCCGCCCGCGAGTTGATGTATGCCACAGATGCACTCGCGCAACACCTCGACGAACTACAGTTCACCAGTGGTGACGGTCCCTGCGTCGACGCGTTTCTCTCCGGCAGTCCGGTCCTGTGCAACGACACCTCCGACCCGCTGCATGGCAAGTCGTGGCCGGGATTCTCCAGCGACGCGGAACGCGCCGGCGTCGGCGGGGTCTATGCGTTTCCGTTGCGCGGCGGTCCGAGGGTCTTCGGCGTTCTCGAACTGTACCGACGCACTGCGGGGGCGTTGACGCAGTTTCAACTGGACGCGGCACTGTCCTTCGCCGATGCCATTGCGTTGTCGTTGCTCGACGAGTTATCTCTCGAGGAAGCTTCGGACACCAGGGGAATGACGAATGCGTTTCATCGCCCCGAGGTCAATCAGGCGGTAGGGATGATTGCCGTGCAGTTGAAAGTTACTGTCACCGAAGCTTTGTCGCGGCTGCGGGCTACCGCCTATTTATCTGACCGGCCGATTTGGGAAGTGGCGGGCGACGTCGTCGCCCGCCGGCGTCGATTCTCGAGCGAGGAAGGCGAGGACGATTAACAGGTCGGTTGCGACAGATGCAAGGCTGGAGACGTACGAGGCGCCTCGAGGAAAGCGAGCGAGAAAGGGGATACAGATGGACACCTCGTTGCCGCAGGTGACGATCGCGGAGATCACTCATGTGCTGACCACCAATTACGACTCCCACAACCTGCTCGAGTCGATCACCGACCGTACCCGGCAGTCGTTGACCGCCGCGTGGTGTGTACTGCTTGTACGGGCAACGGACCCGGCCGGCGTGGAGGTCGTGTGCGAATCCGTTGCACCGGGCTTTTCACCGCACCGCGATCTCGTGCACAGTCGTCCCGTGGCTCTGAGTGCGTCGACGGGGTCGGTAGTGATGATCGACGATTTCAAGATCGCCAGTCATCGGTGGACGCGGTTTGCCGACGCTGCCGCACTCTCCGGGCTGGGGGCATGTCGGATTTTTCCGTTGCGCCTCGCCGGACAACCTCTCGGGGCGTTGGCTGTGTTCACGGCGGACCCGTGGAACTCGCGCCCCAGAGGAAGCGCGTACGGCCAGTCGATGGCTGATCTCGCCGCGATTACCCTGTCGATGTCCGGTATCGACGATCGAGCCGAGGCTGCGACAGTGGCGGCGCAACATATTCTGTCTTCCCGCGCCGTGATCGAACAGGCCGCGGGGATGGTTGCCGAATACGACAACAGCAGCATTACGGCCGCGATGAGGGTGTTGGCGGCGCAGGCGAAGGCTCGGGGTTCGACAATTGCGCAATACGCTGAGCAGGTGGTCGAAGGTCGACGATAAAGGCGATCGTGTTGACGACGGGCTGAAAACGTGTCTGCCCCACATCTCGTGACGGGTCAACCGCCTGCGCAGCGCAGAGTGCCCCGTCTTCGGTCAACGCAACCATCGGGCCGGGGCACCTACAGTCTCACCGCAGGTGCTGCGCAACCACAGTTCTCGCCGGCTCGAGCACCTGCGCGGCATTGCCTTGGGATTACGGCACCTCACGCACTACATCTTCTGCTGTACCCGAGCACGCCCGCCTACCTGTTTGTCGGTTCCCCGGCCAACCGGATGGAGCTGAGCGAGCTAAAGCCGTCAGCGCAGCTGCAGGAATGTCCCACCTGCGTTGATGGCGACGAGTCCGTCCTCGTGCTGGTCAAGGACAATGCAGAGAACCCAGACGGCACGATGCTCGACTGGGACTTCGACGTCCAGGCGCGAGATCGACGGCCTTGAGAGTCGCCCGCTCGTCAATACCCAGAAGGCCGCACTATTCAGCGTTCCCGCGGGGAAAGCATTCGAGTTCAAGCTCAAGGGCGCACCCGCCGGGCTGACCGCGGACATCGACATCTCCCTCTATGGGGATGGCTGGGTCAACGAGCTCGACAACATCGCGCTGCAGCCTGGCTCCAGGGCCACGGTGGGCGTCGATCAGAGCCAGCGCAAGCTCACTCTGAGCGGCACCACGGTGTTCGAGCCGCTGCTGATGCTCGCCGCCGAGCAGGCAAATTGGTCGGTGTCGACGAGGGGTGCGGACCTGCGGCTGCAGCCGGGCACCACCCTGTCGGTTGAGCGGGACGCGGACGGCGACGTCGTCTATGGTCTTGCCGGCCTGGGCCCGCCCGCCTCGATGCTGATCGCCGTCAAGCGCTCGGACTCCGTCGGCGATCAGGTGGTGAGCACCAAGGGCCCGGTGGCGATTCCGGTCAACGCCGAGGCATCCATCGCCGCCAACGGCTGGAATGGCGCCTCGCCGTTGACGGTCCGGGTCGGGGGGCGGTGTCAACGAGAGCTACCCGATGAGCCGGAGGTAGCGAACGCTCTGCCACGGACACCCCGCCAGAACCACCCAGACTTCGACTGACACAAGCAATATCGATTCATGAACGCACCCCTCGACCATCTCGCGTGGCGCCGCACCCGGCAGCATCTCAAGCACACCCGCCCCACAATCGTCCACAGTTACAGCGAATACACCCGCTACTTCGGCGCCGGCGCCACCACACTGATCATCGACATCGGCCCCGACAAATGGCTCGACCTCGGACACATCCCCGACAACGTCGACGTCACCATCACCGGACAAACGTGCGCCGCCGTCACTGGCGGAACCATCACCGCCGCCGGACGGTGCTTCCTCCAAGCCACCCACCACGCCCGCGTGAGCGCCTACGACTTCGCCCATGTCGAAGCATTCGACACCACCACCATCGACGCACACGGGGAAAGCCGCATTGTCGGAACCGATTACGCCGACATCCGGGCAGATGAGCACGCTATCGTATTCGCGCACTGCCACTGCCACGTCCACGCCGCCGGATACACCCGCATCGCAGCTACCGACACCACCACAGTCGCCATCGACGGCGACGCCCACGTCCGCGCCGGCGTACGCATCACCGGAGAACACCAATCTACGAATCTGACCATCGTCACCCGCCCCATCAATTGCCTCGCCGACCACCTCAACCGATAGAAAATCGCCAGCCCGACTCTCCCTCCTGCGCCCGGCGACTGCCACGGGATTCGCTGTCACGCACCCGATCTCTGCCGACTTTCCATCAGCGACACCAGTGCTACGCTGTGCACGGCGGTGCGAGTAGTGGATCAAAAACTACCTCGCGCCATTTCTCGTCCAGGGGCGCGTCTGGATCTGTCGATGCACTAGCCGAAACATCACCCGTGGGTGCTCCAGACATCAACGCGCAACCTTCATCCGGCCAAAATAGTTGCGGTCCAACCCTGTTCACGCGCCGCCTGCAACCATCAAGTAGTTCACCTGTGACGGCAGGTCCTGGATGGCGGATAAGCTCTATAGGTATCTGAAATAGAGTCGTTTACAGCATCATCCGCCGATCCACGAATCATCGCCGCCAGACTGAATGAGCGAATCGACGACGACCCGCCATCATCGATCTGCGATGCCAACCCCGGGGTAAGCGTTTGTGATTCCCGCTCGACGAAGGGCTGAAAAAGGGAAAGCCTCCGGTCCGCGAACGGAGTACCGAGGCTTCCATATCCTGGCCTAAGTAACGTGACAGAAGTCAGCGGTCCTCAAAGGCTTACAACCGACAGCGTACGCGAAGCAGGAGTTACACGACAAAGGGCACCGACGACTGGGTGCAGCGTTGGTTGAGCCCGTAACGCTTCGCGACGTATGTTCGCAAGGGTGGCGGTTCACCGGAACGGGCATTGCAACTCTACGAGTTGAATGCCCAACTCAGTGTGGCATTTCTGCACGACTTGGCACATCTGGAAGTGGGCCTGCGCAATGCCTACGACCGCGAACTATTCCATGCTTCAGGGCGCGGACGCGCACTGGACGGAGCCGACGACCGCCGGACACCTGTTTCCGAAACACCTACGCTGGGACCCGTCGGGACAACGCAACGTCGACGTGACAGCACCGCGGGGCCAGATCTCCTCCGCCCGTAAGCAAGCCAGAAACCTTAACGGCGATACGGTTGCAGGAAAAGTGGTGGCGGAACTGATGTTCGGGTTCTGGACCTTCCTGACTTCAGATTTTCATGAGAAGTCTTTATGGGTTCCTCACCTGCACGAGCCGTTTCCGCCTGGAACCGATCGCGCTGCACCATGCGCTCATTGCACTGCGTGAGTTCCGCAATCGTGTCGCTCACCACGAACCGATCCTGTTGGCGCCGGAGTCTGCTCACCGCCAAATCGTGTACGTCACGAAACTCTTGTCACCGCGGGCGCTCGCTCATCTCAATGACCACAGTCAGGTCTCGAAGATCCTCGCCCACAAACCATGACGGATCGCCGGGCGACGAGATCAGGGCGCATCTGACGAGATCCGCCCTATTGCGGTAACGGCAAGCAAACCCAGTTTCGAAGGGACCGTTGATCGCAGAGCGGACGTCGAGCACACTCCACACCAATTCATTGATCCACGTCGCCGTCGCCGCGATCTCGAACCGTGCCTGCACCGTGATCGAGATCGGGGCGGCAGATGGCCCGCCACGCCACGGGGCACGGATATGGGTCGACCTATCATGACCAATATTCTGCTCGGACTAGGGCTTTCGTAACATTAAAGATGATAGTTAGCACTGAAGAGTATCCGGTGAATTTCCTCGCCGGTCTTACCCTCTGGATTGGAGAGGACAGCTATAGAAGCGGGCCGCGGTGTGGCCGGCCTGGTTTCCGGTTGACTGACCTCAGCCTGCGGGTCGTAGAAAAGTCGTTCGATCATGTCATCAGTACGGTTCACAGTGGTCCTGACTTTGTCGTATTGCGTTGTTCATACTGTTGGACAACCGTTGTCGACGCACCGGGCCGGTACGCCTGGGAGGGTGTCCCTATGGTTTCCGTCAAGCTGCTGCAGCGGAAGATGTTTGGTAGAGAGTCTTGTTCTTGAGCATCGCGTAGAGAACATCGCAGCGGCGTCGGGCGAGACAGATCAGAGCGGCATTGTGTTTCTTGCCTTCAGCCCGTTTGCGGTCGTAGTAGGAGCGACTGGTCGAGTCGTGCAGGGCCGCGAACGCGGACAGGAACAGCGCACGTTTGAGCTTGCGGTTTCCTGATCGTGCAGGGTGCTCACCGCGGATCGAAGAGCCAGATCTGTGGGTCACTGGCGCGATCCCGGCGTAGGCGGCGAGGTGGCCCGCGGACTTGAATGCCGACCCGTCACCGACCTCGAGCAGGATCCGGGCTGCAGTCCTGATCCCGATGCCAGGCATCGAGATCAGGACTGGGGAAAGAGGGTGGTCATCGAGCATCCTCTCGACATCGTCACCGATCGTTTTCCGTTGCAGCAGCGTTTCTTTCAAGGATTCGGCAAGTTTCGGTAGGACGATTTCTGCGGCCTTGCTGCCGGGTACTGTCACCGTTTGTGTACTGAGTGCGGCGATGATCTCGTCGGCCAGTCGAGCGCCCATGCGGGGTGCGTGTTTGACCGCTAGGTGTTGTGGGTATGGACGTTGCTGACGCGGGACTGAAGTAGACGGGCTGGTCCTTCGCGGCAGGATGGAAGTGGCGAA
>NZ_JAZFNF010000040.1:0-9031 GCF_050586165.1 Rhodococcus sp. 24CO | reverse complement strand
CCGTAGAGCCCTTCGGCAGTGCCGATCGTGGCCCGCAGTTCCTCGATGAGGTGGGCGTCGGTGATCGTCCGTGCAGACGGTGCTGCGGTTTTCCAGTTGCGATACGTGCGTGGGGCGACTGGAATCCTTGTGCGGTGAGCACTCGGCAAATCGACTCGACCCTGACATTTTGTGCACGCATATCGTCGATGAACTGGACTATCAGCGGCGGCGAGGGTCGAGTTCCCACGCGAAGAAAATCGATGCCGACTTCAGGATCTCGTTGGCTTCCTTGAGTTCTCGGCTCTCACGCTCGAGATCTTTGATGCGTTGTAGTTCCGCAGACGTAGCACCGGGAACTTGGTTGGCATCAATCTGGGCTTGCTTGGCCGAAGTTCCGCAGCGATTCGGCGCCGATGCCGAGTTTCGGGCCTATCACCTCACATGCGGAGTAGACGGACCGATATTCGTCGAGGTGATCGAGGACCATCCTGACGGCTCGCTCACGCTGCTCGGGCGGGTAACGCTTGGGCATGATCTGCATCCTTCACAAAAACGGATGCGGCATCAAACCCGGCACGGTTCACTCAGACGACCTTGCTGGAATTCTTCTCCAGCTCGCGGAGGACCCCGGTTCCGAGGGTCTGGAGAATTGATGATGCGGCACCCACTCGACCCCGCTGTCGTGTTTGCCTCTGTTGCACAAACTCGAATCAGACGTGCGGGGAGGAGACAGACGTGCGAGGAGGAGACAATGGGGAGACTGCCGAATCGTCACAGAGTTTCTTCAAGTCTGCTGCCAGACCGACACGACAAGACGACGGCCTGGATGAGCGGCAATGGTTACGCGGGTAAAGATCCATCCCCCGCGTAACCAATGCCGCTCACAGCCTGTACTCGAATGCTGCGGGTTTGATCCGTCGCTATCCGAGCTGTTTGTGCGGTGTAATTATTGAGCGGTGTAGCCGCCGTCGATGACGAGTTCAGATCCGGTAACGAAAGAGGACTCGTCGGAGGCCAGGTAGAGGATTGCGTAGGCGATATCTTCGGGGGTTCCGAGTCGTCCGATCGGGTGCAGTTCCGTGAGTGCAGCTCGGCCAGCGTCGATGTCACCGCCTTCGGATGCGACTGCTTCGACCATCGGCGTCCAGATGTAGCCGGGGTGAACAGAATTCACTCGGATTCCGTAACCTGATTTAGCGCAGTGCAGTGCGGCGGATTTGGTGAAGATGCGGACGCCGCCTTTGCTCGCGTTGTATGCGGGGAGTGACGGATCGCCGACCAGCCCCTCGATGGACGCCAGATTCACGATCGAGCCTCCCCCCGTGTGTTTCATTGCCGTGATCGCGGCCTTTGTGCCGAGGAACACGGCGTCGAGGTTGATCGACTGCAGCCATCTCCAGCGTTCGAGGGTTTCGTCTTCGACGTTGGCTGTTGATGCGACGCCGGCGTTGTTGACGAGGATGTCGATCCGACCGAATACGGACACGGTTTTCTCGAGAACGTCAGCCCACTGGTCTTCGTCGGTGACATCTTGGCGCAAGAAATGGGCTCGCGTCCCGGTGCTGTCGAGTGTGGTCGCGACATCGCGGCCGTCTGGGTCGATGTCGGTCAGTACAACATTTGCTCCCTCCTCGAGGAGTAGTTTTGCCGTTGCGGAGCCGATGCCTTTTGCGCCGCCGGTGATGAGTGCGACCTTGCCTTCAACTCTTCCCATGATCAAGCCTTTCGATTGTTGTGGAACCGTCTACGGTGATGTTTCGTCGTGCAATCGGCGAGTGAAAGTTACTGAATCCGAGTAAGGTTCATATCTCGCCGCTGTGCCGGTGGGTCGATGTTCTCGTTCTGGGCTCGGGCCTGAGTACCCGCGCCCCGAGAAGGTGGCATATTTCGAGGGCCAGAACGATGTCGGTGCGGTCGTCATCAGCACTGTCGCCGATGTGGGGTGAGATTTTCCCGAGCCGATACTTCACGGTGTTGCGGTGCACATTGAGTAGTTCTGCGGTGCGGAGGTAGTTTTCGCCGGTGTGGAAGAACACTCGCCATGTCTCTCTCAGCAGTGCGGTGGTTTCGTCGTCGGTGGCGAGTTCGCCGAGCACCTCGTCGATCCACGCTGTGGTGACATCGATGTCTTTGACTACCAGTGACACCGCACGCACGCCGCGGTCTCGGTAGCAGGTGACTGTTCGTTGAGCTGATCGAGATGCCGTGACTGCGACGTCTCGGGTTGCTATCGCTTGTCGGTGCGATCGTGCGAATCCGGTCTGTCCTCGGCCGGGAGCGCCTACTGCTATTCGGTACGGTCCAGCTTGTTCGAGCCTGGCACCGAGTTGCGTCATGGACCGGCCGGTCGCGTCGGAGGCGACGGGCATCCAGATCCACATTGTCGCGCTGTCGATCATCTGCAGCAGTGGGCGACCTATGGCACCGCAGGCCGTTTCGATGGTGTGGACGAACCGTCGCATCTTCTCTGGATCCGGGGTGCCGTTGTCGGCCTGGTGGACCCACAGCACCATGGCGAGATGTGTTTCGGTCAGTCGGTAGCCGGTTTCCCGTTCGAATTCGCGGGATTCGACAGTCCGGCCATCGAGCAGTGCCCGGATCAGTGGTAGCGCGGAGGACGTCTTGGCTTGGGACCATCGTGCTTGCTCGTCTGCGTGAGCTTTTCCGACAATCAGTGAGACCCAGTCGATATAGTGAAACAGGAACTTGTTGATGGTCCGAAGGACCTCGTGTTCGATGTCCTTCGGACAGCTCCCGCGTTGAACTTCGTCGAACGCTGCCTCGAGAAGGTAGTTCTGCCCGATGGAGTAAGCCCGTACGAGATGGCTTGCAGGAATTGCTCGTTGAGCGAGCAACCGCGCATAGTCGAGCGCACCGATGGGAGGTTCGAGACGCTCTATCATCGCTTCGTTTGCCATGGCGTTGAAGACGGTGGTGACGTTTCCACGGATACTTCGCTCGAGTTGCTCGATCAGCGGCCGATCGGCGCCGATGAATTCGATTTCCCCCGCAAGGACAGCGGTCATACCTTCGGTGATTTCATCTTGCCGGGCATAGAGGCGACTTCCGCTGGCCGTGACGAACCGACGCACATTCTCGGCTCCGTCACGGTCAGCCTGAGATCTATCGCCCTCGGCCTGCATGGTCGATCACCGCTTCTTTCCGTGTAGTGCCGATCGCGCGGCGTTCAGTCCGCACATCCCGTGCACACCCGCGCCCGGCGGTGTGGCCGAGGAGCACAAGTAGATCCCAGGTACTCCAGTCCAGTATGGGTCCAGCGCCAGTCGTGGGCGAGCGACAATCTGGCGAGCGGTGTTTGCACCCGCCGAGATGTCGCCGCCCACGTAGTTGGCGTTGTACGCCTGCATGTGCGGGACCGTGCGGGTGTGGACGCCGACGATGCGATTTCGGAATCCGGGGGCGAATCGCTCGATCTGATCGATGACGACCTCGGTGACGTCGTTGGGGTAACCGTTGGGGACGTGTGCATATGCCCACACTGGATGTACGGTGCCGACCGATCGGGTGGGATCGGCGAGGAACTGCTGTCCGACCAGGACCAAGGGGCGGGCGGGCATGTCGCCGCGTACGGTCGCTCCCTCCGCAGTGACGAGTTCGTCCACGGTTCCGGCGAGATGCAGGGTGCCGGCGCGTCGTGCGTATTCGTTGGTCCACGGTACGACGTCGCCAGTGCCCGAAGGTCCGCCTTGCACGGCGAAGTCCACCTTGAAGGCGGCCGGCCCGAAACGGTACCGCCGGTATGCGCGAGCAATCCTCGGAGGCAACCGGTCCCCGAGGATCCGCGCTGCTGCATCAGGAGCGATATCGAGCATGACGAGGTCGACGTCGTCGATCTGGTCGATGTCGGTGATCATGCGACCGGTCTCGATCGTGCCACCGAGATCGGTGAGGATCGACGTCAGTGCGTTCGCGATGGACTGTGATCCTCCCTTGGCGACGGGCCAACCGTGTGCGTGGGCGGCAGCGATGAGCATGACCCCTACCGCGCTCGACATCGGGGTCGTCAGTGACCCGAAGACATGACCGGCAACGCCTCCGAAAAGCGCCTTCGCCTGTGGAGTACGAAATATTCTCGCGAGCACCGATGCCGGCAGGGCCGCCCGGATCCCGAACTGCGCGAGTAGGAGCGGATGGTCTGGGATGTCGATCAGTGGACGGAAGACGTCGGTGACGATCTCGTCGAAGTGATCAGCGGTCTTTCCGAATATCTGCTGCCATCGCCTGCCGTCGATGCCCATCTGCGCGCAGGTGCGATCGAGATCGCGCCACAGGACTCCGGCGCTGCCGTCATCGAGGGGATGGACCAAGTCGATCTCGGGCCAGCACCATTGCAGGCCGTGCGAAGCCAGGTCGAACGCGGCGTCGAGCTCGCGTAAGAACGGTGACGCCAACGCGGTGGGATGAAAAGCGGAACAGTCGTCGTGAATGAGCCCGTCCACCAGGCGCTCGCTGCTGCGGGTGCCGCCTCCGACCTTGTTTGCGGCCTCGATGACGCGAACCGTGAATCCGTTGCGGGCCAGTTCGATTGCTGCAGCAAGCCCATTCGGTCCGCTTCCCACCACCACCGCTGTCGGCATGTCAGTTACCTGCTTCTGCGGTCACTCGCTCGGCATGGGCCGCGCGCTGCCAGGTCACGGTCATCGGAATCGGTCCATCGGGGAGCCATGGCTGAGTCTCGAGGGTGTCCTTGACACGATAGGTGCCGCGCTCGATCACACCGAGCCCGAGATCGATGACCTTGTACTCCTGATGGTCCTTGTGCAGCGGCTGAGATTCGATCCACATCACCACGACCTCACCAGGTGCGAAGTCCGCGCGCCGCTGGATTTCCATGAGCAGACGCTCGTTGAACAGGTGGCCGTCACCGAAGTGCCATCCGACCAGATTCGCGATCATCGATTCACCTTCGCGGAGGGTGTACCGGTCGATGTCGTCGAGGTTGCGGTCGAGAGCGGACAGCATCGCCGGGCCCTGGGTGTGCATCGACCGCCAGGCAATTGCCTTCTGCAACAGCATCTCCGCGAGATCATAGCCGTACGCGCCGCCGAGTTGGTCGACCTGGTTCGGTGACGACATCAGCACCTTGTCGGCGAGTTTCTTCTCCGCGCCTGGAGCGAACGCCCACATCGCGGACGCCCAATTTCCGGCGTACTGACGCATCGACGGCAGGAACGAGACGAGGTCGGGACGCAGGTTACCCAACACTGGGAAGAAGAGCAGGGCGGCAACGACTCCCGCGGTGAGCCATGGAGAAGACATGTTGCCGAGCCCGTAGCCGTCCCATGTCGGGAATCCCAGGAACAGGAAGACGGTGACGAACGCGAACATGATGTTCCATTCAAGGGGCACCGCCACCGGGAAGGTCAAGAAGATGGTGATGTGGAAGGCGACCATCAGCAGAGCGGCAAGAAGAGTGGCGGTCTGGTTGGTCGAGAACAGCAGGATCAGCGGCGCTGCGATCTCCACCGTCGTTCCCAGGATATGGGCGACGCTACTTCCCACGCGCGACGGACGCAGATCCTCGGGGAAGTTCCGGTACAGCGATCGCTTGAGAATCTTGCTGAACATGATCGGCGCGTTCGACATCATGACGGGTACGACTTTGGTGAAGTGGTGACCGAACTTCGAAACTCCAGCGCCGATCCAGATGACAGCCATCAGCAGTTTGCAGGCGATAATCATGTCGGTGAATTCGAGGGTGGCGAAGAAGACTACGGCGGGGAGATACTGCTCAGCGCGCATAGCGAGGAAGGTGATCTTGTCTCGCAACCCCATGAGGACCGCGAGAATCAGCATAGGCCACAACAGAACCGGGTTGAGGAGACCTGCGGTAGCACTCGGGTGTGCCGATGCGAGTGAATTGCTGTCGACGCCGGGCAATGTCAGGATGACGATGAGGCTCAAGACAACCGAGGCGTAGAGCGCGACGTCGATCTCGGCGCGCACGCCGCCCTTGGTGAAGGGTATCTTTCCGGGCCACGGCGGATTCCGCAGAGTTCCGGAGCGGAGCCAGTAACGGTGCCCGCCGACTCTGGGGCTGAAGCGAAATGCCATCGGTCCGGAGGACGCGCCGATGCCCAGCATCTCCCACAGGATCGTGAAGATCACCATCTTCTGATACACGATCGGTTCGTCCCACCAGGCCGGCACGTCCCACGGAGCGCCCGCGCCGGTGGAGACAGTGGCGACGGTGATTCCGATGGCGATGTAGAGCAGAACCTTGAGAACGTAACCGACGTGGGTTTTCTTCGCGGTGCCGAATCCGTAGTCCACCCAGTGGGTGGCCAGATAGCGGATACGTTCGAAGGTGGGCATGGCAACGATGTCCGCTGCATCGGCAGCGGGCAGATCGGGAGTCTTGTATCCCATGACGGGCTCCTTGAAATATTGTGAATACGTCTCTGTGGAGCGCTTTTTGGGCGCAACGATCCTCGCTTCAGGTCGATGACCTGACGCGGTGATGAAAGGGAGTTCGCCTGCCTACATGCGTAGTTGAGTGCGCAGACCGGGTTTGTCGATCTTGCCGACGGGATTCTTCGGCATGTTCGTGAGAATGTGGATCTGGACGGGAATCTTGATCTTGGCGAGCGTGCTCTCGAGATGGGAGCGAAGAGTTTCCTCACTCACATCTGTACCGGGGTAGGGAACGACGAACGCGACCGGAACTTCGCCGTACACGTCGTCCGATCGTCCGACGACGGCGGCTTCGAGGACATCGGCGTGACCGTACAGAGCGTTCTCTATCTCCTTGGGGTAGAGGTTCTCTCCGCCTCGAATGATCATGTCCTTGATCCGATCGACCAAGGTCAGGTAACCGTCTTCGTCGAAGCGGCCGACATCGCCGGTATGGAGCCACCCGTCAACGATGGTCTCTGCTGTGGAACCGGGACGGTTGAGGTAGCCGCGCATGACGTTTTTACCGCGCACCACCACCTCACCGGTCTCACCCGTGGCGACAGTCTTTCCGGACTCGTCGACCAGACGCACCTCCTGCCCGGGCAAGACTGGTCCGACGCTTCCCAAGCGGCGGATCCCGTCGATCGGGTTGCAGCAGCTCACGCAGGTACCTTCAGTGAGGCCGTATCCTTCGACCAGCGTGATCCCCAGCCGTTTCTCGACACGGTCCAACAATTCCGCCGAGACCGGCGCAGCTCCGCAGAGCACGAACCGCACCGAGGTGATCCGTCCGGTCTGCTCTTCGGGAAGTTCGATGATGCGCGCCAGCAGAGTCGGAACCGCCGAGAAATAGGTAGGTCCGTGCTCGCGGATTGCCGTCATGAAGGACGGAGCGTCGAAGCGGCGCAGGATCGTCAACTGAGCGCCGCGGTACGTCGAGGCGAGGAAGCTGACACAGATGGCATTGACGTGGAACAGAGGCAGCACCAGCAGGCAGTGGTCGACTTCGGTGAGGTGAAAGTGGGTGGCCAGCATGTCAGCCATCGACACGAGATTGTCGTGAGTGAGCATCACGCCCTTCGGCCGACCGGTCGACCCGCTGGTGTAGATGAGAAGAGCGACAGCGTCACCAAGGTCGGAGGGAATGGGGGGCAACATCGCTGGGTCAGGGGTGCTGTGCGGTGGGGCGAGATCGTCGAGCGAGAGGGACATGTGGGCGGATAGGTCTGCTGGGGCATTGTCGTGGATCACCAGTTTGGCTGCGGCATCGACGATCTGGTAGTCCGCTTCCATCGTCGTCAGTGTCGGGTTGACGGGTGTCACCACAGCCCCGAGGCGCCATGCCGCCATCATGACGACGGGAAACTCGACGCGATTCGACATCATGACCGCAACTACGTCGCCTTCCCCGATCTCCTTGGAATGCAGCTGCGCTGCAACAGCATCGATCCAAGCGGCCGCTTTTCCGTAGGTCAATTCCGTGTTCGCGTCGCGCAGCCAAGGGCGTGGAAGCCACTCGTCCGGGTGGTTCCATGGCAGATAAGTGTGAATCATGCTTCGGCCCTTCTTATTTCATCCAGAAACCTGACGAGCCTCCGGGAAGATTGCTGCGATGAACCAACCGTAGGCGACGTAGGTCACACTTCGCGTGGGCTGAACTGACCAACTCCACACGGCCTGTTGTGCACATGTGACAATCACGTGTCCGAGAGCCACCCTGCGTGAGCGCAGTTGCGCCTGATTCGTCAGAACCATGCATGCACTCCGATGCGATCGGTCCTCAATCTCGTGCCGACCGACGAAAAGGCAATTGGCCGGCACGAGGGGTTCGTGAATTACACCGCGGGGGTGTAAAAGTGCAGCACAGGAGCAGCAGTCGAACGGTTGAGCGCTTCGGACAATTCGAGCGTGCCGTCGGCGAGTGCCGTGCCGAAGTGCTGCGCGGTCGCAGCCAGGTCCTCGGTGTCGAGTTCGTACAAGCTCAAGTAGCGCTGGATAGGCGCGGCTTCCTCCGGCACCAGTTGCGCGCCAGCGTACTTGTGCCGCGATGCACCGACGACACCGGGAATCCGCTCGAGGACCTGAGGAATGTGAACTTCGTCGTACCACCGGTTGAACTCGGTTTCCTGCTCCGCGCTGGCGGGGTGGACGTGCGCGATCAATAGGGCCTTTGCCATGGTTTCTCCTTGGATGAGTTGTTTTTTCGATGATGTTTGCGCGGCGGCGGCGCCCGGATTCTTAGGCTGTGGCGCCTGCAGTCCGTGCAGGATGTCTGCGGCGAATTCTTCGATGACGAGTTGCGCCGAGTTGCGCAGTCCGAGAACTGAATCCGGACATGGTGACAATTCGCTCAAACGTGCGGCCGCCGACTGCACAACTGTAGCGACCCACATCACAGTCCGGATGGTCACTACTGACCAAAGTTCGACGGCGGACTGTGCAGTTCTGTCAGGAACAAGACCTTAGGAACAACCGACATTCCGGGCAACGCCCGAAACGTGAGATCCTTTCCATTACTAACGACCCGTTTCTGCTCATATTGCTACTCAAGGCATCCAGCGCACAACAGAAAGCTCCCCAACGAGCACATGCCCTCCTCCAACGCCCTCAGCCCCATCAGCGACCGTGTCGA
>NZ_JAZFNF010000039.1:0-9073 GCF_050586165.1 Rhodococcus sp. 24CO | reverse complement strand
ACCCGCGGAAGTCCTTGCTAAACAAGTACACTCACTCCCGCGGGACGGTGTTGCGACGACCAGTTGAATCCGCCTTGCGATCCGCGGTCGTTGTGGTGAATGAGCCCCGACAGGTCGGTGATCCCTTCTCGGCGTCGGGTCCAGATTGCGTGCTCGATGGCATCGAGCACCAGCGGTGTCGTCATCGTCGTCGCGGTTCGCCATCCGAGGATCCGCCGCGAGTACGCGTCGATGACGAACGCGACGTACACCCAGCCCGACCATGTCGAAACGTATGTGAAGTCGGCTACCCACAACATGTTTGGCGCGACCGGGTTGAACTTTCGCTGCACCAGATCGTCCGCGCGATGTCCTTGCGGATCGGCGATCGTGGTGCGCTTGGCCTTGCCTCGGCGCGCCCCTTCGAGCCCGAGGACACCCATCAACCGTTCGACCGTGCACCGCGCCACGTCGATGCCCTCTCGGCGCATTTCCAGCCACACCTTGCGTGCGCCGTAGACCGAATAATTCTCGGCATGCACACGGCTGACCTCGGCTTTGAGCTCTTCGTCGCGCACAGACCGTCGAGATGCAGGACGGTTGCGGGCTTCGTAGTAGGTGGACGGCGCAATAGAGCAGCCGTGCTCGCTGAGCACCCTGCACATCGGCTCGACGCCGTACTCGCTTTTGTATCGGTTGATGTAGTCGATGATCACTTGTTGTTGCGGTCGAGCTCCGCTGCGAAGAAAACCGATGCCGACTTCAGGATCTCGTTGGCACGCTTGAGTTCCCGATTCTCAGCGCGAAGCTTGCGCATTTCCGCTGCCATTTCGCTCGTCACGCCGGGCCGCTGGCCGGCGTCGGTTTGCGCTCTCCGGATCCAGTTGAGCAACGTCTGCGCTGTTCCGATACCGAGTTTGTCGGCCACGGATTCGACCGCGGCCCACTCCGACGGGTACTCGTGTTGGACCTCGGCGACCATCCGCACTGCCCGCTCACGCAGTTCGGGCGGGTACCTTTTGTTCGTTGCTGACGACATGACTCCATCTTTCCCAAAGGATGAAGTCCCCGGAAACTCCGGTGCGATTCACCCCGACGTTGCGCAGGGAGAATGAGATCCGACACACGAGGGTCAAAGTGAAAACGACGCTAGCAGTCCGGCGGACGCTCTTACCCCCTACGGGTGATGGCTATCTCACCGAGATTGACCAGTTCAAGATTGTCGCAGAGATATTGGCCTCGGACACGTCCACTCCCGACGACTGCTTCTTCTGCTTGTGGGACGGTTGGGGCTGGGACGTCATCGGTGATGAGCTTCCGATGGTGAAGATCCCTAACCGTGACTATTGGTTGTTCCGTGGTGCACTTACGGATCTGGGTGACTGGGGGAGCGCCGTCAAGACGGAACGGTATGAGACGGTGCAGAATCCTGCGTTCATGTGGCCAGCGGATCATGCGTGGTGTGTAACGGGTGTTGTCGATCCGCACTTCGCGGTGATCGCGGGGCCTGCCGAAGCGATCGACCTCATCATTGCGGATTCCTCGACTCGACGCGGTAGTCGATGACCCAAATGTTTCCCCACCCCGCTACTACTAAACGCCGGCGGGCACGGGGAGGGGAAATCGATGGTCAAAACTCACACCCAAACCCGCAGAAACGATCGGAGGTGCACATCGGATTTCGATTGGAGGTTCTCGTCGGCTCAGTCGCGGGCAGGGCTGCGCCCTGTGCTTGGAGAGCGTCCATGCCGGGTACCGCCAGGTGTGAGGGGAAATGGGGGATCTGAGAAGGAAGTGAGAACATGGCCGATCAAGAGAGCGGAGCTGTGACCGGAACGCAAGATAAGGACTACAACCTGATCTGGTTCGTCGAAGCGTCCCTGAGCAATGCGCTACGTATGCAGACCTACATCGATGATGCCGAGCGCGATGGCGACGGCGAACTCGCCGACTTGTTCCGGAAAGCTCAGAGTGAGAGCCGCAAAGGTGGGGAGGTCGGCAAGAAACTACTCCTCGACAGGCTGGCCTCGTCTGCCACCTGAATTTCGTTCACTGACTGGTTGTGTCGTCGGCGGAGGAGACATCAGGTGGGAGACACGATGGTCAATGTTGGGTTGCTTCTACTTGTGTTGTGCGTCGGGATGGTTGTGGTTGCGTGTCTTGACTTTCGACAAAGGAACTGATACGAGCTGATCCGGTTGGCGACAACGGCACGGTTCGATCTGCCGGGAGTTGGATATCTGTCAGGTGCGGCAGTGGAAAAAACTCTGCGGGGAGGTGCGGGGTTCATCGGCGCCTGCATTCACACCTCGGCGCCGGTGAAACCCTATCGATAATTGCGTTTCGGTCGGCGGTGTCCGGGACACCCGGTATGTACCGACAACTGGAGATCGATTCACCTGTAGCCGCTCTGTGAGGTCTCCTCGGAGTATGGGCAGGTATGAGATGGATGCTGTACCCGGCGCAGCGACAGGCGATCGGTGGTTTCCTCCGCTCGACGCCACCGCGCAGGCCTTACAAGATTTGTATCTGGCGTTGAACCCGGACGAGCACGTCGAAACGTATCTGAACCGGCTGTGTGAGCATGTGGTCGAGCTGGTCGAGGATGCGGATATGGCGGGGGTGACTGTTCTCGACCAGGAGGGCAGTGCCTCGACGGCGGCGCTGACCTCACAAGCCGTCGCGGTGATCGACGAACTCCAGTACCGCAGCGGAGTGGGGCCGTGCCTCGAGGCGGCGGAGAGCGCGGAGATCGTTGTCGCGGACCAGAATGCTGCCGTGGAGCGGTGGCCCGGCTTCGCTACCGAGGCGAGAACCTATGGCGTGGCGAGCTTTCTGTCGATCCCGCTGCCCCCGCTCGAGGCCGGCGTGGGTACGGGGGCGGTGAATGTGTACGGCTGCCGCCCGGATGGGTTTGCAAGGTCGGAGGTGGCGTTGATGAATCTGTTTACCACCGCTGCCGGTTATGCGATCAGCAGCACCGAACGGTATCGCGGTGCGCACCAGCTCGCCCTCGAGCTCGAGCGTGCTCTCGAGTCGCGTGCGGTCATCGACCAGGCCAAGGGGGTGTTGATGGCGGTGCACGGCGTCGATGCGGTTGCCGCATTCGAGATGCTGGTCGAGAAATCTCAACGCAGTAACACGAAATTGTGGGTCGTTGCCGAGGAACTCCTGGCGAGTGTGCGCATCACTGACACGTGATACCGCGGCGGTGAGACCCATTTCTCGTGTTCTGCGTGCGCAGTTGCTGACGTTCGGGGGCGTCGTCGGGCAGCGAGGCGATCCGGGCGAACAAGTCGATGACGTGTGCGTAGTTGTCCCGAACCGTCGCCGAGCGGGTCATGAACCAGCCTGCAGTGCTGCATTCCCGATGATGGTCACAACCGGGTCCTCGTCAATGTTGGTGAAAAACTGTTCGAGAAAGACGCCACCGACGAAGGACGATCCAGTCGCACAGAATGGTGAGTCGATCGGTGCCGAGGTCCTTATCGATGACTTTATGTGCAGTCCGCAGTGGGTGTCGATGCCGAAAGCGCACGTGAGAGCACTCGCGAGGAGGATAATCCGCGGTGCGAGTGGCGTCCTGCGGCTTGTCGTCGTCGTGCATCAGCATTGGCAACTCATCTGTGTTGCTTAGTTGGTAGTTGGGACAAGAGTTGCCCAGGGTGGGCGAGGGTGGAAGCGAGTCCGGTGAGCATCTGGGTGGGGCGCTGCTGTTCTCCTTGCTGGGCCCCCAAGATGACAATGGCACCGGTCAGTGCCGGCAGAGCCCACGGTAGATAGTGCAGTTGCTGCTGAGCGGCGGCGACGTCGTGCGAGGTCGTGGGGTCCGGTTCGGTGGCACCCTCGACGGGCTGGCTGTCTGCTTGGGCGATCTTGGCGCCGAGCGCGCCGCTGTACGCCGTTGCCGCGAGCGCGACCCCGGTGAGAGCCAGCTTGGTGATCGTGTTCGCTTTGACACCGCTTTGATGTCGGGCACGATCCTTGTTCGCATACAGGAGTACGCCACCGCCGACGAGGTGGGCGCCGATAGCGGCTGCGTTGACAGGGGACCATTTCGCCCAACCCGACGCTGCAACGCGTGCGCGGTCCTGAGGGTCCTGTACTTCGCTGGCAGCGCCGTTGAGGCCGATCGCCCCCATCAGCGAGCCTCCGAACCAGGCTGCTGCTCCGAGGTCGTGCAGGCTACGGGCAATGGTGTTGCGTGACGGCATGACTTTCTCCTCAACTGTTGTAAACGGAGATGCGAGTTTCAGGGACTTCAGGAACGTCGCGGACCTCGGTCACGGTGGAAGCGGTCTGCGCAACGAACCATCCCTCTGGCATACCCGAACCTTTCGTTCTCAAGAATTGATCGCGCGGAGCACGAACCGGAAGACGACTGCGGTGCCGAAGGCCACCGCTATGCCCGCGAGGACGTCGGCGAGCAGAAGTGCGACCGTAATCCCAATGGCAACGGCAACCGCGATCACCAGGGCGACGTCGAGGACAGTCGGTCGAGGACAGTCGGTCGAGGACTGTCGGACGCGCGAAAGACTTTTCGGGCGGAGAAGTCACGTGCGGTGATTGCCTGACCGGGCGGGGCAGGCGGCAGGTTCGACATCGTCACCATGGTCGAGTCAGTCCACGCTGTCGGATGTCTCTGAGGAGAAACTGCTCCAGCCAACGCATCAGTGCAGATTCCAGTGCACGTTCTCCCGACACGTTCGGTGATGTCGAGGAAATCGAAGACGTACGGGTCACGCACCAATTCTTGTACGAGATCGGAGTCTTCGGCCGGAATTTGATCCTGGAAATTCGACGGTGCCGCACCGATTCGGCGTCGCAAACCGCTGTTGATCTGATTGTGCAGAACGTTGCGGGACCAGCCGTGTTCGGCCGCTGTTGCTGCGTACCAGTTGCGGTCGGACAGGTTGTCGAGTTTGTCGCGCAACACCGTGATGTGGCCCTACGGCAATTCGCCAACAGGTTGTTGGCCAATTACACCGCGGTCCCAGATGCTCGCCATCTGCCGCATGTACTTGACATTGGTTCGAGAGAGCCCACGCATGTCGGGGAAAGATGCTCGGAGATCGACCGCGAGCTTGTCGATCACCTTCGTACCCCAGCCTACGGCTTCTTGGCGTTGCACGATTGCGTGCCCGATGTCAGATACCTCAGGGCGCTCTGTTGTTCGACCGCGGAACTACCGCGCAGCCAGTCGAAGTCAAACTTGTTTCGGTCGGGTCCATTACCGCCGATGTTCTCACTGTGAAGGTCGAGCCGAAAGTACCGACCACGGGTGATCTGGATGATGGGTTACCTCCGCAACCCCACGTGGTGGTCCGGACACGCCGCACTCGCCGACACAGACAGAGACACAGACCTCGTCTTTGCGAACGAGCCGCCGGCCAGATTCACATCGATAGCGATGATGAGCCGATTGTTGAGCTGGAGCAACAGGTTCGCGCACATTCCGACAAGTGATGGCATCGCGACGGACACCTACGGACGGGCGGATGCCGATCGTCCGCACGGTAGCCACGGGCAGCCGCGGGTCTTGATCGGTGGCCGTCGGCCTCTCCCGTCCGTTATCATTGATTTACGTGCGAAAATCAACGAAAGGATATGGAGATGTCGGACGCAGCGACCAGCAGTACTAAAGACCGCTTCCTACACGGTGATCTTCCCTTCGAAGACGCACTGAAAGAGGTCACGGGCACCGATCTCGACCGAAGTCATCTCTGGCATATCCTGGAAGGCCTCGCCTCCGAACGCAGGGGTATCGCGCCGGTCCTTTCTGCTCACGACGCCCACATTCTCGATGATGCCGGGTTTGTCGCGGATCCGGTGGCGGCGGCGTCGGCGCGGGTGGATCGCGATATTCGCATGCAGAACTTGGTGCACGAATCTCTCTCCATCCCGGAGACCGCCGAGCGGCTCGGTGTCACGCCGGCGCGGATCCGGCAGCTCCTCGCCGAACACAAGCTGTGGGCGTTCGCCTCTGGCCGACACCGGTTGCTTCCGCCTGCCCAGTTCACCTCTACCGGTCAGGTGCCGCACCTCGACCGGATCGTTCCGCTGCTCGAGGGCGACATGCATCCGCTGTCTGTGCAGGCGTTGCTCACCACGCCACAGCAGTCGTTGATCGTCGAGGGAGAGCCGGTGTCGATCGTGGCGTGGCTGACCGGGTGCGCTGGAACCGACGACGACATCAGCCAGGCCGCCGATGTGATCGCCTCGGCGCAGTGGGAATCCGCATAGATGGCGGTAATGTTGCCTGCGCCGCCGTCGATCGAGGACCTCCGCGATGCGGGAATACTTCCCGACGAGATGCTCGAGTGGACACCCGGCGATGTGGTCTGGCGCGTGCACCGCACCACCGGCCCCCACTTGATTGCCTGGAACGGACTTCGCACCTTCGGTCCGGTCCTTCGGTTCGATCATCATCCGCTCCCTCCGGGCGATCGGGGGAGATACGGAATTTGGTACGGCGCAAGCAATCCCCGTGGTGCTCTGGCCGAAGCATTCCAATCCTCACGCACTATTGACCGGCGGCACTGCGAACCGTTCCTGACAGGTGTGAGGTTCGTGCGTACGCTGCGCCTTCTCGATGTGTCCGGAATCGGCGCCGGAGTGTGGGCAACCCGTGTCGGCGGGAACCATGCGCTCGATTCGGCAGCGCACCGCCGAACCCAGCACTGGGCCAGGACAATTCACCGCGCCCATGACAATCTCGATGGAATCATCTATCGGGGCCGGTACGCCGGAACTGTGTGCATGGCGTTGTTCGAACGCGCCGCCGACGCCTTCCCCGCTCTCCCTGAGTTCTCGCAGCCGTTGAGTCATCCGGCGTTGGCCGACCGCATCTACACCGCAGCGCACGAACTCGGCTACACGATCATCTGAGGCGTCCGCTTCGGTGCGTCGAGGGCATGGACCGTGCGGGCCCCGCCAAACAGGGGCGATAGTGTCCACTGGATAGCAGTGTCCTCAAATGACCACACGAAAACTGTTACGTATAGACGATTTGTCATATATCTTCCGTCTGGTGCGTGCCTTCCCGCGGCGCTTGCACATTCCCCTACGGGCGCGGTCGAACTGGAAGGGCGTACACATTTGTGACAGTTCTCCATCCGCCACACCCACACTGGTGGCGATCCCGGATAACGATGACATTTCCACACTTGTATCGGACCGCTCTCCATCACCGTGGCGGTTACGGCCACCGAATACCTTCCGCGCGCGCCGACAGTACGTTCATGCCGCTGGGACAGCCAAGCTATCGCGAGCCGTGACCGTGGTGTGGGCCCGCAACGCTGGATCGGTGTCCGCAAGGACTTCGTTCTCGCGACCGGGTGACGCATCAGTGTGGTCACTGACAAACGACGGCGGCACCGACCTGATCGTTTTCGAAGCTGTTACCCAGCAATCGAATTCATTCGACCTGGGGTATCAAACTGTAGGGTTTCACAATTCCGCCGAGGGGAAATCATGAATATCGAGACCAATAGCGCATTTGACGATGCCGCATCTGCCGCCGTTCGCGCGGAAATACAGAAAGCCAACACCGCGCCGGGAATCGACTTCGGGTCGATGATGGTTCAGGTAGACAAGAAGAATTCCGGCCGTTTCCGGTCAATCTGGACGTCGGCCTTGACGCATCTTCAAATTCCGCCGAACGCGACCTTCTTCCAGTGCCAGTCGTCAAAGGTGACCGGTGCCTATCGCCCCTTCGGTGACATCATGACAACAGCCTTGCCGTTCGCCAACGGCAAGACGGACGGACAGGTCGCGCCGCCCGGAACACTCCTGTTCGCTCCTAACACAAGCGATCCAACGGCTCTGGCGCAGCCAACAGGCTTCTCCTGGATTGCCGACGACAAGCACTCGGAGAACCCCAACAACATTGCCTACTTTGTCCCAGTCGCACCGACGGGATATGTGGCGATGGGACTTTGCTGGGGGCAGAACGGAAGTCATCCCGATCCAACTGCCTACTGGTGCGTCCGGGCGGACCTCGTTCGACTCGTCGACCGTCAGATGACCTGGTCATCCGCCAAACAATATTGGACGTCCCACAGTGGGAGCCTCTACTCGTCAGTGATGACTGCGACTGCGCAGTCCGGACTCGACCATGCCGAGATGTTAGTCATTCCTCAGACATTCCTGCCTGATCCGGAAGATGGCTCGATACCCAACTATGCGCTGCTGCTGAAACAGCCAGCAGTCACGCTCGAACTGGACGCCCAGTTACCCGATCCGAATACGCCGAAGCCAACAGGAACGAAGTTGAACGCAGGCGTTAGCGCTGTGACCGTCGTCCCCTGGATGGCCGTCGCCAATGACTCCAGCTTCCCCGACAGGCCGGACAACTCCCCCTTCTATTTCGTTGTCGCAGAACCCTATTGGCAGTCGATCGAAAATATCCCTTCGCCGGCCGGTGGGAGCTACGATATCCGCCGGATGCTGGGCACCTCCGAAACCAACTCGCAGACCTTCTCCCAGTCGACCTCCATGGAAATCTCAGCAGATTTCGGACTGGAGTTTGACGGTTTGTCCGCCAGCGTTTCGACCAAATACACCGAGACCTTCTCGATGGAGACGCAGACAACGACCGGGGTCGATACGGAGGTGGAAGTAATCACGACCATCACGCTCCCCTCGGCGCAACAGATCGGCTTCTGGCAACTCATGCTGCAGGTTGCCGTCTTCCGCGGCGACGGATCGAAGATGCAGACGCCCTACGGGTTCCGCGACATCCGAATGTCGATCCAAGCCTGATCGACGCCAGCACATGACCAGTTGAGCGGGTCCCTCGGAGAAAGCAGGTGCGACGTTCCGTCCGACCCTACTAGAGGGGATACAGCGTCGGCGGGGCGAGTTGCGATAAAGCCGCTATTGGCTCCCCGTAAGTTGAACATTGTCCCCTCGTAATGGTGGGGTACGTGAAATATTCAAACCAATAGTTCTAGCGCCACTTTGGCGAGAAGAACTCGGTTGCGTCACCAACGTTCGTGCCTCATACAGCTGTAGGTGGAACGGACGTTGGTGACGCGGTGCCGGCGGTAAGCGGCGGGCGGTCGTCCTCCGCGTGCTGAATGCGGTCGGTGAT
>NZ_JAZFNF010000038.1:0-9126 GCF_050586165.1 Rhodococcus sp. 24CO | reverse complement strand
GGATTCACCGCCGGCACACTGCGACTCTACGAACAGTACGGCCTGATCACCCCCACCCGCACCCGCGGCGGCACACGACGCTACAACAACGACGACCTCACCCGCCTCGGCCGCATCGCGGACCTGATCGCCGACGGCATCAACCTCGTCGGCATCAAACGAGTCCTCGAACTCGAAGACAACACCGCCCTACTACGCCGCGACAACACCCGGCTACGCGCAGACAACGCCCACCTACGCCAGAAAAACACACACGACACATAGAAACGACCGTGATCGCCAGCAGAGAAAAGACCATCGTCATGGAACACGACCACATTCGCGCAGCACTCGACGCGACACCCGGCGCCGACTACATCGAACAAACCATCCCAGCCGACCCAGACGCTGTCTCGGTGAATGCCGTCGACGCCGAGGCCCTCACCACCGAACTCGACACCCCATGGCCGGCGCCCGAGGAAGATCTGATCGAACAATCGATTCCCGTCCCCCTCGACGACGACCGCTGAGGTTCCCCGACCGCTGGCGCACCAGAAACCCGCAACGGGATGATCTTGATTTTTGATCGAGTAGCACAAGCTCCTCACCGATGCTGCGGCACAGCGCATTGAACGTATCTCACGGACGGGTTCGCTCAAATCCGCTCGGAGAAAACGGATCATAATGAGCATCGACTCATCGTCGTCTCCCGCCCCCGTTCTGCCCCGCTACCGCGATATGCCCAAATCCCACCTCGACCGTCATCAGCCCGGAGGTTATCCCCGGCATGCCTCCGCGATAGCACCGTCTTATCCGCGAGCCCTTCGATGTCTTGGGTAGCAGGCTATCTGGACGAGTCGATCAGGCTCCGGATGATCTCCACAACTGCTGATCGGTGACGGTTAACGGCGGATGATGCTTCCGCCGTCCACGGGTAGCGCGACACCAGTGACGTAAGAAGAGCGCGGTGAAACCAACCAGACTGCTGCGTCTGCCTGTTCCTCGGGCCGTCCCGCACGTCCAAGAGGAATCGCGCGCGTGCGAGCCTGGTAGCCAGCGGGATCCATCTCAGCCATTTCCTTGATCGCGTCGGTTTCAGTGCTTCCGGGACACAGTGCATTTACACGAATGCCGAATCGTCCGTTCTCGACGGCCGCAGATTGAGTCAGGCCGATCACGCCCCACTTTGCGCCGCCATAGGCCGCGAATCCGGGGAGTCCGCTCATACCAGCAGTCGACGCCGTGTTTACGATCGCACCGCCGGTGTTCTGCTTTCGCATCTGGATGAGTTCTGCCTTGAGGCAGTAGAAGACACTCATATAGTCGAGTCGGATTGTGTGTTCATAATTCTCTTTGGTGTCCCTGTGGAGTGGACGCCCCAAGCTTCCCCCTCCGGCGTTGTTCATCGCGAAGTCCAGCGAGCCGAAAGCCTCCACGGCGGCGTGCACCATTGCGGACACTGCGTCTTCGTCAGTCACATCAGTGTGGAGGTACTCCGCGGTTCCGCCTGCACTCCGGATACGTTGAACGGTCTCCACACCTGCGCCGTCATCGATATCGGACACCAGCACGTTCGCACCCTCACGGGCGAGGCTTTCGGCCATCGCTCGGCCGATTCCGTTGGCGCCGCCGGTGACAAGTCCACTTCGGCCGTCCAAGAGACCCACTACTTCTTCCTTTCTTCGCGGCCACGCGCGAATCCCATCCCGTGACAACTCGTGACCCGAGAACGATAGATGTCCATGTTTGTTGCCACCGAGACGATTTCACTCAACGAGAATTCGAGATCGCCGAATCGTGCGGAGGACACTGGAACCACCGGCCTCAACATCGAATTCACTCCGACAGATTCGTCAGAGTTCCGGCAGAGCGCACACCGTGTCGAGGCCGAGGACGTGGTTGAGCCGGCCCGAGACGATCCAGGAGCCGATGGACATCGTGAGCTCCACGATCTCGCGCTGGTCGTAGTGCTCGGCCATGCGGGCCCAGAACTCGTCGTCGAGGTTGTGGTGGTCGAGCGCGTACCGCTGCGCGTACTCGGCGGCCAGCCGGGTCCGGTCGTCGAATGCGTCTGTGGTGCGCCAGTTCTCGACGGCCTCAAAGAAGCCGTCCTCGACCTTCTCGCCGTCGCGTTCGGTGCGCCAGTCCATACAGACGATGCACCCGTTGATCTGGGCGATGCGCAGCCGCGCGGCCTCGAACTCGCGCAGCGCGAGCGTGGACTGCGAGTAGACCGCGAGCGAGAGTTTGGACGCCGCGACGCCGATACCGGGGACCATCTCGCCCCACACGTATCCGACAGGGTCCTTGCCCTCGGGGATGTCGATTCTCATTGCCGGGTCCTTTCCGTCGGCTCCAGTCTGCCCAGCGCCGCCGATCCTGTCTCCGGAAATCCCACTGGTCGATGATCGCAGCGGGAGCCGCATCACCGCACCGCCACTCCGGTGACCGCGTCAGCGCTGGTCGACGTGCCCCCCCGCAAGACCTACAACTGATGTAGACCTTGCGGGGACACAGAGGGTGACCTGCCGCATTGGGATCCTGCAGGTTGAGGTCAGGGATTCTCACGATGTTGTCGGAATCCCCTGGCATTCCCTATGAGAGAGATTTGCACCCGGTAGGAGCCGATCGAGGAAGAGCTACGTCTACGGGAGTGTTCGAGCGGCCGTCTCTCGGTACATGACCATGCCTGCGTGGTACAGGATGTCGCCGCGAAACTCGCCGTCGGCCGAGAAGCCCGTGTCGTCGCGGTAGTAGATCATGGAGCCTTCGATCCGATACGCGCCGGTATATGCGGCCTCGCGGTTGCCGCGGGCCTCGACGTAGCGGCCTTCGGGGAGGAGGCGTTGGCGGATGTTCCCGTCGGCCGTGACCCAGAGCCCGACGAACGAATGCTGCATTGCTGTAACTCTTTCCGTGTCTTCCGTGTCTTCCGTGTCGTCCGTGTCTCCGGTATCCCTCACAGTGCCGCCACCCGCCGGGTGATGTCGTCGCGCGAGCGGACGACGTCGGCGCGAAGTGCGTCGATGTCTTCACCGACCAGCGAGCCCGCCCACTTGCGAGGGTTGCCGGCGACCAGAACGGTGTCGATGTTGCGGGCATCCGAGCCGAGTACCAGGGTGCCGATGGCGTCGTTGAGGGGCATGTTGTTGATGTCGTCGGCGCGGACGATGAGGAGGTCTGCGTCTTTGCCCGGGGTCAGCGAGCCGGTGACGTCTCCGAGTGCGTTGGCGCGGGCGCCTTGAAGGGTTGCGAAGTCGAGGACGTCCCGTGTGGTGATCTTGCTGCGCGACTCGTCGGTGCCGTAGGTGGCGTTGGTGGCGCGCATCCGCTGGATGGCGTGGAGGGCCCGCATCTGGGTGAACATGTCGCTGGCGAGTGCCACTTCGACGTCGATGCTCAAGCCCGGGCGGATCCCGACGGAGAGGGCTTCGTCGACGGCGGGGACCGCGGTTTCGAGACCGATCTGCGCGTCGGATGTGGGCGCGAGCGACACCGTGACCCCGGCATCTCCCATCGCCGACCAGGCATCGGCAGTGAGCCCGGTCGAGTGGATCAGCGTGAGGGTCGGGTCGAGGATCCCCATCCGCGCCCACTGCAGAATCGCCTCCGACGAGGGCACTCCGAAGACGGCGTCGATGCTGGTCCAGACCCCCAGGTCACGGGCCACGGCCGCGAGTTCGGGGCCGTAAGCGATGGCCGGGCCGGCGATCTCGTCGGTGGACAGCGCAGCGAGTCGCACGGTGACGAGGCCGTTCGCGGCGCCGTGGAAATCGCTCACCATTCGGCCCATGTCGGCGGGCCACTGACGGTCCCACTCACCGAAGTGCGGACCCATCGAGGCGTGTACGCCCCGGATTCCGGAGTCGACGAGCGCATTGAGCGCCGCATCGGAGTGGGCGGTGCTCCGCGAGTTGTGGGAGAAGTCGAGCATGGTCGTGATGCCCGAGTCGAGCGCGGTCAACGCGGCGAGGCGGGTGCCGACGTGCATGTCGTCGGGGGTGTAGCTCGGTGCGATGCCGGAGAGCGTCGACATGACGTATTCGCCGAGGTCGCCGACGTCAGGGATGCTGCGGCGCAGTTGCGCTTCCCAGGCGTGGCGGTGGGTGTCGACGAAGCCGGGGCACACGATCGCGCCACGGGCGTCGACGACGAGCGCTGATGCGGCAGCAGCGCCGTGGTCGGGGTCGGAACGGAGGTCGAGTCCAACGGCAATGATGCGCGAGCCGACGAGCAGGACATCGCCGGAGTCGAGATCCGGAACATCTGGGTCCATCGTGACGACGGCACCGCCGCTCAACAGGATCGGGCGGCCGCTGGTGCGGGCGGCGTTGAAGTCAGCAAGGGAGGTGTGCATGTGGGTCTCTCCTCAGTCTCAAGTCGCGGTCAGGACCGGTGGAAGGTGTAACCGGCGTGGTGCAGGGTGCCATCGATGAATTCACCGAAGGCCCAGAAGCCGAGGTCGTCGCGGTAGTCGATACGGTCCCCGGTGATCCAGAAGGAACCTTGGAAGGCATGCGGGCGGCCGCCGCGGGTCTCGTCGTAGCGGCCGTCGGCGGTCAGGTGCTGATGCACGAAGTCGTTCTCGTCGATCCAGGTGCCGAGATAGTGGTCCGAGGGTGCGTTCGCGACAGCGGGCGCTTCAGCGGCGTCGCCGGTGTTGACACTCTGCCCGCCCCAGAGAACCACGTCGCCGGCGATGACCACCGTGGACGCGGACTCTGGGGCGCCGAGGAATCGGCGGAGCGCGGCGGATGCTGATTCGCCGGAGTCGGCGGGCAAGATCGCGAAACTGGCCGGATTGCCGGGTGCAAGCGCGGTCGGCGACCGGAAGGAAGCCTCGCGGAGGCCGCGCAGCTGAGCGATGTCGATGTCCATCGGCACGATGACGTAGCCGTCGCAGTCGATGACGATGGCGCCGTCGTCGTCGGCCGCGGTGAGTAGCCCGGGCCCGATGCCGACCACGCGGGAGCCGCCCAGAAGAACATCGCCGCGGTCGAAGTCACCGATCAATGAGTCGTCGGTGATGACGCGGGCGTTGCCGAACAGAAGTGGGCGATGCCCGGTGGCGCGGTTGGTGTTGATCAGCGCGAGCAGTTCAGGGCTGAAGGGGGTGTTCATGTGTGCTCCAGAATGGCGATTCGAGGGACACCGGTGTTCCCGGCGAAATCCACTATCGGGCTGGATGGGTGACTGGAACAGGCCGGTGTGTACCTGGGTGCGCTACGGCCTGGTTCATGCTCGCTAGGGAGGAGAGAGTCGAATCCTGCCGATCTGCGGCATCTCTGAAAGGACTCGCTCCCATGACTTCACCCGCACTCTCGCAAATACGCAGTGTGGTCAGTGTGGCGGTGCTGACGGTGACGGGCATCCTCGCTGTCGGACAGACCTATGTTGTGCTCGGTCTCATCGATTCGATGGCCGACAGCTTGCGCGTCCCGCCCTCAGCTGTGGCAGCGTCAACCACAATCTTCGGGATCGCTTACGCGTGTGGATTTTTGGCCGTCGGCCCGCTCGCCGGGCGCTTCGGCGCCAAACCTGTCCTGCTCGCTGGTTTGGTATGCGCCAGTACAACGGCGCTGGCTGCGGCCGCGCCGACATCGATCAGCGCCGAGCTGGTAATCCGCGCGGTGCAGGGTTTCGTCACCGCGGCTTTTGCGCCCTGTGCGTTGGTGTACGTAGCGCAGCAGTTTCCCGCGCGTCTTCGGACCGTCGCCACCACTGCGTTGACAACCGGGTTTCTGGCATCGGCTGTGGTCATGCCTTTGATCGCCGGTCCGGCGGCCCACTTGTGGGGCTGGAGAGGTGTATTCCTCGCGAGCGGAATGGGCCTGGCCGTGTGCGCGGGCGTACTTGCGGTCACGCTGACCGGAGGTGCGGTTGCGTCCGTACCGATGTCGCAGGCGTTGCTCGTACTTCCCCGAGTCATTCGCCGCGGACGGATGATCGCCCTATACCTCGCGACCGCGGCGGTGCTCGGCGGTTACGTGGCCCTGTTCACAGCATTGCAGCTTAGTGATTCTGCCGCCGTCGCGGGCTTCCCCGGCGGCTTGCAAGGTCTACGGATCGCCACCTTGCCCGCCCTTGTTCTCGTAACGGTGGCCGCAAGTTTTCTACACGGCATTCCGGCTCGCCGGCGTGCCGTCGCTGGGTTCCTTCTCGCCGCGACCAGCGCAGCAACCGTCGCGATTCAGGCCGCTACCGCGGTTATTGCCGTTGGCGTCGTCGTCTTCGTCGCTGCGATCGCACTCACGACACCTGCTCTGGTCGCGCGCATCGTGGAGGTTGCTGCGCCGGAGGAGACGGCCGGCGCGACTGCTTGGTACGGCGCCTTCATGTTCTTCGGCGGAAGTATCGGCCCGGTGATCGCCGCATCTGCCCTCGGCGGCAACCTGACTGCCGCGGCTTGCGTCGTGGTTGCAATCACGCTCTTGGGCGCTGTTCTGGTCGCCTCGGTCAACCGAAACCTGCCAGGGTGCGACACGGCCTGCCAGACCCGACGTCGAGAAGTTAACGTCGTCTCATGAGCTCGACCGAACTGGGAACGTTCCTCAAAGCACGACGGGGCCACGTAAAGCCCTCCACCATGGGCATCAAGGCCCAGCCCGGCCGCCGCGTCTCGGGTCTTCGCCGCGAAGAAGTAGCCATGCTCGCTGGCGTCAGCGTCGACTACTACACCCGACTCGAACAGGGCCGCGAGCGGAATCCTTCCCCCGGGGTGCTCAACGCTCTGGCGGGTGCGCTCGACCTCGACTCAGATCTGCGCGAGCATTTGTTCCGCCTTGCCGGTCTGGCGCCGACACCGCGTACGCCGATGCGCGAGACCGTCGACGATTCGCTCCGTCAGCTTCTCACGTCGTGGTCGCACACCCCCGCGCTGATCATCAACCGCCAGTTGGATGTTCTCGCGTATAACGACCTCGCTGGTGCTCTGTACAACGGTTTCGAACGCATCGACAACATCGCCCGTATGACGTTCCTCGATCCCTTCGGGCGCCGGTTCTTCACCGATTGGGAGCGCGCTACAACCGCCTGCGTCGCGAATCTTCGGCTTGCTCTCGGCCACATCGGCTCTGCAGACGACGTCCGGGCACTCATTCTCGAGGCACACGCTGCGAGCGCAGAGTTCCGCGACCTCTGGAATCAGCACGACGTGAGAGGCAAAACCCACGAGGCCAAGGCATTTCGTCATCCCGATGTCGGTGACCTACTTCTCGAGTACAACGCATTCGATGTCCGCAGCGCTCCCGGCCACCAGCTGATCGTGTACCAAGCACTGCCCGGATCACCGAGCGCCGACAAGCTCCAACTATTGGGAGCTCTCGCCGCAACAGCTAGCCTCGATCTCCCTTAGATCGTAGATCCACCAGGTAGGACCCGTCCGCACGACAGGGTACTTCGAATGTGACCCGTGCCGAACAGAGGCGGCGATCGAGGGTGCTGGTATCACGTGCAAGGGCAGCGCTCAGCCAAATCGAGTCGGATATTGCTATCCATCGGCGAACCGGCCTCTCTCGAGATCACGCCTTCTGGCGGACGGCGAGATGAAAGGGCATCGGTGGGATGCCCACCGCGAGGGAGAAGATGCAGTTGATGCGACAGGTTTTGGTCACCGGCGCGTCGAGCGGCATCGGCCGCGCCACCGCCCGTGCATTCGCCGAACTCGGTGACACCGTGGCAGTGCACTACGCGACCGACCGGGAGGGCGCCGAACACACGAGATCAGAGCTGCCCGGCGAAGGGCACACGATCGTCAGCGGTGACATCGGAGATCCGGAGCAAGCACGAAATCTCGTAGAGCAAGCCGTCAGCGCGCTCGGCTCGTTGGACGTTCTCGTCAACAACGCCGCCGTAGCGCCGTCCGCAGTCAACCGCCATCCGATTGCGGATACCAGCTACGACGATTGGTGCGCCATCTGGACCCGGATGGTAGATGTGAACCTCCTCGGTTCTGCTCGCGTGACCTGGGCAGCCGCCCAACACATGACCGCAGGGGGCTGCATCATCAATGTAGGCTCCCGCGGAGCGTTTCGAGGTGAACCCGAGCACCCCGCCTACGGTGCAACCAAGGCCGCCCTGCATGCCCTCGGGCAATCCCTGGCGATCGCCCTGGCACCGCGAGGAATCGCAGTGAGCAGCGTCGCACCCGGATTCGTCTCCAGCGAACGTCAGCAACCGAAGCTCAACAGCCACGAAGGCGCCGCGCTACGGCAACAGAGCCCCCTCGGCCGCGTCGGAACACCGGCCGAAGTAGCCGCAGCCATCGTCTATCTCGCCTCACCCGAAGCCCAATGGGCCACCGGAACGATCCTGGACCTCAACGGCGCTTCCCATCTTCGAACATGACCGACCGGACGCCAACGGTCTCTACGCGCCATACGCACACTCCTCATCTATAGCGGAGCTCTTTGCGCCATTGATGTCCACGGTTGGTCAACTCCTGGTGTTGTCCACGCCGACGTCACCGTCGGCGACCAAGCCTGACTGTCCTCGCCCTCGATCTCCTCCGGTAGCGCCGGGCGCGGGTTGCCGCATCGGGGAGACACCAAGTGCCCGAGGACGTTCGAGTCTGGGACCAACTCGCCGATGCGGACCTCCAGCCGTGTCCGGCGGAGTGGCTGGCGGAGACGACACAGCTCAAATCAAGGACTTCACGATCGACTCGACCAGTCCTTCGACACTACGGCCGGTCACCTTTGCACGCCTCAGGCCGTGTCGCCCGAAGTTGGAGACCAGCTTCTCGCGGTCCCGGGCATACACAGGCCAGCGGCATGTCAGCAATTTTCCTCGCGATCAAGTCCGAGGCAGAACCGTGCGCAGCCGTACAGCCACGGACAGAACACGCGAAACAGGTGTATCAGCCAGGTCCGGGCCATCCACCCAGAAACACTGCCACCGATGGGCAGCACCATCGTCATGGCGACAGTCGGCAGTGGTTCGTCTAACTGCACATCCTCTATCGAACTCCCCATCAAGTGGGCCGACGCTACGCCCCCTGCGCCCGGGCATCAGTGCAGCAGCGTCACCGGTCCGGCAGGTCCGGAGTCTTTCTGTGTCGTTCAGCTTCGCGGGGGTCTATCTCGCTAACGGTGTTTCGGCGGATTTCCATCAGTATGTTTCCGATCCCGGCCAACGATCGGCGAACGT
>NZ_JAZFNF010000037.1:0-9581 GCF_050586165.1 Rhodococcus sp. 24CO | reverse complement strand
AAATGAGTACGCTGCCAGCTGTATTCACACGCATTGATTCTCTGATAGCGAGTGGCTCACCAAATGGGGTCCTACCAAGGCCACTTCTCTTCTCACCTGGCGTGAGCTTTCACCTCGGCAACCGACACGAGGAAATCGCGGATCGAAGGTCGGTCACCAGGTCGGCGAAAGCCCGTTCACGCTCATCGGCTGGACCCCGGAGAATCGAAGACGGATGAACGGTCGCAAAGACTAACGGATCGCAGCGCACATCCAATTTTGGAATCAGATGGTGATTTTCTCCGCGGTGTGCCGTCACCCGAAAGTCTCGCCCGATCAGCGACTGCGCCGCCGTTGCGCCGAGACACACAACAACATCGGGTTCGACAGCGTCGATCTCTGCCAGGAGCCAAGGCCTGCATGCCTCGATCTCGCTGCGCACGGGCTTCTTGTGAATTCGGCGCTTTCCACGCTCAGCCCGTACGAATTTGAAATGTTTGACCGCATTAGTCACATACGCCTCGCTACGATCGATGTCCGCTGCTTCGAGCGCCCGCTGCAGAAGTTTTCCAGCGGGTCCCACGAAAGGAGCGCCAGCCTTGTCTTCCTGGTCACCAGGCTGTTCGCCGACGAGCATCAACCTAGCCGCCTTCTTTCCATCCCCGAACACCGTCTGATTGGCCGCGCGGTAAAGACCGCAGCCATGACAGTTCGTGGCCGCCGCTTTAAGTCTGCGTAGATCCCGACTGTCCGGCACGAACGCCTCTCCGCCGTCGTCGTCCACTCTGGCTCCCTTCGGGTTTCACGGTTGACAAAACGGGATTCTGCCGACGCGTGGTGGTGCTACGGAAGCATGCCCTGACACGCTCTTCTGTAATCCTGCTGTCCCTGCGTTATCGTTCGAAGCGAAACTCCGCAAAGCCACACTACGACCCCCACAGGCATCAAGTTTGTCGGTTGTCTGTCGAGAACACGGCCGCTGTGTAGCCGTCCGTCAGGAACTCCTTGACTGGCTTCCTTTGACTTGCTCCTTGAAACCTTCTCCTGCCCGGTCGGGTAGCGAACGCGTTGTCAAGCGCCTCTCGCCGGATTTCGCGTAGAGGGCTTGAGCTACAGGTCAATTCGGCTGGTGGACCATGGCATTTGCCCCGGAGAAGAGGCCGACGTGGGCGGTGTGATCAAAGGCTCGAATTCGGGCACAAATCCACGATACAAAGATCCTGTTGGTTTCGACCCTCACATGGCTTGCTCAGATGTCGAGTGTCGCGAAGCGCGCTCTCGAGCGTCTCGGTGCGGAACTCTAACGAAACAGACGACCGCGGCAGGCCTCACATGTTCGACAAGGCCGCAGTTGCGGCAGTGATCGGCACCGAGGACTCCCGCCATAGTTGCCTCACTCTTTCAAGCACTCAACGATTGTGGTTTTTCGGCACCGGCGCAGGGGTGCACCTACTGGAATGGCAAGGCGATGACCCCTGGGACTACAACGACTTGGAAGCTGCCTGAGGCCCAGCATCCGCCAACTCCGCCCTCCTGCGCAACGCCGTACATCTCGCGAAAGTACTTGGTCAGCGACCGTATCCCCCAGAAAAAATGACAGGCGAGATCAGAACCGTCTCGGGACTGTAGTCTGCACAATCTTTTGGCGAAGGCCAGGAACTTCGGCTTGCGCTCATCTCAGTGGTCAGCGTGAGCCCCGGCGTTTCAGAGCCACAGCGTTTGAGAGCCACAGCGTTTCAATGGTGAACGACTCGAACTAGGATCGGACGGCTTCGTACGGAAATAAAGGTTGACTTGATTTAGCGTGGTGGGCACGTCCGAGTCCGAATCGATTCTGGGACGGACTTGAGCTTGAAGTCGTTGGCGTGTAGCAGGTTTGCCAGTTCAGTCGGGCAAGGAAGAGAATGATGTTCTGCCCTGGACACGCGGCAGGGTTCTCCACTGAACCGCGAGAATGTCGGTACCAGCACGGTCGGCGAGCCAAGCATCTGGAGTGAACACGTCGGCAAACGGCACTCTTTGCGAATCTCGATGAAATGCTGCAGTCAGGATGATGAAAAGCGCTGTCGGTGGGGATTTCAGCGACACCACGTTCGGTCGACCATGTCGTCGGAGCGATTGAATCACGCCGATTACAGGCGTGGCGTGGTCGGCCTGTAGCCGCGCAGATGCCAAGGCACACGCGCGCAGAATGGATATCGGCCGGCGAACGCGACAGGTGAAAGACGGGTAGAAATCAACATCTCTGGGTAACACCCGGGGCATGACCACTCGCACCGTACGAAACCCGACACACAATTCGGTTGAACGGAGCAGACATGAACAGGACAATTGCAGCAACCATACTTGCAGGCACCCTGATAGCGACTGGAGCCTGCGGAAACAACGACGGAGACGAAGAGACGAATAACGGCGTAGCCACGTCGATCCAGAACATGACGCCACCGACCGGCCGAGCGACGAACGAAGAAACATCCACGTCAGGATCCGCCGATCTGGGGACATTGGATCAAGCCAAACTTGCTTCCTTCGTCGTTGCGTTCCGGACCGGATACTCCGAACTCGCGGAAGATCGCGACGATGAAAGCATCGAAGCGATAGTCCTGCAATCGTGCGATGCCATCGGGGCTGGAACCGACGAAGAACAAGTCACCGAGGAGATCCGACGGCTCGCCGCACACCACCGCAATGAACCAACCCAAGATCAAGCTGAACAGATCTACGACTTAATCACTCCTGCCTGTCCGTCATGAGACTGACATGTACGGCAAATCGACCACGAGGGATTAGCGAGTCCTTAAGAAAGAAGGAGAGTTTCGTGGCTAGATGTGAAACCTGCGGCAATGAGTACGATCGAACCTTTACCGTGACGCGCGGAGATCGCACCGCAGCATTCGACAGTTTCGAGTGCGCGGCCCAAGCCTTGGCTCCGCAATGCGCGCATTGTGGGTGTCGCATACTCGGGCATGGCATCGAGGTAGACGAGACCATGTATTGTTGCGCCCATTGCGCACGAGAGAGTGGTCACGACGAGCCCACCGACCGGGTCACCGCTGGCAACAGTAACAGCTGACGGAAATAACACGTCCGAGACGATCGGGAACTTCCGTCGATCTTCGACGAACTTTATCGACGGATAGACTTGGTGAGACGGGCCACGGCATGGTCGATTTCTGTGCGCACTTGCGCCCGGTCGTCGAGACTGTCCGAACGGCGGGCAGCGCGCGAAATGGTCATGGCCGCGTTTTATGTCTCGACGTGACGGGGATTGACGTATGACTTGCGTGCCATGGTCGGAGTATTGCCGAACATCTCCGCCGCTTTGCGCATGGCATTTGAAATCGACTGACCTCTGGTCTTTTTGGAATTTGGTGGGTCTTTTTTTGGAATTTGGTGGGCTGGTGGACAAAAGCCGCAGCAGCAGGCATCCTCGCATTCCATGTTCGGAGATCTTCACCGTTTAGTCCTGATCGGCCAGCGGTTGAATCGCGCGTTGACATTCTCTGGCTGTCAGAGTCCACAGTGCTGCTGTCTTGATAGACGAGCAGATGTGCCGAGCCGTCCTCATGCCGACGCCGGGCGCTCAGTGCGATCGCAAGCGGAGGGTCGACAAACTCCAGGGTCCTGCGAACGCTCTTCGCTGGAAAGTCGAACTCCACAGAGTCTTTCGAGACCTGCACGTGCTCGCGTAGAAGAGTGGCCACGCCGTACGAACCGTTCTCCTCGACATATTCTGCGTTCCCACGTCGGGACCCTTCACGGTCGAGAAGCCGGAGTGCGTTGCTTCAGCACGCTCTCGTCCAGCGCCCCTGCTTGCGCAGAGTTTGATCGTCCGTCCAGCGGAAGTCGCGCAGACTTTCGCCCAATCGGAGTACCCGTCGGGAGTGATTGACTTACTCCCTGCCTACCCGCCGCGTCAGGGCCCTTGCCGTCGGAGTACGGGCAGATCCATACCGACCGTCAAGCCGGTGGAATCTTCGAGGCTGCGGATCCGGTCACGCGACGTGTCGTCGACCGGACCACCGCTGGTTCGCTGTACTGAAAACCTGTGCCCCTTCCTTCGCTCGATGCCGGGGCCGGGGCGTCTGCAACGTAGGCGCATGAACTCGCGTTCAATTCGACGATTGTCTGTTCGGACATTCGACTCGGCTAATTGCGATCCCGTACGTCAATCGGGCCGGCCGAGTCCGTACACCGTGTAAGCGGCGCGGATGACGGGTTGCGCGACGTTGCGGACACGTACGCCTCCCGGCGTCGTTCCACGCTCACATCCCGCGTGGGCATGACCGTGCAGGGCGAGGTCCAAGTGAAACTCGTCAATCGGCTGCCCGAGTAGATACGACCCGAGGAACGGATAGATTTCAGGTGGTTCTCCATGCAAGGTGTCACTGACCGGCGAATAGTGCAACAAGGCGATTCGAACGTCAGCTTCGAGTTCGGAGACGGCCGCGCGAAAGCGGTCGGCCACTTCGACGGTGTGCCCCGCGAAGTTCTTCATCTGCGGTTCGCCGAACACACTGGCGCACTTACCTGCGAATCCCCCACCAAATCCCTTTACTCCGGCGATCCCCACCGTCTGCCCGTCGAGATCCATCGTGACCGATTGGCCCTCCAACACTGTGATACCTCGCCCCGCCAAAACTGCTGTGACATCTTCAACCGCATCACTGTGATAGTCGTGATTGCCGAGCACCGCAATCACCGGGACACCGAGTTCGGCGAACTCGTCAGCGACAACCTCAGCCTCCTCGACACCGCCGTGACGGGTGAGATCGCCCGCAAGTAGTAGTACGTCTGCGTGGGTCGACACCTTGTCGAGAGCCGGCCGCATCTCTCCCCGGGAGTCCACGCCGAGATGGATGTCACCGACCGCCGCGATGTGTATCACGTCAAGTCCTCGCATTCAGACTGAGGTTCCGCGGAGCTCACCACGTGGATGTCGTTGTGCACGTGCACGTCCGGATAAATTTCGGCAACGATTGATTCGAGTTCGTGCTTACGGTGTTGTGTGCTCACTTCGCCGCCGAGATGTACGGTCCCTCCTCGAATCGATACCCTCACACCAAGTTCCGAGGTTCGGGGGTCCTCGGCGAAGACCCGCCGAATATGGGCCACCACATATTGAGGTAGCTGATGTTCGAACTCCATCGCATCCTCCTCATCGACTCGCTTCGTCTCCGCCCGCTACGAGGGCTTCGGCGAGGCAATAGACAGATCTTCCAGAAGTCCCAGAAACGCACGCGCGTACGGCGAAGATTGCGTCTGGCCTGACACCTCTGACCAGTTGACCTGTTCGCGCAAGTCTCTCGCGATTTGGAGCATCGGGACAAAATCACAGCGGTGCGCATCGAGGACGTTTAGTTTGTCGATCATCAGGTCGGTCGCGGTAACCACCGGAGCGTGTGCCGCACCTATTCGCATCCGAGGTGCACGCGCTAGGAACTCGTCCGTGATTTCGCGTCCGGACGCGGAAAAGATCAGGTCGACGAGGACATCTCCGTCATAAGCTTTGACCAGCCAATCCTCCGGTGGATCCACCCGTCTCATACCGTTCTGTTGCAGTACTGCAAGTGCTGGGTCGACGTCGGCCCGCCGGAGAAAAATATCGACGTCGTGGCCCGACGGCGGCCCTCCTCGCGCGTAAACAGCGCAGCCTCCGGCGACGGCAAACGGGATCTCTGCGTGGGTAAGCGAATTGACCACGCGTGTCAAGGTCTGCAACAACTCGTCCATGGAAAGAAGGTTGCGCGGTGGGGAGTACTCGACCGGAAGCTTCCGGTGCCGAGTCGGTTCGGTGCTCATCATTGAGCGATACCCGATCCTCATTTTGTAAACCGGCAACTGGTAGCGTAGCTTTCGGCCAGGATCGCCGTGTGAAGTCACGAGTCGGTCAGTGTGTAGTTACCTTCCGATTGGGTAGCCCGAACCACATGAGCACCGTGACAGAATCCGTTGATGTCAACGTCCCCGTGCGTACCGCGTACGACCAGTGGACACAATTCGAGTCGTTTCCCCACTTCATGGCAGGAGTGCGCGAAATCCGACAAACCGACGATGTGCACACACATTGGATCGTCGAGATAGGAGGCCAAGTAAGAGAATTCGACGCCACCATCACCGAACAGCACCCCGACGAACGCGTTGCATGGAAATCCGACGCAGGCCCCAACCATGCGGGGGTGATCACCTTCCACCGTTTAGACGATTTCCGGACGAGGGTGACAGCGCAGATGGACATCGACCCCGACGGATTCGTCGAGAACGTGGCCGACAAACTCGGAATCCTCACCCATCGCGTCAAGACCGACATCAATAACTTCAAGGAGTTCATCGAGTCACGCGGACACGAAACAGGCGCCTGGCGCGGGAATATCGAACGCCCGGAACAGATTCGCCCCGACGAGGCCTGATCGCCCCCTATCCGGTCGTTTACGACGTACCGTCTCGGGTACTGCCCGATCCATGAGCGGATTACGAGTCGTGGTCACTGGTGCAACCGGCAATGTCGGTACAAGTGTCATCCAAGCACTGAGTGCGGCAGACGGCATCGCATCGGTTTTGGGCTTGTCCCGTCGACCTGCCGACTGGACCGTACCCAAAGCATGGTTCGCTATCGCGGACGTTTGCCTTGACAACCCTGAGCCGCACTTCGACGGCGCGGACGCGGTGATCCATCTGGCCTGGCCGTTTCAACCCACGCGACGCCCGAACTTGCCTGGGAGAACAACGTCTCAGGGCCGTTGCGAGTGTTTCGTGCGGTCGCCCGGGACGGGTGTTCCGGCTTTGATCCATGCACCGTCTGTCGGCGCATAGTCACCCATAGTCACCCGGGCGCAATCAACCGGCGGTATCGGAGGACTGGCCGACACACGGGTGGCCCGGGGCTTCCTACCGCCGTGAAAAGGCGACACATTCGAAGACCGTCACAGCACCCGCGTCGTACGAGTGCGTCCAGCATTCATATTCCAGAAGAAGTCCGCCACGGCTCAACGACGGTTGTTCACCGGTCCGTTCCTGCCTGGCTCGCTTATCAAAAGTTTTTGGATACCGGTCTTGCCGCGACTTCCTGCGACCTCCTGCATTGTCAGGGCAGGTGGTTCATTCATCCGACGTCGCAGACGCCTACGTGGCGGCGCCCCTGGGCGAGCAGCAATGCGCATTCAGCCTGGCAGCGGATCCGCCCGTCGGCATGGACACCCTCGCAGATTGGTTCGACGCACGCTTGATCGACATTCCGGAACCCGTCATCCGGGCAAGCCTCTGGGCGGCGTGGCGTGCACACACTGTCCCCGCTACTCCGGGCCCAATCGACACTGTGATTGGCCGCTGGCAGTCTGGGTGGTTCGCCGATCATGTTTGCTGCACGTACCCCGCATACCGCGCGTTTCTCGACGCTATCCGCCCGTCGCTACCGACCACAGACGATCTTGTCCATGCCCTCCGCGATGTGCCCCGCGGGTAGCCCATGACATCAATACCCCCTGTGGTGACATCAGTACCTTCTGTGGTTCGGCCCTCTGAAAGCCAGCGGGCGCCGAGAAAATGTTCGAACTCCCTGACGAGATGATGAAGACCTCACGATGACCGAGCTCACCCGACTCGCCCCAGGACAGACGTTGCCCGCGCGCTACCGCCCGGCCGTCATGGACCACTACGTCGCCCTTGCCCGAGACGCGGACCCCACCCACGTGCAGCAACTCTCTAACGAGATCGCGAGCCGCAAGAAGACCTGCCCCAAAGGCATTGCACTAGACAGCAGGAAGACCCCGTCTCTGAACTCCCCGAATGTTGAACTAAAAAAATAGGAGTCTTGTCGACCAGGGTCTGAGTTCGGTATTTATTGACGAAACGGACTGAGCGACAATTCGACGGGCTACCAACCGTATCGCTTCAGAAGTTCGTAGGTGCCTACGCAACCAGCGATCCGAGACCGGTTTGCTCCCCCGGCACCCGATCTACTCTCATCGTTCCGACATGGGCCTCAGATGGACGAAACACCCTATTTCGCTCCGCAGGAATCGGTTTCGCCCCTTGGTCTATAACTGGCGATGCATAGCTCCTCCTATTGAATAGTTCGGGACCGTCTCGCTGAGACGGCTCAGCTCTCACGTGGTCTGATCCAGAACGTGTTGTTCAAAAGGAAAAACTGAACGGCAACTATGAATCGCACTGAACCGTGCCGGGTTTCTTGCCGCTCCTATGCTGGCGACATCTCCGGCTGGAGAATCGATAGTTGAGAGTAATAGGTGGCCTCGAACTCGTCGGGAGTGACGTAGTCCAAGGTGCTGTGCAGGCGGCGGGTATTGAACCAATCCACCCATTCCATCGTCGCGAATTCGATGTCGTCGATCGTCTTGATCGCCCCTTGCAGAAACGGACTGCTCTTGGAAACTGCTTCTGTCTTGAACAGTCCGATTGTCGACTCCGCAAGGGCGTTGTCGTAGGCGTCGCCGACGCTTCCAATTGAAGCTGCAATCCCTTCCAGCGCAAGCGTTTCTGCGAACGAAATTGATGTGTATTGACTGCCGGCATCGCTGTGATGGATCAGTCCGTCACCGACCCGATATCCACCGTGATCGCGTCGCCACAACGCCATCTTCAACGCCGTGGTGACCATCGCCGTGTCCTTCACTGTCGAGGCATGCCAGCCGACAATTGCCCGGGAGAAGCAGTCGATCACGAATGCGACGTAGACGAACCCCGCCCAGGTTCGGCAATAGGTGAAATCGGTAACCCATGTGCGGTTCGGAGCGTCGGCGGTGAAGTCGCGATCGAGCAGATCGGGTGCCCGCCGACTGTCCTTGCCGCCTGGAATCGTGGTTCGGTGCTGCCTGCCTCTGACCACACCGTTCAGTCCTTCGTCGCGCATCAAGCGGTCGATGGTGCAGGCCGCGACATGGTGGCCTTTGCGGCGCAGGTGAGCAGTCATCTTTCGTCGGCCGTAGAGCCCTTCGGCAGTGCCGATCGTGGCCCGCAGTTCCTCGATGAGGTGGGCGTCGGTGATCGTCCGTGCAGATGGTGCTGCGGTTTTCCAGTTGCGATACGTGCGTGGGGCGACCTGGAATCCTTGTGCGGTGAGCACTCTGCAGATCGACTCGACCCTGAAATTTTGTGCACGCATATCGTCGATGAACTGGACTATCAGCGGCGGCGAGGGTCGAGTTCCCTCGCGAAGAAAATCGATGCCGACTTCAGAATTTCGTTGGATTCCTTGAGTTCTCGGTTCTCACGCTCGAGATCTTTGATGCGTTGCTGTTCCGCAGAAGTGGCACCGGGAACTTGGTTGGCATCAATCTGGGCTTGCTTGGTCCAGTTCCGCAGCGATTCGGCGCCGATACCGAGTTTCGGGCCTATCACCTGACATGCGGAGTAGACGGACCGATATTCGTCGAGGTGGTCGAGGACCATCCTGACGGCTCGCTCACGTTGCTCGGGTGGGTAACGCTTGGGCATGATCTACATCCTTCACAAAAACGGATGCGGCATCAAACCCGGCACGGTTCACACCGGAGTTTCCGGGGACTTTGATGTACCCCGAGTTTCGTGGAGTCGTCATATTTGACTTCAGGCTACGGGTTGACGTGTGAAGTGTACGTTCTCGA
>NZ_JAZFNF010000036.1:0-11882 GCF_050586165.1 Rhodococcus sp. 24CO | reverse complement strand
TGAGCACGCTCAACGTCTGGGTAGGGGAGGACTCACCGTTTCACCTTCGCCACGGCGTTTATGTCGAGGGGATCCACAGGGACACCGTGGTCCTTCCCCGCGGCTGGGAAAACAGGCTCGTCGCCTTCACTGCCAGCGGAACCGGCGACGATCAAAACTACGGGCGAACCGGACTGTGCCTGCACCCGATCGACCTGTGCGTCTCGAAACTGATTGCAGGCCGGGAGAAAGATCACGAGTTCGTCGGAGCGTTGATCCGCGACAACATCATCGACCCTGCCGAGGTTCTCGATCGGATCGACAAAGCCGGTATCGACTGGTCGAGAGGCTATCCCGACAACCGCGATCTTGCCGTCTCCCGGGCGCGGAGCTGGCTCCAGTCCCAGCAGACACCGGCCGCCGAGGATTACAGCGACATCGCCCGAGCGTTGTCGACGGTGTCCCGCTCTCACCCGCGCACGATTCGCGAGCATCTCAACACCAATTCCTCAGGCACCCAAGACAAACCAGGGCTGCGGCTGCCATGACATCACCGGGCACGTTCCACTCCAACCACGTGTCGATGACGAGCTTCAATACCTCAGACCGAAGGCGTTTGGTCTTTTCGATGTCAACGACTCGGTCCTTGACCTTCGCAACCCACTCGGACGGGAATGTACGGCAAGCGTTCGCTGATCCGAGCAACCCGCACCGGGGACTTTCGGAGTTCGCTGGCCGGGAAGGAATCAATCAGCGACAACATCTGGCGGGAGGTCGGCGCTAGAGGCTTCCCGGCGATTCCCCAGTTCAGAACCTTATTTCCTGCACTTTCATCACATGGGCAGTCCTTGTTCGCGAAGTCGTGCCGGATCTGTCACAGCAGATGCCTTGCCAAGTGCCCGGGGTCGGGCGGCGCAGCCTCATCATCTTGGTACTCGGCCTCGGCCTCGGCCTCGGCGGCAAGCGGCTGGCTGGTCCGTCACGTGACGAATGGCTACGGAACCGACTGTGCCTCGGCCGATTTCAAGGTGCCGAGCTTCTGCGTTGTCAGTGGCCCCGAATGGGCAGACATGCGCGCAGAGCCAGGTCGCATACTCGACGTAGTTGGTCCTCGTCGGCGCCGTCGCGGGCGTAGGACGACAACCCGACGAGAAGGGCCTGTGTGAAGGCGGCCAGGGTCTCTGGGTCGACGGACGACTCGCTGTCGGACACTTTCCGCAACTGGTCCGCCGTGATCGCTCGGTTCCGGCCGCGGTTCCCACTCAACTCGGGCTCGGTGTTGACGAGGCAGCCACGCGGGTGTTCCTGGCTCGGATACTCCTTCGTGGCGCGGTCGAACATCGCCCGCAGCACCTCACGTTGCGTTGTTCCGGTACCACCTGCGGTGGTCACCGACTCAGGACTGGCCTCGTAGCGCGCGACGGCCTCGTCGAAGAGTTCACGTTTGCTCCCGAATGCCGCATACAGGCTGGGTGGCCCTATGCCGAGCTCATGTGTGAGGTCAGTGACGCTGGTCTGCTCGTAGCCGCGCTCCCAGAAGAGGAGCATCGCCTTTTCCAGAGCGGCATCTCGGTTGAAGTTGCGTGGGCGTCCCATACCCGGATTTTATAGCGGACGCTACGGATGTGATAACTTTTTGTATCGATCACTACATAACTGTGATCGGGAACCCTGATTAGAAACGAGACGCCCCATGGCTGCCACCACACAAACCACAGCAGAAACGACCGAAGCCTTCCTGACACGGCTCGGTGCGCAAGACGCAGTAGGACTGGGTGAACTGTTCGCAGAGGAGATCGACTGGTTCGTACCCGGAGACCCGGCGCTGGCACCCTGGGTCGGTCAGCGCTCGCGCAAAAGCGAAGTCCCCGAATACTTCCGCGCACTGTGGGCAGTGCTCGAACCGGGCAAGAGTGTCGTAGGGGTCGAGGCCGTGGTCACCGACGGCGACGAGGCCGTCATCTTCGGTGCATTCGACCACGTTGCAGCCCCAACTGGGCGACCCTTTCATACCGATGTCGCACTGCGCCTGACCGTGTCGGCCGGAAAGATTACCCGCATGCACCTCTTCGAAGACACCGCCGCGACAGCAGCGGCATTCACGGCCTGAGGGCACCGGTAACCACTAGGAAGTGCGGCTAGACGCGGCCGGCTGGCGGGTGCACCCGCCAGCCGGCCTCTCAATGACGAGCAGGGGCATCAGCCCAACCGCGTAGCGACGATGCGCGGTCGTGTCCGTCGCGCGGAGGCGTCGTCTGACCGCCGAGGTTGCCTCGGCCGAGAACATCGTCGGCGATGTACTTCGAGTATTTGTGCACAGCACAGCGGTGACAAACCCGTCTGCATAGCTGCCGCAACGGCGGTGGTTTCAGTGGCGGAGCCGCGAGGGACCTGGCACCGCTACCTGAGGGTGTCCGTCGCATCGTCATGGTGCGCAGTACATCCGTGATGCGGTTTGATACCGCCTTCTGGCTCGGTCGCAGGGTGCTGTTAGTGAAATACTTTCTTCTTGATTGTGTGACTGATCGTGCTGCTGTTTCGCGCAGCAGGCAGGGGCCACAACGAATACGAGATGGGACAACATTGGTGAGGGTAGGCGTCGACCCGACCGGACTGGTAGGTAGAGACCGCGAACTTGCCGAGCTCACAGAGTTCGTAGGCAGGGCGTCGACGGATGGAGCCGCCGTCCTGCTCACCGGAGAGCCGGGAGTGGGGAAAACCGCGCTCCTGGACGCGACCGCTGACCTTGCCCTCGCGAAGGATATGCGGGTCATCCGCGGCAGTGGCGTCGAACATGAAACGGACATCAGCTTCGCTGGTCTCCACGAACTCGTCGTCTCGCTATCTCGCGAGATCAACGGTTTGCCCGATGCCATGAGAGAGGTCCTCAAGGTCGCGCTCGGTCTCGGCATCGGCCACACACCCGACCGGATCGCTGTACTGAACGCGGCGCTATTGCTATTCATCGAGGCCGCGAAAGAGCAACCGCTACTCGTCATCGTCGACGACCTTCATGTCTTCGACGACGCGAGCCGATCCACGTTGTCGTTCGTCGCCAGGAGGCTCGCCGGCCGCCGAATCGGACTGCTCGGAGCCTGGCGCACCGAGACCGATGACTTGTTCCAGTCCCTCGGCCTCGCCGAACTCAAGATCGCGCCGCTCAACGACACGGACGCACTGAACTTGCTCTCCAGGAGTTTCGTTCATCTACCTCCCCGAATCCTGCGGACGGTGGCAGGGGAAGCGCAGGGGAACCCACTCGCACTGCTCGAGTTCGCCGGGGCCACCAGTGCGTCCGGCGCCAGGGACCTCCGTGGATCGGGGTGGACGAGCGGGCAGGGCCGAGATGTCCGCGCTCTCTATGCCCTCCGCGTCGCGCGACTACCTCAGAGAACCCGCGACCTACTCCTGCTCGCGGCTCTCGAGGGCTCCGGTGACCTCGGTCTCCTCGCGGCGGCCGGCGGTCCGAGCACCCTGGACAGGCTCGCTCCTGCCGAACGTGACCATCTCCTCAAAGTCACTGAAGACGGTCGCACCGTTCGATTTCGGCACCCGCTGGTCAGGTCCGCCGTGGTCGACGCCGCAACCGGAGAGCAGCGGCGCAGCGCGCACCACCGCTTGGCTGACGCGCTGATTGGGCAACCGGAACGCCGCGGTGACCACCTCTCCCGAGCCACGACGGTGCCCGACGAGGGGGTGGCCTTGGTCGTGGAGACCGCGGCACAGAGCAGTCTGCAGCGCGGTGACGCTGCCGGCGCCGTCGCTCGTCTGCGGCGAGCTGCCCAACTGAGTCCAGACCCTGGGAACCGAACGCGCCGCCTCTCCCGAGCGGCCTACCTCGCCGCATGGGTGGCGGGCCATCTGGATACCTCACACGAGATCATGCGCGAGATGCACGGGGATCCGGCGCCGTCACCGACAACGGCCGCAGCCGCAGCCTTTCTCGTGCTCGTCACCGAAGGCGATGCAGATACCGCCCACGCGTTGTTGATGAAGCTGATCGAAGAGGCCCTGGTCCCGTCCGACCCGCCGCGTGGCGAACTCGAGACTGCACTCTTCACCCTGACCCTCGCCAGCCACTACTCGGGACGCGACGAACACTGGCAGCCCCTGATCGAGATTCTCAGACAGCTTCCGGACGATTCGCCCGCGGCAGCAGTGTCCGTTGCCCGCATTCACTATGCTCCAGGGGCCGTCACTGACGACATGCTCCGTCGACTGGACCACGAGATCTTGCGACTGAAAGACCAGACCGATGCCGACGTCGTGATCCGCACTGCCCTGGCCGCCTCGTACCTCGACCGGCTCCCAGGCTGCCGCGAGGCTGTTTCTCGCATTGTCGGCGATGACGACGCGATGGGAGCGAGCATGCCCGGAATGATGTTCGTTGCTCTGGACGACCTGTACCGCGGCCGGTGGCAGTCCTCGGCCGACGCTGCCGCAGAGCTCATCGTGCTGTGCGAGGAGACGGGCTATCGCCTGTTCGGTCAAGTCGGCCGCTACGTCGCGGCGATGGTCGACGCCCAGCGCGGGGATCTCGATGCGTGCCGTGCCCACTGTCAGGACATCTGGAGCTGGTCCGGGCCCAGGGGACTACGGCGGTTGGAGAACTGCGCTCACCAGGCTGCGGCCCGCGCTGCCATCGGCGCCGCTGACTTCGACACAGCCTTCCGGCACGCTACGGCGATCTGTCCACCTGGCTCGCTGCCGCCCTTCAACCCCGAAGCCCTCTGGTCCGCAACGGATCTCGTCGAGTCGGCACTGCGCACGGGGCACAGTGCGGAGGCGCGGCGGCACGCCGACGCGCTGCGTGCGTCGGGTGTCGCGCGCCTGTCACCACGATGGGCGCTGAGCGTGGCGACGGCTACAGCTATGACGTCGGAGCCCGACGACATAGTCCAGCGGTTCGAGGAGGCGCTCGCGCTGCCAGGTATCGAGCACTGGCCGTTCGAGGTAGGCCGTGCGCGTCTGGCGTACGGCGAGGAGCTGCGCAGGCGAGGACGCACCCGTGACGCCCGGACACAGCTGAAGGCTGCCTGTGACCAATTCGGGAGGGTCGGCGCCCGGCCCTGGGAGGCACGGGCGAAGGCCGAGCTCCGCGCCACCGGGATGACACGCGTCTCCCGCGGCAAAGCCGGCACAAGCCTCACACCACAGGAGATGGAGATCGCTCGGCTCGCAGCGACGGGGCTGTCGAATCCCCAGATCGCGTCGCAGCTCTTCCTGTCGCCGCGGACGGTCTCGTCACATCTCTATCGGTTGTTTCCGAAACTGGGGATCACATCCCGTGGCGCCCTCCGAGACGCCCTCGAAGCTCTTCCACCTGAGCCGCCGACCACCCGATAGAGGGTTCCACGGGCGGGGCGTCCGGCTGCAGCGGATCGCACTTGAGTAAACGGCCATGAAATGGCAGTCAACTGACCGAAGCTGTCACGACCACGCTCGAGCGACGCTGGTGGAGTCAAGAATTCGCCCGATACCGGGCCGAACGGGAGGAGCCCACCATGCCCTTCGTCGCCACCGACGACGGAGTCGAGATCTTCTACAAGGACTGGGGCGCCGGCCAGCCGATCATGTTCCACCACGGCTGGCCGCTGAGTTCGGATGACTGGGACGCTCAGCTGCTGTTCTTCGCCCGCCACGGCTACCGTGTCGTCGCGCACGACCGGCGCGGGCACGGGCGCTCTACCCATGTCGGGCACGGACACGACATGGACCATTACGCCTCGGATGCCGCCGCCGTCGTGACGCACCTAGGCCTGAACGACGTCGTGCACGTCGGCCACTCCGCCGGTGGCGGAGAGGTGGCTCGTTACGTTGCCAGGCACGGCGCCGGCCGAGTGGCTAAAGTCGTCCTCATCGGAGCAGTCCCGCCGACCATGGTCCTGACCGAATCGAACCCGGCTGGGTTGCCGATCGAAGTGTTCGAAGGATTCCGGGAACGACTGGCTACCAACCGTTCCCAGTTCTATCTCGACGTCGCGTCCGGACCGTTCTACGGGTTCAATCGACCGGGTGCGAAGCCATCTCAGGGCGCTATCTTGCACTGGTGGAACCAGGGAATGGCAGGTAACGCAAAGGCGCACTACGACGGCATCGAAGCCTTCTCGGAGACCGATTTCACCGAGGATCTCCGGGCGATCGACGTTCCCACGCTTCTCCTGCACGGCACCGATGACCAAATCGTTCCCATCGCCGACTCGTCGGAGCTGGCGGTGACATTGATCGAGAACGCAACCCTGAAGGTCTATCCGGGCCTGTCCCACGGAATGTGCACGGTGAACGCCGAGACCATCAACGCCGACCTACTTGCCTTCGTCGAGAGCTGACCAGGAAACACCACCAGACAAATAACGGTCGGGCCAGCCTTTGGCGCGGGCTCGGCCGGAACCCCTCAACGAACGGAAGAACCGAACATGACTGCCACACCCAACGGGTACGTGACCGTGATCTGGGAAGCGCACGCAAAAGCCGGTAAGGAGGCTGACCTGAAGGCCTTCATCACCGCGGCCGTCACGCCGTCCCGGAACGACCCCGGCAACATCGACTACGAGGCGCACGAGGTCGCCGGCGAGCCCGGCACGTTCATCATCTACGAGCGCTGGGAAAACCACGAGCTGCTCGACGCTCACCTGAGCGCACCGCGCATGCAGGAACTCGTCCCGCAGATGCTTGAACTGATCGACGGTTCCATCGAGGACGGCATTCGTTTGCTGCTGCCCTTTCGGCCCGATCACTAGAAGGGTCCTCGTCGGCGGTCCCCTTCCATCCCGGGTGGCGACAAGTCTTACCGCCACCACGAAAGTCGCTGGTGCTCCGCGTGTTTCTCCGTGCAGGGTAGCGGCACCACCACATACCAGAAAGAGAACTATGACCACGACATTGATCACCGGCGGTAACAGGGGCCTCGGCCACGAAGTGGCACGCCGCCTCGTCCAGGCCGGACAGACAGTCTGGATCGGAGCCCGAGACGCCGAGAACGGCCGTGCGTCCGCCGACCGGCTCGGTGCGCACTTCATCCAACTGGACGTGACCGACGACGCGTCGGTCAACGCTGCAGTCGAGACGCTGCGTAGGCAAGCCGGGCACCTCGACATCCTCGTCAACAACGCCGGAATTCTCGGTGAAGTCACGGCACCCGAAGACATGACTGCCGACCAGATCCGCCACGTATACGAAACCAACGTCTTCGGCCTGGTGCGCGTCACCCACGCATTCCTGCCTCTTCTGCGAGCTGCGAGCACCCCCTCGGTCATCAATGTCACCAGCGGCCTCGGGTCGTTCACGCTGACCCAGGATCCCGAACAAGTCGAGTCGCAGTACCCGCTCGCAGCCTACGGCTCGTCGAAGAGTGCGGTCACTATGCTGACCATGCAGTATGCCAAGACGATCCCCGATGTTCGCTTCAACGCGGTGGATCCCGGCCAGACCGCAACCGAATTCACCGGCCGGATCGGGCACAGTGTCGAGGACGGAGCCGAGGCGGCTGTTCGCATCGCCACCCTGGGACCCGACACGCCCACGGGCACGGTCACGGACCGCGCCGGCGTGCTCCCCTGGTGACACGGCAGGCTCAACGCCGCGACAACCCCGAGAGCAAACGGGCGGCGCCGCTGGAGTTGTTCTACGACCTCGTGTTCGTCTTCGCCATCAGTCAGGTCTCACACCTCTTACTCGAGCACCTGACCTTGGCAGGCGCTGGCCGAGCGGTGATGATCCTGCTCGCGGTCTGGTGGTCGTGGAACTACACCACGTGGGCCACCAACGAGCTCGACCCGGAAACCAACGCCGTGCGCATCCTGCTGATCGCGCTGATGCTCGCAAGTCTGATCATGGCGATAGCTGCCCCGGAGGCCTTCGGCGATAAAGGACTGCTGTTCGCTGGCGCCTACGTCTCGATCCAGGTCGGTCGGCACCTCTTTCTGACGTTCGTGGTCGCCGAGAAGGGCACGCTCGAGCGTGAGCGTGCTGGCCGGATCCTCACTTGGTTAATTGCCGCCGGCGTGTTTTGGATTGCGGGTGCCCTGACAACTGATGTCGCACGCGTAGGTTTGTGGATCATTGCGCTCGCGCTCGACTTCTCTGCGCCGCTGGTCTTCTTCCGTGTCCCCGGCCGGCCTCGGCTGGCGGGGGAGACATGGGATCTCGCCACCGATCACTTCGTCGAACGGTTCGGGCTCTTCGTCATTGCAGCCCTCGGAGAGACGATTGTCATCACGGGTACCACAGTGGCCCATCTTCAACTCGATGTGATGACCGTGACAGCGTTCGGTGGAGCGTTCGTCGGGACTGCGGCTTTGTGGTGGTTGTACTTCACCGCGACCCGCGAGATTGCTCGACACGCGCTTGCTGAATCATCGGCTCGCACACAGTTGGCTCGCGACTATTACACCTACGGGCACGTTCTGATCATCGCGGGCATCATTCTGACGGCGGTCGGTGACGAGTTGGTCATCGCACACCCCACAGACCGCTTATCGTCTGCGCAGATGATCGCCGTCATTGGCGGCCCCGCTGTCTACCTCGTGGCCCAAACAGCGCTTCGGCTTCGGGTCACACGCACTCTCAGTCGTCCCCTGATAAGTGGAGTGCTCGCATGCGCAGCCATCGGACTCGTCGGCGGTGCCTGGCCAGGCATGATTGTCAGCGCGCTCCTTGTCACAGTCTTGGTTGTCGTTGCCCTTGTTGAGGAAGCAAACCAGCTCAAAGGCTTCCCAGTGGAACCGGATCGACGCGGCCGCCAGGGTCGTCCAGTCGATTAATCCGTTGCCGTCAGTGCTCCAACTGGTAGAGAGCAAATCCGAAACACAATTTCGAAGACGAAAGTTTCTGCGCGCCTTGGATCGTCACAATCTGTTCACCAGGGGATGGGGCCGGCGTCGTCGAAAAATCCGCCTCGGGGTCCGTTGTCGGGGAGGGTGGCGAGTGCGACGGCGATGGCGGCACCTTGCTCTGGCGAGCGGCCCGAGTTGTGGCCGGTGAAGTCGGTGGCGACATAACCGGGACAGCACGCGTTGATGACGACGTTCGTGTTCGACAGTGCCCGGGCGTACTGGGCGGTGATGCTGTTGAGCAAGGTTTTCGACGGCGCATAGGCGGCCATCTGGGGGCCCGTTTGTAGTGCGAGGGAGCCCATGTTGCTGGACACGTTGACGATGCGCGGTGAGTCGGATTGCCGCAGCAGTGGGAGAACGGCATTGGTGACCCGGATGGCACCGAAAACATTGGTCTCCAGGACGTGCTGCAGGACATCGAGATCCATCGTGGTCGGGTCTTGCGCGCCGTCATCGGTCCGGCCGCCGATGCCGGCGTTGTTGATCAGCACATCGAGCCTGCCGGCCTCGCGCTCGATGGTGGCTGCTGCTGCCGCGACGCTGTCGTCGGAGGTCACATCGAGGGCAACGCCGAAGGCCTCGATACCGTCGTTGCGGAGACGAGCCACAGCGTCGGTGCGGCGGGCGTCGTCGCGGGCTCCGAGCGCGATGCGGAACCCCTGTGTGCCGAGTTCATGTGCGACCGCATAGCCGATTCCCTTGTTTGAGCCGGTGACCAGCGCTGTCTTGGTGGTGTTCACTTCTTGATTGTCGCCGCGTGGGGTCGTGCTGTCCAAGACCGATCACCTCTTCTGTGATACCCGGGGGGTATCAGAGGTATCGTGGTGGACGTGTCTGATCTGGAAACGCGTGAGCTCCGGTATTTCCTCGCCGTTGCCGACGAGCTGCACTTCAGTAGGGCTGCAGACCGGCTCGGTATCGCGCAGCCGCCGCTGTCGCGTGCGATCCAGCGACTCGAGTCGAGGCTCGGCGTGAAGGTGTTCGAGCGCGACCGTCGCGGCGTCGAGCTCACCGGCGCCGGACGGGTCCTGGTGAGCGAGGCGCGCATGGTGATCGAGGCGGTCGAGGCTGCGGCTCACCGGACTCGGCGAGCCGGAAGCCCTCGGGGACAGCTGGTGCTTGCGACGAAAGCAGGTGCGTCCCTTGAGCTGCTGCAACGGCTGCTTGAGGAGGCTGCCAAGCGGAGTGACATTCCTGATATCGAGGTGCTGCTGTGTGAGGTCGGGGAGCAGGCGGCGCTGCTGCGTGGTGGCCGGGCCGATGTGGCGATCATGCACCGGCCGGTCGATGATCTCGACGGCTTCGACACCGAAGATATGCTCGCCGAGGGGCAGGTGGCCATTGTTCCTGCGGGCCACTTTCTCGCGACGCGGACGCATGTCACGCTTTCCCTGATTCAAGATATCCCCGATCTGCCGTTGGCCCGGTGGCCGAAACTTGACGGCAGCTACCCGGAGGGTCCTGGGCCGGAGGTGCGTACCCAATCGGCTATAGCCCAGCTAGTCGCATTGGGCAAGGCGCTCTTGGTAATTCCTGCCTCCAGTCGTGCGTGGCAGTGGCCACAACATGTGGCGATCCCGGTCACCGACGCCGCCGCGGTCACCACGGTGCTGGCGTGGCCGGCAGGTAGTCGTTCCGCGGACATCGGGGCCCTGGCGCGATTGGCGGCCGAGGTCGATAGGTAAGAGGAACAGCCGGAACCAGCGTCGAGGTGCTGCGATAGCAGCTCTGTGTGCTGTCGGCATCCGACGAGAACAAGAATCAATCACGACCGCCAGATACACCCCAAGCCCCAAACGTATGTTAGTGAGCTAGCAACAACACATGTGGTACAGCCGCGTGGACTTGCGTTGCACTAGTGTGCTGGTTCTGGAATCTTCGATATATATTGGCGAGGAGACGAGAATTTCTTCGGCGGTCTTGCGCCAGACGAAGGGTTTCGGGTTCTGGTTCCAGTTGTCGATCCAGACGTCTTTCTCCAGTGCCGCAACGCTTTTGCGGTCTTTTGGGCTGGTGAGGAACTCGCGCCAAAACTCGAACGAGGCACTGTCGCCGACTGCGGTGACGAGGACTTCGCGGGTCCGTCGATCGAGACGCCGTGGACGCATGTCTGAAATGATGAGCGCGTGTAGGGCTTTGTCGATCCGCTGTCGGCGCAACCGTTTCCCCATCGGGATGGGCAGGGGTCGGCAGGGCCGACTTGAGCGGGGCCCGTCAGCCGTCGACGCCGCCCGATGAACAACGGCACCTCTCGACCAGCTCCGGCCGGTCAGACACCGAACGGCACGCGGACGGGCCAGCACAGCAAAGAGAGCCGCTCCGCAGCGGGGCGTTCGCGCCAGGAGCTACCTCATTCCGCGGCGCACTGCCGCGTCGGCAATGCCGGGCAGAATCTAGGCCTATCGTACGGATTTTGACCACACCGACCAAGTTGTTCATTCGTTTGACCAGAAACTCTGCTTCTAGACGCGGCGGTCGGTTACAGATGATCAACACACCTTGCTTAGGCTTGCCCGCCAACGACTTCCACGTAGACAAGTCCCGAAGTTCGACACCAAGGCGCCAAAATATGGTCGTAAGCCGGGGAATGACGCTGGCAGTATCCTCACAGTCAATTGAGTACATTTCGAGGCTATCGGTTGTCCCCATCGACTGAAGGTGCGCCAAGCCGCAGCTAGTTAGACTGACATGCGCGTCCCAAGGGACATCAGCTGGGATTGCTTTTCTAGACATCTGAGTGTGATCTTCCGAGTTCGCGCAGGCGAGTCTTGTACAGTTCGATGTTGCCGAGCTTGACGTCCTCGTAACCACGAACCATGTCCGGGAGTGCCGCGATGTCGACGGCGCGATCGTATCCGTCGGTTGCGAGTGTACGAGAGAGATCAGCGATCATGACCTCGTACTCGGCGAGCAGTTCACGCTCGACCTTGCGGACGTGCATGTAGCCGAAGGGATCGAGCTTGGTACCGCGCAGGTTCTTGCCCTTGGCCAGAACCTTCAGCGCCACATGCGCCTTCGGCCCGAACCCGATCTTCTTCTTACGACCCATCACCTTGAGAATCGGCGGGT
>NZ_JAZFNF010000035.1:0-12196 GCF_050586165.1 Rhodococcus sp. 24CO | reverse complement strand
TTCGTACAACCTCGTGTCACTCGCTGTGAAGCGGGAGTCGGTGTCCGTGTCGCTCTGACTTGGAATAAGTTACGCGACTGTTGAAGCCTTTAACAAATCGCCTGGTCAGAGCGAATACTCTTGCCATTTCCGCAGCTAGAGACCGTCATATCACTGTCAATTCACCGAAATTGCGCAAATGTGACGCCGGACACCGAAGAACGAGGGGTGGGCTCACACAATCTCGACACGTATTCCGGCGTCCTCGAACAATTCAACCTGCCGGGCGTCGACTGCGGAATCGGTGACCAGCACCGCCCCCGGAGGAATCGGGGCCCACGCGTGGAATGGCCGTTCCCCGAGCTTGGCGGAGTGCGCAAGTATGTAGACCTCGCCGGCGCGCTCGATCATCATTTCCTTCAACCGCGTCTGGTCCAGTTCTGCTTCACAGATACCCAGGTCGGCGGTCACGGCATCGGCACCGAGAAAGGCCTTGTCGAACGACACCCTCTGTAGTGATGCTTCAGCGAGTGGCCCGACAAAACCCTGGCTGAGCTGCCTCAATGTCCCACCGAGGCATTCGACTCGGACACCGTCAGCATCAGCCAGTGCTTCGAGCGCGGTCAAGCCAGCGGCAATAACCGTCAAATTCGTCACGTGACGTAAGAACTCGCCCATCGCGCCCACCGTCGTACCGGCATCCAAGAGGACGGTCTCTCCAGGCCGGACCTGCGCTGCAGCCCACTCGGCAATTCCCCGTTTTGCGTCGAACCCTTCCATTGCGCGCTGACGCAAGGAAGATTCCGGATGAGGGTTGAGTGCAATCGCGCCGCCGTACGTTCGGGCAATAACCCCCTGCGCGGTCAGCTGGCTCAGGTCGCGACGGATCGTGGACGCGGTCACCCCGAATTGAGCAGACAGATCCTCGACGCTGGCCAGACCGCTGGTGCGAGCGAGCCTCGCAATCTCCGACCGCCTCGCCTCCGACTCCCGGATGGCCATCGCTCCCCCTTCGAAACTCCGCGCCTACTTGGAAACGAATGTGCTAGTTGCCAATTCGGCTGCCTGTCGCAGCGCCTCGACCATACTACCGGCCTCGGCTATGCCTTTACCTGCGATATCGAAGGCGGTTCCATGGTCTACCGATGTACGAATGACAGGCAAACCGACGGTGATGTTGACGCCCGCTTCGATTCCGAGGACCTTGACCGGACCGTGCCCCTGATCGTGGTACATCGCGACGATCAAGTCGTAGTCGCCGCGTCCGGCCAAGAAGAATGCAGTATCCGCAGGCAACGGGCCGTGCACATCGATACCCTCGGCTTTAAGCAGTTCGACGGCCGGAATGATCTTCTGTTCTTCCTCCCCGTATCCGAAGAGTCCGTTCTCTCCCGCGTGCGGATTGATTCCACACACCCCGATCTTCGGCGCCGGATTACCCGTGCGCACCAAAGCTTCGTGACCTCGACGAATTGTCCGCTCGACCAGTCCGGGCTCGATCCGAGCAACTGCGTCGAGGAGCCCGATGTGCGTGGTCACGTGGATGACCTTGAGCTTGGGCGTCGACAGCATCATCGACACTTCCTCGGTGCCAGTCAGGTGCGCGAGCAGTTCCGTGTGTCCTGGGAAGATATGACCGGCTGCATGTAGTGCCTCCTTGTTCAGGGGCGCTGTGCAGATCGACTGAACTTCACCGCGGACAGCGAGTTCGCTTGCAACGCGGATGTACTGGTACGCGGCATCGCCTGCAACGGCAGACAGCTCTCCCCACGCCAGGTCCTCCGGCAGCAGGTCAAGGTCAATGACGTTGATCCGCCCGGACGTGAATTCGGCATCCTTGATCTCGTCGATCACGACCACGTCGACATCTATTCCGAGTACTTCAGCAGCCAGACGCAGGCGTTTCGCGTCACCGACGACTACCGGGCGGCAACGCTTTCTTGTCCCGTCGTCGAGTAACGCTGGAACGATCACTTCGGGCCCGACGCCGGCGCCGTCCCCCATCGTGACAGCGATCAGCGGCAGTGGGGCGGATTCGATGGGCATTACGTTGACCTCGTTGTCTGAAGGATTTACCGAAAGTGGACTGTGCGGAGTGACGGCCGACGCAGGGCGCGAGAGAAACTCCGTGATGGAAAGCAGACTGTCTACATCGCCGAAACTGCCCGGCCGCGTGACTATGTAGCGCCCCGTCGGATCGCTGGAAAGCACGGCGCCGTATTCGATTTCGCATACCGGCGACAGATGTTCGATGCCCAGTCGATCGAGAACGCTGCGTGCGGTTTCGCCGCCGGTGAGGACTAGATCGAGCGGGTGTTCGCGGCCCGCACGACTCACATCCACGGCCGCGATCAGTTCAGCCAGAGCAGATACCAAGCGGGCGGCCTCAGACGGTACGACCGGCCCACCAACCGAAACGACGACATTTCCGCCGTTGAGGGCTTCCAGGATCGTAGACGGCTCAGCCGAATTCGCGAGAAGATCGGCACTGTCCACGAGCACGTGGCGAATGCCCGACCCGCGAAGCAACGCCACCTGCTCAGCGGCGGAGATGTCCGCCGTCCCCACCACCGTCAAGCTGCTTCGCGAAGCACGCAGTTGCACAGCAGTATCCGACGATCGTGCTACCCGGCTTCGAGCGACGGCCGCAGTAAGCGCAGCCGTACCCACAAGCCTGGAGCGCGGAACCTCCTGCGCTGCAGCAACAATCGTGTCGAGATCTGCATCCGTTTCTACATCGCAGACGGCTACCGATCCGGAATCGGCGATCTCGTGGAGTATTCGAGGTAGAGCTTCGGACCGTACGACGACCAAAGGTACGTCGGTAGTGAGCACCGAATCACCGAGCACTTCGGCGATTGAATGCGGGGGTTGCATCGTCTCCGCGCGCCACAGAGAGGTGGCATGCAACGGAACACCGTCGACAAGTGGCACGCCATCGCGGACCATCCGTCCCAGTGCGGGGAGTCCGGCGGCGACAATGACCGGCGATCCGTCGCGCGTAAGTTCTGCAACCTCGGCAGCTATGTTGCCCCGGAGTAGAGAGTCGATCTTCTTCACGACGGCGAAACCCGCGACTGAATGCAGAACAGTACGGACGTCGCGCCCGGCCTGAGCGGGATCGGAACGACGAGAATGCAGGTCGAAGACGGTCACATCGCTTCCGTCCTGCGCGCCGGGGCGGAGCCTGAGCGATACAGCGCCACTTCGGGAAAGAAATCCGGCAGCCGATTCCGCGGCCCCCGACAGGTCATCTGCGATTACTACCAGTGGTTTCATCGATTACCTCGACCCCCTTTCGGTCTGAATCGAGTATGCACAGTCCCGCAATTGATGCGCGAAGTACGCAATTGAAGTTACGGGACTTGCGTGAAGTGCGCAACAGTGCCATTGTGAGCTGAGTTACAAGCGAGAGTCCGACACGATTGTGCGCAAACAATCCACTCGGAGCGTCGCCCCCACGCTGCCCGTCAGGATCGAAAGGTCACCGATGACCAATTCTCGTTTGCGAACACCACAGCTCTCCCGGCGCTCCTTCTTGCAGTTCACGGGACTGATCGGTGGCGCAACACTTCTTGGTTCGACGGCCGCATGCGCCGGCCCCACCGGAAAACCGACCCAAGACACACTCGTGCTCGGTCTCAACCGTTCACTCGTCAGCCTCGACAACAAACTCAACCAATTCGACGCCGCAGTCACGGCCCAACGAGGCGTCCGGCAGGGACTCACGCGTATCGGTGACACCCTGACCCCGCAACTGGTTCTTGCCGATCGGTTCGAGTCGACCGGGCCCACCGAGTGGACAGTTCGACTCCGCGAGGGAATCCGCTACTCCGACGGCACGCCCGTGGTCATCGACGACGTCACGACGGCCATGGAGATGTACCAGCAGGTCAGCGGATCGTTTGTCGCCCCGCAGTTTCCGGAGTGGCCCACCGTCGTGCCGATCGACGACCGTACGTTCATTCTTCGAACAAAATCCCCGGTGCCGGTACTGGACTCACTCATGTCGAATATCTTGATCACGCCGGCAGCCGCCAACGAACCGAATGAGCTGCAGAGCGGAGTTGGTTCCGGCCCGTTCGTCGTCAGCGAATCGAACCGTGGCACCGGCGATTACACGCTGGTCGCCAACGACAACTACTGGGGCCCAGCCCCCGGTGTTCGTCGAGTCCAGGTTCGCTTCATCCCCGAAGAGGCCGGCCGAGTGGTTGCGCTGCGCAGCGGTGAGGTCGACGTCATCGACTCGATCAGCCCGGATTCCGCGGAACAACTCGCAGACCTCCCTGGCGTCCAGGTCGATACCGTGCCGAGCACTCGAATCAACCAGCTGTTCTTCAACTTCCGCAAGCCCGCCGATCATCCACTGTCCAATCCGCGTGTCCGCGAGGCACTGACCTACGCCATCGACGGCGAGTCGCTCGCCAGGGACGTGCTGATCGGATCGGCAGTCCCGGCCACCGGTCCCGCACCGTCGACATTGGACGGAGCCGTGAAAACCGGCACCTACCAATATGATCCACAAAAAGCGCGGCAAATGCTCGCCGCCGAGGGCGCCGATGACCTGGAACTCACTTTCATCTGGGAAACCGGAGAGTTCACCAACGACGTATCGGTGATGGAATCGGTACTCGAGATGATGAAAGCAGTGGGTGTACGCGTCAAACTGCAGCAGTTCGAGCCGGGCGGCGACATCTCGTCGTGGCGCCAGGGCAAGACCGGGGACTGGGATGTCCTGGGTAACGGCTACGGCAATCAGACCGGCCTCGCGCTGACCACCCTGCAGGGCATGTATGCGGGCACAGCCGAGAAGGAAGCAACTCGCGACACCTATCACGGGTACGTATTTCCCGAGATCACCGCAAAGATCCAAGCCGCATCGAGCGAACCGGATCCGGCGCAACGTGCCGCTCTTCTCGACGCCGCGCAGCAGGACATCTGGAACACCTGGCCATGCCTGTGGAGTTTCGTCCCCAACGCCCTGCTCGCGAAACGCACCCGCGTTCAAAATGTTTCACTGACCCCGATCAACTCCTACGATCTCGGCGTCGTCCGATTGGAGGCCTGAGGCGATGACTCTCACCGCTCCGAAACCGCAAACCACGCTCGGAACCTCCCCGCGTCGACGCGTCACGATGAACCCGACGCTCAAATACGTGATCAAGCGTCTCGCCCAGAGCGCACTGACCATCTTTCTGACGCTCACCACAGTGTTCGTACTGATCCGCATGGCACCCGGCGACCCCGCCTACGCACTTGCCGGGCCTCTGGCGAGTACAGAAGATCTCGCTCAGATCCGCGCAGACATGGGCTTGGACAAGTCCGTCTTCTCCCAGTACCTGATCTACCTGTGGGATCTCCTTCACCTGAATCTCGGCACGTCGTACTCGTTCCAGGCACCGGCCATGGACGTCGTACTCGGCAGACTTCCGTACACCATCACCCTGGCCGTCAGTTCCATCCTGCTGACCGCCGTACTCTCGATTCCGTTGGGTGTGTGGATGGCCCGTCACGCGGACACACGACGCGAACTCGGCGCCAACGTCGTGGCCGTCGGCGGACAATCCATGCCGGAGTTCTGGAGCGGCCTGATGCTGGTGACGATCTTCGCGGTCTTGATCCCGGTGCTCCCGGCCGCCGGATTCACCACGTGGCCGTCGTTGATCCTGCCCACCGTCACGATCGCGATCCTCCAAATTGCGTTGATCTCCCGGATGGTTCGACGCGAAATGGTCTCGGCCTTCGCCTCCCCGTACATCACCGTTGCTCGATCACGCGGAGTAACGGAACGCGAACTCACCTGGCGATATGCGATGCGTAATTCGGCGATTCCGATCGTCACAGCACTGGGCACCAGATTTGCCGGAATGCTGAACGGCGTCGTGGTGGTCGAAGTCGTGTTCGCCTGGCCTGGTGTCGGCTCGCTGGTGGTCCGCGCACTCGAGACTCGCGACTACCCACTGATCCAAGCGACCGTACTCGTCACCGCCGTCCTGGCGGTACTCGTACAACTCGCAGTGGACCTCCTCTATCCCCTCCTGGACCCACGGGTACGCCTCGGAAAGGGCGCCAACTGATGACCACAGTCTTGGAACCACCCACAACACCGCGCCCCAGCGCAGTCACCGAGGCTGATTTCGCTCGCGCCGGAGCAACACGTCGTAAGCGAGACAGCCGCGTCAAGATCTGGGCCGGCTCGATCTGCGCACTCGTCGTGATCCTTCCCGTTGCGCTCGCCGGCCTTCTGCCACTGGCAGATCCGAATCAAACCAACCTGAGCCAGCGACGGTTGCCTCCGCTCAGCGAGGGCCACCTGTTCGGCACCGACCAACTGGGACGCGATCTTCTCTCGCGAATCCTGCACGGCGGGCAGGTGTCTCTGACAATCGGCATTCTTGCCGTCGTCGTGTCCGGCATCATCGGCGTCGTAGCAGGTTCTGCCGCAGGCTACTTCGGCGGTTGGGTCGACACGGTCATCTCGCGCTTGCTCGAGGCTCAGTTGTCCCTTCCGCTGTTGATGATGCTTCTTCTTGTCGTCGCACTGTTCGGTCCGTCCATCCCCGTGATCACGTTTGTCATCGCAATCGCGCAGTGGCCCGAAGTCGCGCGGTTGACCCGTTCCTTGGTGCTCGTCGAACGCGAAAAGCCCTATGTAGCAGCGGCCAGAGTCCTGGGTCTGACCCGCATGTCCATCCTCGTCCGCCACGTAATCCCGAACATCGTCAAGCAGGCGTCGCTTGTCGTCCTGTTGCTCCTCGCACAGGCCGTCCTGCTGGAAAGCTCGTTGAGCTACCTCGGCGCGGGACCTCAACGTCCGTTCGCAACGTGGGGCCGAATCATCGCCGACGGCCAGGACTACATCACCACCTCATGGTGGATCGTGACGCTGACGGGCCTGATGATCGTGCTGCTGGTGGTCGGAGTGAACCTACTCGGCGACGGTCTGCGCGATCGGCCGGCAGGATCGAAACGACTGGGCGCAAGCCTGTTCGGGCGTGGCAACGCCCAGAAAGTAAAGGCGTGAGACATGGGCAATCTACTTCGGGTCGACGACCTCCAGATCGAACTTGTCACTGCGAATGGCGTCATTCGAGCCGTCGACGGGGTGTCCTTCTGCATCGACGCCGGTGAAACCGTCACCATCATCGGTGAATCCGGCTCGGGTAAGTCGACGACAGCCATGGGAATCCTCGGGCTGCTTCCGGACGATCTCGCCGTCCTGTCCGGGAAGGCCGCATTCAAAGGCCAGGACATTCTCGGAAAAACGAAGATCTTGAACGACATTCGTGGACGACACATCGCTCTCATCCCCCAGGACCCGATGACGGCTCTGAGTCCCGTCCACACCATCGGCAGTCAGCTTCGAGAAGCGGTGCGCCACAGCGGCGTGACTGCGAAGAAACAGCAAATCGAGCGGGCGGTGGAACTGCTCGAGCAGGTACGCATTCCGTATCCGGATCGGCAACTCGACAAGTACCCGCACCAACTTTCGGGCGGAATGTTGCAGCGCGTCCTGATCGCCGGCGCCCTTGCCGCCGGCCCCGAACTGATCGTGGCCGACGAACCCACCAGCGCATTGGACGTTACCGTGCAGGCCGGGATTCTGGATCTACTGCTCGAGTTGCAGGAGCGCACCGGAATCGGAATGCTGGTCATCACGCATGACCTCGGAGTTGCCCGACTCGTATCCGATCGCATCTACGTGATGAAGGACGGACGTTTTGTCGAGACCGGCAGCGCCGACGTCCTCGTCGACTCACCACAAAGCGCCTACACACAAAAGCTTCTCGACGCCATACCGCACCTGGGGCCTTGGGACGGCGACCCCGCCACCGATACACGTTCAACTCAGATCGGAGCCTCGGCATGAGCACACACAACAGTCCGTTGCTTGCCGTCGAAGACCTCGTTGTCGAGTATCCGGTTCCCGACGGGGTTTTCCGAGCCGTCGATGCTGTGAGCTTCTCGGTGGAAAAGGGCAAGACCCTGGCCATCGTCGGCGAATCCGGATGTGGCAAGTCGACGATCGCTCGATCGATCGTCCGACTCCTCACGCCGACCAGTGGACGTATTCTCGTCGACGGCACCGACATCGCGCAGATGTCGGAGAAGTCGCTGCGCCCCTTCCGCTCTCGCGTCCAGATGGTGTTCCAAGACCCGTACGGATCACTGGACCCACATCTGACTGCCGAGGACATCATCGGAGAACCACTGCGGCTCAAGGGCGTCCGAAGCAAGACGGAACGCGCTAGGGCGGCGGCCGAGCTCGTCGACCGCGTGGGATTACCCAGCTCGGCATTGCATAGACGTCCGGCGGAGTTCTCCGGTGGGCAACGTCAACGCATCGGCATAGCCCGTGCACTTGCCAGCGGACCCGAGATCCTGGTGTGTGACGAGGCCACCAGCGCTCTCGACGTTTCGGTGCAAGCGCAGGTACTCGAACTCCTACGTGAAATCCAAGCCGATACCGGTCTGACGTACGTTTTCATCTCACACAACTTGGGTGTCGTCCGAGAAATCAGCGAGACCGTAGTCGTAATGTCCAAGGGCACCATCGTCGAAACCGGTTCCACAGAAACAGTTCTCGCCAGCCCACGCGAGCCGTACACCCGCGCACTACGAGGCGCTGCCCTCGATCCCACCACCATGGTCGGGATCAAACCACGGCACGTGGTGGCAGCCCTGTCCAAGAACTTGCTAGCCAAGCAGACCGAATCACGAGGAGTTGCCTGATGACCGCCCCACTCGAGCTTCCGAAACTGGTGCTCGGCACCATGACATTCGGAGACACCGTCGACATATCGGGTGCGGGCTCGATGCTCGACGCAGCACTGGACGCCGGCATCACGCATATCGACACCGCCAACGGATATGCGGGCGGTGAGTCCGAGCGCATGCTGGCGAAACCCCTTCACGGCCGACGCGATTCCATCACTCTGGCCACCAAGGCAGGAATGCCGCACCCCGATGCCGGTGACAACAGCCCACTCTCGGCAAAGGGGCTCAGGGCAAGCATCGAAGGAAGCCTGCGCAGGCTCGACACCGACTACGTCGACCTGTTCTATCTCCATCAGCCGGATCGAGCGGTATCGCTGAGCGAAACACTAACTACCGTCGCCGAACTGGTTGCGGAAGGAAAGATTCGCGCTCTCGGTGTTTCCAACTTCGCAGCCTGGCAAATCAGCGAAATCAACCACACCGCAGACACAGTAGGTGCGCCGAGACCGATCGTCGCACAACAGCTCTACAACTTGCTCGCACGTCGGATCGAAGAAGAATACGCAGAATTCGCGGACGTAACCGGACTGACCACCATGGTCTACAACCCACTCGGCGGCGGGCTGCTCACCGGGCGTCATACATTCGAGGAAAACCCCGCCGACGGCCGATTCGGCGACTCCCGTCTTGCGTCGATGTACAAGGAGCGATACTGGAACACACAGATCTTCGATGCCATCGCACAGCTGTCGGCGATCGCTGAACAAGCCGGGATCGCCATGACCGAACTTGCGCTCCGCTGGCTCGTCAGTAAGCCCGCAACCGGCCCGATACTCCTGGGCGGATCGAAGGTCACGCACCTGGAATCCAACATCGCGGCACTCCAGCGAGGCGCCCTCGACAATACGATCGTCGAAGAATGCGATCTGGTCGGAGCCGCACTGCGCGGCCCCATGCCCAACTACAACCGCTGAAAAACACCCGCCAACACCAAGAGAGACCCCCGCTATGTCTGCACAGGAATTCGCCGCACGTATCCGCGGTCGCGAACGCATCCTCGGTTACTGGTCCGTCATCGACAGCCCGATCTCGACCGAATGGATCGCACACGTCGGCTGGGACTACATCGCACTCGACATGCAGCACGGTCTGATCGGTTACTCGGGAATGGTCGCCGGGCTCACTGCCATCGACTCGTCGCCGTCCACCGTCGGCATGGTCCGAGTCGAAGCCAACAATCCAACTCCGATCGGGCGAGCACTCGACGCCGGCGCTGTGGGCGTCATAGTTCCCCTGATCAACAACGCCGAAGAAGCCGCGGCTGCAGTCGCTGCCGCCAAGTACCCGCCATTCGGCGTTCGCTCCTACGGGCCGATGCGCTCACAACTCCGGGTCGGCCCCATCCCCGCCGACGCGAACCGCGACACTGTTGTCTTCGCAATGATCGAGACTCCACAGGGCCTCGCCAACGTCGAAGAGATCTGTGCAGTACCCGGATTGGACGGCGTCTACGTCGGTCCGTCCGATCTACGAATTGCTGTCGGCGGCAAGCACTCCAACGATCCGGATGTGTCCGAGGAATTCGAAGCCGCGCTCACTCGGGTCCGTGAAGCAGCAGCGGCGGCCGGCGTCGCCGCCGGTATACATACCCCAGCCGGGCAGATTGCGGCGCAGCGTCTCGGAGAGGGCTACACCTTCGCGACCGTTGCCTCCGACCTCACCCACCTGGCAAACGTCTCGGCTCAACACTTGGAAGCCGCCAAGTCCTGATCCACGTACAGAAATGGCGATGGTCCCGTACCAAGTACGGGACCATCGCCATTCTCGAACAAACTATCGCTGAATTGCCTTGATCTCGAGGAACTCTTCAAGCCCGAACGTTCCTGCTTCACGTCCGATGCCCGACTGCTTGTAGCCACCGAACGGAGCATTCGTGTTGAACGCGCCGCCGTTCACCTCTACCTGACCAGCCCGCAACTGCCGTGCGACGCGATCCGCCCGATCGGGATCACCCGACCAGACACCGCCGGCCAGACCGTACTCGGTACCGTTGGCGATCCGAACTGCGTCGGCTTCGTCCTTGTATCCCATGATCGAGAGGACCGGCCCGAAAATCTCCTCGCGAGCAATCGTCATGTCCTCGGTGACATTGGAGAACACCGTCGGCCCGACGAAATACCCACTGGCCAGACCAGTTTCGCGACCGTCGACGACCGCGGTTGCGCCTTCCGACACACCCTTCTCGATGTATCCACGAACGCGACCCAACTGATTCGCGTTCACCAGAGGTCCAAGCACCGAAGTGGGCTGAGTCGGATCTCCCACGGGGAAATGCGCAGCGACCGCAGCAGCAATTGCAGCGGCCTCATCCACCTTCTCCGCCGGAACCAACATGCGTGTCAGAGCTGAACACGTCTGGCCCGAGTTTATGAAGCACTTTGCGACGCCATCCGTGACGGCCTTTTCGAGGTCGGCGTCGTCGAGGATCACGTTTGCGGACTTCCCACCCAACTCGAGTGAGACCCTCTTGATGGTGTCTGCTGCCACGATGGCAACGCGCTTGCCCGCACGCGTAGAACCTGTGAATGAGACCATGTCCACCTCGGGGTGGCCTGCAATTGCCTCACCGACAACCGGCCCGTATCCACTCACGAGGTTGAATACACCTGCGGGCAAACCGATTTCATCAAAAATGTCGGCAAGCGCATACGTGATCAGAGGCGCAACTTCGGTTGGCTTGAGAACTACTGTGCAGCCGGCTGCCAACGCGCCGCCTACCTTCAGGACCACCTGATGCAAGGGGAAATTCCAGGGCGTGATCGCGCCGACAACCCCAGCCGGCTCACGGACGATCAACGAGTTGCCAACCTCATGAGCGTCGAAGTCGTAGGTACGTGCAAGTTCCGCAAACGCGTTCAGATTCGCGAGCGGCATACCGATCTGTACAGGCTTCGCGAACCCCAGCGGCATACCCATGTCCGCAGACACCAGCGCAGCAAGTTCGTCGATCCGCCCGGCGATCAGCGTCGCAGCTTTGGACAAATACTCGGCGCGCTCGGCACCGGTCAACGCCGACCACTCGGGAAATGCTTTTCGTGCCGCAACAGCTGCGGCATCGACGTCGTCTGCAGTACCTTCTGCGACCTGAGCGATTACTTCCTCAGTTGCAGGATTCAGCACATCGATACGGCCGCTACCTGCCGATTCGATCCAGGATCCGTCGACATAAATCTTGGTGCGGTCGAGAATATCGGTCATCGAAGCCTCCAAAGTCATCACGCATGCGTTGGTGAGGGCCCGCGCTCTCCGCGCCGGGAACCTCCTCCGAGCCTAACCACGCTCGACGGGTTCCGTGGCAGGTTGGTTGCGCGATTGACGTTCGACTGATGACATCTACGGTGGGCACACACTTTTCGGTGATCGTGCGAACGGTACATTCGGTCGATCTGAGGCGACGGGCGTACCGTTCGCTCGATCCCGGGTGGTGTTTCGGGGACAC
>NZ_JAZFNF010000034.1:0-13262 GCF_050586165.1 Rhodococcus sp. 24CO | reverse complement strand
ACCGCATTCAGCACGCGGAGGACGACCGCCTGCCGCTTACCGCCGGCACCGCGTAACTAACGTCCGTACCTCATACACCTAGTCGGGGGTGTGCAGGGGTCCGGGACACCCCGCCTCGGGACGGGCGCAGGGCTAGCGGTTTTAGCTTTCGCCCAGGTCAGGGCCAGTCTCACTGTTGCCGGCCTTGGGGAGACTGCGGTCGTTTGCCCAGGTCAGAGGCACCCAGGGGGGTATGCCCTCCCCCCGTACACACTAGATCGGCCGTGATAGCGCCTGCCGGGTCGTGTACGGGTTTTGGGTCCACGAACGTCGCGATTCCGGCGTCTCTGGCGATGATCAAAACGCTGCGCTAAACCATTACAAGAGGCTGGCAGTTTGATCGCGCACAAGTCATCGCGGGCAGGGCTTCTGGCGTTGCCGCACCGCATTTAGCAGCACGACTGTACGATCCGAGGCATGACGGACCGAGCATGGAGTGAGGGACTTCCCTCGTTTTCAGCCCCACCTGTGATTGAGGTCGCGATGGGGATCGAATTTGTGCCGATCCCAGGGCTTACGACGATCAAACTGGTCGAACTACATCGCATGTGGGAAAGCGAATTTCCCCAAGTTCAGGAGCAGCCAGCGCTGCAGCCTTCCAACATGCCGATCGAATCAGGTCTTAGATTCAACGTTGGGATTCCGCCAATCCGGTTATGGATGATTTCCGCGAGCGACGATCTGTTGCTGCAGATTCAAAATGATCGAATCATCTTGAATTGGCGACGGACTCCAGGGAACGAATACCCTAGATATGCCACTCTCCGTGAGAAATACGCATCCATATGGTCAGCATTCAGCAGTGAGGTGTCCCGTCTTGGTATCGGGGATCTGGCTCCGGTCACTGCTGAAGTATCTTTCGTGAACCGGGTTGAAGAGTCGAACTCGATGGCAGGCTTGTCGATTGAGAACGTAGTGTCCACAATTTCACCGACAAGCATACTGTCCGCTGCATCAGATTCTGTTCTGAACATTAGAATTCCCATATGGGAAGGCGAATGCGAAGTTGGCCAACAAACAGTAGTCGCAGCCTTCGCACAGATGCCGTCCAGAACAGTTACGCTTGATCTAGCTGCACGCATTCGAGTCGAGGGAATGGAAAGCTCAGCCATAACCTCAGCTCTGGACGCCGCACACAGAAGCGGAGTCGAGAGCTTTGCCAAAATTACAACACCAGAGATGCACAAGATTTGGGGGAAGCGATGACCACGCTGCTTACCAGCCGACCTGAGGCTGCTAGTTGGAGTGTGGCCTGCTACCGGCCTGCTCATGACCGTGAAACCCGTTCATGGGTTGAGCGCCCCTGGATTCTGGGCGGTCAGAATCCAGTTGTGCGACCTGAGGACCTACACCGGTTCGCGCAGCGAAAGCTGATTGATCTGACTCGGCTCCCGCGAGGATGGGATGGTGGAAATGCACGCCCCATTCAGGGATCTGTCGTAGCCGGGCTTGTTCCCATTGTGGAGTTTCTGGTCAGCTCCGACAACTCTGCAACCCCGCAAATCTCGCCTGACGCTGCCGGCGGCGCGACAGTTGAGTGGCTAGTCTTTGGCGAAACAGTAGGCGTCCGCTTTGATGGACAGGAGTTTTCAATTTGGGGTGAACACGCCGATGGGTCGGATGCGTTCGAATCCGTCGAACTGAATCACCTCGATTCTGGCGAAGAGGTGCGGAAACGCCTGGCTGTCGCGCTTATGTCGGCAAGGAAATTCTTGGAGAGCATGAGCAGAAACGTCAACCACCGGGTTCCAGTCGAGTGATTGATGATTTGTCGGTCGAATCTCACGACCTTCTTTACAGACATACGCCAACAGTTCCCTGTACTAACTGGGTACTCCAGGACGAAGGCGACGGCAGTTTTCAGGTTCAAAGTGGAGCCCTAATTTGGAGTGACGATGGGCTTTCCACATATCTGCATAGTGCGCTTGAACTCAACGCCCTCACTTGGAAATGCGTCAAGCGAGCAGAGGTCAATGGAGTGATTCAGCTCTCGGTCGGGGACGTACGCGATGGATCGTTCGGGATGAAACGAGATCCCAATCCTGATTACATCCCCGTCGAAGAGTTGCATCCGCGGGACGTGGCGCACACGCTTGTCGTAGAACCTGAAGACCTATCTTCGAAGCAGCGAAGGAAGCGTACGCGAGCTCTCGCTCGCTTGGCTGTCCTAATCGATAGCGGTGGCACGTCGTAGGGTTTGGTAGGAAAATGGACATGGATTGCTTACCCATGTGCTGCATTGGACGCCAACGCACAATGACACCCTACGGGTGCCGGTGTCGAAACCCCCTGCCCCGGAAACTCCCGAACGCCATTCCCCGATAGTCCATCTCGGCACGACGGGTAGCCCGCCCTCTGAACGAGGGCGAGCTTCGACGTGACCACACACCAGCCCGGCCGGACGCAGAGAGTGCGGTGCCCCGCCGCGAGCTGCGGGGACTGAGGTACTCGCGCCCTGTCGGTTATCGTCAGACCAGGGAGGTTAGCGACGACCAAGCCCTAGGGTTGTAAAACACAACCTCTGAGTATGCAATCGGGACCATTGCGGCCGCGGCATTCGGAGCGGTTCTCTATTCGGTGGTTACCGGCGATTCCATTGTCACGGCGCTCACCGGGATCATCGACAAAGCGCTCGAGACGGCCGTGTGATGTTGTCCACGAGGAGCATCCACAGAGCCGGCTCGAAATCGACGATCGTGTCCTCGTCGGACGAGGGTGCAGTCACGGTCGAGGCAGCAATTGCGCTCGCCTCGATGATCACCGTGGTGGTGCTGTGCGTCGGTGCGGTACTGGCGGTGACAATGCAGGTTCGGTGTGTGGATGCTGCTCGTGAGGCGGCGAGATTGACTGCCCGTGGTGATGGGGACAACGCGGTCACCACGTCGCGCCGAATCGCACCCTCCGACGCCCGGATTTCCGTGCAGATCGTGGACGGATTTGCCGTGGCGGTGGTGAGCGCCGACAGTGTTTTGCTGCCGATGTTGGACATCACCGCAGAAGCGGTCGCTGCGGTGGAACCCGGAGCGGACTGATGGCTCTGCAGTCGGACGACGGTATCGCAACAGTGTTTTCGTGTATTGCGCTGGCCGGGATCGTTGCGGTGACGGGTGGGCTGCTGCACGTGGGTTCGGCGGTCACCGCTCGTCACACCGCCCAGTCGTCTGCAGACCTCTCAGCCTTGGCGGGGGCCGGAGCACTCGAGCGCGGCGCGGAGGCAGGATGCGCCGCGGCAAGCGACGTTGCGACGCGGATGCGAACAGTGCTCGCGGAGTGCACTGTCGAGGACTGGGATGTCATTGTTCAAGTGCGAGCACCGGTTTTGCTGTCCCGCTTCGGCATCGGCGATGCGCAGGCGTCGGCGCGTGCGGGCCCTGTCGACTAGTCAGCTGATGGTGTCGATGATTGCCGTCAGAATCTTCACGGCGCCGTCCTTGTCGAGCGGATCGTTGCCGTTGCCGCACTTGGGGGAGTAGACGCACGAGGGGCAACCGTGGGCGCACTCGCACGACGTAATCGCGTCTCGGGTTGCGGTGAGCCAGCGTGAGAGTTCACTGTGCCCGCGGTCGGCAAAGCCTGCGCCACCAGCGTGCCCGTCGTAGACGAACACGGTGGGGAGGCCGGTATCCGCGTGGATTGCCGTCGAGACACCGCCGATGTCGCCTCGGTCGCAGATGGCGACCAGTGGCAGGAGTCCGATCGCTGCATGCTCTGCCGCATGCAGCGCCCCAGGGAATCGCTCGGGCGAGACACCGACGGATTCGAGCAGTTCCGGTGTGACCGTGTACATCACGGCCCTGGTCTCCAGGGTATGTGCGGGCATATCCAATTCGATGGAATCGAGGACTTCGCCGGAGTTGAGGCGTCGGAGGTACCCCACAACCTGATGGGTTACCTCGACGCGCACGAGTGCCACGGTGATGTCGCCGTAGTTCTTGTGTTCGAGTTGTTCGGTGATGATGATCTCGGTGGTTTCGCGCGCCGAGGTGGTCCAGTCCGGATTTTCCGCATGGACCAGTGCCAGACCGACTTCGAGGTCGAGTTCGTCCACCACGTACGCATCGCCCTGGTGAATGTGGACCGCACCGGGGTGGACGGTGGCGGGTGCCCGTCCGGTGTCGACGGTTCCCAGCATCCGCCCGGATTCGCCGTCGACTATTGCTACTTGGGTGCCGATACCGCCGCGGATGTCCAGTGACCCGTGCGGATTGGCGTCTGCGGTGATGAACCAACCGTGGGCGCGTCGCCGGATCTTGCCTTCTTCGGCGAGTTTGGTGAGGACGTCGATGGCTCCGAACGAGTTGACCTCGGCGTCGGAGAGTGGGAGTTCCATTGCTGCGCAGAGCAATTGCGGTCCCAGGATGTAGGGATTTCCGGGGTCCGTCACGGTTGCCTCGACGGGTTTCTCGAGGATGGCCGAAGGGTGGTGAACAAGGTAGGTGTCGAGGGGATCGTCTCGGGCGATCAGGACAACCAGCGACCCCTCACCGCGTCGTCCGGAGCGCCCGGCCTGTTGCCAGAACGAGGCAACGGTGCCCGGGAAGCCCGCTACGACAACGGCATCGAGCCCTGCGATGTCCACGCCCAGTTCGAGCGCGTTGGTTGTCGCCGCGCCCAGCAGAGTGCCGTCCGCAAGTGCTGCTTCCAGTTCGCGGCGGTCTTCGGCGAGGTATCCCGCCCGGTACGAGGCGACTCGCTCGGCCAGATCGGTGTCGACTTCTGCGAGTAGCCGTTTGGTGGTCATGGCGGTCAGTTCCGCGCCGCGGCGTGAGCGTACGAAGGTGAGGGTGCGAGCGCCTTCGATCATCAGATCTGCCATGATCCGGGCGGCCTCGGCGCCGGCGGGGCGACGGACTGGACTGCCGTTCTCGCCGGTGAGTGCCGGCACGAGTGGAGGCTCCCAGAGTGCGACGGTTCGTGGCCCGTGGGGTGATCCGTCGTCGGTGACCTCGGTGCAATGCGCCCCGATCAACCGGGAAGCCGCTATTCCGGGGTCTGCGGTGGTGGCGCTGGCCAGGATGAACGTGGGCTCGGCGCCGTATCGGGCCGCGATGCGTCGGAGTCGGCGAACGATGAGGGCAACGTTCGACCCGAAGACACCGCGGTAGGAGTGGCATTCGTCCACGATCACGTATTTCAGATTGCGGAAGAAATGCGCCCAGCGTTGATGGGTGCGGAGCAGAGAGATATGCAGCATGTCGGGGTTGGTGAACAGCCAGCGGGAGTTTTCGCGCGCCCAGGTGCGCAGTTCCTGTGACGTGTCCCCGTCGTACGCGCTCGGATTGGTTCCCCGTAGTTCGGCGTCGAAGTCGGTGAGGGACAGCACTGCCCGTAGTTGGTCGCTGCCCAGAGCCTTGGTGGGGGAGAGGTAGAGCGCGGTGGCAAGAGGGTCCGACGCCATCGCGGTCAGGACGGGGAGTTGGTATGCCAGTGACTTTCCCGAGGCGGTGCCGGTGGCAACCACAACATGGTTTCCGCTGTGTGCAAGGTCTGCGGCAGCGCGCTGGTGAATCCACGGAGCGGTCACACTGTGCTCGCGTAGGGAACGGACCACGCTGGGGTGCAACCACTCCGGCCATTCGGCGAACCGGGCGCTGCGAGCGGGTAGCTGAGCGGTGAAGGTCAGCGGATCTTCGTTTCCGCTCACGCCGGCTACGACGCGACCGAGGAGCATCTGTCCGTAGGTTTCGCTCGGCGCCGCGTCGGGATCAGGAATGCGGGAGGCTGCGTTCACGTGACTCTCCGGGATCGGCGTTCGGGTGTCCCGACAGTGCGAAACTGCCGTTACCTGCAGTTTTGATGATACGCATCGGCTGGTGGATGTGGCGGCACTGGGTGGCGGCCGACTGCGGCGGGTCGAAGCCGGTGATATTCGGTAGCAAATTCTTAACGTATTTCGACTGTTGTGCACGCGCAGAACATGGTTGACTGACAATCGGTCGCAGCTTCTGTGTTCGTAGGCTTGAGAAAGTGCACGCTCGCAGGATCTTTGTTGCGGACGTGGTGCTCTTGCCCTTTCCTGCGAGGATGCAAGCCTGGGGGGAAATAAGCTGGTACTGCGGCCGGAACGGGCCCGGTGAATTGAATAAGCGCAGTTCATCGAATCCGGTGTTAGAAAGAGAAGGAAAAGCATGGCACAGGGCACTGTGAAGTGGTTCAACGCTGAAAAGGGCTTCGGCTTCATCGCTCCCGAAGACGGTTCCGCAGACGTCTTCGTTCATTACTCCGAGATCCAGGGCAACGGTTTCCGTACCCTCGAGGAGAACCAGCGTGTGGAGTTCGAGGTAGGGCAGGGCAACAAGGGGCCCCAGGCGACAGGCGTTCGCGCGGTCTGATTCTTACTAGCTCGACAAGGTCTGTCCCTCATTGCTTCGCCGCAATGGGGGACAGACCTTTTTGTATTGCCCCCTTATTTATGCCGCAACGGTCGTCGTGCCCTACGTTGCACTCTGTGAGCCAACTGTCCTTTTTCTCCGCCGAGTCGATTCCCCCTGCCGTGACAGACCTGGCCGGCATGCTGGCCGGACACGGTCAGGTGGTGACAAACGAAGATCGTGCTCGGATCTCGATCGTCGTAGATCGAGACTGGCGGGCGCAGGCCATCGCCGAGTTGATCGCCCAATGTGGACTCGGTGCGGAAGTGACGCGCAGTGATGAAGGAAGCCCGCTCGTCCGAACTCAGGCGACGCCGGCCCTGCTGCCGCTGTCCGTGCAGTGGACCAAAGGCGCCGTGAAGTCCGTGCCGGCTGGATGGGTTCCGAATCCTCGCCAGCTCCGGGTCTGGGCAGTCTCGTCCGGCAGGATGGAAGAGGACGGCGAACGCTTCGTTTTCGGCCTCGATCCGCACGCGACTCAGACTCACGCGCCGTTGGCACAAGCCTTGATGCGAGTGGGTATCGCACCTACTCAGCTGGGCAACCGGACGCCCGGTCCAGGGCTTCGTATCGCCGGCAAGAAGCGACTGACCAAGCTCGTCGAATACCTGGGCGAGGCACCCCGTCACGTGGACATCGAAGCGGCTTGGCCTCAAATCTGACCGTGTCCATACTGTACTGATCTGCACGAATGTCGTGCGGGTATGTCACTCTGTAAAGAGAGACACGGGGTATAACTTGCTCCACACGTCTAGTTCTGAAGAACTGCCGACGGCAGTGATCGTCCAAAGGAAGGTTCGGGCAGCAGGTGGCTAAAGCGGACAACGGCAGCGGTCAGGGAGCGTCCGGTAACCCTCGTCGCCTCGTGATCGTCGAGTCACCGACCAAGGCGCGCAAAATCGCTCCTTACCTCGGTAAGGACTACGTAGTCGAGGCATCGGTCGGTCACATTCGCGACTTGCCGCGCGGCGCAGCGGATGTTCCGGCCAAGTACAAGGGCGAGCCGTGGGCCCGTCTCGGCGTCAACGTCGATCACGATTTCGAGCCGCTCTACGTCGTCAGCCCGGAGAAGAAGGGCAAGGTCGCCGAACTCAAGGCGCTCTTGAAGGACGCCGACGAACTCTTCCTCGCAACTGACCCCGACCGCGAGGGTGAGGCCATTGCGTGGCATCTCCTCGAGACCCTGAAACCCAAGATTCCGGTTCGTCGAATGGTCTTCCACGAGATCACCGAACCGGCAATTCGCGCCGCTGCCGAAGACACCCGCGAGCTCGACATCGATCTCGTCGACGCTCAGGAAACCCGCCGTATCCTCGACCGCCTCTACGGTTACGAGGTCAGCCCGGTGCTCTGGAAGAAGGTCATGCCGAGGCTCTCGGCGGGCCGCGTCCAGTCGGTTGCCACGCGTGTCATCGTTCAGCGTGAGCGTGAGCGCATGGCGTTCAAGTCGGCTTCGTACTGGGACATTTCCGCCACGCTTGATGCCGGCGCCGACGCCAGCCCACGCAGTTTCGGTGCGCGTCTTGTCTCGGTCGACGGTTCCCGCGTTGCTTCCGGTCGCGATTTCGGACCGGACGGAAAGCTCAAGGGCAGCGCTGTCACCGTGCTGGACGAGGCGTACGCGCGTCGACTGGCTGAGGCCTTGCATGGCGTCGATCTCACAGTTTCGTCTGCAGAAGACAAGCCGTACACCCGTAAGCCGTACCCGCCGTTCATGACGTCGACGCTGCAGCAGGAAGCCGGTCGCAAGCTTCGCTTCACGTCCGAGCGGGCCATGCGTATCGCGCAGCGTCTGTACGAAAACGGCTACATCACCTACATGCGTACCGACTCGACGACGCTGTCCGAGTCGGCGATCGCTGCTGCTCGTGCGCAGGCCACCGAGTTGTACGGCCCGGAGTACGTCCATCCGACGCCGCGTCAGTACACCCGCAAGGTCAAGAACGCGCAGGAAGCGCACGAGGCAATCCGTCCTGCCGGCGATGTGTTCCAGACGCCGGGGCAGTTGCACTCCAAGCTCGACGCCGACGAGTTCAAGTTGTACGAACTCATCTGGCAGCGCACCGTGGCATCGCAGATGGCCGACGCTCGGGGCAACACGCTGACGCTTCGTATTTCCGGCACGGCCGGTACGGGCGAGGACTGCACGTTCTCCGCATCGGGTCGCACCATCGTGTTCGCGGGTTTCCTCAAGGCCTACGTCGAGAGCGTCGACGAAGAGGCAGGCGGTCAGTCCGACGATGCCGAATCCAGGCTTCCGATACTGGTCAAGGGCCAGGAAGTCACAGCGACCAAGCTCGATCCCGACGGTCACAGCACGAACCCGCCGGCGCGATACACCGAAGCCAGCCTGATCAAGACCCTGGAAGAGCTCGGTATCGGCCGACCGTCGACGTATTCGTCGATCATCAAGACCATCCTCGACCGCGGATACGTCTACAAGCGGGGTAGCGCACTGGTTCCGGCGTGGGTCGCCTTCGCAGTAGTCGGTCTGCTCGAGGCGCACTTCGGCAGGTTGGTCGACTTCGACTTCACCGCAGGGATGGAAGACGACCTCGACGCTATCGCTGGCGGACGTGAGCAGCGCGGTAACTGGCTGAGCAGCTTCTACTTCGGCGGCGAGACCGGTGCCGAAGGTTCGGTCGCCCGCGAAGGCGGCCTCAAGAAGATGGTCGGCGTCAATCTCGAGGAGATCGACGCCCGCGAGGTCAACTCCATCCGTCTGTTCGACGACGCCGAGGGCCGTGAGGTTCACGTGCGTGTCGGCCGGTTCGGTCCGTACCTCGAGCGCATGGTTCAGAATCCGGACGATCCCGAAGGCGATCTGATCTCGCAGCGGGCCAATCTTCCCGATGACCTGCCGCCCGACGAGCTCACCCCCGAGTACGCCGAGAAGCTGTTCGCGACACCTCAGGAGGGTCGCAAGCTGGGCGTCGATCCTCTGACCGGAAACGAGATCGTCGCGAAGGAGGGCCGCTTCGGTCCTTACGTGACGGAAATTCTCCCCGAGCCGCCCGCCGAGCCGGAGCCGGACATCGTGCCGGTGCCGGAACCGGAAGAGGTCAGCGCGGGCACCACCAAGACTGCGGTGAAGAAGGCCGCAGCCAAGAAGGCTCCCGCGAAGAAGGCTGCCAAGAAGGTTGCGGGCCCGAAGCCGCGCACCGGATCGCTGCTCAAGTCCATGGACTTGGCGACGGTCACGTTGGAGGATGCACTTCGGTTGCTGTCCCTTCCCCGCGTCGTGGGTGTCGATCCCGAGAGCAAGGAAGAGATCACCGCTCAGAACGGCCGCTACGGTCCGTATCTGAAGAAGGGCACAGACTCGCGTTCCTTGGCCGACGAAGAGCAGATGTTCACGGTCACCCTCGACGACGCGCTCAAGATCTACGCCGAGCCCAAGCGTCGTGGACGTCAGGCGTCGGCAACTCCGCCGCTGCGTGAGCTGGGTGTCGACCCGGTCAGCGAGAAGCCGATGGTGATCAAGGACGGTCGTTTCGGTCCGTACGTCACCGACGGTGAGACCAACGCCAGCCTGCGCAAGGACGATGCCGTCGAGTCCATCTCGGATGCTCGTGCGTCGGAGTTGCTCGCTGACCGTCGTGCCCGCGGACCGGTGAAGAAGAAGGCCGCCGCCAAGAAAGCGCCGGCCAAGAAGGCTGCCGCGAAGAAGACCGCCGCCAAGAAGGCCCCGGCCAAGAAAGCGGCTGCCAAGAAGGCTCCAGCGAAGAAGGACTGAGCCGGACTCGTCGGTGCCGACGGTTAAGGTTTTTGCATGAGTAGTGATGTGGCCGAACGTGGTGTGTTCGGTCGGCTGGTAGGTCAGCACGACGTCGAGCAGAGTTTGCGAGCCGCCGCGCTGTCCGCCAGGGGCGACTCCAGCGGATCCGATATGACCCATGCGTGGCTCTTCACGGGGCCTCCCGGATCCGGGCGGTCCGTGGCGGCGCTGTGCTTTGCCGCAGCCCTGCAGTGCACGTCGGACGGCGATCCGGGATGCGGTCAGTGCCACGCGTGTACAACCACGATGGCGGGCACCCATGGTGACGTACGACGGATCATCCCCGACGGATTGAGCATCAGCGTCAAAGGCATGCGCGAGATCGTCAACATCGCGTCGCGCAGGCCCACGACCGGTCGTTGGCAGGTCATCGTCGTGGAGGACGCGGATCGATTGACCGAGGGCGCCGCCAACGCGCTCTTGAAAGTTGTCGAGGAGCCGCCGGACCGCACTGTGATCCTGCTCTGTGCTCCCACCACGGACCCTGAGGACATGTCGGTCACACTCCGTTCGCGGTGCCGGCACTTGGCTCTCGTGACGCCGTCTGTCGAGTCGATCGCCCAGGTGTTGATCGGCCGTGACGGTTTGGCTCCCGACCAGGCGAGATTTGCCGCATCGATCAGCGGTGGTCATGTCGGCCGAGCGCGTCGTTTGGCTACCGACGATGTCGCGCGGGACGAACGTGCGCGTTCGCTCCGGCTTGCTTTTGATGCCGCGTCCGCATCGACGGCGTACAAGGCAGCCGAAAATCTGGTGAAGTCGATCGAGTCCGAAACCAAGACCCTGTTCACCGAGGTCAAGGAACGTGAACTCGAAGAACTCAAGGTCTCGCTCGGTGGCGGCGGAACCGGTAAGGGCACAGCCGGCACGCTCCGAGGATCTGCCGGATTGATCAAGGAACTCGAAGCGCGGCAGAAATCGAGGGATACGCGGGCCAAGCGTGACCTTCTCGACCGGACACTGATCGATCTTGCCGGCATGTACCGCGACGCGTTGTCGTACGCGCTGGGATCGTCGTCCACGTCCACTCATCCCGATATGGCCGAGCGGGCTTCCGATCTGGCATCGCGGACGTCACCGGAAGGTCTGCTGAAGTGCATCGAAGCAGTGCTTGCATGCCGTGAAGCCGTCGATTTCAACGTCAAGTTGCAGTGGGCTCTCGACGCGATGGTTGCGAGTATCGGGGAAGCCTTCCGACCCCCGTTTTCGCGTTCCGGGGGTTGACCGGTTAGACTCGCCATCGCCGAAAGGCACGCTGCCTTAGCTCAGTCGGTAGAGCATTTCACTCGTAATGAAAAGGTCGAGAGTTCGATTCTCTCAGGCAGCTCGGCCAAGAGCCCCGCACCAGGTCATTCTGGTGCGGGGCTCTTGTCGTTTACCGGTAAATACTCGATGTCCGGTTTATTCTGATCCTGCGTACACGCGCCTGAGCAGGGGAGAATCGCCATGTCGGAGCAGAACTGGGGATCTGGCGAGCAGCCGAACCAGCCACCGCAGTACGGACAGCAGCCACCGCAGTACGGACAGCCACCTCAGTACGGGCAGATGCCTCCCGTGCCATCGCAGGGATATGGGCCACCGCAACCGGCCTATCCGTACGCCTCATGGATTTCGCGTGTCGGGGCGTACTTGCTCGATTACCTCATCGTGCCGCTACCCGGCGTGATCGTCGCGATCATCGGCGCGGTGATCGCGTTCTCGGGAGCGGAGGTCACCACATACGACGACGGAACCGTGACTACGGAGGGTGCTAATTCGGTCGGAATCTTGGTCATCGGGGTCGGGATTGTTCTGATCCTCCTGATCGAGGTCTGGAACTACGTCTTCCGTCAGGGCAATACCGGTCAATCGTTGGGGAAGAAGTGGCTGGGCATCTCCGTGGTTCGAGAGGCCGACGGTGTTCCGCTGGGACCTCCCATGGCTCTCCTGCGATGGATATTGGAAGCGATCCTCGGTGGAGCGTGTTTCCTCAACTACTTGTGGCCGCTCTGGGATTCGAAGAGCCAGTGCTGGCACGACATGATTGTTCGCTCGGTTGTTATTCGAGCGAGATAGAGCGGGTTCGCGTGGCCACAGCTGTCAATGGCCATCAGCTTCTACAGTGGATCGTATGAATACCGAGACCTCCGCAGTGCGGGGCTGGCGGGCGCTGAGCGCTCCGGCCGGCGTCGCTGCAGTGGGGGTCTCGGCTTTTGCGCTCTTGCACGTCCGAGATCCGCACAATTCCGGAAGCTACGGGGTCTGCCCTATGTACGCGGTGACAGGGCTGTGGTGCCCGGCGTGTGGCGGCCTTCGAGCAGTCAATGACCTGACGCATCTCGATATCGGTGCGTCGTTGTCGAGCAATATGTTGATCGTTCCGTTCATCGCGGTACTGGTTGTCGCCTGGGGACGGTGGGTTGTGCGCAGATGGAACGGGTCGACCGATCGGATGATCGTGCTTGAGCCGGCAATGACAGTCGCGGTGCTCGGAACGCTTGTTGCCTTTACGGTTGTGCGGAACACCCCTTGGGGTAGCTGGCTCGCGCCGGCCTGAATTTGAGTGAGGTCGAAATGGCAATGCAGGTTTTCTCACTGATCGTGCTTCTCGGTGCACTGATCGTCTTGATCCCGACAGCCAGACGGGTCTTCGGCAAGAAGGACGACGAGTAAGTACTCGACATCGTCTGGTCTGAGGAACATGCTTTCGGTATGGCTGATTCGTTGAAGGCCCGCGTGCGCGAGAAGTTGTTGCGCCAACTCTCCGAGGATGGCCGACGCCCGATTCACGATGCAGAAGGTGACGATTCCCGATTGTTGTCGGTGTCGGACGACCTCGAAGCCCTCGAACTCGCAGAAGAGGGAGATCCGATCATCGAAGAACTGGCGGAGAGGTACTGGGTTCCCTGAAGTTTACAAAGCACAGCGCTGTGACCAGGCGATTTGGTGTTGTGTTGATCTTCGCGTAACTTATTCCAGGTCAGAGCGACACGGACACCGACTCCCACCTGCGAGGGTGAGTGACACGAGGTTGTACGAAGTGCCTGGCGAACACTCCAGTTAGTTTCGAAGATCAGCCCGGTTTGCGCCGGTGC
>NZ_JAZFNF010000033.1:0-13579 GCF_050586165.1 Rhodococcus sp. 24CO | reverse complement strand
TTGAGACAATCAATCAGGCCGCATACGCGGCCTGAAACTATCAACCCCACGTGTCAACCGAAGTGGGTGCAGTCCCTCACAAGCTGGCAGAAGATATGTTCCGAAACTCGTGTCCAAAACTGATGGTTCATTATTTGGCTTGTCGGTGAGTTCTGGAACACTGTTGCCTCATGGGTGAACTTTTAGGCTACGCGAGGGTCTCGACTACCGATCAGACCAATGATCCGCAGAGCGACGCTCTGAGCGCTGCCGGCTGTTTCAAAGTCTGGACCGAAACCGCCTCCGGTGCAACCACCACTCGGCCGCAACTGTCCGACCTACTTTCTCATCTTCGCGACGGAGACACCCTTGTCGTATGGCGCCTCGACCGGCTCGGTCGCTCACTCCCCCACTTGCTGCAGACGGTGGAAGATCTCGCAGCCCGCGGTGTCGGCTTCAAATCGTTGACCGAATCCATCGACACCACCACCTCCGGCGGCAAACTCATCTTTTCCATCTTCGGAGCCCTCGCCGAGTTCGAACGAAACCTGATCCGCGAACGCACACAAGTCGGTCTCGCCGCTGTCCGAGCCCGCGGCCGGACCGGCGGCCGGCCTCCGAAAATGACCTTGACGAAACTCGCACAGGCACAACGGATGCGAGAAAACGGCATGCACTTGACCGACATCGCCGAAATCATCGGCGTCGGACGCACCACCCTCTACCGGCACCTGAAGTGAGTGAGGTGGAAGCCGTAACGCCCGGCGGTGTCAACGGAACCCTGCGCTATCGTCCGGATTGGATCTAAATTCGTACCGTGGTGCGCGCAGCAGATTTCGTCAAGCAAGTGGTCTCGTCCACGCTGCACCATCCGAAGGCGGTGACATCGATGCTGGCCGAGCCGCACTCACAGCACTGCACCCCATCGGACGACTCGGAACCCCCGAAGACATCGCCTACGCAATCCTCTACCTCGCCTCCGACGAATCCTCCTTCGTCACCGGATCCGAACTCGTCATCGATGGCGGCTACACCGCCAGATCGCCGGCCACGAACCAGCTCGCACGAACTAGACCCCGACTACACCGGAGACCTGCAGTCGTATTCGACGGTAGGTCTCCCCCCATAGTCACAGCCACTCGGTCGCCTGTGCATGCCGGCCCAGCACCGGCCACTTGTTCTCCAGCGTCACCGTGCCGCTCGTATCGTCTCCTCAGTTCCGTTGTCAATCTTGAGGAGAACATGATCGTCCGCGTGGTCAGATTCCACATAAGGATCAAGATGCTCAAACGACAAATGTACGGACGCGCTGCATTCGACTTGCTCCGCAAACGAATGCTTCTCAGTCGCTGACACATTCAGGACCGACCACGGAAAGTTGTCAGTGGCCATGAAAAAGTACCCACGGGTGGCCAAGTCGAAGTCCCCACTGGTGGCCAGATAAAAGTCCCCACCCTGTGCTCGTCGTGTCAACCAGGAACTCTGGGCCCGCGTGGTGACGGTGAAGGTGCCAACCACACACCACTGCACCATCTCAGATCAAGCGAGCTCAACAACTTGACGGCGCCTTCTGCGGCCGTTGAGCCCTTTGTCGTGAGGGACAATACAATCTCGTCGATACTGGTCAAGCGTCGTTTATACTTCTTGACGATCTGCGGCGCGAGCGAGGAATCGGCGTCCTGGGTACCTCGATCTGCTCCGGTCCGATCTCGGTGAACACCGTCTTCGCACGCGGGCCGTTGCGGGAGTTCCCAGTGCCGCGACCGGCCGCATCGTCTCCCCGTTTGTTGGAGACACGACATGGCTCGCCTCGGTTCGAGACGAGACATGCCACATGTTCTAGCGTTCGGGAACGCGTTACTGGGCGTCAGTAGCGTTCGGATTTTGCGGCCAGGGGTGATTGTCCGGTCTGCACAGCAGGCCGTTGCCCGTCTGCTCCATTGTTGATGCTGCTGGCTTCGTCGAGAGATAAGCCAGTGGTCTCTGGGGCCCAGATGATGGACACCACGCCGCCGAATATCAGAATCGCAGCTGCGATCAGCATCGTGCCACCGATTCCAAGGTGATCGAGCGACAGGGGGACGAGAAAGACGCCTACTGCAGAGCCGACGCGTGTCAATGCCGTCACCATGCCCACTGCGGTTGCACGGATGGCAGTGGGAAACAGTTCGTTGGGGTAGACCCATGTCAGCACCTGGGGTCCGCCGTTAAAAACCGCGAAACATGTGAACGCGGTAACTACAACGAGGGGCGAGGCCTCGGGAGCCAGACCGAGAACTAGTAGGGCGAGTCCAGCAAGGATCGAGCCCCAGATGACCATTCGCCTGCGTCCGGTCTTGTTGATGACCAACAACGCTGACACTACCCCGATGAGAAACAGGAATTCGAGCACAGCGGATCCGATGTTGTCGGATATGGATTCCAAGCCGAACGCTCCGAGGATCTCGGGCCCGAAGGTGTAGATCGCGAAAACTGGGATGTTGGAACAGGTGTAGAAGACTACGACGTAGACAAGACGTCCGAGGTAGCCACGTCGCAGGAGGTCACGCCACGTGCTGGTGCGACCCGCGTCCGGGGCGATGTCTGCGACGGTCACATGTCCCCCGTACACCCGGGTGAGTACCTGTTGTGCTTCGCTCTCGCGCCCTCGGCTCAGCAGCCATCGAGGAGACTCTGGGGTTCCGAGCCGCAGAAGAAGCAGGGTGAGCGCCGGAACAGCAGCGCTGGCGAGGAACCAGCGCCAGCCGTCATCGCCCAGGTGCCTGAGCATGACGTCGCCGACGAAGTACGCCGCCGCTGCGCCGATGAAGAACATGCATACGAGTCCGCTGAGAAATTGTCCTCGGTATTTTCGGGGCGAGAATTCGGTAAGCAGAGATGATGCCATCGGGTAATCGGCCGCCACGCAGGCGCCGAGGAACAGTCGGGCAACGAGCAGCATCCATCCTTCGGTGACGAAGAACTGGGACACGGAAATTGCTGCTATCAGTCCCAAATCGAGGGTGAACATCACCTGTCGCCCGAAGCGGTCGGTAAGGAAGCCTGATACGGCCCCCCCGAAGAGCATGCCGATCAGGGCGCCGGCGCCGATCAGCCCTTTCATCACAGTCGATAGTTCCAGTTCGGGACCAGCGGCGACCAACGCAACCCCGATGCTGCTCAAGATGTAACCGTCAAGGAATGGACCGCCTGACGCGTACAGCGCCAAGCGTTTGTGGAATCCGGACAGCGGTGCGTCGTCGAGAGGGTGGGGCTTCACGGTAGATCTCCTCGTAGGAATGGGTGCCGCACTGAGCCGGCTAAAGCCAATCGGTCGAACCGCGCTTCAGGCAGTAAACGAAACGACTAGTGGTCTAGCCACTATGGATAGTATGCTTTGTGGCCGACGGCACAAGCCGTTTCGGAAAATTAAAAAAACAGTGACCCGACGCACCTACCGGGAGCTGGATCATCAACAGGGAGAACATATGTCGTTAACAGGATCGTTATCGCAGACCGTCAGCGATGTGGACACTGCAGCAATGTTTGGACCCAACTTCCCCAAGGCGGCATCAACGCCGTTCGTGCTGGGCCTGGCGGAAGTGGCATGCCACAACATCGTTGCCGGTGAGCTGCAAGACGGAGAACTCACTGTGGGCACCGCCGCTACGATCGAGCACTTGCTGCCCAGTGCGGTAGGAGCAACGTTGACAGCTCGTGCGACACTCGTCGAGCGCGACGGCAGACGCCTTCACTTCACCGTCGAGGTTTTCGATGGCGACAATGTGTGCGCGACCCTGACCCACAGCAGAGCTGTAGCTCAGGCGCAGAAGATCGCCGACCGCCTCGCCGCGCACGGCGGATGATGTCGGCTATCGGGGGGTAGAGTGATAGCGGTCCGACCACTTACGCACTAGGGAGCCGAACTCGTGCCAGCGAAACCCACCACGGAACCACGCCGGCAGTTCGCTCCGGCCAAACGAGTGCGTGCGTACGAGAGCATTGTCAAACAGATCGAGGACGCGATACTGAGGGGCGAGCTACGGCCAGGTCACAGGCTCCCAAGTGAACGCGAACTCACGACGGAGTTCGCAGTCAGCCGCACCACAGTTCGTGAGGCTCTGCGGGTATTGGAAAGTTCCGGACTGATCCAGTCACGCCAGGGCGACCCTACGGGAGGTGCGGTGGTGCAGGAATTCTCACCTACTGCCTTGAACCGATCGCTGACCACCATGGTCCATCTCGAGCACTTCGACCTGGCGGATCTACTTCAGTTCCGCATGTCCATCGAAGGATCGGCCACATTTCTCGCAGCGGTGGCCCACACGGCCGAACAGCTGGAGAATATGAAAAAGGCACATTCCGAGGCTGCCAGTGCAATTAGATCAGGGTACGAAGCGTTCTCTGCGGCGGACGTAAAATTTCACCAAGCGGTGGCTGAATCCGCGAACAGCGGATTACTGAAAGTATGCAACGATGTCGCGTGCGGCGTGGTCATGAACCTGATTGAAATCAAACTCAAGGCATCCTTCGACGTCGAAGAAATGATGATTGACAGCTGTCGTCGGCACGGATTGGTTCTCGAACAGATCGAACAAGGCAATGGAGCTGATGCCGCCAGAATGGCGCTTAAGGACATCATCGAGCATTACGGCCGGTTCATCCCAGACGACCGTAGAGCACCGATGGAGGCATTTGCGGCACACGGGCCTATAGGCTGACGCTGGTTGAAGGCCTTTCACATCCGATCATCGCCGCTCGTTAGCCTCGATCGCGTACGAGATATCGCCGGCGATCTGAGAGGTTCACCGATCATGTTTGCCACATCCGAATCTATGTTCGGATGTGGCAAACCGACCTGTGTGTAGTTGAGATGCTGCCGGATTCCAATTTCCGGAGTCGTGTCCTTTCCGCTCGTGCCAACGTGATTCGCCGGTTCAAGTCGGTTTCGGTAGCGCGAGTCTAGCCAACACCGCAACGACAAGGCCGGACCACGATGCCCGGCCGGACAATCACAGACGCGTTTTCCTCGCATGATGGGCGACGCGATCGGTGATCGAAAACAGTCGCTGATCGCGCGGTCCCGGTCGGTGCGGCGGGCTGTGAGCAGTCAGTCGTAAGTCGACACTGATCTGGTCCGCTCCGCGGACGTACGTGCACGTTGGTGCGCATCCGTGTTTGATCGGCGATGATCCGAGCATCTTTCGCGTCGGTCATACCGTCGCCACGGTAGGTGGCTGCCGCGCGGTGCACGATCCGTCCCGGGATATAGAACAACTGCTGGGAGTGGGTGCTAAGGAAGGCGATCAGTAGTGCCGCGCCACCGGAGCCCAAGATCCGTTGCCGCGCAGACGTTGTCGTCGTCTGCGATCCCTACAACTGTTTCGATGAGATCTTCCGGTGAGAAATAGTCCAATCTTGTGGCTCGGCGTCGTCGGCGATCGTCGCGACCGCCTTGTCTATATCCTCGGCGTTATAGATCTTCTTCATCGCTGCTAATGCACGCCGGCGGGCTGACTTCGGTAGCGCAGCAGGCACATTGACTTTCTTGGGGCACCAACAGCGCTGCGACCGGGTCTCGGGGAACACTTCCCTCAACGCCTTCCGGAACCCCCAGTGCGCCGTCCCCGACCACCAACACCGGGGCCCACATCCCTCGGCGGCGGCAGTCGCGCAGCAGGTCCACCCAGGACTGAAGTCGATTCGCGGTAGCCGTCGGCGAGGGCGACGAACTCCTTCCGACCGTCTGCTCAGACCCGAGCATCACCAGCAAATAGTTCTGGAAGCGTTGCCGAGACCAGCCCGCGTCCTGCTGGGCGCGGGCTGGGACCCGAATGGCCAACGCGGCATCGATACGCACGGTGTTCGCCAACATCACCGCATCGGCGGCATCGGACTTCGATCCGAAGACTGAATGTCGGGCACGTTACCAGCTGCTGTGCAGGCGGCGTTGAACTGCCGCAGTAGCGACATCAGACTGATTCCCATCGCCGCTTCGATCTGCGGTGGCTGACGACGTGCCGGTGCGCGCATGATCTCCCGCAGCCGTTCGACGTCGCGGTAGATGAATCTGGAGCCTCAAACGAACCCTCGCAAGCAAGCTCCACCAGACGAGCTGATCCATTGCACACAGCCCGGAAGCCCACTCAGACCGTGCTCGGCGTCGCCGTATTTGTAGATCATCCCGTAACCATGTTGCGGTTCTAGATGCAGGAAGGAAGCAATCCACAGGCAATCCTTCGCGAGCTGCTCGAAAAGTCAGGCCCGCCGCAGATTGCCCCACTCCTCATAGTTCACGGTAAACATGGAGCATTCCTATGCACACCATAGTTGGCTCGTCCATGCATTTATGAACGCGTAGCGGGCGCCCCGAAGCGACAGCACCCGTGCAAGTCAAGTCCTGCAAACCAGCTGAACCAGCCATTGCAGCCCTGGGCCGGTTCGACCCAGGGCCGAATCATGTTGCAGATTGAGACAATAACCGCAGTCTTTCGACCGAGCTCCGTTAGCTGGGCTTCTGGCCGAACAGTTCCTCCACAACCTCTGGGAGTCTCTTGAGATCAGGCATCACGGCTGCCACGAGTTCGGCCGGGTAGTCGGTATTCTCGCGGTTGATGTAGATCGATCTGATGCCGACGCTATCCGCGGCTTCTACATCGTGGAACAAGCTGCATGCGACATGAATCCAGGTGGTGCAGTCCGTGCCGGTTCGGTCGCGAAAAGTCTCGAAATGAGGGGCAGCAGGTTTGTAACTTCCGATGTCCGAGCTGGTCACGATCTCATCGATTCCCACTTCGAAGCTTTCCAATGTGAGCAGCAGCATTTCGCGGTCCACGTTCGAGAGTATGCCCAGTCTGTAACCCCTGGCTTCCAACGCCTTCAACGCTTCGTTGGTGTCGGGAAACATCGGCCAAGTCGGCAGTGTTCTGCCGAGTACGTCCAATTGTTCCTCGTCAAGTTCGATCTCGCATCGCTCAGCTGCTCGACGGAGACCTTCAGCGAGTACCGCGCGGTACGCCCACTCCGGGTGTTCGGCCTGGACATTCGGCTCGTGGCGGTGGTACTCCGTGAGCAGCCGGTCGGCATCGGTGCCTGCGACACTATGAAGAGCTGCTGTCATGCCGGACCGCCAATCGACCAGGGTTCCGTAGCAGTCGAAGGTGAGCCATTTCGTCGTTGTCATAGTTCTTCTTTCCAAGGGTTGTGGTGGGTCAGTGATGGTGGGGAGCTCGAACTCGACGGTGGCCTCGTTTGAAGGGCGCTCCTGCAGGCGGGCTTTCTCCATCTTGCCGGTCGGGTCTTCGCCAGCTCACGGCCGAGCTCGACATCACGGCGACCTTGTAAACGCGCCATAGTCGTGTAGCAGAAATCCCGCAGTTCCCGCTCCGACAGCTCCGATCCGTCTTTGGCGATTACCGATACTTTGACTTCCCCTCGATGAGCTTCGATCGAACGCCGTATGCCGCGCATTCCAGGGTTGCGGAGTGTTCGCGGATGGCCTCCTCGACCTCGAAGGACCATATCTTCTCCCCCGGGCTGCGGATCGAATTCTTTCTGCAGCCGACGACGGAGAGCGCGCGAACATCCAATCCCCCACTCGTCGTTGATAGATCTGTGGCCTCCTGTATATGTTGGCACTACCGATCTAGGTTTCATCTACTCAGCAACGTGCAAGCGAATCCCCAGAACAGCTCGATCTGCATACCGTCTAGAGACGCTTGGCATTGGTCTCGGGTAGTGCATACGTGCAGATGAAGCTGATCAGAACGAACGTGACCAACAGAATGGCAATGGCGTAACTGCCGAAGGCTGTTAGCAGGACGCCGGCGATAACCGGAGGAATGGCGCCACCAACTACGCCCGCAAGATTGTATGCAAGTCCTGCTCCAGTGTAGCGGTACTTCGTGGCGAAGAGTTCAGGTATGAACGAGGCCATCGGTCCATACGAGATTCCGAGAACGGTAAAGGTTCCGGCAATTCCAAGGACAAATAGGAATGGTGATCCTGTGTCGAGAATTGGCAGCACAGCGAACGACCACGGAACCCCCAGCGTAAATCCGCACAGAATGACTCGTCGACGGCCGTAGACATCGCAGAGAACAGCCGATAGCGCGCAGAAGACAACCATGGCAAGCCCGCCCGCAACATTCGAAACGAGCACCAAAGAAAAGGAGTGGCCAAGTTCAGTGCGCCCGTATCCGGTCAGGTACGTCCCACCCATGAAGGTGAAAGTGAAAACGCTCATCATGGCTCCTGCTGCGAGCATCGTCTGCTTCAGCTGTGCGCGCAAAAGTTCCTTCAACGGATTTTTTGCGATGTTACCCTTACCTTGGCGAAATACCGGAGTTTCTTCAATGTTCAAGCGCATGTATAGCGCAATAGCAACAAGGACAATACTGAACAGGAAAGGAAGTCGCCATGCCCAGGTCAGAAAGGCATCGTTCCCCTCTCCCACAGTTTGACTGACGAGGAGAAAAATGAGGCTGCTCAGCACAAGTCCGGTACCGACGCCTATCTGCGGGAACATACCGTAGAGACCACGTTTACGCTCCGGTGCATACTCTGCCGTAAGCAGTGCCGCTCCCGACCATTCCCCCCCCACTGCAAATCCTTGGAGCGCACGAAGGAATACGAGGAGTACCGGTGCTGCTGCACCGATCGAGGAAGCGCTAGGGATTAGACCGATCGCAACGGTCGACAATCCCATGATCAACAGAGTTGCGATCAGAGCCTTTTTTCTTCCAATCCGATCTCCATAATGTCCAAAGAAAGCCGAACCAACGGGACGAATGATGAAAGCGACCGCAAATGTAGCGAATGAAGAGATCGCTGCAACAGTTGGCGAAAGATTCGGAAAGAAAACATGCGGGAATACGAGTGCGGCCGCCAAGCCGTAAATATAAAAATCGTAGTATTCGATCGCCGAACCTACAAAACTCGCGAAAGCTACCCTGTTCATCGTGGGCCGGTTAGCAACCGGCGCCATCTGCGCCTGATTCTGTTTCATAGCTTCCTTGTCGTCTCTGAAAATGCAATGGATTGCAGTTCCTTCGTCACATCGAAGTCGACCAATTCGTCATGCGTTTCGACGATCCCGCCATTTTCTGGTGGGTGACGGCATTGTGAATCGTCTACCAGTGAAAATCCTTGCAACTTCACAAGGGCAGTTGATCTCCACGCTGAACGAACAGGCATTTCTGCAGTGGTCTAGCCAGTGCGGTAAGTGAACTCGATCACCATCACTCTGTCAACCGCTGACCGCAAAATTTGCCATTGAACGGCCGGCGCGATCGAGCGGATTGCCACGACATCGACGTCCGGCCCTTGCCGTTGTGGTGAGACTCAGATGCCTTGCGTAGGCCTGCGGCTGCAATGAGGTGGGCAAACCAGAATCCATGTTTCGCTTCTCAAACCTCCATCTACCCACGGAGCTCTGCCGCCTTGACGCCCCGATTCCCGATTGGTTGCGACGGTTTGTGTGCGCGCAGGGGCTTGACAACACTCGACACAGCTGGTGTTCTACTGGTCAGTCCACTAGATCGGGTCGATGTTAGTGATCTTGTCGGAGGCAACGGGGATGACCGGCAAAGTTCCCTCAGCCCGCGCCGCCGTCAAACACTGCTCGTTACAGCGCTTGGTAGCGAAGGCGTGGTACCTCAGCTCAGGTATCACCCCGCACATAAAGGAGAAATGCAATGAGTGAAAGCACAGTTTTGACGGAATACGTCGGAGACGTGGTAGTAATTACCCTTAATCGGCCTCAGTCGTTGAATGCGTTGAATACCGACCTATTGACAAACCTGGTCGACGCGTTACGTGCCTCGCAGTCAGCCGGTGCAATTGTGTTGCAAGGCGCGGGTCGCGGATTTTGTGCAGGCGAAGATCTGAATGAGACTCTCGCCCCGCGAACCGGCACGGCGGAGGAGTTGCGCGTTGCATTCCATCAGCTGCAGGATCTGACGAGATTGATGGCTGGAGCGCCGTGCCCTGTCGTTAGCGCCGTCCACGGATACGCTGTTGGCGGAGGCGCCGAAATCGCGCTCACCGCCGACTTTGTCGTCGGAGGCCCGCAGGCCCGGCTCAAGTTCCCTGAGGCAGTAATCGGACACGCTCCGACTGGCGGAATTACAGCACGACTGCCGTTGATGGTGGGACTGCTTCGCGCCAAACAACTGTTGTTGACAGGTCGGTGGGTTGAGCCAGACGAGGGTTTGTCACTCGGGCTCTATACCGAGCTGAATGCAGATCCGAAGGCACGGGCTTTGGAGATCGCCACGGAACTCGCAGGACATCCGCGACGGTCGCAGACCGGAGTAAAGCGGGCAATCGAACTCGCACTCGTTCCGCAACAAGAATCCTATCTCCAACTCGAAGTAGAACTGGCCTCATACTGTTTTGCATCTGTTGAGACCAAAGAAAGTTTCTCTGCGTTCCAGAATCGGACACGCACGACACCCACCCCATAGCATTCCGCACATTTATTCGGTACCAAGCCAACTGAGGTGAAAAAGATGCATGACGAAACGACCTTGAATTCGGCGCTGAGCGACGCAATCGAACATTGGCCCGACAGAGTATTCCTCAAAATTGATGGACAGGACATCACGTTCTCGCAGTTCGAGGACCAGGTCGGCAGGCTGGCCGCGGGTTTGAGTGATATCTGTGGGATCAACGCTGGCGATCGCGTGAGCGTGTTCATGCGGAATTCATTGGCATGCGAGCACACATGGTTCTCTGCCAACAGGCTCGGAGCAATCTGGGTGCCCATAAACACCGAGTTCAGGGGATTGAGTCTCGAGCACGCAGTGAACCTAGCTGACGCACAGGTCTACGTGGTTGACGAGGATCTCTATGAAATCCTGACTACTGCATTGTTCAAAGCAGGTATCGCCGCCACCGTTGTTGTGGCCAGCAACGAGGATGCGAAAGGTAGTGGACTTTGGCTCTCCGATCTCTATCTTGATCGAAAAGCCCCCACTGTTGATGTCAAGTTCTCGGACATCTCGGCCCTTCTCTATACCTCGGGAACTACCGGGCGGTCGAAGGCATGTATGCTCTCGCATCGTTACTTCACCTCTCAGGCTCGGATCGCGATTCGCGACTTCGGCTTAACGGAAGCGGACGTTCTGTACTGTCCTTTCCCGCTGTTTCACGCCGATGCCACAGCTTTGACAACTGTTCCCGCTCTCCTTGTGGGTGGGACTGCTGCGATTAGTAGACGATTTAGCGCTTCGCGATTCTGGGACGAAATTCGCGAAGCCGGCGCCACTGTTTTCGACTTCATGGGAGCGACGCTATCCATCTTGGCGAAGGCAGAACCGAAGCCAAACGACGCAGACAATCCGGTGCGACTGGCGTGGGGTGTACCGGTTCCGGAATCTGTCGATATTTTCGAAAAACGATTCGGGTTGACAGTTGTCGAACTCTATGGATCCGTCGAGGCAAATATTCCGATAACTCAGCATTTTTCTCAACCCCGTGTTCCAGGTTCGTGCGGACGCGTCGTAGAGGAATTCGAAATTATCGTCGCGGATGAATTTGATCAAGAAGTTGCACCGGGTGAGCCTGGGGAACTGCTAATTCGTCCCAAAGTGCCGTGGATTACCTTCTCCGGGTATTATGAAAATCCTGATGCAAGCACTTCGGCTCTACGCAATATGTGGTTCCACAGTGGAGATTTGGTGCGCATGGATGTCGACGGAAATGTGTTCTTTATTGGCCGCAAGAAGGAAAGTATTCGACGTCGAGGTGAAAACATCTCTTCATTTGAGGTGGAAGAAGGAATTCGAGAACATCCTTCTGTACTGGACTGTGCCGCATTTGGAGTAAAGTCAGACCTCACTGAAGAAGAAGTCAAGGTATCTATCGTAGTGAAATCTGATGCTGCTTTGACAGAGAAAGAAGTCTGGGAATTTTGCTATGCCACGATGGCTAGGTTTCAGGTTCCTCGCTACATCGAGTTCGTTACCGATTTGCCGAAGACTCCAACCGGAAAGGTAGAAAAGTTCAGATTGCAGGAGAACCCATTCACCGAAGAAACAAAAGAATTTGCTCTTCCGGCAAAGGTTTAGAAGAAACAAGCTCGAAAGTCTCCCATGCCCATTCCATAACGGTTCAATGATTAGAACCTTTGACAGAAGATAGAGATCAAGCAAATGTTTAGTGACTTACGCTTGAAGGCTGCGCATCTTTGCCTTTGGAGATAGGTAATATCTCGAAAATATCGCCCGACTTTCCACCAGTCCTGGCGCGCAAGGCGTTGACTGACCTGGAGAGCTCAGCATGGACTGAAAGCCGCAGCGGCGTCATTTCCACCGACTTTACGAAGGCTTCAGAAGCACTTATATAAATATAATCTTCGATATCGATAAGCTAGCAACAGTCATACCGAAATGGGTTTCCTCAATCTCTCAACAAAGGGCAGGTGATCGCTGCGTCCCAGATTGTTCTGAAAATAGAAAATCCCGTCATTCGACTGGGACGAGCGGCTCCATCATATGATCGAATGTCCATCATATCTACTTTGTTGATTAAAATTCAACGCTCAATCTATATCAACTGGTCGCTTTCGCAGGCACAACGAGATAGGACGCATGGTCACGATGACTGCACTGGTATCGACAGAAACAGACTCGAAGCCTTACGATCTCGATGATCGGTATCGGTCGGGATCGGGCCCGGTGTTGCTGACCGGTGTTCAGGCAATCGCTCGCGGCTTCGTCGAACAGCACGTTCGCGATACTCGGGCAGGTAAGCGGATCGCCACTTTTGTCTCCGGGTACCAGGGAAGTCCACTGGGCGGGGTGGACAAGATGCTTCACGGGATGCCCAAGGTGCTCGCCGAGCACGACATCACCTTCATTCCCGGCTTCAACGAGGAACTTGCGGCCACCGCGGTGTGGGGTAGCCAGACGGACCTTCCTGCAGGAACCGCGAAGTTCGATGGAGTCACTGGCTACTGGTACGGCAAGGGGCCCGGTGTCGACCGCGCTACCGATACCATCCGCCATGCAAACATGTACGGTGTCAACCCCAGGGGCGGGATCGTCCTTCTGGTGGGCGACGACCCGGCCTCGAAGTCCTCCACGGTTCCCGCTGTCAGCGAGCGCTCGCTCGCCGCACTCAACGTGCCGGTTCTGTTCCCCCGCAACGCCGAAGAAATCATCACGATGGGCATGCACGCGGTCGCGCTTTCACGCGCATCCGGTTGTGTTGTGGCGCTGAAGATCGTTGCCGACGTAGCGGACGGCGCGTGGACGGTTGACGGCAGCATCGCCGACTTCGACATCGTGGTGCCCGAGGTGCAGTTCGAGGGCAAGCCGTTTGTCTACAAACAACGACCGATGGACGTGGCGCCCGACAAGATCATTCCAGCTGAAGCCGACCTTGTAGGTCCACGATGGGATCTGGTGCAGGCCTACGGCGCCGCGAACAATCTCGATGTGATCGAGGTTGATCCGTCAGGTGCGAAGATCGGAATTGTCGCTACCGGAACCACATTCGACTCCGTACGTCAGGCTCTGACAGACCTGGGTGTCGACGACGCTGCCCTGCATCGTGCGGGAATTCGGCTGCTCCGTATCGGTATGCCGTACCCGGTGGTGGGGGAGTCGGTGCGAGA
>NZ_JAZFNF010000032.1:0-13931 GCF_050586165.1 Rhodococcus sp. 24CO | reverse complement strand
TTTGAGACAATCAATCAGGCCGCATACGCGGCCTGAAACTATCAACCCCACGTGTCAACCGAAGTGGGTGCAGTCCCTATCGTGAGTGGGCAGTTTCCGATCGGAACAGAGAACCGGAAACTGCCCACTCACTCTTAAGCCTGGTGCGTTTGAGACTTGCTGTCCTACACCACCGATCGTCAAGGGCGGCATCACCGCGGAGACGTACACCAGCTCAGCGGGCGCGCAGAGCGTCGATCAGCAATTCGAGTGCATGCCGCGTGGTGAGCTCGACGATCTCCTCGGGTCTACCTCGAAAGTGCTGCACCTCGGCGCGCACAATACTGTCCACCGCCAGCCCGAACCACACCGTTCCGGGTGCGATTCCGTCCTGAGGGTCCGGACCGCCCACTCCGGTGACGGCAACGGTCACATCCGCGTCCAGCAAGTTTTCCAGTTGATGCCGCCATCATTCGGGCACTCTCGGAGCTGACCACCGGGCCCGGCGGGACCTCGAGTAACCCGTATTTGACCTCGCTCGAGTACGCGACGATGCTGCCGCGAAACCATCCTGCCGAATCGGGTGCGGCACCGAGCGCATACGAAATTCTCCCCCCCGGTCAGAGATTCCGACGTGGCGATCGTCGTCTCCTGGTCCTTGACGAGGCCGGCGATCTGCACAGCTAGTGCTTCGACACTAATTTTGTCGGGCATCGTTCCCACTCCCTCTTCTCCATCACCTGACCGTCATTCTCAGCGAATGCGCATCGAAAAATAATACGCTGCAACCATTTACAACTCTTCAGATACGTAGGGGTCGTCTCTTCTGGTCCGTACCGCCGCGGAAGATGGCAATCGAGGTGCCAGCGCACCGGCACAGCGCGGCGGCTGCACGTTCGCGATTGATCGAATTATCGTCGGCGCCAACGAGAGCAGCGGCACGCCCGGACACATCGTCATCGTGACGGCGCCACCGTCACCTTCGGTATCGGAAACTGAGTTCACATGTCTTCAACACAAATCCATCGGACACCCGTCATACCTGAGCACACCGAGCCCACATGCCTGTTTCCACCGCTTGAAGAGCTGTCAGCGCGCAGCTGATCGTATTGCTCGGTCGTTCCGAGGCGAGCGGAGGGCCCGTGTCCCTGCGCAACCAGCTTGCCGGACGACTCGCTCTCGCCAAAACCTCACCTGACCGCGCGCAAAACAACGATTCCTTCCGTTCACGGTTCTGGAGCAATCAGGCCCCGGAACTCGAACCATGCTGCGCGCGCGAACAATACAGGCCCGAAACAATATTTCCGTTCAGGCCACGATCTCGACGCATCGATGTCTCCTCGATGGATTGTCGGTATCCGTTCAGCGGTAGTCGTCATTACGGGGTTCGTCCGAGGCGAGTGGATATTCAGAACCGGTGAGGTGAGCCTCGTTCAGGATGTCAGGGCCGCGCTGTGGGTGCGCAGAATCGCAAGGGCAGCCCGGAGGCTGCGGGCAGCATTTGCGAGGTGGGTGGTTACGTCTTGACTGTCGGCTTCGTCAGCGAGGAAGGTTTCGATGTAATCAGGGCAGGTGGGGCCCGCGTACAGCGACCTGAGCACTTCACGTGTGTTGCTGATGTCAGCGAGTGAGTGGTTGAGAGCCTCTAGCATCGTATGCAATTTCTCGTCGGCGGCCTGTGAGTGACCAAGTAGTTCGGCGGCGAGTTCCCGGTCGACGTAATCGCGATCGGGATCTGGGTCGGGGGTGATGAATGCTGCGGTGACCATGATGTCCTCGATTCTCGGTAGCGAAAAGGCTGTGATCAGCGGCCGACCGGCAAGTGATGCCTCCGGTGTCCTGGTCCAATCGAACTGCAGGAAGAACACCACGCATAGGCCCTATCCCCCGCTGAGGCTTCGCGTTTACTCCCCCATCAGGAGGCGCTCTCGTGGTCCTCGAGCCCGACCGCTAGTCGCAGTTCCCGCAGATCTTTGTCGAGTTCGGGGTGCTCCGCGGAAAGCTGTTTCATCAGATCGGCCAGTCCATCGGCGATGGCGTTCAGCTTGTGCTGTACAGCATCGTCCGAGCGCTTCTGAGTGTTTTGCAACAATGCCACCAACAGGAATGTGACTATGGTGGTGACCGTATTGATGATCAGTTGCCACGTGTCAATGGTGCCCAGGAGGAAGAAAGAGGGAGCCCACAGCACCACGATGACCACGCACACCACGAAAAACCATGCCTGCGACGTGCGCGCGCTGACGTAGGTGGCGAACCGATCGAAGACGGAGATCTTCGTCGAGACTTCAGAAGGCATAATCGTCGGCGGTGTCATCGCGAAAACCCCTCGCTCTGTTGCGTGCTCATTTCGCGTCTCTTCATTTCGTCCTCTGCTTCGAACATGATTTTCACGCTGCTGCAAGGCGGCAACGGTTTGGAGCCTTTACATCGCGGTCGAATCGCAGTGGCATCGAGTTGTTTCCATGAGTTTCAAAACTGCTGCGGTGGAGGGCTGTTGGGAGGGGCTGATGGTGAGGTCAAGCAGCGCCCTACTCAGCTGCGGCATCATTGTCGACTGAGTACCAGGCCTCTTCCGAGTGTTTCTAGGAGCCGAACCGCGAGTTTCCGGTCGTAGGCCGGCGTCCCCTACGGCTGACGACTTCAATCACCGGCCTACTCCTATGACGCGAAAAACCCTCAGGCCACCGTCCTATATCGATGCCCAGAGCCGACCCCCACTGCTTCCCTCATTTCGGCAACACCTATACCCGCAAACGTCTAAACCGGATCTTCGTGAGTCAAGGCACGATAACCGGTGGCACCGGCTCGATCCACTGCCGCCTTCACCAGGCCGAAGACTGCCCCTTGAATGACCGCGGCGATCAACACTTCTCGGACACTACGGTTGAGATCTTTCGGATTCGGCGCGGCCGCGTCGTTGTCGTCGACGCGCTTCCAAATCTGCTTGAACACCATCCCCGCGGCGATGCCGCCGAGCACACTGGTCGCCAGCGAGAGCGGCTTGTAGATCACTTTTGCGACCGCGCTCATCGATCACTCCTTCCGTGAGACCTCTTGCGCCTGAATATGATCAACGCGACGAGGACGATACCGAGCGACACGGCCGTAAGTATCTGCGGATTCTCTTCCGCAAGAGCTTTCGCTTTCTGCAGCCGCACATTCGCACTGTCCTGCACTCGTGTGGGTACGTCCGCTTTCGCGGCGAGCGCGGCGACGGTGTCCGCGAGATCGGCGCGTTGTGCTTCGACGCTCCGCTCCGGGTCAGGTGACGCGGTCACCCCAAGTGGAATGTTCTCTGACGGGTTGTCATGACTGCCGGTCATCGGATGCCCTTCTTGATGGTAGAGATGTCTTCGCTGACGCTGGCAGCAGTATTCTGCGGAACTGGTGGTAGCGCCTTCTTGGATCGGGTTGCGCCCACCGCGGCCACAACCCCGCCGATCAGCAGAACAGCAACGCCGACGATCAGGGCTGCGAGCCAGGGGGCAACGACGGTGGCGAGCCCGAGTACTGCAGCAGCGATCAGAGTTGCCAGTCCGAACAACGCCAACACCGCGCCCGCTCCGGAGATGCCGATCCCGATCCCGAGTCGGGTGCCTTTGTTTTTGACTTCGTCCAGCCCAGCTGCGATTTCAGTGCGCACCAGTGTCGATATTTGCTCGGTGAGTCGTTCGACGAGTTGAACGGTCGACAAGTCCGCCACCTGGGGGGAGTTCGGCGCAGGTGGGTGCTCAGTGTGGTCGTGCGTGGGATCGCTCATCGGTATTCCTCCCGGTTTCGGTGGGTTCGTGTCGGCAGAGTTGCCCCTCGACTCTTCGCTGCCGTCGTTGGAGATGTGCGCCTGGCGCAACTCTCGCCCGCGTTCGATCTCATCGGCGTCCTTCTGAGCATTCTTGTCCGAGACGCGGGTGTCTCTGGGTGGTAGTTGGAGTTGTTCTTCGGCGGCGATTCCGGCTTGTAGTTGTCGTCCACGTTCGAGTTCGGAATCGAGTTCTGCCCCGAACAACAACGCCAGGTTGGTGATCCACAACCACAGCAGGAACACGATCGCGCCGGCGAGGGAGCCGTAGGTCTTGTTGTAGCTACTGAAGTTGGCGACGTAAAACCCGAAACCCACCGATGCGAGGATCCACACCACAATGGCCAGGGCGGCGCCGCCACTGATCCACCGAAACTTCGGCTGCTGGATGTTCGGAGTGGCGTAATACAGAATCGCAACGGCGAGAACGACGAATACTAGCACCACCGGCCAGCGAGCGATGTTCCACACAGTCAACGCGGTATTTCCCACCCCGATCGCATCACCGATTGCCCGTGCGATAGGCCCACTGACCGCCAACATCACTGCAGCGCAACCGATCAAAGCCAACGCCACGATAGTCACCAGCAGCATCACCGGCCGAAGTTTCCACACCGGACGTCCTTCTTCGACCTCGTACATGCGGTTCATCGCACGCCCGAATGCCCCGACATATCCGGAAGCGGACCATAGCGCGCCCGCGATTCCGGCGATGAGTGCGAATCCAGCCGCCGGGGCTTGCACGAGCTGCTGGATCGGTTCCCTCAGGGTGTCCACTGCAGAGGATGGACCGAGATCGCCGATGATCTGCAGAACTGCATCGACGGTCGACTGGCCTTGACCGAACACCCCGAGAAGGGAAACCACTGCCAGGATCGCCGGAAACAGCGACAGCACAGCGTAATACGTCAGCGCTGCCGCGAGGTCCGTGCACTGATCACGCGAGAACTGGCGAGCAGTCGCGCGCAGTGCATAAACCCACGACGATTTCTTCAGCTCGGTCGGCGACTGCGGTTTACGGGGGTCGTCCGGGTCTGCCTCAACCGGAGCGGTGTTGGCACCGGTCATCTCTGTCTAATTCCTCTCACTCGAGCTTCTACGTAGTAATCGCGCAGGACTTGTTCGTCGTCAGGAGTCAGAGCATCGACGCGCCCCTGCTCCGGTGCCGCGCGGACCTGGGCGCCAGTGAACGGCACTCGCAGGTTTTGCCCGTCACGGTAAGCGCCAGTCAAAGGGATCACGGCATACCCAGCTTCATCGAAACCGACTGTCACCCAATGCGGTGAGGTTGTCGCCGGGTCGAGAAGCATCGACCCGATCACACCGATAACCTCGCCGTCGACTCCGATCACCTGCCCTCCACGCAGCAGCGGGCCGTCCTCGGCTGCGATCGTCGACGTGTCCCTGTTTTGCATCATCAAACGCGTCTGCCTCGGGAGAGGCGCCGGTTCACTTGCGGACACGGCGGGCCAGGGTGGAACCGAACCCGGCGAGAATGTGTGCGGGGCGTTGCTGCTCACCCTGCTGCGCTCCCAGGATTACGATGGCTCCGGTCAGAGCCGGGAGAGCCCACTGCACATACTGCAGCTGTCGCTGAGCGGCTGCGACCTCGCCCGGGGTCGACTGCGCCGGTTCGGTAGCGCCCTCAACGTACTGTCCGTCTGCTGTGGCGACCTTGGCGCCGAGGACACCGCTGTATGCGGTCGCCGCGAGTGCGGCGCCGGTGAGAACGATCTTGGTGATCGTGTTCGCTTTGACCCCGCTCTGATGCTGAGCTCGATCCCTGTTCGCATACAGAAGTGCGCCGCCGCCGACAAGATGAGCTCCGATAGCCGCCGCGTTGACCGGAGACCATTTCGCCCATCCCATCGAGGCGACTCGCGCCCGATCCTGGGGATCACGAACCGCATCGGCGGCACCGTTGAGACCAACTGCTCCCATCAGCGTGCCACCGAACCATGCCGCCGCACCGAGGTCATGCAGGCTACGAGCGAGCGTGTTGCGTGAAGTCATATCGTTCTCCTTGAACTCTCGAGTGGAGACCACCTACAGGCGATCTGTTGCCACCTTCGACATATCCCGGCCTGCAAAGAGGATGCGCATATGTGATTTATGTCACTATCTCGGCTGCTTGGCCACTTGCTGGGCACCTTTCGATATCAAGCCAAACGTTCGCGCAATGGCTCCTCGGAGATTTGGGCCAGCGCGCCCGGCCGAGGCCAAGAACACGTGGCGTGGACCGCGACAGAAGGGCTGACGCGTCGCGGCATTGGCCAGGGACAATCTGCACCGCCGCCTGGCTTACCCGTCCGCCCCATACATTCAATTTCCCTAAATCTATATCAGCCGATGCAGATAACTAGCAACCTTCGAAACGAAAAAATTGACGCGGAAACGGTCTCCGAATGGCAGTCATGTGCGTTGAGCAGCAGAAATGCGGAAGGCTCCGGAAGTTGACAGTCAGCCCGGGCACTACGTAGGCCGGACCTATGCCTAAAGCGATAGATTTGGTGTCGCCAACTGTTAAGGTCGGATGCAGCCCGTTACAAGGAGGAGGTTCACCGTGGCTTTTGAACCTCAACGACCGTCGCTCCGCGGCGTGTACGGAATCTCGGTGATGTCGGAGTTGTCCGGTATTGGACCGCAGACGCTGAGGCTCTGCGACCGACGAGGGTTGTTGACGCCCACGCGCACCGATGGCGGAACCCGGCGCTACAGCGAAGCGGATCTAGTCACGCTATGTCACGCTACGTCGCATCACGGAATTGATCGCCGACGGAGTGAACTTGATCGGAGTCGGTTCGATTCTCTCACTCGAGGCGGAGAATGCGGCTCTCGCGGCGCGGATTACTCAGTGCCGTGAATCGGCCGACGCTCGGCTTTGATTGTCGAGACAGTCGACATCAGCCGGGAATTGGGTAGCTGAGCTGGTGATACCCCCGAAATCAGCGTCGGCGGCAATTTTGTTGCCGAGGGCCTCGAGGTGTTGAAGGGCAGAATCGAAGGCGTCGACAAGCTATTGACATGTTGCCTCGACCAGGAGGTGATCCGACGCGCCGTCGATATCGGTCTGAAAGAAACGAACCAACCAGGTGCCGCTCGCGTCCGGGTCGTCCGACAAGCCTCGAAGGGTGTTGGTCGCCATGGCGTAGCGGTTGCATTCAAGGTCGACGAATACAACACAACTCCAGCGCATAGAAACACGCAACGCAACGAAGTAACCACCGCGGCAACTGTTAAGCCCTCCACGTCACAGAAGGTCAACACGCCCGGCCCTCTCTGGACCAACCGCACCCAATGGCAACACCAAGTCCGTACGCTCCCCAACTCCCCCACCGGCACCGGCACCGGCACCGGCACCGAACTCTGCAAGAAAAACACCATCAGCACCGAAGCAGCATTCGCTGTCGCCGTCACCCACGCCTGCTTGGCAGAGGGAAAGCGGGCGCGGCGTCACCGCCTCAACTCGAGCCAGCGCCAACCGCGCCGTAGTCAGCAGTCCCGTCGTCAAACGAGCCAGGCGCGTCCTGGGCGTCCTCGGCATGGCCGTCGAACAGGAACGAGGTCGCTATCTCACCAATATCGAATCGATGGCTGCCGAAGCGCACCATGGGCCCAGGCAGTTCCGGGCAGCCTCTGTCTGGGCACTCACCTCACCCGCGCCGCCGTCACAACCATCACCGCACCCGTCACGAAGTCCAGAAAGCCTCTCGCGCAACACTTCGCACCGCCACACACCGCGCCCGCACAGCCTCGCGAACTTCTCCACAAACCGGCGGCCGTGACCCCCTATCCCCCTCTGGGGGATTTGTTCTTCCATCTCATGTTGTGAAGTTCTCACCGACGCACGCGCACACGCGAGCGGGCAAGCCGAAGAACACCCAAAGATCCACCCCGCGTCCAATCGAGTTGCAACGCACCGCCGCCCAACTGATCGCTCACATCCCGGCGCTGAAAACGACCAAACACATTGGCCAGATCTGCGATTCTCTGGCCAACGCCGACATCGCCCCCGCCCGATGGAGCGGTCGCGACATCGCCGATGAACTCACCACAGACACCCAATCCCGGGGTTGGGTCTGGCACGGACAACTCACACGACCGACTGCGTTCCTGCGCTGGCGACTGGCACAGATCGACTGGTCAGCCCACACTCCTGCGGAACGTGCCCGTGAAAACGACCGCGCTCGTTTAGCCGAACGAGCAGCACGTCGGAGTGAAGCGCGTGAGCGGGATTCGAACGTTGCTGACGCTCACGCTCGTGCCGAGGTCATGCAATACTTGCGGGAGCAACTCTCGACGAGAACACCTGCATGAGCCCGAGCTATCCATCAATCGGCGGCCGTAAGGTCGTCGTCATCGGCAAAGATCAGTCTTCCGTCATCCAAGGCGATGGCCCACCGATGTACCGGGGCCCAATCCCGTCCCACCGACTCCGAATCGATGACCATGTTCGCGTAGTCCTCGATCACCACACCGGCATATGCCCCTCCGCCGCTACCGCCAGGCACAGTGACCTTGACCCGAGAGCCAACACCCGTCACGGCATTCGTTTCGCCGTTCTGTTCGTTCATTCTCGAATTCTCCCCCAAACCACACCCACTCGCGCGCACCATCCTTCACAAACTCGCGACGGAACTACTGATAATGAGGGTGCGCGTAGCGAAGTGCCTCAACGCTTTGCTGCCCCCCTGTTTGCCCATGTCCAGGCGCCGAATACACGAATTGTCCCGGCCACTCGCGGACTATGCCCGCATTACCCGACGTTTCATTTCCACCCGGCAAAAGCCGCGGATGTCGGGCGGGGCAGCACTAAAGTCGTGTCACGGCCGAGGTCGATGAACTCGCCGCCGAGATCACTTCCCGGACTGCCGTGATTACACCGTCCTTGCTGGCGATCCTGGGCTGCGGAATGGTGAGGTCCGTCAGACGAGGTGTGAGGTACTCGTCGACGACTGTCCTACTGATACTGAAAGCTTTTGTGCCACAACAACAGCACTCATCAGGATGTTCTGCCTATTCTGTGGTTCTGCCTATTCTGCGCAGAACCCTGGCGTACATCTGGTCGCGGCCTTACTGTGAGTGTGCAGGGTCGGACATGAGGGGTCAGCTCGGCACGGATAGTAGGTCATCTGTGTTGTGTGCTCAGCACCGATGACGTTGAACTGTCCCGGTTTCCTCCGGGGCCGGGCGTAAATCGCCGGTAGTGCCCCGCGGGAGCGGGGGCTACCGGCGTCACCCGAAAGTGCTTGGCACTCGAGTGCGATCCACAAGGCTGCTGCTTAACCACCTGAGAATCTGAGCCGCAACGTTTCGAGGCGCACGTACCGATCCCGACAATTGCAACCTGTGAACCTGCTACCCGATCGGTAGGGCGGCAAACGTTTCCTCCTTAGCTGGACCCGTCCCGAGGGATTTCGCGGACCCGCACAGTAGGCCGGACCTTATGACCCAAGTTCCCTTGAACCGGCGTTCTAGGCCATCTTCGATTACGGTCGGCCTCCGCTCTCCTGCGCCTTGACACGTACCTCACCTAAACGGCCCCGGGTTGCACGATTGCCAGCCATACGGGCCTTACCCATGTTCGCTGCGGGCAACCGGCACCGAACACGGTGTTCTCAACATCCGATTCATCCCCTTCTGGGATAAGATCGCTATCAGTTCTTCGTCAAGCCGCGGCAACGAACTGCCTTCACTCGCCGTTGCCGCACTGCAACGGCCATACCGAACAGGTAGGACAGCTATGCCGCTGACGAAGAAGTACTCGCAGACTTACAACGACGCACTTATTGCATTGGCCGCCGTCACCCAACGCCCCGCCAACATCGTCAACCTCGCGGGCGTCTACACCATCCGAGTCGACCTCGAATACAACCGCTACCTCCTGGCCACCAACACCGCCCGAGGCCTCTCCGACGAACCCGACACGAGCGGCTCATGGACGGTGCGCATCTATCAGACCAACATCGAGACGGTACCGGACGCGCTACTCACCGAAGCTGCACATTCATGGCTGGTAGATGCGTTCGATGCGGCACTTGCATTCCTCGAAAGCGGCGGAAACAAGATTGTCGCGGACGCAGACTTCGGCGACATGGGGGGTACCGCCACATTGACGTCACCCGGTGATGTCAACGCGCAACCGACTCAAGCACCGCAGTCTGCCGGCTCGCTCAGCTGAAGGAGCCGCGCAGCCAGAATCGAATTCTCCGCTTCCAGCGCCAGAATCGTTCGGATGCCGGTGAGGTTGACTCCGTCGTCGACCAACGCCGTGATACGGCGCAGTGTGGTCAGATCCGCTTCGCTGTATCGGCGGGTTCCACCGTCGGTGCGCGTGGGCGTCAACAGGCCACGCCGCTCGTAGAGCCGCAAGGTTTGTGGACCGACGCCCGACAACTCCGACATCACCGAAATCCCGTACACCCCGCGACGCACGCGCGACAGAGATTCCGACACAACACCCCCATTAGAACTGGTTTTTGTCGACATTAGCACGCGCCAGAAGAAGATTTCTATTTCAATTAGCTAGAGAATCTAACGTGCCGCCAATATATTTCCAACCTCCCCTGACTATCCAAAGGGAGGCGTTTCCGCAGGCAGCGGGAAAATATTTCGGCGATTCGACTTAGTCATCCGATGTTCGATCACCAAAGCTACACTAACCCTCATGCGCCTATTGTCGATTATCTGCATTTTGCGACATAGATTTTAGTAGTCGCGATCCTGTCATATGAAGTACCGACACACCTCGGAAGCACGACGAGACGATTGCCATACCACCCAGCCAGCACGCCGAGACCCGTACCGTACGCACAACCATGGGTACAGCTGAACTCAAACGACCCATCGCCATGATGTTCGGAGATCCCATCCCGCCGGAGGCGGTCGACTGTCACCTAACTGGGCTCACTCCCTACCTGAGGGGCCCCTACATCGACACACCCAACGGAACGAAATGCTCGAAAGCCTTCTGCAGAGAATCTCCCAGCGAACTTCCCGTGCAATAGGTGTCACTCGTCACCGCCAAGTGGTGGATGCTACTCGTCACGGAGAACCGGAAACTCGCGGAAGGCAACCCTTCTCGCCAACTCGAGCACGGACACATTCATTTCCTGCGAAAGCGTCCGAAGCATCTGAAACGCCGCGATGGCATCGACGTCGAAACGTTCCATGATCATGCCCTTGGCCTGCCCAATCAGATCGCGAGAGCCCAGCGCACTGCGAAACTGCTCACCACGACGTGCACTCGAGAGCGCGATGGCTGCGTGCGTCGCCAGATTGAACGCCTGCTCCTCCGTTTCGACGTCGAACCCGCCGGCCTTGTCCGAGAACAAGTTCAGCGCGCCCAGTTCCTGACCGTCGGCGAAAAGCTGGATCGACAACACAGATCGAATCGGAGTCTGCTGCCGCACCGCAGCCAACAACTGTGCCCAGCGCGGATCCGAAGCCACGTCGACGATCCGCACCGTTTGATGAGACCAGATCGCATCGAAGCACGGCCCCTCTCCCTGCTCGTGCTGCAATACGTCGAACCGCGCCGGCACTGCACCGGTCGCTGCAGCGGACTCGAAATGCTCCGGACGATGTCCAGGACGAGAGCGGCGCACCAACGTTATTCCTGCGTGATCGACACCGTGGAGCAGTTTCACCGCCGCTTCGGTGACCTCCTCGAGCACTTCCGTCGGGGTTCGCACACCACCGTTAAGCGTTCCGTGTACCGACCGCGCCAGCTGAGAAATCCGCTCGTAAACATCCAGGACCGACTCCTCCGATGCCTCCACTGTCAATCTTCCTTCCACCCGCAGTGCCACCACAAAAATCGTTCCACGCCCGCCGATCTGAGCGCCGACGCTCGATCGAGATCGAAGATTACTCGAATTCCCTGCCCGATCCCCAACCGGTCGAAGACCTGTCGGCACATGGTGTGAGCCCCCCCATGGAAGCGAACGACGAACCCCATCGGCGTCGGGCACCAGAGAGCAACGACCAAGCTGACGAAACGGTCGACGATTCAGCCGATTGTCATGGCTCGGTCATCGCCATCGGTAGCCACCGGCACGACGTGGACCGGGACACAATGACCTCGCCCTCACGATCAACATCAGAAGGTCCCTGGAATATCGAGAATCTGTATACCGGTTTCCTTTTCGAGCGCAACCCACAGGTCGTCCCTGTCCACCAGCAGATCGATGTCCGTCACCACGTAATCGCTGGGCCGTCCAGCCGAATGCGTACGATCGCCGCCATCGGCGAATAACGCGAGACATGCGTGGGTGTGCGACATTTCGTGCCGCGCCCAGTATCTGATCCCATTAAATCCGGCAGTGCGAAACGCCTCTGCCCACCGTTGGGTCAGGTCGTAGTCGACGGTAGTGTTGATCTCGGACGTCATTCCGAACTCGATTGCCTTGTTCGAGGTAACATCGGCAATCTATAGATCACGGCCAACCGCCACCGCAGACAATGCGCGGCCGTCGATCTCAGTCCGAGGGATGTACCGGATTCCGACCCAGCATTCGAGCAGTGTTATCAGTTCCGATTCCGCCGTGTAGCAGGTCCCGTACTTGCCAGCGAGGTCGAATCGCCCCTGCAGACTGCTCCCGAACCCCCATGCACCCAGACCTTCCTTGTGGGTCCGATACAGTACCGTCCCAGCCGATACTGTCCGCGCAGGAAAACGTCCCCGGAGTTGATCCGGGGACGGTGGCTCACTCAAATGCTGGACAGCGCGAGGAGCGCTCACGCAGACAGCCTTTCTGCCGCACGCCGAGCCAACGTCACGACCACCGGATAATCGCCGTCTATCAGAGCCGCACGTGGCGTTCGTCCGCCCAACTCGGCCTGCCCCGTCGACATCCAGGATGCAATGGTCCACGGCTGCGCCTCGGCCGACGCCCACGCCTTGAGGACTTCCTTAACACCTGCGATCGGAACATGCGGAGCCGAATCGGTCAAACCGCCGGACCAGTATCCTGACGTTCCATCGGCAGCGGGGAGACGCAGTACGCGAGAGTCCTTGACCGCCTGACTGAGGTTCTGCTTCGACCAACTCGTTGCGTCGAGCATCTGCTTGTGGGTGAGAATCGCACCAATATGGTTCTCCCACACCCGGCGAGCACGCAAGCTCGACAAGACGTTCTTCACACCCGCAGCGACGTATTTGGCGTCGTCGGCGTCGAGCTGCTCCGCTGCCATTCCCAGGGCATCCAGCTGATCGTCCACGACCTTTTTCAACGGTGTTCTCATACATCCATCATCCTCGGTCAACCAGGTCAAGTCAACGAGTCAAGTCAATGGGTCAAGTCAATGGGTCAACCCGTTAACCCCTCACCGCACGCTACTCAAAACCCGCCTGCCGAACAGTCCGCGACGGCAATCCTCGCAGCTTCCAGAGCCTGAAGCACGGCTTGAAAACCTGCAGAGACCGCCACGTAAAACGTCGGCCGAAGCGCGGTGACGGAGGCGATGGAACGCCCCCAGTTTCCGAAGACCGACCGTGTCCATCGTCGATGTGGCAGAGTGCCGCCACCGAATAGAACCATGTTGAGATTGGCGGTTCCACCAAAGGCGTGATTCCACGGAAGCGAGCGACAAGCACAGGAGGGTGGTCAATCGCGGACGTCCATACATTTGCGCTCACTCGAACATTGCTCACCACCATTGCTTAACTCGAGGTCGTATCCAACTGTATGGACGTATATCCATCAGTTGATGGCCCTCGGTCCCGGCGACGTGTAGGACAGCGCCCACCCGATTGACTTGAGCCCTAACCTGATTGACGGAGTGTGGCAGTCCATGACACTGTGAGATTCGCCAGGGGCGAGAACAGCATGCATGAGGCCGCACTCAGGAGGATGCCGAATAGCGGACTCGATCTTTTGCGGTCGGCCATCAGTAACCCGATCTCACGGGACGAGGGCTGAACCGGTGGTACAGCCACACACAGTGCGGATGATCTCCCGCGGACGCCGCTAGCCCGTGTACATCGACGACATCGCCGGACCAGTTCTCGACCAGCGGATTTCACAAATTTGCAGTGCCCGCCGCCGAACACGTGGGTTACGCGGACGGCGGGGACTGTCTCTAAAACGGTGTTTCGGCCCGACTAGCTGAGTGAATGCTCGGCGAGGAGGTGCCGAGATGACGACAC
>NZ_JAZFNF010000031.1:0-14470 GCF_050586165.1 Rhodococcus sp. 24CO | reverse complement strand
CCTATTACTCTCAACTATCGATTCTCCAGCCGGAGATGTCGCCAGCATAGGAGCGGCAAGAAACCCGGCACGGTTCAATCCGTCAGGAAGTTCAGGCCGGACACTTGAACTACTAGGGCAGGCGTCGCCGATTTTTTGCGCCCGCACTTGGCTTCTCCGGTGCTTCTTCGTCTTCTGACGGGTCCGGGATTTCGTGTGGGCGGTAGTTGGGTAGGCGGGTGGCGGGGATGATCGCGGTTGCGCTGATGGCAGCGAGGATGAGCAGGCCCAGTTTGAGGGTGTTCAGTCGGGCGTCCTCGTTGACGGCGATGGCGGTGTCGATTTGCTCGGCCGTCGCGTCGGTGGTGTCGAGGAGTTCGCGGATTTGGTCGTTGCTGACGAAGTTGACGTTGTCGAGATCGACTTGCGCTACAAGGGATTCGGGGAGATCGACATTACTGACGACAGCTTGACCGACGCTGAAGCTCAAGATCGTGACCAGAAGGGCACCGGCCAGTGCGGTGCCGACCGCGGAAGCGAGGTTCTGGGTAGTACCACGGATGGACCCGACGTCTCCAGCGAGTTCCTTGGGGGCCGAGGTGACGAGGACGTTGAAGACGAGGGTGACGAGTGCGCCTTGGCCGATGCCGAACACGATCAGGCCCGCGATGGTGGGGATGGTCTCCCAGTTGTTGGTGACGACGTAGGCGAGCCAGACGAGCGCGACAGTGGTGAGGGTGAACGAGAATACGCCGATGGTGCGGGGGCTGTAACGCTTGTAGAAGCGGACAACCAGTGTCGCGGTGACGAATACGGTCAGGTTGAACGGCATCATCGCCAGGGCCGTGTCGAATGGTGTTCGTCCCTGAACGATCTGGATGTAGAGGGGGACGGTGAAGTTCAGTGCTGCCTCGAGTGCGACGACGATCAACATGGCATACACGGCCGCGCGCTCGCGTGAGCTTCCCAGTACGGAGAGGTCGACGAGGGGGACTTTTCCTTCACGGATTCTGCGGCGGGTCCAGGTGAAGAAAGCTTGACCCAGCATCACTCCGACAAGGATGAAGATGGGAGCAGGTGAAAGCCCGAGGAGGTCGAACGGGGCGTCCGGGGACGCGAAGAAGACTCCCCACCCGTTGAGGTTGTTGAAGCCGAGGGTGAGTAGGACGACACCCGCACCGATGAGGGCTGCCGCGATGAGGTCGATCTTGATTCCGGCATGCCCGCGATCGGAGCGCAGGGTGAAACTGAGTGCGAAGACGAGGACTGCGAGGACGAGGACGATACCGAATACCGGGCGCCATCCGACGAGGGTGCCGAGAGCGCCGCCGACGAAGAACGCGCTCAATCCGGACACTGCCCGTGCCGATCCCAGGGATCCGATAGCGGTGGCTTGTTGTGCTCCTCGGTAGTTTTCGGCGATCAACGCGACCAGTGACGGCACGATGATCGCGGCGGAGGCGCCGGCGACGGCTTGGCCGGCGATGGCCCATCCGATGGACGGGGCGAGGATCATCATCAGTGCCGAGCACGCGAAGGTGGCGACGACGACACGGAAGATCACGACCCACCCGATGCGTTGACCGAGTTTGGCGCCGACCATCACCAACGCCGCCACTGCCAGGCCGTAGACGACGATGGTCGTGCTTGCGACGGTCGGTGCGACGCCGAAGTCCTCGACCATGCCACCGAGGGAGACGGGGAGTGCGGCGACATTGAAGGACATCAGAATCTGGGCGAAGAACAAGCCGACAGCGATGTGAGTGATAGCCGAGAATTTGGCCGGATTCGATGTCGATCCAGATTCGTAGCGGGTGCAGTGTGGGGGGAGTCGGGGTCAGTTCGACTGTCCAGGAACGCCGTCCGGCGAATTCGGCTTCGTCTACTTCGCTTGTGGGCAGGTTGAAGACGTCGCTTGTCCTGTCGGTGGCAGTTCTGCGCCGTAGTAGGAACTTGTTGACATCTAGACAGGGGAGATGGCCTGGAGAACAGGTGCGGGGGGGTTGCGCGTCGGCGGTGAAATCCCACGCTTTATCGCCGTTGGTGACGAAGATCAGCCGTCCGTCCTCGTGTTCGATGCAGAGCTGATCACCGTCCCGCCATACTCGGCAGCCGTCCCTTGCCTGCGCCGATGTCGGGGGAGTTCCGGGCGTTGGGGTCAGCGCTGCGCCCTCTGGGTCTCCGTTCGTCCGGATTTCGCGGATGACGCGGCGCAGGGCAGTTTCGGGGGCTCGGTGAGCTGTCAGAACCTCGAGCTATGCCGTCACCCCAAAAGCCTAGGACTCAGGCCTGGGGGGTTCGCGACTTCATTGAAATTCATGACCACGGACGCAGGGGCCTCGCTGACCGTCCCCAGAGGTGACGCCCCGCGGGGCGTGGAGCTTCTTTTCGGACCATCGTGGGTCCGCGTTCACGTTCGTGAGCTCGGTGCTCTCGAGACCAACAAGTTGGACTGATGGATGGCCAGAGAGCGACTTCCAGCCAAGGACATACACGCATTACATTGGGTTTCGGTTTTGTGACGCCCACCGCGATCAGAAGGTTCCTGGATGCGTTGCCACGCACCTCCGCGCACCCAGCGAGCGAAGACCGCGTATACAGTCATCGGCGGCGGGTACTCCGCCGGTAGCTGCCGCCACGCGATACCACCCCGAACCAGGTAGAAGATGGCATCCAGAATCAGTCGGCGGCAATGCTTCTCGGGCCTGCCGCGCGACCTGCCGTGTTGCCCGGCGGCGGCAGCAACGGTTCCAGGATCGCCCACTGCGCGTCGGTCAGCGACGACGACGGATACACCGCGCAGCAATGCCCGCGCGACGGATGGGGCGGGCACGACGGGCACAGCGAGATCGGCGATGATGGCATTCGTGGACTCCTGGGCACGGGCAGCGACATTGGTAATCACTGACCAAACCAGGAGCCCACCCATCGTTCTACACCGCAGCACCGCCCACGATCACGAGTTCTCAAACACGTTCCGAACAGCGTAGATACGCCAATCTCGGAGCGGACACTCCGGACGTGAGCAAACCCCGGATGGGAGGTGCCCGCCGCCGCGAAGCTGACGCCGACCTCAACGCTGCGGCAGGACTGGTCGCCGACGAACTATCTCGGCACCCGGAGCAGTTCCATCGTTCGATCAACGACCGGTTCCGCGCCGCCCTCGACTGCGGGGCACACGCCATCGACAACGGCACCGCTAAGAGCACACTCGATCGGTGGATAGCGGCCACAACAGCAGCCAACGGCATAAATCCGTGACCGCGCCCGACGCTCTTCTGGCGCGAATCTTAGCTTCGCGGTCCCGATTACTGGTAGCCCGAGATCTACTCCCGAACATAATGTCCTCGAGGTTAATGTCCGAATAGCCTCTCTTGCAAGCCATTCGAGCCTCTACCTGACATAGGACAGATCTATCGGCGTTGGAGCTAGAGCCGGTTGGGCATCACCAAACCTGCGCCCTAACGACGCGCCTGTGACCTGATACGCCCCGAAACTTCCGCAGTGCTCAGGGCGCGTATGCCGCAGCTGTCGCAGCGGTGTCCTCGAAAAGGTGCATACGCGTGATCTTTCCGTCCGTCACGGTCAGCCGCAGGGCGACATCGGTATGGAAGGGTCGGCCGGTGGGAACTGCGACATGGTCAAAGCTGCCGAAGATGACTGCGTTCTCGCCGTCCGCGACGACAGCCTCGACCGAGACGACGCTCTTGCCGGGTTCGACTGCAGCCCAAAGGGATCGAAAATACTCCGGCACTTCGCTGTTGCGTGTCCGCTTGCCCACCCACGATGCCAAATCCGGGTTTCCGGGAACGAACCAGTCGATCTTGTCGGCGAAGAGCTCGCCCAGGCCTTCGGCGTCCTGTGCGCCGAGACGCTGCAGGAAGGCGGTGGTGGTCTCTGCGGTGGTGTTCATGAGTGCCCTTTCTCGAGCTGCTGGTGGTGTGGTGTCGCCACTTCTGTAGTGATCGATACAGAACGGTATCACATCTGTAGTGATCGTTATACAATCGGTGAATGGGCCGACCACGAAGCTTCGATAGAGACGCCGCCTTGGATACGGCGATGCGCCTGTTCTGGGAGCGCGGATACGAACAGACCTCGATCAGCGATCTCACCCGGGAGCTTGAGATTTCGGCGCCGAGTCTGTACGCGGCGTTCGTGGACAAGCGAACACTGTTCGAGGAGGTAGTAGCGCGTTACGAAGCCAGTCCGGAGTCGGTGACCACAGCCGGGCTCGCCGGGACGAATGCACGCGAGGTGCTCAAAGCGATGTTCGACCGCGCGTCGGAGGAGTATCCGAGCGCGGCGCATCCGTGTGGATGTCTGGTCAACACCGAGCCCGGGTTGAGCGCGAACCGCACCCAGAACCGCGAGATCACAGCCGCCCGGCTGCGAGAAGTGACCGTGGACGGCGAGGCTGTCCCAGACGCGGAGACGCTGGCGGCGTTCACCCATGTTTTGCTCGTCGGTTTGTCGTCCTACGCCCGCGACGGCGCCGACGAACAGCAACTGCGCCGCGTGACTGAACTTGCTTTACGCGTAACTGGGCCATGAACTGGCCGCCATCGAAGTGGCACTGTCACGTTGTTGAACGCGGCAAACTGGGCGAATGTGGAATGACCACCCCGATCCTGTCGTACAAAGGTCACCGCTACCCGGTCGAGATGATCAACCACTGCGTGTGGCTCTACTTCCGGTTCCCGCTCAGTCTCCGTGAAAGTCGAGGAACTCATGCTCGAACGCGGTGTCGTGGTGAGTTACGAGACGATCCAAAAGGTGGTGTGCGAAGTTTCGGGCAGGCCTACGCAAACCAGTTGCGTCGACGGCGGTCCAGGCCCGGCGACAAAGTGGCACCTTGACGAGGTTTGCATCCGAATCAATGGCCGCCAACATTATCTGTGGCGGGCGGTCGACCAGGACGGCAACCGTTCTCGACGTGCTGGTCCAGGCCTACCGAAACGCGTTGATGGCCAAGAAGTTCTTCCGCAATCTGCTCAAGGGCTTGCAGTATGTTCCGCGGGTGATCGTTACCGACAAGCTGGTCAGCTACAGCGTCGCTCACCGCGAGATGCTGGCCTCGGTCGAGCATCGCCGGTCCAAGTATTTGAACAACCGGGCCGAGAATTCCCATCAGCCGACCAGACAACGCGAGCGGGCGACGAAACGATTCACATCACCCGGACATGCGCAACGCTTCCTCTCTGCTTTCTCGGGTATCTCACCGCATTTCCGGCCCACCCGGCACAGACTCTCGGCGCCCGAATGGCGTACCGAGATGGCGGACCGTTTCGCGGTCTGGCAGAAGGTCACCGCGACCGATGTTGCCGCCTGAAAGGCAAACAACCCGACGGTGTTCCATCTCGACATCTCAACAATCGACTGTGTCGCGACACTTTTCAATCAACGTGACAGCGCCACCACGACACCGCGTTCGAGCATGAGTTCCTCGACTTCACGGAAGCTGAGCGGGAACCGGAAGTAAATCCACACGCAGTGGTTGATGATCTCGACCGGGTAGCAGTGGCCTTTGTACGACGGCGTTGCGGTGGTCATTCCACATTCTCCCAGTTTGTCGGGTCCAGCAAGGTGACAGTGCCATCCGGAGTTCGTGTCGGGTTGTCGACCGTGGTTCTGTAGGAGCGAGAAGAACGATTCCGTCGCATCGCAGGAACCGCTGGTTTTGCGCCTCTGGGGGGAACCGGGATTCGGGGTTCTTCTGCCCGATTGTCAAGGCAGCGCATCGTAGTTTGGTCATCTCGCTCGGTATTGTGGACGCCGACGTTAGGCGATGTGGAATCAAGTTCCGTGAATGGATTGGATATGGAATGTTTTTCCGTCGTTCACTTGGGCGGCCCCAACGATTAAGGACGGCCGCCTAGATTTTTGGGCATGCCGGACACACGAGTGAGTGATCAACTGCGGGTACCTCAGACGGCGGTGCTCGAAGAGATCAGGATGCGATCGTCGGCTCTATCGGCGGCGGAGCAGCGCGTGAGTCGTTTCGTCTTGTCGAATCCCGCTAGGGTCATGCAGATTTCGGTGAGCGATCTGGCTGCCGCGTCGGAAACGTCCGTGGGTACGGTGGTCAGATTCTGTCAACGGTTGGGCCTGCGCGGGTATCAGGATCTCAAGCTCAGTATCGCCCGTGAGGTTGCACCGGATTCCACTCACTTGCCGGAGGAGGTGAAGATCGATGATTCTGCAGAGGATATTCTGCGGAAAGTGCTGCACAGTAGTGGCTCTGCGCTCATCAGTTCCAGTTCGTCGATCAGTGCCATCGAAACCGAGGCGATAGTCGACAAGCTTATCCGGGCACGCAGAATTATTTTCGCCGCTGTGGGCACTTCAGCGCCGCTGGCTGCCGACATCGCTTACCGACTCACCACTCTCGGGCTGGACGCAACCTTCAACCCTGACACACACGTCCAGCATGTGACGGCGAGAATGCTCACCCCGGACGACGTGTGTTTTGCCATCAGTCACACAGGCTCCACCGTCGAAACCCTCACGACCATGCGCGCTGCCGCCGCCGCCGGTGCAACCACGGTGGCGGTCACCAGCTTTGTTTCCTCGCCGCTGACCGACATCGTCTCCCATCGACTCGTTGCAGGAAGCAAGGAAACCAGATATCGCGTCGAGGCTATGGCCAGCAGGATCGTTCACCTGGCCGTTCTCGACGCCTTGTACGTTGCGATCACTCTTCGGCACGAACCTGCCCGTCACGCAGTCGAGATGGCCGGCGACGTCGTCACCGAACATCGGATCTGAATTCGGCACTCGCACCCAACCCCACATACACCCGCAAAACCAGCCCACATCAAGGAGTACGACCATGCGTGGTCGAGTCATGTCCGAAACCGGGATACCCCGGCCCGGGGTACTTGTCAGTGACGGTGTCACAGTCACGTCAACTCTTCACGACGGTAGCTTCAGTCTGATTCCGAAGGGGCCGTTCGTCTTCGTCACCCGCCCCGCGGGTACCAGTTGCCAACAGTGGTTCGTGCCTTCTGCGACAGAAGAATTCACGTTCATTCTTCGGCCGGGCGAGGACCTGTTCCCGCACAAGTTCATTCACATCGGATACCCACGTCGGGCGCGGACCATACTATCCGCAACCAACGCAGCTCGGATCCGGGCCCTTGTTCTCCCAGTTTCTCGGACGTGTCGCCGAAACCGTTCCGGACCTCTCGTCGGTGGTTGCCACCGGTGACCTAACCGACCGAGGAATCGACAACGAGTACGCGGAGCTTCGCGTCGCCGTGGAATCCAGTCCGCTGCCGATTCATCTGCTCCCTGGCAATCACGATCACATGGGTGGTTCGCTCACCGGTGTCCTCAGCCGCAACAACTACGCCATCCATACTGCGGATCCGAGTGCCTATGAACGCAATCTCGGGCCGCGGTGGTATTCGTTCGACATGCCCGGGCTACACGTCATCGCGCTCGATTGGCACACCCACGAACTGGGAATCGATCACGAAGTGCAGGATGCGTGGATCAAGGCCGATCTCGAATCCATCCCAACCGGTACGCCGTGGATCCTACTGAGCCACGACCAGCCATGGCACTCGATTCTCGGCGGACTCCCACACCAGCCGATAGCGACGTTCTTCGGCCACCGACATACTTCCCGCGTGGTGAAGGTCGGCACGACACTGCACGTCAACACGCCCACCCCTTTGTTCGCGGGACTGGACTTCAGTCCTCCCTCGTTCCGAGTGGTGCGATGGGACGGCGAGGAGATATCACTCGATACCCGCACCATGGCTCGAAATGGTCTCGAGCGCAGCACCTTCAGCCTTCCTTCCATCTCCTCGCTCGTCTCCGCTCCTACACAGACGTCAGCGCTAGCGCGATGGCGAGCGCAGTTGGGTGGAGCCGCACACACCGCGCCTGTGCTCGTGTCCGGCGACATGGTGATCGCCTCCGTCAAAGACGAAGACCGCGCATATGGTGCGATCGAGGCACTCGATCTCCTCAGCGGAGCTCTCCGATGGCGTGCGGAACTGAACTCCTCCGTCAAGAGCACCCCGGCGCGGCACGGCAACACCCTGATCGCCGTGGAAGTCTCTGGAGACGTCGTTGCGCTCGACCTCGGAACCGGCCGAGGGATCTGGCGCAATCCGTCGCCGGACCCTTTGTGGCTGTTCGCCTTTGCCGATCCGTTGATTCACGAAGGAACTGTTGTCGTCGGAGACATGTCGCACCTGCGGGGACTCGACGCAGATTCCGGTCGAGTGATATGGGGGCGTACTGACCTGTCTCCCTATCAGAGTTTCGTTGATCGTGCTGCGCCGGTAATGACCGGACGTACAGTGGTCGTCGGTAGCTGGCCCAGCCCGGAATCGCTTGTCGGTCTGGATAGTCGGCAGCGGGAGCGGGCGATGAAACGCTTCACCTCCGCCGGGCACGCGCAACGCTTTCTGTCTGCCTTCTCGGGCATTTCACCACATTTCCGGCCCGGCCGACACCGGCTCGCGGCGCCCGAATGGCGTACCGAGATGGCCGGCCGCTTCGCTGTCTGGCAAGAAGTCACCGCGACCGCCGCCTGAAAATGAACTGTCCGACGGTTCCCGGTCGCAAACTATCCCAAACTAGATGTGCCGCTCTACTTTTCGATTAACGTGACAGTGCTGGCGGAACCGCGTGCGTTGGGATCGACGCTCGCGCTGGCCGTGTCGGTCGATCGACGGACGTCTCCGGTGGTCCTGTCTTCCATTGCCGCAACAGGATGATGCCCCGACCGCAGAGGCGGTCGGGGCATCATCCGTCATGTGGTTAGCAGCGGTAGCCGGTGTAGCCCTGGCTCTCCCACGGGTAGATCGAGAGCCGGAAGGCTGAGCACCAGCCGCGGTTCGTGTACTGCTGTGCGAACCAGCGATGCCCCTGAACGAGAGCGACATAGCTCGCCTTGATCTGCCACGGGGTGGCCGCAGGCAACGCCGGCGCCCGCCCCTGCGCCATCGCGGCGGTCTCGCTCTTGCTCAGGTAGACCGTGCACCGTCCGCCCCCGCACTGGGTGCTGACCGCGTTTGCGGTCGCGGACGAGGTGGCCATCACCCCGAGCACGACAGCGAAGGCGGCGACCATCAATGCCATGACCCGCTGCACCCGCCGTCGTACCGGTACTGACCCACGGGCCTCGCCCGAGGTGACGAGCTTCGTTGTGCCCATTGTCATCTCCTGTCTTGTGCGGCCTCCGCTGTTCGGTGTGGCCTCGTGCAGGAAGAGACATCTCGGCACGCACAACTGTTCGCGGCGCCGGTGACTACCCCGTGACGAGCGGAAACTCGATCTCGGTCAGCGGAGGCTTGTCAGCTCCCGGTAGACGTGGGCCGCGGCCTCGGCATTGGCCGAAAAGTACTCCACTTGGGCCTGCCGGCCCTGCTCGATCTGAATCCCATTGTTGTCAGCTGTGATCCGATTGACCAGATTAGCTGGGTCGCATCCGGCGTACTGATTTCCGGGAGCTACGACACGAACGTTGATCCTGCTGCCGGACAGTGTCTCGGTGATGGAGTTCTGCAGCGCGGTCTTCACCGCGAGATCCGCTCCGCCTCCGATCAGGACCTCGCCTCCGCAGTAGCAGTGGAAGGCCACTGCATGCTGAAAACGGCGCTGCAGGATCGTGTTCAGCAACGGAAAGCTGCGTTCGGAGATGTCTTGTGAGGTGATGTGCCACTTCGCGAACGCACCTCCGCCTCGGTGCCATCCTTTGCACATCCACGCGCTGGCACGATCCTGGCCCAGGACCCGGGCCACATACTCCGCCTGGTGGTCGGTGTGTCGTTCCATGGCGCCGCAGTGAGGCGCAACGGTGATCAGGGACGGGTGCGCGGCTAGCTCGACGAGGTGCTCGATGAATTCGCTTCGATTCCGTGCTTCATTCTCATCGACCGCGTCTCGGATCACCCGGAGGTCGATGAAGGCCTCGATATCGGCGGGAGTGCCCAGCCGGGACAGTCCCGGCTGGGGTCAGGAAGACCTCGTCGAGGTGATCGTGCAGGGGGACTCGACAAGGGTGAACAATGCGGTGGACCCGCATGCAGTAATCCGTACCTGTTGTCCAGACGCCGCTCCGAGCTCGGCGATCAGTGCCGGCTCCGCTGGAGTGCTGTACGGAGAGGTCTGAGCTTCGCGCAAGGTGACGGGCCGATTTCCGTCGGCGGATCGCGGCGGTGCAGCGGGTCGGCCGCCACTGCCATGGTTGGAGGATGCTTTCATCGTCACCTCGTGGCTGCACCATAAGTGATCAGCCCAGTCCAGGTACGGGGGCGTTTACTGGTGCTGGATTGGGAAAGCCAGGAAAGCTTGGCATTGCGCAAGGCTCGGACGGCGTTTTGGTCCTGCCCGAGACCGGCCCAGAAGTGCTTCATGATGGCGGTGGTCGACTCGTCAGGTATCTGAAATAGCCCACCGATGACGGTCGTGGCACCGCGCAGCATCAGTGCCAACGGAAACCCTCCAAGCTCGATTCCGTCCACCGTGATCAGAGAGCTATGGCAGGACGCCAGGACGCACAGTCGTGGTACGTCCCACCGGAGGACGTCGGCGGCAGTCACTATGCTTCCGTCCGGCATTATCTTCGCCTGACCCCAACCTTGCTTGTCCCTTGTGCCGTGGACACCCATGGCGAGGAGTGCAATACAGGAGGTTTCAGCTTCGTGGAGTGTCGCATCGAGTTCGGTAGCCGAGTCCACGCGACGGACGTCGCTGAGGTGCTCGACGATGGAGCGGTACTCGTCCTCGGCGTGCCCAAGCTTCACACTGTCATAGACGGCGAGCGACGGGGCCGTTGATGCGGCCTGTTCGATGTGCATGAGGGAATTGATGCTGGTCAATGATCCGTGCAGGCTGATGACCGCCTTGTCGATCAGGCGTCCGCCCGGAATTGGGAGGTAGTCGAAGGGAATGTGGAAGAACCCGGTGGGCACCACCAGTAGCCGCGCCGGCACTTCCATCGTGACCGTATTGAGCAAGGTCAGCAGTGGTTTGGGGAGCAGCGCTTCCGCGTAGCGGGCCGCATGGGTGAACAGGTCGGCGTCTCCTGGCGAACCGGTGAGCATCTTCTTTGGGACATGTACACGATCGAGGTGCTCGTGCACGGTCGCTCCCGTCGTCCAGGTGAGGCGTCTGTACACGGTGACACGACTGCTCGTGCTGTGGTAGTCGAGGACGCCGGAGAGGGGTAGCAACTGGAGAACAGCGGTGGGTTCGTCGATCGGCCGTTGACGCAGGATTCGCCGTGCCGTCATCGTGTTCAGTAGCTGCGGATCGCACAATGCGCCGAGTGGGCCGAGGATCCGCTCCGCTTCTGTGGTTGCTTGAGCACGGTCGTCGAGGATTGCGGCAGAACGGTCCTCGAGCCTCTCGGCAGAAATCCCACCGTCATTTTCCTCTTCGTCCTCATCGTTGACGGGGGCATCGGGGGCCATTCGGTTACTGTCTGTGACCGCCAGGGCGGCGGCGCGGATAGTGTTCGCGATGGCAGGGTTCGCGACGAGTTCGGCGAGCAGCAGACCTACTCGATCGCGCCGGGTTGCCTCCATGATCAGATCGGCAGCCGCATGATCCCCCAGCGTCACAGAAAGCTCGGCCGCCTCAAAGAATACGGATGCGAACTGGATCGCGATCATCCTGCGATCGACGGTCGTGGAGATGGTCACCATGAGTTCCGCTACACATCCGATCGAACGGAGCAGGCGCTCAAGCTTCATGCCTGATCTCTCTCCGAGAGGAATTGCTGCTGCTGCGGCTTGCCAGACCACCGCCTCGAGCTCCGGATCCAGGCTCACCCCGTTTGGGCGCAGCAGTGGCGCGGCAGTCAGCGCAGCAGCTTCAGCCACTTCCCACGGGGGTGTAGACCCCGACCTTTCGTCGGCGCGGCAGGACCGGAGCCAAAATTCCGCCAGCATCCCGTGCAGATGTGCGTTCTCGGAACCGGTATGGATTGAATCCGTTGCGGTGATCAGGGTCTGGATCCGATCCAACACCGCCGGGCTTGCGACAGTCCCGAATCGAACGGCAGCAACCAGAGCACGCCGTCTTGTATTGAAGCGGAGCGCCTGCTCATTGACACGAAGGAATGTATCCGTCGCGTCCTCAACGTCGGCGCCCTTCTCGACGATCAGTTTGATGCGGGCCCGAGACAGCGATACCGCGAACAGGCCATTGACGGCGAAGTTCTTCCACGCCTCCTCGGCCACATCGAGGAGTTCGAGAACGTAGGCGCGGGTCTCGTCATCGGTGTGCAGTGCGCCCGAGTTGTACAGGTTCAGTGCCAGGTCATAAATGTCGTTGCCGATGTTCGTCAGCTGCCCGTCGCTTCCAGCCCTGTGATAGCCGGCGACAATCGCAAGCATGTCGCTGGCGGTCAGCCCCTCAGGAGCAACGTCGATGCCCAGGTCGCGGCGCGCTCTCCATGAAATACGTTTGCGAAGGAACTCATCCGACCCTGGTAACCCGGACGGCAATGGACTCGAGGTGCCGATCTCCCAGTTCGAGGGCGCCTGGGCCGACTCAGGAAACACGATGCTCGTCGCCGACGACACCGATCCAGACCTGGTTGGCGGTGCTCCTGCGGACGAGACGGCGATGGCGTTGCAGCCGCGGCCGTGGGCGATGGTCGACCTGATCGGGACGTGACCGCACGCCATCAGTCCGGGCACGTCAGAATTGGTGGGAACCTTTCCGCCTCTGGCTGCATCCAACCGGTAGGTGACCTTTTTCGACGGGAGGCGGTAGCGCGATGACCGAACCGGACGTGAGCCTGTGGCATGCTCTCGGCATCTCGGCCGACGACGCCCTCGACCAGGTCCCGGACGACGTCTGGGACTCCGCGCTCGCGCATGCCGTCGACCCGGCCACCCCCGAAGCGGACTCCTCGCTGGTCCCGGACATGGACGACGCCGACCCGGACCCGATCGCCGGCGATCTCGCCGGCCTGCTGCACGATGACCCGGGACCCGGCCACGGCGACGGCATCGATCTCGGCGGCGGCATCGACGACCACGGTTTCGCCGCCCATCATCACGACGGCGACGAGGACATCGACCTCGACGGCAACGGCCTCTGACCAGCTTCGACGCTACGAAATCGCCGCTCCGCGCTGCCCTGCGCGGGGCGGGGCCGCCTGCCGCCCGATACACTTCCCGGCGGCTGAAAGAGCCGATCGAAAAGATCCTGGGGGGATCCTGACGTGACTGATGGGGAATTGCTGGCGCTGTGCCGGCAGGGGCACGAGACCGCGTTCGCGGAGCTGGTCGGCCGCTACCGACACCGCCTGTGGTCGATCTGTTTCCGGGTCGCCGGCAACCGTGAGGACGCCGAAGAGGCTGTCCAGGACACGCTGACCTCGGCGTGGCAGAACCTGCACAAGTTCCGGGGCGAGGCGAAGGTCTCGACCTGGCTCTACCGGATCGCGGCCAACGCGTCGCTGGCCGTGGTGCGCAAGCGCAAGGAGACCATCGCCGACTTCGACGTCATCGAACTCGAAGACCCCGCCCCCCTCACCGCCGACCGGGTCGCCGACGTCGACGCCGTCCGCCGGGCCCTGTCCGAGCTTCCCGAGGACTTCCGCGTCGCGATCGTGCTCCGCGAGTTCGCCGAGATGTCCTACGCCGACATCGCCGAACACCAAGGCATCCCGGTTGCCACCGTCAAGACCCGCATCAACCGGGCCCGCACACAACTGACCGCACTGCTCGCACCCACCAGGACCTCGTAGGCGTGTCGACCGTGCCCGACGACAAAGAGCAGCTGCAACGCGAACTCGCATTCCTCGCCGAGGTCCGCCGCCGCATCCGAGACACAGTGGGCCCGCAGGTGCAGATCCCCACCAGCGCCGTCGACCACGTACTCGACGAGTACAACGCCGCCCGCGCGCGCGAGAACGACGACGACCCGACCGCGCCATGACCATTACGGGCACCGAGTACGACGACGAGATCGACGACTGGCCAAGCCAGATGGGTCGCACACCCATCGGCCCCCCGATCCGGATGCAACTGTCCACCGAAGCGCATCTGGCGCTGAGCGCGGTCGCCGAACCATTCGGGCAGCGCCGCCGCAGCGCCGTCATCCGGGTCGCGCTCGGCCGGATCCTCGCCGACCACACCGACCTGGCCGCGATCGTCCAAGCGCGGGAGCGCAATCGGGCGAGCAGACCCACGTTCCCGCGCAACGTCAATATGCACGTCGACGAAGACCTCGCGCATCGGCTGTCCGATCTCGCCGACGCCCACCACATCACCCGGGCTGAGCTGATCCGCATCGCCGTCGACCGTTTCCTCGTCGAACTCGCCCAACTACGCCTCGCTGGCACCCCGTTCGACCTCGAAACCGCCGTCAACAAAGAAATCTTCAACGGCGAAGCGAACCGCAACCTCCTGATCCGACGCCGACAGCGCCGCGAAGGGGACTGTCTCTAAAACGGTGTTTCGGCCCGACTAGCTGAGTGAATGCTCGGCGAGGAGGTGCCGAGATGACGACA
>NZ_JAZFNF010000030.1:0-14763 GCF_050586165.1 Rhodococcus sp. 24CO | reverse complement strand
CAATAATTCCCGTCAGGCTCGCCTGACGGGACTGTCATAATCTCCGTACCAAGCCGAGATCGACGGGCTGCACCGAAGGGAAATTTCCATGGGTAGATTCAAACAAGCGACCCGCAAAAGATCTCAAGCCGACCGCCGGCGCCTTACCGAACCGGACGCGGTCGCAGCTCGCGCAATTGCATCGGCATTTATTCCTGCCCAAGCCCGTGCTTCAGAACGTGCATCCGCCGCAAAGCTTCTGATCCCGTGGCAACGCGCACCAAGCGGAGTTCAACCGGGTAGCTCCGTCGATCTTGACGACAAAGGATTTCCTGCCGCAGTCAGCGACTTCATCGGCACCGAGACTCTCGTACTGCACCATTCCCTCTTCCCCGCGATGAGCGCGGCGGAGAATTTGACGACGGTAGCTCACCTCATCGACCAATGGGAACCAACAGGGAAGATGCGGACAATCTCGATAATCACGCTTTGCCGATCTGCGCTCGAGTCTGCATCCCGCGCCGTGTGGGTGCTCTGCGAGCCAGACCGCGACGAACGCCGCAGCCGGGCGCTGAGGATTACGCGGGAAGAAGTACAACGCCACAAGAAATATGTCACCGAACAGGTAAATCGATTGGACAAAGCCGCTGCGAACTCCGCCAGCGCGCCGATGGCGTTTGAGACACCCGCCTACGTGATCGAGCTCAAGACGCAGAAACGCAACGCAGAATCCGTGATGCAAACACTGATCGATTCCGGGGTCAAAGGCGCACTCACCATGGAACAGACCATCGACGCGGCGGCCGAATGGATCGATGCCAACAGGCTAGTGAAGTCAGGCCGGCCGATGGCCAACCTGACACGCGAAAAATATTCGATCGCATCAGGTATCGCACACGGATCAACCTGGCCGACACGATACCTACTCGGAGCCACCGATCTGACCAGCGTCGTCGCAGACCTGCTCTACGCCTCCCTCACCACTACAGAGGCCGCAATCACCCTCTGGGAAACACACGCCTCAGTAGACCCACGCGTCGGACGGAAATACCCACAACACCTTCGACAAGCCGCACGCCAACTCCACCCACGCTACGCATCGGCGAGTTCCTAGCCCCTGCCTGAGGCGGGATAAATGGAACAACTGCTGGTGGTGCAAGCGCACACATGGTGATTACTTTCTGCGATGACGACTGAAAGGCTATTGAATTGAGCGTGGACTGGGACAAGATCGGGAAGGACGACTTCGAAAGAATCGTCGAGACGCTGCTGACGCGGAAGTGGCAGGGCATTGCGACAGTGACCTGCCCGGACGGGCGGGGCGGTGACGGCGGAATCGACGTCGAAGTTCGACAGAGTGATCGCCGGCGCATCCACCAGTTGAAGTACTTCCCAGACGGATTCTCCGGAGATAAGAAGACAACCCGCCACAAACAGATTCGCAACTCATTCGAACGAGCGACGAAGCTGTCGCCGCCCCCATCCGAGTGGATTCTCGTGATCCCCGCAAAGCTCACTCCTGGCGAACGAACATTCGTTGAGGGATTAGGAGGACCCGACCGGCCGCCCGTCACCATTCTCGACCGTGTGGGATTGGACGTCCTGATTGCCGAGTTTCCGGACGTCTATCGTTACCTCCGGCGCGATCACCTGCGACCTGAAGTCGAGTTGTATCGTCTCGAAACGGAGACGCTCACCGGCAATTCCAAACCGCTCACCCGCCGGATACTGGACCTCGGAGCACAAGCAGACTCCACCGACCTCTTCTGGGCCACCGACTTTTCCCGGGTAGGCGACAAAGTTACCTACACGGTCCGCCCCAAAGACACTGACGCTCATAAGAAAAGCCCCATCACCGTGAGCTTCGACAGCGTCTTCGGCCCTGAACACGACGATGTGCGCAGAAAATTTGAGCAGTCGATGAATTTCGGCGCCTCCGGAGCAATCGTGCTACCGCCGCACGTCGTCAACAACATGGTGATCCGGGGGCCCCAAGCCATTGCCGGTACACCCGGCAATGTCACGGTCCGGATGGAGCCACTCAACGACAACCCTGCGGTCGGCGAGTTCGTTGAGCTTCGCTTCTTCGGCACCGACGGGACACTCAGGTCAGCGCACGAAGGTCGAATCACTTACATCAACCACGGATCAGTCGGCTACTCACTCGAAATCTCGTTCTACGAGCACCTAGAGGTTGAGCTTTTGGCTCCGATCAGCACAGGGGGATCGGGAGAATCCCGTCTCTCGTACAATTTTCACAGAATTCGCCCCAAGGATGCACTAGCTGTTCTCGACCTCCTCGATTCGTTGCGGTCGCCCGGGATCTTCAAGGTCTACATCAAAGACGACTTCCTGGCATCCCATCAACCCAACGGGGAGCCGACCGACCCGGCACTGGAACAAGAACTCGCCGAGATATACGGCATCGCACTCGATCTCAGCGTGGTACAGGAATTCTGCAACCACTCCTTCGCAATTCCGGAAGAAATAACCCCCTGGGAGCGGGTGAACCTGCGCGTCGCGCGGATCATCATCGACGGACACCTCACAGCCTCACCCCGAATCACCAACTGGACTGCGCCTCTGTCCGGCTTGGACTCACCGAAACTACGCACACAGCTCACAGAAAGCGGCCCCGCTCACTTCACGTGGAAGGATTTCACGCTCAAGCTGGGATCCAAGGAACTCGCTCTCGGCGATGCCGGGGTCATCCACGGGTCGGCGAAGGTAGTCAATTCAGAGGAAGCTCTCGCGGCCTTGGACGCCGGCACTGCAAGAGGATTCCGGATCAAATTCGAACCCCAGGAAGATCGATACTTCCTGATCTATCTCCTCGGACAAGGACCAGAACTGAAGGACCGCATGATCGCCAAGTGGACACTGCCCGGCTTCACACAACCCGGAACGGAAAAAACAAACCGCAATTGATCAAATAATGTTGCTGGTAACGCAACACGAGAGGACCAGGACGCAGATCCCGGAAATCGCGGTCGGCGAGCTGTGCTGCAGATTCCCCAATACGTGGCGCGTTCATTCCCCGGGCGTAGTGCTCGAAGCCCTTGAGTGGATCCAGGGCACTCATCACTGCAGACAACGAATCGCCTACGCATTCAAGGCCGGCCCACAACCAGACTCTCGACTGGCATCGCCCACCGAACTAGTTCATTGGGGACGGCGGCAAAATAGCGCGCTGTACCTACTCCTGGAACCAGCTACCGTTGAAATACGGTAACTGGCAAAGGATTATCTGTCTGGGTGCGCACCGGCCTTGCCCGTGCGGTTCAGCCCGTGGTGATGTTGACGACGCACTTGTCGACGGCCTGAACCCGCTCGTCGCCTGCTGAAATCTTCAAGGGTGCATCACTTGCTTTGCTCCAGCTTCCACCGTTTCGTGCGCCACCAGTCGAGGCGTACGCGACATTGCCGTTGATTACCCACACGTCGGAGCGGTTCTTGGTCTTTCCCGCGCCATCGACTGTGGTCGCCCCGTAGAAGGTGAGCGGACCATCGGTGATCACAGTTCCGTTGGTCAACCCATAGCCACTGGTCGATAGTCCGGAGCTAACGAGAGATGTCAGCTCTGCGCTGGCGGGAGCGCAACGAGGATCTGAAGCCGTCTTGGCTGCTGGGTTACCGGCCGATTCCGACGGAACTACCTTCGCGGTGGACGTCGGGGACGTTACGGCCACTGAAGTAGTCGAAATCGCGGTCGACGTCTTGTCACTACTTCCACATGCTGCGAGAAGAAGGGCACAGATGGCTGTGGCCGCGAACACGGCCGAACGAGTAATTTTCACAGGATGATCAAACCAGACTTGCCGGTCGCAAATCTCGTATGTCCTTTACGGTGCCCGGACGGCTTATCCAGTCGTCAAGGGACTGTTAGGTGGCGCGACAAAAGTTAAGCACTGCGAGCAAAGTGATGCCGTTTCGGGCTCACGCACGACCGGCCCGAACATGTCGTGCCCGTCAGGACGAGGACCAAGACCGTCCAGCTGCTGACTCGCTGGGCGGTGGTGCGGTTAGGGTTTCCGATTGGGGCCTGTGAAGCTTTGAACCTGTCAGCCCCTCTCATGCCCACGCGGGACGCCATCGGGGATCAGTTACGACCACCCGAGGTGCCCCCGACGCTGCAATCAGCGCAGCACGGTGACGGCCGTCCACCCAGGAGCCTTCGCTCCCGACAGTCAGCGGCTGAGTGAAGAACTCCTCCCACACACGACAATCCGGGCCGAACAGACCGCTCTGCTCACCGCACCGCACCCAATCGTCGAATTCCCAGTTGGCGGGTCGGACCCTGACCACCAGCACGCTCAGACGAGCAATCAACAACCAGTCAACCCACGGATACCCTTCATACAGTCGCCAGTTGTTCGACTCCACCACCGAACCGGCCACCTTCGGCAGAGTCGAGACCGCCCGAACAACGAAATCCACGAAAGGTTCTCCTCTCCATGACCTACGGCAGTGCCGGGCTCGGAGCCTTGGGCTTGGACTCAGTCAGTTTTCGGGCAACTGAGTGCGCGCAGGAGAGCATGAATTTCCGCGCGGCGGTAACGGCGGTGCCCACCGACAGTCGTAATGTATCCAATTTTTCCTTCGATGGCCCAGCGGCCGACGGTTTTCGGGGTGACGTGGAAAAGCGCAGCGACGTGTCCCGGGGTCAGAAACTCATCGCCGCCGTCGGAGTCGCTGCCTGCAGCTGTCTGGGATTCACTCCCCAACACGCCGGAAGAACCCTCCGACCAAGATAGTGCGGTAGCCTCCTCCACCGTCGGCTCATCACTCGCAGCAGCGGCCGGCGTTGCGGTGCTGACCGTGGAGTCAAAGTCTTCGGCGGCATGACGATATGTGCTCACTGTGATTTAGCTGTTTCTCTCGTGCCGATGATCATTCACCCACTCTGATGAGGGGCAGAAATTGTGCGCGTGGCTGCAGTGGTGAGAGGTCTGATCTTGGGCGCAGAACCATGTTCGAGCCGTGCCGACCAATGCTGGCAGGCCTGGCGAGGATTCGGCGGGCCGTGTCGCCTTGTTGGCCTTAGAGCCACGACATCAGCAGTCAACTGGCCTATATGCACACTAGATCTTTTCTGAAGTGCACGATATCTTTTCTGAAGTGCACGATCGAGCGGTGGGCGGATTATCGGTCAATATACGCGCTCAGATTGTCTGCCTATCGAGCATTGGCCACATTTCGCGCACACGTCAATGTTTCTTTGTCCAGCTCGCCCACCACCGCCAAATCGATACCAGCGTGTAGCGGAAGCAAGGATATCGGAGTGCCGAGGCACCCCCTCCCTCCCAACACGTTTCGTATCGAACAACCAACAGCAGCCCTCAAATCGGACGCCGACTGGGGAGTCCGTATGCCCTGGCCGTCAATGTCTCCATAACTGTGCGTGGGAGCATCCGCTGCGCCAGGAGGACCACGGGTGCATTGCTTCCGACTGCGTAGACTGGGCGTGTGCGTTTTGCCTCGACGGCTTTCAGGACGGTTCTCGCCACGGTGTCTGGCGAAATGCCTTGTCCTTCTTTAGCGTCGAGCTTCGCGATCACAGTTGTGAAGTCGCGTTGATATGGAGAATGCGGTCCGCAGTATTTGGTGCGCCGTGTGGAGAGTCCGGTGTCGATCGAGCCGGGCTCGACGGTAGTGATGTCGATGCCGAACGGTTTCAGTTCGTAACGGGCTGCCGTCGAGAAGGCCTTGATCGCGGCTTTGGTTCCCGCGTACGAAGAGCGGTAGGCCAGGGGGAAGCTCGCCAGCATCGATCCGACGTTGACGACTGTGCCGCGCCCACGCACCCTCATGCCGGGTAGCACGCGCTGGGTCAGTTCCACCGGACCGAAGACGTTGAGCTGAAAAAGACGCCTCACGGCGTCAATGGGCAGCTCTTCGATTGGGCCGCATTGGCTTTCGCCCGCATTGTTGACCAACACGTCGATGTCGATGTGTTGGAGGCCGTTGACGAAAGACTGTATGGATTCGGATTCGGTCAGATCCAGTTCGCGGTACTCGACGCCTGGCAGGGGGTCGGCGATCGCCGAGATATTCCTACTCGTTCCGATCACATGGAATTCTCGTGTGAGTAGTGCTCGGGCGACGGCACGGCCGATGCCTGAAGATGCTCCGGTAACAACTGCAGTTTTCATGTGTGCACCTTTTGGTTCCCGGCAGCATGGGCGAAGACGTTCTCATCGCCGCCGACGAAAACAAGATCGACAAGTCACAGTGTCCTGCCTTGATGATCGATTACCTCGCACCCTCTCTGGACACAACGATCGGCGCAATCTCGGGCGCGCTGAATCTGTTCGCGCAACACCCCGACCAATGGCAGGCCGTTCGCGAGAACCCCGATCTGATCCCGAACGCGGTCAACGAAGTCGTTCGCTTCGAGTCGCCGATCCGCGCGTTCTCCCGCCGAGCGACACGGGACACCGACGTGGGAGGCTCGATGATCCCCGCAGGCGGTCGAGTGCTGGTGGTGTACGCCTCCGCCAACCGAGACCCGCGCGAGTGGCACGATCCGGATTCATTCGACATCACACGCGACGCTGCACGCCAGCTCGGATTCGGCTCCGGAACACACGGCTGCGCAGGCCAAGGCTTGGCCCGTCTCGAAACACAGACCATCTTGCGCATCCTCGCCCGGCGCGTCGCCCGTATCGAACCTGCAGGCAGCGCGGAACGTGCAATCAACAACGTCATTCACCGATACGAGCGGCTTCCCTTGAAGCTGGTCGCAGCAGGAAAGGCACTCTCATGAAGATCAGCGTCGACTGGGACCGCTGCGAAGGCCACGGTATCTGCACCGAACAGGCGCCGAAGGTGTTCAGCCTCGACGACGAAGGCGAACTCTCCTATGCGTACGAAAATACAGACATTCCGGACGAGCTCGCTCCCGGCGCCCGCTCGGCGATCGGCGCCTGCCCCGTTGCCGCGCTGAAAGAGCAACAGTGAGTACCTCCGATCGCCACATCGTCATCGTCGGCGATTCCATTGCAGGATGCACAGCTGCACGCGAACTCCGTGCGCGCGGCCACCTCGGACCCATCACGATGATCGGGGCAGACAGCGACGGCTCCTACGCCCGGCCACCGTTGTCCAAGCACATCCTCAAAGAGGGGGCGAAGGAAGCCGAGGTGTGGGATCTATCGGACCTCGACATCACTGCCATCCGCGGCACCGCGACCGGCCTCGACACCGACCTACAAGCAGTTCTACTCACTGATGGACGCCAAGTTCGCTTCGATGCCCTCATCGTCGCAACCGGAGCTCGAGCCCGCCGTATCGGTGCCCCCACCCAACACGGGGAGTTGGTGTTGCGAACATTCGCCGACGCCCGGGAGCTGGGCACTCGCCTCGACGCGGCCGATTCAGCGATCGTCGTCGGCGCCGGCTTTCTGGGAATGGAAGTCGCCAGTGTATGTGCAGCGCGCGGCATCGCAGTCACCGTGGTAGACGTCGATGCACCGCTCCAACGTATCCTCGGGTCGTTTCTGTCCGGGGCAATCACCGCCCGTGCGCGATCCTCGCCGGTGCAGATAGTGCGCACCGATCGGCCCGTCGAACTGATCGGCGATCCCGTCACCGGAATAGCCCTCTCGGATCGAGAACTACATGCGGATCTCGTCGTGACCTGCGCCGGCGAAATTCCCGACTCGCACTGGCTCGAAAGTTCCGGTGCCGCCGACACACAGGGCGTCGGTATCGACGCCGGTGCGCGACCGCAATACCGAATGTCTTCGCTGCCGGAGACGTCACCCATTTTTGTAGCTCGGTGCCACAGCGCAGGCAACCGTTCTGGTCGAACGCAGTCGCCCAGGGGAAAGTCGCAGCCGCTTCGGCACTGGGTCTCGAACCCACATGCCCTCCGACCGACGACTACTTCTGGACCGAAATCCTGGGACTGTCGATCAAAGTGGTCGGCCCACTCCCCCTCCTGGGTGAGCCGACCGTTCTCGACGGCTCCGTGAACGAAGGATCAGCTTTGCTCCAATGGACGCATCCCAACGGCCGAAAAACGGTGGTGGCATACGGGATCAAAAAATCGGTGGGACTTCTCCGGCGTATCGCACGCGAACAGACAACTCTCTCGAGGTAAGGAACACACAGATGACCTTCGGTTCGACATCGTCCGCCCGCCGCTCAACTCTCGTCCGCCACCTCCCCGAAATTGTGGGTCTGGCTCGTACGGCGATCGGCGTGGCACATATGATCGCGCCCACCCGCGCCAACGACCTCATCGCCGGACCTGACGCGGCACGTGCAACCGTCCGCGCAACGGCTCGAACCTTCGGAATCCGTGAAATCTACATCGGTGGCGGCCTTTTCGCTGCGACTCTGTGCGCCCCGAAAGCAGTTCGAACGCTGCTGCGAGCCGGCGTGGCGGTCGATGTCTGGGATACCGGCGCCTTCGCCATGACAGCCAATCTGCCGCGACGCACTCGAATCGCGGGCTGCGCGATCGCAGGCGGATTCGCGATCGCCGGTACGCTTGCGGAGATTCCGCTCCAGCGTTCCTGAACGAGCGGGATTGACGGGTGCCGAATTGTAAAATGTCGTGTGCGTGCCTTGTCGAAGGATTGGATCACCCTAGACGGAAGTGCGTCTAAAATATGTTGCAGCACAACCTGTTTAAAAACAATCAGCCATATCCGAATCACAGGGCAGGATGGATGGATGGTAATCCTGACCCACAGAGACAGACGTCTGCACCATCTGCACAATACGTCGAAATAGTCATGTGCATAAGGCCGTTGGGAAACCTCGGTAAACGCAGCGGCCCGGGAGAGGCGCCGCCCCCTAGGCCGCGGCGTTGTGCCCGCTGCGATCAGGCTCACTACGAAAACGCGATGCACGGCCGTCCATCTTGCAGGCCTTCCACACCAGGCGCGACCCGCGGTTCATCAGGCCGGCGTCGGTAGCCAGCATGCGGACGTCACCGATGTGGCCGCGCCTCATACCGATATACGCGCACCGTTTCACCCCCGCCGCGCCCTCTCCGTCAGGATCACCGGTGTTATCGGTGTGGCAGACCGACATCGTCTACCATGGGGCCGACCTCCGCGAATATCTCACCAACGAGCGCACGCAGACGCACCATCGCCTCGGCTGTCGAAATCCTTTGGTACGCAGCAAGAATCCCGCACGCAATGTTCACGTTCCCACGCCGGAACACCCCTACATCACTCCCCGACGTCAACGCGTACACCGGAGCGAGTTCGGAGACCACGGCATGAGCGATCGTGTGCGCGTACGAGCGGCACTTCACCTCCTCACTCGGCGCAAGGGAGACCGGCGAACTTCCGTACAACTCGAGCACCCCGAACGGCGACCCTCCACCCCCGAGCGGGTACGCGTAGACGCTCGCCGCACCCAAGCCCAACACCTGGGCCGTGAACAGTGGCCACCGCGCACGGGCCTCACCGCCGGCCATGTCGGCATGCAGCTCCGGGCGATCGAAACGGAAAGCATCCAGACAAGGTCCCTCCCCAAGCGTGAACTGCGTTTCGTCGAGCTCCTCCGCGACACCGTCACTCGCATACACGAGATCGCGTGTCGATTCGGTCGCAAAAACGGCGACACCGACCCCGTCGACCCCCGTCTCGCGGACAAGCTCACTCGCGAGCTGCTTCGTCACCTCGAACGGCTCCGACGGATAACTCGCACGGGGACAGGTCTGTCGACATCGAAGAGGTACCTTCCCTGGCTGCGTACCGCCCATCTCACGTGTGCACATCAACTCTACTGTGGCCGAGCTTCTTTCAAACGCCACACCCCACCCGAGCGCCCCTGCGGCAAGGGCGGCAACACATGGCCGGCGACATCAGTGCTGACCCGGTGCGCGTCACCACAATCACATTCGTAGAAACCGCTGACCGGCGCTTTCTGCCCCGGATGATACGTCTGCTCCGCTGCACTCATGCCCGATTCCTTCCCCAACCGGTATGCGTTCAAACAACCCGTGCCACGCAGTCGGTACCGGTGGAAAGACGAGCAGCGAATCTCACCGACACCCGACTACCGTGCCTCGACCGAGCACAAGAACGCTGCCGCGGAAAAGAACACGAATGTGCACCGATCACCACTTCCGGGTACCCGACGGATTCACCGTCGAAGGAGCCCACTGTTGCCCTCGAACACGCATGTCCAACACTGCGCAGCCCTGATATGCGCCCACCTCACCGACGACACCGAAGGAAGCGAAACCCTGCGCGACACCGCAGAACTCACCTACCGGCAATGGTACGAATCAGCGACCATCCTGTGCGCCACAGTGCTCGACCTGATCGCATTCGAAACCGGCAGCCACCCCTTCACCGCCATCGACAACCACACCCCCGACCGGCACGAAATCTTCCCCGGCCCCAGACACCTACCCGAAGCCACGACAGCCATCATCTACTACGACCTGCACCAACGAGTACCCGAACCCGACGCTGTCGGCGTCAACGTCATCCCCTCCCTGTTCGACATCGCAGTCACCGGAATCGAAGACCTCGCGCACCTGTGGCACCGTTCTCCGATCGAAGTCGCACGATTGCTCACCGTCGCCGCAGCAACCTACGAACGCCAGGTGTGGTGAACAACCGCGACCCCTGTGTCAGCCCGACCGCTGTGTCAGCATCTGTGGGCTGCTGGGTTCACCGAAGCACGCGGCACCCCCACGAACCGGCAACCACCGAAGATGCACCTTCCGATGACGTTGCTCCGTTGGCGCCTTCTGTCGGCGAATGCCTGCAGCACAACTACTTCGGAAGCGTCTCATGGGAAGTCGAATCGACTGCACCATCATCGTCGTCTCCGTCATGCGACTCGGACGTCGCCAACGGCCAATCCACTTCGTCGAGCCGACAAGTAACGCGCTCGATGTCCTCCGCGGACGGTGCTTCACCAATGGCGCCGGCGATCAGCTCACCAACACGCTCGTAGTCGATGTGGCGGTCCGGAGTCTCATGCGCATGCTCGACAGACAGCGCCACCACCTGGTCGATCTCGTCGTCACTGAGCCGGCGGCGCAGGAGGGCCAACACCGCGAAATGATCCTTCTCCGGATTACCCTCCGGGTAACCACTACGAAGCCAGTCCAACACCGCTTTCAACGGGTGACGGACCCACCACCTACTCTCATCGCCGAACAATACGAAAGAGATCCGTCAACACCGAAAGTCGTTCAGCCTCTGAGTCCGCGCGGCGCATCCATCGGGGGCACACCGCTCCTACCGCGCACGCTGGAACTTCGGATCTGCCCCGTCCAGCCGATTAACGCTCCCGAAGGTCAAGGCGCGCAACGACACCCAACGCTATACACAACAGAACCACCAGCACTGCAACATTGATCATCGCGATCTCCCGTCCGGCAATCCTTGCGGGGTTGACCCCTCTTGGGTTGGCCCATCAGCACGGCGAACCAGACTCATACGGCAGCCTGGGCGAGCCTGTCGAGCAGCAACTTCTTCCCGATCTCCGCACCCTTACTGCTCTCGCTCTGCGCCTTGCGGAACAGATCGGCCACCTCGCCGTCCCCGTCACGCTCGGCATCATCGATGTAGGTCTGCATACGCAACGCATTACTCAACGACGCTTCGACGAACCAGATCAAGTTGTAGTCCTTGTCCCGCGTACCCGTCACCGCACCGGATTCCTGCCCACTCATGGCCTTCTCTCCTTCTCGATTCCTGCCGAACTTCCCCTGTCAATGGCCATACCCCGCACAGACGACGTCCATGCCCCACACCGCAAGGGCAGCATCGGCAAATCGTTGACGCACACAGCCCGCACGCCTCAGGGAAAACCCCGCGGCCACCGACAAAACGTGACGTGCACGCCCATCCGCCCTGACGCTGCACCGGTTTCACCACCCGCTGTACCGGGCACCCCACCCTGACGGCGGAACGCTGCACAGGCAACGAGTCGCCGAACAGGGCCCTCCCCGGCAAGCACCAACCGGCAACGGCCCGCGCGCATCCCACACAACGCGAGCCAACGGGATACGCCCGATTCGCCGGCTGCCGTCACCAGCAGCCGGCGAATCGCCCACACCCGGCGAAACGACGACAGCCTCGTAGAAGCCGTGCACCGCGTCGAGATCATCCACCCGAAAAGTCTTCGACCACCACCGGTCACACACCGCTGACCGTGAACACCGCACACGCGCCGCCACCCGCGCGCAAGGCGCAACCGAAACCCGCACGCAAACCGCAACTTCCGTCGCTGGTTCCATCGCCGCCATCCTTCTGCGCACCCCAGAACCCCGAACACGGCGCCCGGTAGCTTGTTGATAGCTACAGGCGGTCGATGCTACCGTCAATCTCGATTGTCGATCATGCACGTACTTCATCAGGTCGGGGCCGAGTGGAGCACCCGAACCGATGCCAGAACACCCGTCCCCGACGACACGCAACACCGCAGGGCCGTCCCCACACTGTCGTGGCGGAGGTTTCCGTGCTCAATAGATTCCGGCGCGAAGCAGCCGTCCTCGCCGCCTACCTCTCCCAATTCGAGACCGACGACACCGAGTACACAGAACACTGCCCCTACGTCGGCATCACCGGCGAGAGCCGGGCCCAAACGCACGCCGACTACCAGCAAGCCTGCCGATGGATCGCCGCCACCGAGTGCACCGACGACGACATCGCCGCCCTCGCCCACATGCGCCGACGCTACTGCTTCCCCACCGAACCCTGACCCACTAATTTCCGTAAGCGGCTACGGACGGCCCCCGCTGCCGCTCCCCCATCGGCCCCAGCGAATATTCAGGACTTTGTACCGGCGGCTTTCGGAACCAGAGTGCCTCGGTCGGCGTACATCGCCTCGATACGAGCCTTGATCTCGGCAGTACTCATCGAACCGCTGCGCACAGCCGGCCGCGAGTTCGAGATCGAAGTCGGGACGTTCATCGGAAAGGTCCTTCACACATTGATGATTGAAGATTCGTAGCAGTACGAGAACGGCGTCAGAGCGCGCGACATGAGCCGGGTGGGGCCCGTCTGATCGTTCGTCAGTAACGGCCAGACGGACCCTGCACGCCCTCGCCCACGGGAAGGACGCACAACTCACTCCGCCAGCCGTGTCGACAATTCCGGATGGGATTACCACCCCCCACAGGCAGACACATTGCTGGCGGCGAACTATGCAGCGTGCAGAATCCGAGAAGAGGCGTCCTCGATACTCCGATTCGGTGTCATCGTCGCCGACGCCGCATCGGCGCTGCCTACTGTGACGACCTGACGCCACCACGCTTCACGTTCCTCGGATTCGGGCCACACCACCACATCGAGGTCATCGACATCCATGCGAGTACTCCTTCATGTCCTTTGACCGCCTGTTACCCCGCCCGCGGTCCTGTAAACCCCTCACGGCGTCGAAGCCGGATCCGGCACAAGCGCCGGACTCGGCACGCCGATCTTCGGGCACCATGTGCCCCGATGCCCACCGGGCGGCAGTTTCGTAGGCAACAACAACCCGCGATGGTCGTAGCGCTGGACATACAACCCCCAACTGCTACCTCCGTTGGCGGCCGTCGCCGCGACGATCGCCTCGTTGTCCGACTCGAAGAACTCTTGGGTGCTCGATCCATCCGCGAACGTGAACTTGTACCGCTCCATCACGCAACCTCGCCGTCAGTCGAAAAAAGCTCGTAGACCGAAATAACTCGTAGACAGTGTGTTCGGGCGAAACTCTGCACGGTGTGCGTTCACGCTGCGCGCCGGGAAAGTTGATTGCCGAGCCGGGTCACACTTCTCGCGCTTTCCGCCGTCCAAGGTCTGTACCCGCTGCTGCTCGGTACTCGCAAAAGACGTCACAGTGTGTGAGCGTCTCGGCAACCACCGCACAAGAACCCACGGACCCTGCCCGCAAGTCCTCACACCCGAGGGTTCCTCGCTGCGCCGTCGAGGGCCGGGCAACGAGGAACCCGCCCACACCCCTAACCTTGCGGAGGGGAGCGTTGGGTAGCCCGGGGCCGCGTCACCGGAGCCCGATACGTATACCGGGACATCATGATCGGCGGGGCCACCAAGCGGGGGTCGAGGGTGCAGCCGGCAATCCGGGTGAGTAACACCCACGCCGCCGGAGTGAGCGCATCGGCGAGAATCTGATCCGAATCTTCCACCACGGCAGCGTATTCCAGTTCGTGCCCGAGGCGGATACCCAGCCTCTCCCACCCCGAGTCACCGTGCCGACCCCTGCCGACTACTTCACACTCATCCTCGGCGATGCGGGCGATCTCGACATCATCGACCCCAGTCATTGTCGCTGCACCCTCTCGAAACATGCTGTTGTGGACTGCGGACTGTTCCGGCGTGCTGTTCACGCATCGATCTGCTTGCTCTCCTGCTTGTGGCTCACCTCCTTGCTGCTCCCACTGCCGTTCCCGGCGCTGCTGATCTCGATCTTGCGGGGCTTGGTCCGCTCCGCGAGCGGGATCGTCAACCTCAGCACCCCAGCGTCGTAGCCGGCATCGATATTCTCGGTGTCGAGGTTCTCGCCCAGAAACAGTTGACGACTGAACACACCCCGCGGACGCTCAGCCGCAATCATCTCCTCCTCCCCGCCACGAACCGGCCGCTCCGCATGCACCGTCAACACGTTCCGGTCCACATCGAGATCGAGCGAACCCGGATCCATGCCGGGAAGATCGAACTCGACGACGAACCGCTCACCTTCCTGCCAGGCATCCATCGGCATCACCGCCGGCTGCGACGCAGTACCCAACAGCTGTCGGGTCAGGCGGTCGAGGTCACGGAAAGGATCGGTGCGCATCAACATTTTCGGTCACCT
>NZ_JAZFNF010000029.1:0-15508 GCF_050586165.1 Rhodococcus sp. 24CO | reverse complement strand
AGTCTCGACGCCGCGAAACTCCTCACCCCGCAACGCTCCGACGGCGGACACCGCCGCTACTCCCGCTACCAACTCCGCATCGCCGCCCGCGCCCACGAACTCGTCGCCTCCGGTGCCCCTCTGGAGTCGGCGTGCCGCATCATCATCCTCGAAGACCAACTCACCGAAGCCCGACGCATCAACGCCGAACTTCGACACACCCAGCAGCAAACTCACGGGTCCGGTAACACGCCCGAACAACCCTGATTCCGAGTGTCGGCCCCTGCGTATTCACTGCGCCATGACCGCCGACGTGTACGGCGTGGGAGGATAGAGCCATCGAGATCGGGACTTCGATGTGAAACCCGGATCGAAGTGTAGGGAGTATTTGTATGGCACAGGGCATCGTGAAGTGGTTCAACGGCGAAAAGGGCTTTGGTTTCATCGCTCCCGACGACGGAACACCGGACGTGTTCGTTCACTTCTCCGAGATCTCCGGCAACGGCTACAAGTCGCTCGACGAGAACCAGCGTGTCGAGTTCGAGGTCGGCCAGGGCCAGAAGGGCCCCCAGGCCACCAATGTGCGCACCGTCTAGTTAAAGACCTCAAGTAGAGGGCCGCACCCGCCCGGGTGCGGCCCTCTACTGCATCACTACGTTTTTTCAGGACCACGACGAAGCACTACGACACAGAACCGTCACATCCCGGTGCGGGCCGAGAACACGACAGTTGGCCCCCCACAACAGGAACGCGACATGACCGAACCCACCCATCACATACACCCGGCCACCCCGCAAGTGCATTCACGCCGCCCACGCCAACCGCGGGCAACGATCACCAAAGCAAGAATCCTCGAAGCCGCTGCGCGATCCTTCGCCTACGACGGCTATGACGCCACCTCACTGAACGACCTCGTTGCTGCCTCGTCATCGACGAAGGGCGCAATCTATTTTCACTTCGACTCGAAAGAGGCGATAGCTCGAGAACTCCTCACACGCTGGTCGAGCGCGCTGCATCACGCGTACTCAGCCGCACAGAAATCACCGCAGCAGTCCGTCACCGACATCAGCTCATTCTTCCGGGACCTCGCGGCAAGCCTGGCAGCCAGTTCACTGGCACGAGCCGGTCTCCGACTCGCTGCCGAAACCGGAATCGACGGCGCCCGAGAAGCATTCACTAATTGGGTTGATATCACGAGTCTGCTCGTTGATGCTGCGATCGAAGCAGGAGAGCTCCCGGACAACTCTGTAACGCGTCAACTCGCGTGGAACCTGTGCGCAGGATTCCTCGGAACCGTCACCATCATCCGAGTCGTCGGAGACCCGGGCGACTTCACCACTCGGATGCAGAACCTTGCCGACATACATCTTTCGGCATGCACGAGCGCAAAGAGGAATTGAAGATCCGTAGCTGCCCGTGCCTGTGCTGTCAGGTTCGCTGCTCCTCGCCATCACAGCTATGTCGGCGCACCCGCCGAGGAATCCCCTGGTTTATGACAGCGTGAGTCGAGACCACCGGCACCGGCCACCTTCAACGAGACCGCGCAGAGAACATCACTCCTGAAAATAGTCAGGGTGGCAGCCACTGTGAGAACGTGCCTCAGCCGAACCCATCTGCGACTTACCGTAAAAAGCTGATCGATACCCATCTACCGAACCCTGGCCCGCACGACGACCACAAGGTAACGGAACAGTAATATATTCGAGTGCTCCTTCCTTGCCAGGTCCGGGCACTGGCTCATCGGTGCAGCACTCACACGCAATCCGATGAGCCACCAAAAACTGCAGGTCTGCGCCCATCAGCAGGGCCCCACGGACAGTACGTAGCTACCTCGCGGTGAACCTTCATAGACACGGGAGAAGCACATGAGTCCGAGACCCACCTGGCTCGCCGCCCGATCCGCCGAACTGCGAGCCGTACTCCTCGACCTCGGACTCACCCTTACCGACACCGAAGCCCGAAAGATCCTCGACGACAAACTCACCGAGTACGCGAGATTGATGCGGGTCACGCGCCAGACCGCGCAGAGGGACTTCACCGACGAACGTCTCCTCTCGTTCGCGCAATCGCTCGCACTGTCCCTCTCCGACGAAGCACCCGGCGCCGACCTCATCGAATTCGAACGCGATATCTCCATGCCCGTCGCCGCCATCGGCCTGAGCACCGCAGCACTGGCCGAAGCATTGAAAGTCGCCCACATCAACCTCGACGACAAAGAAGCAGTCGCCGGCCTTTCCCTGCTTTCGACCCTCGGCATGATCTGCGCCGACGCCACCGCCGTCCTCGTCCCGGTCCCACGTCCACTGCTGCTGCGGATCGCCCGCTACCTCGACGGTGCCGCAACATCGATCACCAAAGGTGCGAACCTGCCCGACGGACTCGACGAAACCAACCGGCAATATTTCGCCGACATCCTCACCGAAGACGCCAACGGCATCCGCGCCCTCGCCAACACCGACGATGGCGACATCCCCGCCCTGTGGCGCACCCCCAACCCCCACTGACCAGCACCGCCCGAACCGACGACGTGACCGCACCACCCGAGCATCCGACCCTTCCTTGCGCTCGTCGCGCGATGCACAACATGCAGGAGCTACCCGTGACCTCCCCCACCGAACACATCACCACCAAGCTCACGCAACTACCCATCGGCGACGACGCCGTCATGTGCCGGCTCCTACGCACAACCCTGCTCGCCCACGCCGACCAAGGCCGCGACATCACCGAACCCACCCTCCTCGGACTCCTCGCCATCACCGGCGCCCTCGAAGAACGTCTCACCCGACTCGAAGCCACGATCCACCCAACCCCGACACCATGACCTCGCATCGCGGCAACCGACGAAAACGAAGGCATGAATTGCTCGGCATGGCGGCAGAAACTGCCGTCGTTCTCGGCTGCATCGCCTCCGCCATCCTCGCCGTCTGGTGGGCAGCCTGAAAGAACCCTTCCTGTCGAAAGCACAAAGACCGTCGAAAGCACAAAGACCGCAGGATATTCGACACAAGTTCTCGACACCTCGACCTCAGAACGAACTGGGGGTACGCATCCTTCGCAGAAGTGTCGAAGACCGATTGAGATCAAGATCGATATTCGACACCCGCCGATCATTGCAGGTGGTTCTCGGAACTACGGGCGCCGGGGTTCGTCAGACATGCCCGAGACATATTGTGGCCCACAAGATTCCTCGCCATAAAGACGACGGGACGAACGGAACTATGTCCAGCTTCGCTTCGTGAATTGATCACCGGCGGTACCGCTTGATCGGCACGTGCAAGAAGCATCGTCTGCACTCCTACACGCGCGGGTCATCGCTGTGTGTGCGGCGCTTTCTTCAAAGTAATCGTCACTGCCCAGCTTTCCTTTTCTCCAAGGCCCCGAACCGGTTCCACGTCGACGGAAGCTGCGTCGACCAAGGCACGGACAACGAACCATCCGAAGAACGTCATATCTGAGTTGATCGGTGCGGTGGTGGCGGCAGCGAGGTGTACGCGTACACCAGTGCCCTCGACCGCGACTACACAGGTGAGGGCACTGCAAGGGACGCTGTGATCGAGAAGGATGCTGGCAGCTTCGTCGATAGCGAGAACAAGATCAGCCAGATCATCTGCCGGAAAGTCCTGGGCTGCAGCGACAGTGCGCACATGAGCGCGGACAACACCGAGTTGGTCAGGGGAAGCTGCAACGGACAGCGACTCGTCGATAATCATTTCTTCTCCATGACGATGCGCAGGTCGATCCAGCCAGGGGCGAGATGTCCGGGCTCTCGGTGCTCGCTCATGGCAATCCCGGCGCCAGCGTCGACCCGCAACGGCGACGCGTTCACGCAGTGACTCTCGTCGCCAGCCGTCATGGACATACACCTTTCGGGAGGATGTGTACGCCGACGCTCCCGGCACACAACATCGATACTTTTACGAGGCATTCGTAGCCACACCGGGAATGGATCGGTAAGCGCGGAAAATAATGAGAAAAGAAAAGCCGGACTGCTGGTCCAGGCCATGGGAGGCAGGACAAGTCCATTGCGGTCGCAAAAAATGTGCAACACAACAACCTGCAAAGTCGTTGGCAAAGTGACCCTCATACCGACCTGCAACGAGCGCTCACCCCTCCCTGCACCGCACCGCGGCGCACCGCACCGGCGACCCCGACTTTCCGGGCATCACTCGACGAGCACGCCACACTGCTGAACTGCACAAATGTGGAGTTGATCGCTATGTGGCGGTGCTCTGTGGTCGCTTGATGGCGCGGTCCGACGCGGTGACTGCAGCTTTGAGCGCGAGAGAACGGCACCGATGCAATCCGATTGCTGGGGAACCTCCGCTGGGTACCGCGCCATCCGCGATGTCGTGAAAACCTACAGCTTTCCGAGACACCAGCCCGACCCAATTCGGGCCGCAGCTCCCGCAGAATTTCGAGGCTTTCGTTGTCCGCAACAGAGTCGGAACGGGGACGCTGCCTTTGCCGCCATTTCGGATGAGCTCTGTCATCCGTTCGAATGAACTTAGGCGGAACCCCGGATCCAGTCCGTGCGCTTGATTACCATGGTTGGGCGGGGATTCGACACAAGAGGTCAACTCGGCACGGATAATGGGTCGCCGTGTTGTGTGCTCAATACGGACGACGTTCGAGACCTCCGACTTCACGGGAAAGTCGGAGGTCTTGAACGGCGCTATGCCTCTGTCGGTGCGACGATTTTCTCGCGCCGGTCCTGTCACGATGGTCCGGACTACCGCTGCGCAATCAGCATCATCTCCGACGACTGAGACACCGTCGGCGGTTATCGTCCTCGTTCGATTCCCAGGTGGCATCGTTTCCGCCTTCACCGGAACACATGCCTACGACCGTCGAAAACACCATGCCACGGCAGCAATCCGACATAGATTTTCGACACGAGTTCTCGACAGAACCAAACAAGTCTTACCTGCACAAACTCGATCACCAGCCGTGTGACGTAAACCGATCGATTTTCGACTGGTGGTAGCGGATTCTGGTTCCTTCGCAATCAACAATCCACAACGAGGCAAAGCGCAATCGCTGGGATAATCGGGGTGCAGCCGCCACTGGTTGAGAGCACCGTTTCCACAATTGATCTTCATCTCGACTCAAGCTGTCATAAACAGCCTTCGTTGGTACTTCACAGGATCACGGACAAGCTAACTCTTACCCTTGCTCTTACGAGCCTTCTTTCGAAGGAAATCAAGTGGTCGGCCGTCCGTTGTGTGCCATGCGATCCAGCCGTTGCTTGAGCTTCCGGTAGCTGCCACCGCTGCACCGGATGGTGACGGATACCGCCTGTTTTGGAACCGCAACGCACCGTCGGGCTCGACTGTGGCCTTGTGAGTGACGCCTTTCCGTGGCTGAGGCAGCTGGAGTAGCTGTCCGCCCTTGAGTAACCCGAGTTCGAGGAGGAGGTGCATATCTTCGTCGTAGTACGCCTTCTCCGTCATCTGATGAGATCTGGCTTGTGAAGGTCGTGCAGGCGGAGGGCGTGTATCGCCCGACGCAGAACCAGATCTCCCGTGTCGGCCGGAACCGATAGTCGGCATTCGTGGTTGTGCAGCTGGAGGGCCCTGAGATACAGAGGGTTCCCTCTCAATGGTCGTGTCGAAGATCGTTACCCCACAGAGCGCCATGAAGACCATGGCTTCTCTTGTGAAGGCATCGACCTCGTCTCGCACAGCCGCCCGAACTGGCTTAGGCGGAGTGGGATACGTTTCGACAACTTCCACCTGCCCATGGCGACGAGCTGCCTGGATGAGACGTAAGGCTACTTGGCGGGCGAATACCTGAGGAAATTCGGACTCTCGGCCGAGCACGAACATATGGGTCCACAGTTGATCTGAGGCGAAGGCACCCAGTTGGGCTACAGCCGGGCTGGCATGTGTGAGACGCACACGGAGTCTGCCGTTTTCGGCTGGACCCAGCATCACGACGGTGCTGATTCGGTTCAGCTCCTCGTCGAGCTCTCGCGCAATGTCAGCTTCAGATGAGGGAATTACGAGGAGATACCCGTCCCAGCCGGCACGGCTAACAACCCGAATACCGTGAGGATCTCCATTCCACAAGTGAACCTGAATAGTGCATCCCCGAGAGCGACTTCGCATGGCCGTTTACCTTAGTCGTGATCGTTGAGCTAATCGGGATCGGCAGTCCTGCTTGAACCTGATATGCAGCCATCAAGTGCCTCACATCAACCGGATTAAGAGAATCCTTCCGCCCTGATCAAGGTCGAGGAAATCACCAGCGCCGACAAACAACGATGCCAGCTTTCCCGCAGCGTCGTCGGATCCTGTCCTATCTAACTACAGCTTTCCGAGACATGGCGAGATCACGGAGGTCATCAGAAAGTATCGAGGCGCACCCATCTCTGACCCGAAAAAGCCGAGTATCCGAGCTCTGGCTACTCAAAGTACCGAGTGTTCAAATGTTTCAACTGGCGACCCGGTAGCGTCTCTTGTACTGGGGGTTCATCGTCCACCAGTGGCAATAAGGACTGCGTCACACTGGCGCAGCGAGGGAGGAGTTCGCGGCAGTGCGAAAGAGCGTGGAACGACAGATTTGCAGCCTACGATGAGTGGGACAATCGCTCAGCCGATCCTCAACAACCCGTACGAGATTCCGAGCAGGCACCACGAACTCGGTCAGCAAGGCCCAACCGGCACAATCGTTGATGGACGCAGACCTTCGGAATCGTTCGTTCCGATTGCCAAGGCGAAGAAGGGTTCCACGCCCGCAGCGGCGATGTCAGTCCCTGCCGCTGAGCAGCAGTCCCTCGATCTCGACATCACGCGCGAACGCCGTGAAACCAACGATCTGATCAACTCTTTGCGCCGCGAGGTGGGATTATGGCGGATGCGTGGCTATCCGACCGTCACGCCATACACTCGCAAACTCCTCGAACACTGGTCCAACCCGGACAAAGAGAACCGCGTGCTTTTCGCCCAACGAGAGGCCGCCGAGACAGCGATCTACCTTGCTGAGGTTGCGGGCCGAGCAGGCAATACCGACTGGCGTACTCGCATGGATGCGATCAACGCAGAGCACAATCAGGATCTGCCACGAATCGCACTCAAGATGGCGACCGGTGCCGGCAAGACTGTTGTCATGGGCATGCTCATCGCCTGGAACACCATCAACAAAGTGCATTCGCCTCGCGACGGACGCTTCTCCAAGCGGTTCCTGATTGTGGCGCCAGGCGTTACGATCCGTGATCGGTTGCAGGTACTGCAACCCGCAGTTCCGGACAATTACTACGACGAACGCGATCTTGTCCCGCCTGACCTGCAGCATGCCCTCGGACAAGCTGAAATCAAGATCATCAATTACCATCAATTACAGCTTCGTTTAGTCAATGAAGCCAAGGGGATTGCCAAAAATACTCGAAAACTGCTCAACGTCGGTAAGTCCGTCGACCCGTTCACCGAAACCCCAGAGCAGATGGTCTCGCGTGTGCTGCGTGGCTTCACAGGTAAAGGAAAGCTTTCTGAGATCGTCGTGTTCAACGACGAGGCACACCATTGCTACGTAGATCGCGCCACCGATGAGGCCGCGGCCGAGGTGAAAAAACTTTCCACCATCGAGAAGACTGAGGTGAAGGAAGCCACCGAAGCGGCTCGAATGTGGTTTCGCGGCTTGCACTCGATTGCTAAAAAAGTTGGCATCAAGACGGTCTATGACCTGTCCGCCACACCGTTTTACCTAACCGGATCCGGGTGGCCGGAAGGATTCATCTTCCCATGGGTTGCGTCTGATTTTTCCTTGATGGACGCCATCGAATCGGGTCTTGTCAAGGTGCCGCGCACCCCAGTCAACGACGACGCTGCCAGCGCTACTGTGGCGTATCTGAACCTGTGGGACAACATCGATCCGAAGCTACCCGCCAGGAATACTGACAAGACAATTAACCCGGATACTTGGATGCCGCCACCGGTGGTCCAAGGTGCGCTCGAGTCGCTGTACGCGGACTATGAGAAGGCATACGCGCTCTGGGAAGAACAACTCCGCGACCTCGGTGAACCGCCCCCAGTCTTCATCGTAGTGTGCTCGAACACCTTGGTCTCGAAGCTGGTTTACCAGTGGGTCGCCGGCGTAATTTCCCTTTCCGAGGACGAGGACGGCCGCGACCATTACAAGTCGGGCAACCTGCCGCTGTTCGCGAATGGGATTGGTGATCGACCCTATGCACGACCGCTTTCACTGCTAATCGACTCGAAGGCCATCGAGTCCGGCGAATCATTCACCAGCGATTTCGCACAGACCGCGGCCGCAGAGATCGAGGCCTTCAAAGCTGACTATCGCATCCGCTACCCAGGTGCGGATGCCGACTCGATCACCAATGAGGATCTGCTACGCGAAGTGCTTAACACCGTCGGCAAGCGCGGCAAGCTCGGTGCCGACGTTCGCTGCGTAGTTTCGGTATCGATGCTTACCGAGGGATGGGACGCCAACAACGTCACCCATATCCTCGGTATCCGTGCGTTCCGCTCCCAACTTCTGTGTGAGCAAGTGGTGGGCCGAGGCTTGCGCCGTCGTTCCTATGCACTCAACGACCAAGGGATGTTCGATCCCGAGTACGCCAACGTTTACGGAATCCCGTTCGCATTCATTCCCTCTGATGGCACCGTCGTAGACACACCACCGTCCCCTCCCGCTGTCGAGGTCTACACAAAAGTGGAGCGGGAAAGCATGAAGATCGTGTTTCCGCATGTACAGGGCTACCGGATCGAACAGCCGGACCTGCCGCCGACGATCGACATCACGACCGCCCGCAACTACCTGCTGTCTGCATCCAATGTTCCTACCTGGACCGAAACCTCCGGGCTGGTAGGCGAATCGGTCGTCATCGAAGGAAGAAACATGCGCGGCATCCGTGAACAAACGGTCGCATACAAACTTGCTGAAACTCTGATCGCCCGTCAACTGACGGCAGACGACAACTCCCGCCGACCATGGTTGTTCGGTGACATATCCAAGCTCTGCCGAACCTGGCTACGCGAGTGCGTCACCATCGAAGCTGGCCGCCACATCGGTGAAATCATGCAAACCACCGAACGTCTCGTCGAGGCCTCCGAGTACATCTACCAAGCACTCACCGAACAAGACGAAGAGAAGCGCATCACCTGGCTTCGCCCTGTATTGCGGGAGTTTCGGCCAATCGGTTCCACCGACAACGTGTACTTTCAGACCCGTAAACCCGTGATCGACACTGAGCGATCACCGATCTCCCACGTGGTCCTAGACCCAGCACGCGCAGGCGGTGTCAACCAGTGGGAGAAAACCATTGCCGAGACACTTGAGGACATGGCTGAGCTGGTGGCGTCATACGTAAAAAACGACCACCTTGGGTTCACAATCCCTTACGTCCATAAAGGCAAAGCAGCCGAGTACCACCCGGACTTTCTCGTGAAGCTGGTCGAACGCGACGGCGACCCGCACACTCGAACCCTCATCGTCGAAGTTTCCGGAGGTCAGAAGCCCGCCGGCCCGACGTTGGCCAAGGCGGAAACGGCACGTAACACCTGGATCCCCGCGGTTAACAATCACGGTGGACTCGGCAGATGGGGCTATCTCGAGATTCGATCCATGAGCGGCGCGCGTCATGCACTTACCGAAGCGATCCGACACCTCAACAACGATCTTCCGATCCCCGCAGACCTGTCAACACCCGACCAGCTAACCCTCTGAAACGGAGCCCCCGAGAATGAACGCACGCAAGGCTCCCGTACCCAAAGGCCCAACACCGGTCGAACGGATTGAACATGGCGACAAGCGCACCAATCTGCCCACGGCAGACGCTCACGCATTCGTGACACCCGAGATCGAAGCACCGAGGGTAGTGCTCTATCCCCGTGACACATCACTGGATCCTCAACTGGTGTGGAAGGGCAAAGACGCCCAAGATGCCCAAGACCTCAAAGTCGACGCCCCGCCGATCTTCATCCAGGAGAAGATCGACCCCCGAGTGCTGATCGAAAATCTCCGTAAAACTGCCAAGGCTGACGAACTCGAACCCGAGATAGCCATGTTCGATGTATTCGATGGACTCGACGAATACGACTCCGTCGACTTTTACCGCCACTCGGCCAACTGGTCAAACCGGATGATCTTGGGCGATTCACTGCAGGTCATGGGATCACTTGCCGAACGAGAGAGCCTTCGCGGACAAGTTCAAATGGTCTATCTCGATCCTCCTTATGGAATCAAGTTCGGATCCAACTTCCAAACTGCTGCGAGTGATCGCACTGTCAAAGATGGCAAGATCGAGCACATTACTCGCGATGTCGAGATGATCAAGGCATTTCGCGACACTTGGGAATATGGCATCAACTCATACCTCGCCTACCTGCGAGACAGACTGGTCGCCGCACACGATCTCCTCGCAGCCTCCGGATCAATATTTGTGCAGATCAGCGAGGAGAACCTGCACCTTGTCCGCAGCCTGCTTGATGAGGTTTTCGGAGCCGAGAACTACTATTCGACGATCGTCGTTCAGAAGACAACAGGTGCGGGAAGTCCTGGAGAACTAAAAAGCATTCCCAGCGTCGTTGACTATGTGCTCTGGTATGCAAAGAGCAAAGATCGAGTCAAGTATCGCGCGCTATGGAAAGAGAAAAAAGCAGGGCAAGAAGGGGGAAGCCTCTACACCAGCGTGAGATTGGCGGACGGGACAACTCGGCCACTCTTGAAAGAGGAAAAGCGCGGCCAACCAGTACCAGATGGCGCACGTATCTTCGGCGTAGACAACCTGACGTCGACTTCTGGAGTCGATAAGACTCGTTACCCCGTGACCGTGAACGGCCGAACGTACCGTCCCCATCCCGGGGTCTGGAAGACCAGTGAAGAAGGTATGCAGCGACTACTTCTCGCTGAGCGCGTACATGCGGGCAGCGGAAAAAACCTGGGCTACATTCGCTACCTTGACGACTTTCCCGCCTATCCGCTGGTCAATGTCTGGACCGATACCGTTGGCCAGAACCAGTTCGGTGGCGACAAGGTCTACGTCGTCCAGACCGCGAACAAAGTGATCGAACGCTGCATTCTTATGAGCACTGATCCTGGTGACTTGGTTCTGGACCCTACCTGCGGGTCCGGGACCACAGCCACGGTTGCTGAGCAGTATGGACGCCGCTGGATAACAATTGACACCTCACGAGTAGCAATTGCACTTGCACGTCAGCGGCTGATGGCATCAAAGTATCCGTACTACATTCTCGCGGACTCGGATGCGGGTCGCCGCAAAGAGTGGGATCTATCCGCGCACCCGGCATCAAGCGGGCTTGCAACCAACGATATCCGTCACGGATTCGTATACGCACGGGTTCCTCATGTGATGCTTCGTTCTATAGCCAATAACCCTGACGTTGTAGAGGGGATGGCTAGAGACGAGATCGATAAGGCGATATCGCGACACGCTGACCAGGAGTTGCTGTATGACCGACCTTATGAAGATCCTCGCCGAGTTCGCGTGGCGGGACGATTCACGGTCGAGTCGTTATCACCGCATCGGGCTGCTTCCTTCAACGGTGTAGAGGATACGAGCGGGGAACAGCGTGCCAGCCTGAATCAGCAGTACGAACTCGGTGATGACGTTTCCAATGATGAATCATTCGAACAGATGATTCTCTCGAATCTGTCCGCGTCAGGGATCCAAAATGGCCGAAAGTCAGAGCGTATGGAGCTTGAGGCTCTAGAACCTTACGCAGGACAGTTCGTACAGGCAGTAGCAACGCAGAGCGCCGAGTCTGGTGAGGCACCTCTGCGGGTCGGGTTGGCGATAGGTCCGCAGTATGGGACGGTTTCACCGCGGTTCGTGAAAGATGCTGCCCGCGAGGCGATCACAGCCGGCGATATCGATGTCCTCGCAGTACTCGCGTTTGCATTCGATCCAGCTGCAAGCGGTGTCAAGACAGTAGACGGTGGTGGCGACCTGGAGAAGACTGACGACTTCGCGGAAGTAGCAGCCTCACGGAACCTGGGCCGGTTGCCTGTTCTGTTCGTGCGAATGAATGCCGACCTGCTTATGGGTGACGAACTCAAAAAAACCGGCGCCGGGAACTTGTTCATGGTGTTCGGCGAGCCGGACATCGAACTGAACGTCGATGGTGACACCGTGATAGTAGACCTGCTCGGCGTCGATGTCTACGACCCAAACACAGGGAAAGTTCGCACCCATGATACTTCGCAGATTGCCTTGTGGATGATCGACAGCGACTACAACTCGGAGTCATTTTTCGTCCGGCATTGCTACTTCACCGGCGGGAGCAAGCCCTATGAACAGCTGCAACGGTCACTTAAAGCTGATATCGACGCGGATGCGTGGGATTCACTGTACTCCACGACGTCACGACCGTTCCCGAAGCCCAGTACTGGACGAATCGCAGTGAAGGTGATCAACGACTATGGCGACGAAGTCATGAAGATCTTCGAAGTCGAGTAGTACACCTAGAGAGAGTGACGGGCAGCTCCACTTTCGGTGGAGTTGCCTTATCTCTATCAGTCACCTTCGTCAGTCGCATTTCGATCTTGATCGGGTGTGTCAGTTTCAGAAGACTGCTGCATTAAGTCAGAATTACTGTGCACGAACATGCACTGTGTTTCGACGAGTCGATGCTAATGCCAGGCTGTTGCCTTCTCCATCGCGCGGCTCGTTCGAAGGTTCTTAATGAATGCCCGCCAATCGTGGATGGTGCGGGGCCTCCACGTTCCCAGCTCCGGGATCGGCGGATAATAGTCACGCCCGTTCAGCCCGAATGGGACGTACTCTCTCGAAATGTACTGTAATTGTACGGTTTTCTCCCGGGCGCTTGGTGACCGGTCCTGCACAGGTGGATGGATCCGCAAATCCGGCTCTAGCTCGAACCTCTTTATCTGCAAATCATTGGGAATGAAAGGCCCGAGTTTCAGTATCGGACGACGTTACGATTCAGTGAGTTCATAGCCCGCTTCGAACTCGTATTGGCTGCACTCCCACGACCACTGACGACACTGTTTTGTGAATTCCAGTCGTTCTCGGGGGTTCCGAAGGAACTGGACATACGTGGTGCCGGTGGCACGGAGAACAAGTGCCAGAATGTACCGGTCTTTTGAGTCTCTCGCGAAGGAGTCTTCGTTGGGAGTCAACGAGAACGGCTGACCTGCGTAATTGATCGACTTCACTTCGACAAAATACTGTAGCGAATCGTGCGTCGCGAGAAGGTCATAGCCAAGGTTTTGTCGACTATGGTCCTCGGCCACGTAACCCAGATCAGTAAGGAGTCCCAAGACACAGAGCTCGGCGGAACGCCAGGCTGAAGCATTTCGGGTCGTTGCGATTCGGATTCTTGGAGGAAGCGAGACATCGTGAATGTGCTGAAGCGGATCGCCTAGTGGTTCGGGACTTACTGTGACGGTATCCGCGAATTCAGCAGGATCAGGAGATACGATATTCCCTTCGACACAGCTCATCCCGAGCGCCTTTCTTAGTCCATCACTTTCCATGTATCTTCTGAGCCGGCGCAGGATGGAATCGGCGTCAGTTCCACTACGCGTCAGGGACTCCAGGAAATCGGTCGATACTTTTTGATTGGACGAAACTATTTCGATCAATTCTTTCGGTCCGTCTTCAGTGAACCAAACTTTCGAGGAAATTAACTCTTCGATAGAAACACCGATTGGTACAACACTCTTGATAACATGGCCGATAATTTCAGCGCATCCGACACTTGTCATCGAGCCGGATACCGCCGACATAAGCAATTCTTTAACTGACACGGTCGTCACTCCGGCAAATTTCGCAACCTTGACGGATGGTGATGACTCGGTTGCGGACTGCGAAATCAATCGACACCCTTCTGGGTAATTCAATATTTTCGCGGAATCATTTTCGTTGAACCAAACAGGCGCGAGGCTAAAAATATGACGGAGCGGACGAAGTCGTTCGGAAACATTATTTAGGAGTTCCGATCTAAAATTACGTTTCTGAAATTTTAATGCAGTATCATCTACATTTGGCGACAGACACGCGAGAATGTCGGAATTTTCACTCCCTGATGACTCCATTGCCGCCAGAACTCGATCACTGATCGCAGCAGCGATTAAGTCGATTTGAATTGCAGTATGAGAGTCAAGATTTATTCGAGTTCGCGATGGATCGGTACTAAAATCACCGTTTATTCTAATTCCGAATCCCGACTGCTCCAAGGTTGGCAGATAGGCGTGTACGATTGATTCACTTGCACGGAGGGGGACAACGCGCTTTCCATTCATTGAGAATGCGAGAGAAACCTCTCCGAGCCGCTCAACTTTCCATTTCCCAGTGCCGTTTGGCGCTGAAATATTGAGGATCGTTAATTCGTCATTTATGGGCTGGCGGCGACACTGAAATTGAAACTCCGAGGACCCCTGGATAGAAACTGAAGAAACATGATTCAAGAACAGGAGATAGTCGGAGTCAAATCGTGCAAATTCCTCGTCCACCTGATCCTGATTGAGCCCCTCCATGATGAATACGGTCGAAAAACCCGATTCAATTAATTGCTGTGCGACAGCCATTTGGTCTGATTTGGAGTCTATCGCTAGCGGATGCGGGATTCGAATTAATGGCACTGGCGCGGACCCGCCGATGAGGCTTTTTGTGAGTTCCCGAGAGAAGGTTGCTCGCAACTGGCTACTTATTAAGTGGACTCGATCGGCAACCCCTACTACCGACTTAAACCCAATGCCGCGATAGCCAATGCCTTGTCCTCGCGACTTACTCGACGAGGAACTTCTACACAATGCACGAAAGTCAGCGAGATCAAATGGCCGACCCACATTAGCACAGATTACCCAATTGTCACCGCGCTTAAAGACAACTCGGTTCGCGCCCGCATCGTCGGCATTCTGCAGCAGTTCGATGAAAGTTCGGGTCGAATACGACTCGGCAACATACCGTTCAAGACCAGCCATGTCCGAAAGCAGTTGCGGGGACCCTGTCGCCTCGACGAGAAGTTCTTGACGCACGGTTTCGAGTATAGTCACGAAATGCAATCCTTAATTTCTACGAAACAGTTGGATAAATTCGAATTTTTGATGGCGGTTCATCACAATCAAGACGTTGACTACAGGATTGAAATCCTATAAACCCAGCTTTGCTGACATAAGCATATTTTGTAGCAACCAACTGGCCATTTCGATTATAGACTGAAATATTAACCTCCAGCGAATCATCAATTTTTCCCGACGCTGCAATCAAGTCAAAGTTTACCAATAATTCACTGGAGTAACCGTCATTTTTGTAGACAGCATATAAAGCTTCTAATTCGATACCCAACCTATCTTCTAGTGCGTCCATTCGTTCAATGCGATCTGTTAGTTCAATGCTGATATCTTTTGCCATTGTTATCTCTCCATTCAGCGTTGGTCGGGTGCAATTTTGCTATTGATGCGGACTGGAGACTTCTCCCTCACGGAAACTACTACAGGGGTGGACAAGCTGTTGTGGGTATGGACGTTGCTGACGCTGGATTGAAGTAGACGGGCTGGCCCTTCGCGGCAGGATGGAAGTTGC
>NZ_JAZFNF010000028.1:0-16767 GCF_050586165.1 Rhodococcus sp. 24CO | reverse complement strand
TGTGGAACATTCACTATAATTATCACCGACCGAATTCAGCACGCGGAGGACGACCGCCCGCCGCTTACCGCCGGCACCGCGTCACCAACGTCCGTTCCTCCTACATCTAGGTGATCGGTCTGCCGCCGGTCACGCCCACTATTTCTCCGGTGGTGTAGCTTGATTCGCCCGATGCGAGGAACACGTATGCGGGCGCGAGTTCAGCCGGCTGTCCCGCCCTGCCGAGCGGCACGTTCTCTCCGAAGGTCGCGAATTTCTCCTTAGGCATCGTTGCCGGAATCAGAGGGGTCCAGATCGGGCCTGGGGCAACGGAATTCACTCGGATGCCCTTCTTTGCCACTTCTGCAGCCAGCCCTTTCGTGAAGTCGATGATGCCAGCTTTGGTGGTTGCGTAGTCGAGCAATTCAGGCGACGGGTCGGCTCCCTGAATTGAGGACGTGTTCACGATCGTCGATCCGGGCTCCATCACGGCGATGGCACTCTTGCAGAGCCAGAAGAGGGCGTAAAGGTTCGTCTTCATCACACGATCGAACTGCTCGGACGTGATATCGGCGATACCGCCCATCTGGACCATTTGAAACGCTGCATTGTTGACGAGAATGTCCAGACCGCCGAGTTCTTGCACCGCTGTCTGTACCAGAGCGGAACAATGCTCTTCGGAACGTATATCGCCGGGCATCGCGATCGCCTTTCGGCCGGCTTCCTCGATCCAGCGGACCGTCTCACGTGCGTCGGATTCTTCCTCGTCGAGGTAGCTCACAACCACATCGGCGCCTTCGCGAGCGAAGGCGATCGCTACTGCGCGTCCGATGCCCGAATCCGCGCCGGTGATGATTGCGCGCCTTCCTAGGAGACGCCCGCTACCCCGATAGGTGTGTTCTCCGTGGTCCGGGGTGGAGTTCATTTCGTTCGTGAGGCCAGGGTGTGGGATCTCCGGTTGCTGTTCACGTGACGGAGCGGGGTATTGCGTAATGGGATCCTGCATTGCGTATTGGTCGGGCATATTCATCCTCCACTTTCTGATCTCAGCTTGTGCAGTGTCTACGAGCTTGTGCAGTGCCGACGAGCGGGGCGAGACCGCGGGTTCTGAATCTGGACCGCCCGCCAGTGTGGGACAGCCGCGGTGCCTTATGTGTTGTCCATCAGCAATGGTGTGGGCGGGTTACCCATTTCGAGACGTTTGACTGTCCCGTTCGTAGCTGAATTTGCGTGCCAAATGCGATTGAGCAAGAGCACGAAAGATTGTATCCGTTTGACTGCAAGAAATCTGTATGTATGGGAGTAGATTCTAGGATGGCGGATGTTAAAATCGGATCATTGCCGAGGTGTACGAGGAGGTGGACCGTGGCGTTGGAGTCGCGCTCGCTGCGTGGTGTTTACGGGATCTCGGTGATGTCGGAGTTGACCGGTGTCGGCCCTCAGACGTTGCGTTTGTATGAGCGGCGGGGGTTGTTAACGCCTACTCGCACTGGCGGGGGGACGCGTCGGTACAGCGAGTCGGATCTGGAGACTTTGCGTCGTATTACCGGGTTGGTCGACGACGGGGTTAATTTGGTCGGTGTGCGGTTGATTCTTTCGCTCGAGGCGGAGAATTCGGTGCTGGCTGCTCGGATCGTTCAGTTGAGTGAATCTGCCGACGACCTAGCTTGATACGGTAAGTCCCTCAAGATCAGCTGAGTCCGATACTTCGGAGCTGATGTCCCCGAAGTCTGCATCCGCAACGAGCTTATTACCTTCGGCCGCAATAATTCCCATCGCTATGTCGAACGCGTCGATGAGCCATGGGTGTGTCGCTTCGGTGAGAAGCTCATCCGAAGCTCCGGCGATATCGGATCGGAAGAAGCGGACCACCCATGTTCCGCTGGAATCGGGTTCGTCCGACAATCCATGAGCAGTGTTGGTGGCAACGACGTAGCGGTTGCATTCGAGGTCGACGCGGATGGCATACGCACCGACAACGTTGACCACATTCGAGGGACGATGTGTGGCTGCTGCCAAGGCGATCAACGCGTCGTCGTAGATCTTTGAGTACTTTGCCCCTCAGGGGAACGGTCGCCTATCTGTGTGACGGGGCCTATGCAGCACTGCACTGCTCAGCAGAGTCAGTCCGTCGCCGCTGCTCGATGAAGAACTGAATCCGACTTTAGCTCAGATGCGCTTTGCCCTATTTCTGCGGGCATCGGCAGAACGCGAAAGAACTCGCCGAAAAGCATGTGCCGGTGCGCCCGTCGAAGCGCGGTCGATCGAAATCGTGTGAGGTAGGTGGTTACCGCGATCCCGCTCGTAGATACCGATGATCACGGCTGTGGACGGTGGAGACGCCGGTTTACGCGCACCGGTTCGGGGTATGGCAAGGGCAGTTGTTCGCGTCCGGCTCGCTCTGGTGCGCCGTTGGATGCTGCTATCAGCAGTCGTGTCTTGCCAGATTTCGGCACAGGGGTAGTCGCTTTGCGACCCCTAGTTCGTGCATTGCAAGGAGTGAAATCATGTTTCGTCGGAATGCGTCTCGTCGCGATGAGCGAGAGTCGACATCGGATAATGCAGTCCCGGCAACGGGAGATGTGCCGTCGGAACGCACCGCGCCGGCCTATGCGGCGGCGCCTGGTCGCATGTGGGTTCCCCGAAGCCGTGGAGCGGTCAGCGGGATTGCGCTGATTCTGCTCGGTTTCTGGGGTGCATTGATTCCATTTGTAGGTCCGTATTTTTCATTCTCGTTCGATCCGGATGAAGCCTGGATATGGACTTCCGCCAGAGGCTGGCTTGAGGTACTGCCTGGTGCTGTAACCGTTGTCGGCGGTGTTCTGCTTTTACTGATCGCCAATCGCGCTGTCGCTAGTCTCGGGGCATGGCTCGGCGTTTTCGGCGGAGCGTGGTTCATTGCGGGACCGATATTGGCGCCTGTGCTGAACATCGAAAACCCCGGTAACCCCACAGCGAGCAGACCCGCGATCGCGGCTTTGCAACAACTGGCTTTCTTCGAAGGACTCGGTGCAGTTATCTTGTTCTTCGGCGCGGCAGCGCTCGGACGCCTCTCGTTGCGAAGCCACCGAGATATACGGCGAGCACGGCGACCTGTCGAGACCGATACCCCGCCGCTGCGGGGGTCGACAACATCATCGTAAAGGTCCTGCAGCGACGTCGAGGGGCGTGCCGTTACTTTCTGGAACACCGCAAATACTTTGCAACTAGGGCGTTGCGTTTTGCATCGCAGTAACTCTCGCGTCTGATGCCGGCAGGGCGCTCCTGATCGATCGTGGCCGGAAACGCCCCACTAGTTGAGTCTGCGAGGTGGGGCGAAAGCAGACTTGCGACCACCTACTGCGTGACCTGTGGTGCCGAACACAAGCTCTCAGGTTGTTACAGGTGCGGTTTCAGTTGAATCTTGACTGCTCCTTCCTGCTTTTTCTGAAAGATCTCGTACGCGTGCGGTGCCTGTTCCAATGGCAGTTGGTGGGTTGCGAAGGTGTCGACTCCGAGGGGGTCGTCGTCCGTCAGGAGCGGAATGATGTCGTTGACCCACTTCTTGACGTTGGCTTGGCCCATTCGCAGTTGAATCTGCTTGTCGAACAAAGTCATCAGAGGAAGTGGGTCGATCTTTCCGCCGTACACGCCGATCACCGAGATCGTTCCGCCGCGTCGGACGATGTCAATTGCCGAATACAACGCGCCTAAACGGTCGAGACCGGCGGTGCGCATTGCCGGTGCGGCAATCGCGTCGGGAAGTAGTCCGATGAATTGCTGCGCGAGCTTCGCGATTGGCGACCCGTGAGCCTCCATGCCGACAGCGTCGATCACGGAATCCGTTCCGCGGCCGTCGGTGAGAGCGCGGACGGCGTCGCCGATCTTGTCGCCGTAGTCGTCGAGGTTGAGTGTTTCAACGCCGCGCTTTTCCAGGCGTGCGAGGCGTTCGGGTACCCGGTCGATGCCGATGACTCGAAACCCTTTGTGTTGAGCAATGCGAGCGGCCATATCTCCGATCGGTCCGAGGCCGAGGATCGTCACGGAACCACCCGGTGGCACTGCGGCGTACTCAACCGATTGCCAGGCCGTCGGCAGCACGTCGGAAAGGTACACGAAGCGTGAATCGTCAGGTCCTTCAGGTACTTTGATATGAGTGAACTGCGCTTGTGGGACCCGCAAGTACTCAGCTTGTCCGCCTGGTACCGAGCCGTAAAGTTCGGAGAATCCGAACAATGCCGCGCCGGTGCCTTGGTCACGGACCTGCGTCGTTTCGCACTGCGTGTACAAGCTGGAGTTGCACATGAAGCAGTTGCCGCATGAAATTTGGAAGGGGATGACGACACGGTCACCGACTTCGAGATCAGTGATGTCGGATCCGATCTCCTCGACAATCCCGATGGGCTCGTGACCGAGGATGTCCCCCGGGTTCATGAACGCGCCCAAGGTCTCGTACAGGTGTAGGTCGGATCCACAGATGTTTGTGGTGGTGACTTTGATGATGGCGTCGGTGGGTTCGACGATGGTGGGATCGGGAACTGTTTCGACGCTGATCTTCCGCTTACCTTGCCATGTAACTGCGCGCACGTTGATCGACCTCTTCTCGCTGGAATGTTGTCGCCGTTCGCCTGCCCTAAACGACTGAGATGCAAACACAATCGTCGGGACCGTGTATTTGGCCACGTATTCTCACGTCTTCAAAACTATGCGTCGGTAACCAATCCCCGATCAATGGGATGCGACAGAGGCAGGCACTCTGCCGGTCACCAAATTGATCTGGCTGCGTGATCGCCGTTTGCAGTGCCTACCTGAGGGTATGCCGGTAACGCTGGGCGTTGTGACGCTCGTGCAACAGGAGTTCGTCGTGATCATTCTTGGAATTGTTTTGCTGATCGTCGGGTTGGTGTTCGGAATACCGATCCTATGGACCATCGGGATCGTGGTAGGTACTGGTGATCGGACTGATTTTGATGTTGCTCGGGTCGACGGGTCACGCGGTAGGTGGCCGGCGACACTACTATTGACGCCGCTACGGCTCGGGCGACCTTGCGGCGCGAGTCGTTGGTATTGCGATGACTCGGACGCCGATGACTTGGACGACTCGGTGGTGGGTGGTGTCGCTGCATTTCGGACGAAACGCTAACGGCGAACACGCCTGTGTGCAGAGCGATCACGGTGCTAAAGCGGGCATGAATGCGTCGCACCGGGAGCGGGGGAGGAACATCTTTGCGCCGTTTGCGATCCTACTGGTCGAGGACGACGCTGCATCACTGTCTCCGATACCCGCCTCCGGGGAGGTGTGTCGCGAGGAGTTCACCATCGTCCGTATAGCGTTCGACTGTGATCCCTTGGCTGGCACCGAGGTTCGCTTGGATTGCGGAACTGATTGCTTCGTTGTCCGATTCGAATAATCATCGGTGGTGGAACCATCCGGCATGGTTATTCTGTAACGACCCATCTCACTACCTTTCACGCGCGGGGGAAAGGAAACAACCCCGCACAGGTCGTTTTCCCCTGTGGGCGATGCCGTGAGTAAGGCCGGACCTGCTGTTCATTGAGAAATCGACGCAATCGGCATCTGCCTGGCGGGCCATCCGTGCATGTTTGCCACGTCGAGCTTCGGGTAGTGCCTTGGTGTACGAATCGCAACATACGTGTCCGTACCGACACTGGAGGAATCACATGCCAGAGGACAAGAGCGGTACCAGCGAAGGCGTCAAGGGCGTCGTCGAAGGCGTCAAGGGCAAGGCGAAGGAAGCTGTTGGTGCGGTCACCGGCAACGACAGCTTGTCTCGGGAAGGACGAGCTCAGCAGGACAAGGCCGAGAGCCAGCGGGAAGTCGCCGAGAAAGAAGCAGCAGCCGAGAAAGCTCGCGCGGAAGCGGCCGCAGACGAAGCACGACAGCGGTCCGAGCAATAGTCGCTGCTCACTCGTCACCCTCGGCTCGGGCGTTCCGGAGCCGAGGGTGCTCGGTGGCTCGACCTGTCTTGTAATCAAGAGGAGTTGTTCCATGCCGTCACCCGGATTCCTACCAGGCGCGCGGTCCTCGCAAACTCCGGACCTGGACGGGCCTCTCACGCCGCGCTAGCCTGTGCCGCTCCTGAAGCTGACCAAAGATAGCCTGAAGTGCGTACTGTTGCGGGCGCCGACGGGAAGGTGAAGGGTAGCGGCTGCGGGTAGCGGGGTGAATATCTCACCACCGCAACGGAACACGTCTCTTCGAGACCGACCACTTGCTCAGCGCCGGGGGCGGACATCGCCAACGACTCTCGCCTGCAGGCACGTTTGTTCTCGTATCTCGATACGCAGATCACTCAGCTCGGCGGATCCAATTTCGATCAGATACTGATCAACCGTCCTCAGGTCCCGTCAACGACATGTTTCGCGATGGCTTCCACCAGGACGGAGTGCAGACCGGCGTGGCTTCGTACCCTTCGAACGCGCTCGACGGCGGTTGCTTGCTCCTCGCTTCGGCTGACTGCGCAGTATGTATCGAGGTGCCCGAAGTAGTTCTGGGGCGCAAGGTCCGTCAAGCTCCGGCGACATTCGACGACCACTTCTCCCAGGCGTGTCTGTTCTACCGAAGCCTCTCTCCGATCGAGCAGGTGCACGTAGCCGAGGCGTACACCTTCGAGCTGGGAAATGCTTCGTGAAGAATCGCGGCGCCGACGCTGACTGCACGACATCAAGACTTCGAAATCTTGGGATCTTGGCGAACATCGACCCAATTTTTCCTGTGACGGTCGCGAGCAGACCGGGAGTGTCGGCTCCTGAACCTTCAGAGTCACTGGAGGAGCCGGCACTCTCGCAAGTTGGGGCGGGCTGGCCCGTCGGGCGCTGAATCATCGCGCTGTTGGTCGACGAGAACTCCGATCTCGCAATCGTTGCTACTGTGCGCGAGCAGATTGTCGACACCGATAGGGTGCGGCTTGTTCTCCGACCGCACGGAGGGACGATCGGAGAGGGGAGAACGCGATGAGCGTGCAGAGGACGTACCTCACACCGCATTCGATCGAGTTCGACGCAATCCGCGTCGTACGAGGAGTGGACCTTCGAGGAATTGAAGAAGCGTGCGAAGGAACTGGATGTTCAGGGCTATTTGAAACTGAAGACGAGCAAACTGATCGACACGCTTCGGAACCGCTGAGTCAGGATTTGGTCAGATATTGATCGTCGGCTGAACCTGTTGGGCGAGAACTTTTCTCATGTTATGCATTTGTGGGAAAACTTGTCATGTGGTGCTTTAGTGGGTGCCGGTGTGCCGTTGACTTCCACTTTTCTGCCGCGTTCACTGGGAAATGAGGACTCGCAAACTCCTCGCTAGGGAAGTCCCAGCCTGTGTTCAGGGTGGCGAACTGCATGATGACGAAGGGGATAGCCATGAGCAATGTATCCGGCGATCATGCGTCCGAAGAACCTCAGTCCGCTCGGGGAGTCCCAGGCTCTCGCGGTACGGGTTCGAACGAGCCTGGAGGCGGCCCGGTTGATCGTCCTTCTGGATCATTCGACGACGACGAGACGATCTCGGGGGCAAGCGGAGGCAAAAACGCTCCTGCTGAACCAACCGCGGCTGATCCGGTTGTACCGCCTTACGAGGGGCGCAAGGAATCCGCGAATGCGTCCGCCTTCCAGGAGGCCGAGAACTCCGACGGGCCGAACAAGGGAGGAGCTGGTGAACCCGTGATCGATCCCGAGTACAAGGCGACGCCTGCGGACGAAACCCCTGGCGGACGTACTGCATCACCCGCTGACGAGCAAACAGCCACCGAGTCGGCTGGATCGGAATCCAGCGACAGCGGTGTTGGTCCTGCCCATCAAGCGGGAGTCGGGAGGGGTGAGGACAAGCAGACATGAGTATCTGATCATCAACACGTTCAGCTGTGGATCGCTGCAGGGGCCGCTCGGTCACGGATCGGGGTCGGAGGTTTTGCCGCTGAGCGTTTGCCTCAGTGATGCCTGTACGCGCCCACGTCGCACAGAGCATCGAGGCCCGAAGTGACTTTCGATGCGTAATGAACCGCGACCCGCACTGCCGACCGATCAGGACCTCGGTGAGCTTACGCAGGCAGTTGAACGCAGTGGTCACTGAACGTGGTCTGACAGTTGCGATGGCAGAATCACTGACTGCCGGCAGCATGCGCAGCGCACCTTGGAAAGGCGCCGGATGCAGGCTCGTGGTTTTTTTTGGGGGGGGGGGGAGTAGTTGCCTACAGTCGGGCAGTCAAGCGCTCGCTGCTTCATGTTCGTGACGGACCCGTTGTCTGCGAGGAGTCCGTGCGGGTCATGGCCCGCAGCGCAGCCACGCTGATGGACGCGACACTGGCGATTTCTGTCTCCGGCGAAGGTGAACCCGAAACTATCGTCAGTGCCTCGGTCGAGCACGCGATCGGTGTTCTTCTACTACATGCAACAGCCATCACCACACATGAGCTGAACCCCGCCGACCGCCGCAAGTTGATAGGCGTCGCGATCGGTTGATCAGACGACCCAACGCGATTTTTCAGCGCGCCCATCGCACTGTGCCGGTCAGAATCGCGCAACGCGCGCCGCAATGACTAGTTCTGTTCGGTTCTTCGCGCGGCAAAAAATAGCTGCAGAAAAATGATTGTGCGGTAGAGCTTGGGTCCCGCGGCATGGAAGGATCCATGATCCCGGGGTCGTTCGACTTCTGTTCGACCGAGTAACCGTCAACGTGGCCACGCCGCACGCGCGTGAGCAACCCTTTTGAAACTTGATGTTCTGCAAAGGTTTTACCGTGCACTAGTCCGATTCCGGCGGATACGGCCGGTCGCGTAGGGCCCGAGCGAGGTGTGCTGCGTTGCGTGCGAGTGTGGCGTTCGTGGAAGCAACAGCGTCGGGGACACTGTCGAGGTCGTTGTAGTCCCCGGGTGTCATCGCTTCGCCGTTCCAGTAGGTGCATCCCTGAGCGGGGATGCTGAAACCACAGTCGTCGAGTGCCTGAAACAGCGAAGCAACGATGGCGTGAGCACCGTCTTCGTTGCCGACAACAGCTGCCACAGCCACTTTGTCGAACATGGAGGGTCGCCCATGTTCGTCGGTTTCCGAGAGTTCCGCGTCGAGGCGTTCGAGCGCTCGCTTGGCCACGCTGGACATCTGGCCGAGCCATGTCGGGGTCGAGATCAGCAGAATGTCGGCAGCGTGAATCTTTGCTCGTATCTGCGGCCACTGATCGCCTTCGCCCATATCGGCTTCGACGCCGGGCCTGACATCGATGTCGACCAGGCGAATCGATTCACCGCTCACGTCATGCTTACGGAGTTCGGCAAGCACCTGATCGGCGATGAGTTCACTGCTCGATGCTGCCGGCGACGGTTTGAGTGAACAGGTCAGTGCGAGGGCGGTTAAAGTAGCCATATCCGCTGCTTACCCATCGGCCGCTCTCTCGACACGTCAGCGGTGCCGCTGCGGAGGGTGCGGTGCTGCTCTCGTCCTTGAGTCGGCGCAAGAACTAGATGACACTTACGCCCTTGAGGCAACTCTCGTATTCGTACCAACGGAAACAGCTGCACCTCTTCAGCTTTGAGCGATTCGTCTGTCGGAGAGAGGCCGCGTCTACGCTGCGAATACGTGGACGTCGCCTACTGACAGAGTCGTACCCTGCTGTGTTGGTGAGTATTACGGTATATCTGATTCGATTCCGGAGGTGCTGTTTCTTCGGATCGTGTCTCGGCCCGCGGAACTCAGCTCGGGACGTGCCGGATCGGCGCTGTCGAATCGGCTGATGTGCTTGTCTTCTCGACGAAACGGACGTTACGTCGTCGCAGCTTGCCCGGAAAATACTTCGACCAGGCGGGCGCAAAAAGCTGGGAGATCGTCTGGTTTGCGGCTCGAAATTAGGGTGCTGGGCTCACGGGTACACACGACAACTTCCTCGTCGACCCAGGTTCCACGTGCGTTCACGATATCGGTGCGTACGCTCGGCCAAGACGTCAAAGTTCGACCCGAGAGCACCCCGGCCTCCACCAAGGTCCATGGGCCGTGACAGATAACAGCCACCGGCTTTCCCACCTTGAAGAAACCGCGCACGAAATCTACAGCGGTGGACTGCGTTCGGAGATAGTCCGGGTTGGCCACCCCACCTGGTAGAACCAAGGCGTCGAAGTCTTCGACCTTTGCCTTCTCCGTGACCTGATCCACGTTGAAAGTGTCGGCGTGATCGAGGTGATTGAATGCCTGGATCTTGCCTGCGGCGGTCGAGACCAAGATTGGACGTGCACCGGCACTGGCCACGGCTTTCCACGGGTCGGTGAGTTCGACCTGCTCGACACCTTCCGGTGCGACGAGAAATGCGATTGTCTTACCTTGAAGTTCGGTTCCCACGGTCGTTCCTTTCTTCGCGAGCAGGCAAGGTGACTCGGTGCCTGCTTTTCTGGCGGGACGATCGGTGTCAACCATTGACGTGGTCGGTCACCTTGGATGAGGCGAGACATCGGGGTGACACCTCCATGCCGCCTCTGCCGGGCATTCCATCATTCCTGAGCGTTTTATTCGCGAGCGTTGATCGTGAGAAGTAACCGGAATGCGGCCGTCGTACCGAGAGTCGCAGCGATGCCCACCATGACGTCGGCGAGCAGAATGCCCACCGTGACGCCCAACAGTACGGTGACCACGATCACCAAGGCGATATCAACGAAAGACCGGCGAATGGACGGGACGGCAATCATAGTCATCGTGCCCCCAGGGGTGTAGTCGTTCCGGTTGGGATGTGCGTCTCGCTACACAGAATCTATACCACTGGACTCAGATAATCAGCCATGTCGGCACTGTATGTCTGAACAATGCGGGGGTGGAAACGACCGTGATATGGCTTTGCTGCCCTCGAGACTGCCGAAGCGCCGATATCTTCGAAACTGGATAACTTTCGTCACGAGTGATGGATCCGGACGCAGCCCCCCCCGCAAGCCGATATACCTCCGCTGGCACTTCGTGACCATGGTCGCTGGGTGTCACGGTTTTTCCGCGCCACTGCGCGTGAGGATGAGACCGGTGCCGACGATTCCGATGAGCGACACCGCGATGGCGATGCTCGGCCATCCACCCGTCTACCAGTAGACGTCTTCGAGGGTGAACAACAATGCAGCCTCGTCAACAATGAGCCCAATTGCCACGCCCAACGCGATTCCCATCCATGTCGTGCGCGAGGACTGTGGTCGACAAGCCCGAACACAGCCACCCGGCAATAACAGAATTCCCCACAGGTGGGAAGCGTTGCGCTGCTTGAAGAGGCGGCTAGCTGCACTCCTGACTCCGTCAAAACCGCCGCTCACCGCGTCTCGACGAAGCCCCGCTCCGGTAAATCTACGACCTGACTTCTTCGCCGTCGGACTTCTAGGCCGCAGACAGGCAATATCGCGAGCACGCCACATTTGTTCACCACCGATACGAGATTTCGGATGCGATGATCTCGCGCATCGATGGGCCTTGAGGTTCCTGGTGTATTTCGCCGGCGGCTGGGTAGCCGGAGAAGAGCCGACCTATATCGCCGCCATTGGAAAGGGGCCGACGGAACGTGCCAGCAGACGAGGCCACCACACGAACCAACCAACTTCAATTCCAGAACCCAGTCACTCGCTACCCGTCCATCGAACCTCCTCCTCAGCATCAGGACGAACCTGGACTTGCCAGCGAGATGGCCCCTCAAGCCGATATCGGCGAGTTTTCCTACACGGGAACGGGCCGCCTCACAGGACGGAAAGCACTCGTGACGGGTGGCGATTCCGGTATCGGAGCCGCCGTCGCCATCGCGTTTGCACGGGAGGGCGCCGACGTCGCTATCACTTATCTGTCAGAAGAAGAACAAGATGCGCGCGAGGTGGTTCGTATCCTCGTCGAGACGGGCAGAAACGCGGTAGCACTACCTGGTGATCTAACCGATGCCGCCTTCTGTCGAGAAGTCGTCGATCATGCTGCGGAACAGCTCGGTGGTCTGGATATTCTTGTGAACAATGCTGGCAAACAAGTTGCCGTGGATAGCCTCGAGAATTTGACGGACTTACAAATCGAGCAAACTTATCAGACGAATATCCTGGCCATGTTCCGCACGTCGCGAGCCGCACTCACCCATCTGCCTCCGGGATCGACGATTATCAACACCACATCAGTGGAGGCGTACCAACCATCGCCGCTACTTGTCGATTACGCGTCCACGAAAGCTGCGATCAACAACTTCACCAAAGGCCTCAGCCACCAGCTCGCTGACAAGGGAATTCGCGTCAATGCAGTTGCCCCGGGGCCGATTTGGACCCCGCTCCAACCCAGCAGCGGGCAGCCACCAGAGGCACTGCCAGAATTCGGACGCAGTACCCCTATAGGGCGCGCGGGCCAACCAACCGAACTGGCCCCGGCATACGTCTTCCTCGCATCGCCGGAATCCAGTTACGTAATCGGCGCAACGATTCACGTAAACGGCGGCATGCCAAGCCCTTGAGATGCTGCGCCAAACACGCAGTTAGAGAACATAAGCCGAAATCGCCAGGAGTGAGAATGGCAAATGTCGCCGACGGAATTGTCGCCCGACTCGTAGCGTGGGACGTGCGGCGAGTCTTCGGGTATGCAGGTGATGGGATCAACACCCTCCTCGCCGCGGTGGGGCGCGCTGACGACCGCATAGAGCTCGTCACGGCACGCCATGAGGAAATGGCGGCGTTCATGGCCACCGGCCATGCGAAGTACACCGGCGAAGTAGGGGTATGTCTCGCGACCCAAGGGCCAGGAGCGGTCCACATTCTCAACGGCTTGTACGACGCAAAACTCGACCGCAAACCCGTGGTGGCAATCGTTGGACAAGTGATGACCACGGCCCGCGGAAGCAGCTATCAACAGGAGATTGATTTACCCACCCTGTTCAAGGACGTGTGCGCCCAATACGCGCAAACACTGACTACACCAGAGCAGCTGGACGCGGTGTTGGACAACGCCTTCCGCACTGCGATTGCTACTTCAAGCCCGACTTGCGTTATCGTCCCTCACGACGTGCAACAGGTGGACCTGACGGATGAACCGCCTGGCCACGGAATAATCCCGAGTTCCTCCGCGATTGCAGTCCCTCGTGTCTTGCCCCGGGAGGCGGAGCTCGATCGCGCCGCTGAACTGCTTAACAGCGGTAAACGGATCGCCCTACTGATCGGTCAAGGCGCCGTCGGAGCTCAGGCGGAAATCGCTGAGGTCGTCGAAATTCTCGGCGCAGGCGTCACAACGTCCTTACTGGGGAAACCGGTCGTCGACGAATCTTCACCCTGGTCGTGCGGAGTCATGGGGCATCTTGGGACCACTGCGTCAGCAGACCTCATGCGCGAGTGCGACACATTGCTCATCGTCGGTAGTAACGACCCGTGGACCGAGTTCTACCCTGCTCCCGGGCAGGCACGGGCTATCCAGATCGATATCGAAACTCGAAATCTTGGTTCCAAATATCCTGTCGAAGTGCCGATCGCGGGCGATACAGCAGAAACGCTGCGTATGTTGTTGCCTCGGCTTCGACGGCACGACTCACCGTGGCGTCGAGACGTGGAATCGATGATCGGGGCTTGGAACGACATCTCAGTCGAGCGTCTAGCATCGCGCACGATGCCGTTAGATCCTCAAGTTGTCGTGGGGACGCTCTCGGCGCACATCCCCAGTAATGCTCAAGTCGCTGTGGATGTGGGTTCGGTGGTGTACTGGTACGCCCGGTACTTGCAGTTACCTCGGGGTGTTCCCGCACACCTGTCGAGCACCCTGGCATCGATGGGTTCGGCAATGCCCTACGGGTTGGCAGCCAAGTTCGCTCATCCGAACCGGCCTGTTATCGCCCTCGCCGGGGACGGCGCTATGCAGATGAACGGGAACTCTGAGTTGATCACCCTGGCCCATCACTGGCGGAACTGGGAAGATCCACGGTTTGTCGTGCTTGTACTGAACAACGGAGATCTCGCTGAAGTCTCCTGGGAGCAAAGGGAAATGGAAGGCGACCTTCGTTTTCCTCCATCCCAGGACGTACCACTGTTTCCTTTTGCCGAATATGCGCGACTTCTCGGTCTCGGCGGTATCCGACTTGAACACCCCCAAGACATCGACGACGCATGGAGTAAGGCCCTCGCGGCAGATACTCCGGTCGTGATCGAGGCAGTGGTGGATCGCAACATTCCGCTACTTCCGCCGCGCGCTTCACATGAGAAGTGGAGCACGATGCGCGATGCAGTCGCTCGAGAAGGGGCTGGGGACGCTGTTCGAAAACTGAAAAATCAACGCAAACAAGAAGACAGACATCCTCGCTGACAACTTCGTCCACAGTCGGCGTGAAAGGCTGCCTGAGATCGCGGCGGCGGATTCGGAGGCACCACAGGGACAAACGCGTGACCGACGGCGCTTCGTAGCTCCTGCGTACTCCACCAATTCGGAATTCCTTGACTTGGCCTCGGCCCATGTCATGATTGGAAAGTTCATCGAAAGACGGCCTCCCTGATGTAGTTCGTCCGACTGCCTAGTTGAACAGAACTTGAAGCGCGACTTTTCATGTCCACCTCTTTGTGCACTCAAAAACATGTTGGCGCAGTACGTCTCGCTCACCTCACCGAACCCCGATCGTCAGATATCACAACAGGAACCATGCAGTCAGCGATGTAGCGAAATTCGATGTCCTCAACCACATGCAGAAAAAGTGCGAGACGGATTCGTGCAACCGGATCCATACGATGCGCCTGAATTGCACAGCAGATTTTTCCGGAGACCTTGGAATTCCGGCATGACCTCCTCACATATTTCGCTCAGTAGACATAGGACGGCAGCCTGGGCAGCAACCTGATCGAGGTGCGTTTCGAGACGGGTACTGAAAGGCCGCTATCTGCCCAACCATACCCACCGAACAACGCGCCAGAACCCAGGTGGCCGCGAACGAGCAGATCGGGCTGAGAGAAGTCAGTTACATAACTCCCTAAGCAGAGCAATTCCCGTCAAAGACATTCTTGCTCTACCTCATTCGCGACAATCTGATAGTGCCTTCCCGAAAATAGGGGACGAATCTGAGGCACTCGATCGATTGTCCGCGCACCCGGGCCGATCACCGGCTAGCTATCGCGGTTTCAGCAACGATCAAGTTCGCACGGACTTCACGCGTCTGCTGAATCAGTCCTGCGACGAGCATTCTGCGCAAGAAAACGGTCAGAGTTCGCCTAAGCGGCGTCCAGCAGACAGAAGAGACTTTCAGGCCATATTTATGTTTACGGGCATCGCAGAGCGGGAAGGTGTTCGGAATGGCTACATACAGAGTGATCGATCCCGCCGGTAAAGTGACCGACACCCGTAACATCGAGAGCGCCGATGATGCCCACGCGTGGTTTGTCGATGCGCGGGCAGACAATGCAGAATTGGGCTGGCGGTTGGAAGTTCGTCACGAAGACGGCGGTTGGCACTTTTTCGATGATACTGAAGGGGTCGCCGACTAATAAGTGTGCGCCCGTGGGATGTTCGCACGGCGGAGCGAAAGCGCGCCGAACTTCAGCGCAACGAAATTTGCGCCTAGGTATATTCGTACGCGGGGCAGGTTGTCAGGTCAGCGTGCGATAGCTGCTGCGTGTGTCATATCTGGGTCGCGGAAATTGACGAGAACTCCGCTGAACATTCCAGTCTTTAAGTGGGCCGATACAACGTCGGCTTGAGAGGGCAAATGACCGAGGAAGCAACTCTGATGTGCCGGCGAGGACAGGGTAGGATGCGAGTCAGTACGTGGCACAGCCGTTTAGGGGCTTGGGGATCGCTCATCCGTGTAAATTGAGGCACCTCTGGCCGAAAAGATGGCGCCGAGTTTGCTCCGTGTGCGGACCACATCGACTCCCTGCGAGCAGTACATGAGCTGTCGCCTGTACTCAGTTCGATTGGACCACTGCACTTTGGGACATGAGATGTCGGCTCGGCGCATTTCAGCGTATTTGAGACGGCGTGTCGGTCGAATCGGCACGCTTCGTCGGCTTCCCAGCATCCAACAACACGGTGCATGATCGTCCCAGCGTTAACCTTTGCCTCGTCTCTTTGAGGTCCCGGATGAATTACGGTCGGCTTGGACGCACAGGCTTAATAGATCACCGCTCGCGCGGTACGACGAGCGGAACGGGTCGACGATTCCGATAAAATCCGCACGACATGCGTTGGAGAGCGCGGTTATTCGGCTCACAAAGTCAGCATAGCTGAGATTAACAGCGAGCTTTGTTGGGTAAAGCGATTAATGCGGCCCGTGAAACGTGAGCAAATAGCCCAGTCGGTCCACCGTCGACACCGTGCACACGTTTCACGGGCTGTGACCAAAGTCTGCGCTGCAGAAAGGACCCGTACACGTTCGGACGTCCAGCTCCAGACAGAAACCAGAGAGCCCGGATGTCTCGTGCCGAACGGAGAAAGACCTGTTCTCCTTCAATGGGGTCGCTCCGATGTGCTGGGACAAGCTTGCAGTCAGTGGCGAACACCGTAACAGGTCACCGCCACAATGTTTTTAGGCCGAGCGCCGGGACGAATGTGGTGGCGCTTAACGCGGGGCCTGCGGCGGACAATGGCCCACTCTTGATGGTGAAGGATGTTGCCACATCAGAGGTCTGAGGGCAGCGGTCGTCGCCCGTCTGAGCTTACGTAAGGCCTCGAATGTGTTCCCTCTCTTCATATATCGAAGCAAGCAGCGGTCCGCCAAAAGTCCAGAATGTCCCCTGATCGAGAGTAGTTTTATGCGTCCGTGTTTGGCGCTAGTTGTTGTGGGTATGGACGTTGCTGACGCGGGACTGAAGTAGACGGGCTGGTCCTTCGCGGCAGGATGGAAGTGGCGAA
>NZ_JAZFNF010000027.1:0-16906 GCF_050586165.1 Rhodococcus sp. 24CO | reverse complement strand
GCTTCGACGCGAAGCCACGGTGAATCGCCCAGCAGTGGGGCGGAGAAATTCATTGGAAGGTGTACCGCCGGCGCATCGCGTCGAGAGCGCGTGTGTCCTCGTCGGTGAAGTTCGACGCATGCACCCACGTTAATGCCTGACGATAATCCTCACGGTATCGGTCCAGGTCCTCAGGCTTAAGTCCGGCGTATCGTCCCTCGGCCGGGCTTTTGCCGGGATCGGGTGCCCTTGTGAACTGGGCCAAGTACGCGGCGAGTGCAGCGGCGCGGCGACGACGGACTGCCGGCATGACGTTTTCACCTTTTCGTTCGAGTTATGAGAGTCGGTGAAGCAACGCGCGCACGCTTCTTACCGCACCTGAGGTCGGCGAGCCGCAGCTGCTCGTCACCTCGGAAGAGATTACAGCAATAAACTAGTTATCTGCGGAATCTGCTTGAGCGTTACAGCAGAAAGGGCTGCGCATCCTAGCTGCCAGCGTTGACGCCTGCGCATGGCCGGTGGAGCATTGTTTCGATTCCAGAAGAACGCGAAGCCGAGCGCGGTCCTTGGGACGCTCCTGACTGTTCGTTCTCGAAAGCTGCGGTCCCGGATTCAGGTTTCCTCGTGCGAGGTATGCGTATCGGGCAGCGTTGGTCACGGACGAAGGCCGCTCTTCCGACAACGGGACTGTCAGAGCCGAGGGCGACAGTAGGGAAGGTGCACTGCCTTCGGTTCGGTTCGGCTCACCGCGTGCCGCATTCACACGCTCGCGGCGGTGGGTTTCCTGCTGTGGTGCGAGCGCGAATCTTCGTCGTGTAGTTTTGAAGGCCGCCACAGACCCAATACAGTCGCAGGCCAAACGCATTCGCAGCTTCAACGAGCGTGTGGATGTGGTCGGCTCGGCGTCGCGGATGGGATTCCTCGGCACGCCAATTTTCGGACGTGGCGGGTGGAGTTATCTCGGCCGTACCTTTCAGGACGGGGATACGTTTAGTTCGGTACGCAATGTTGTGAGGGATTGGGTGAGAATGCGGGATACGTGCATTTGGGAGATCCCGAATTTTGCTGCGATTTCCGACTGGGTCAGTTCCCCGAAGAATCGGTAGAGCACGACGGCACGGGCGCGTTCGGAGAGTGCGAGCAGCGCCGGGCGGAGGGTTTCGTGATCGTCGATTGCGTCGAGTGCGGAGTCGTAGTCACCGATGACATCCTTGAGGAGGGCGCCGTCGGCGGACAGTGGGGCATCTAGGGACGCCGAATGGTACGAGCCGCCGACCGCGGTGATCTGCGCGATCTGATCGGGTTCGACACCGATCTCCGCGGCAAGTTCACCGGCGGTGGGTTCTCGTCCGAAGGTGTGGGTAAGTGAGCATCGCGCTTGCGTCAGTGCGAGATAATTTTCCTGCAACGCCCGGGGGACGTGTACGTCCCAGCCGAAGTCGCGAAAGTATCTGCGTATTTCGCCCATCACGGTAGGAACTGCGAATGAAACGAAATTCTTTCCTTTGCCCAAGTCGAATCGGTGGACCGCGTTGACCAGGGCGAAACTGGCTACTTGGACGAGGTCGTCATGGGGTTGGCCCCGGCCGCGGTAGCGCCTGGCGATGTTGTGTGCGAGGGGCAGGCACGCCACGATGATCTGCGAACGCAGGAGTTCGCGTTCGGGATCATCGGCTGGCAGTGAGGCGATGCGCGCGAACAGGTCGATGACGTGGGCGTAGTCGTCACCACCGCGACGGGTTATCGAGGGATCCGTGGATCTGCCGGGTCCAGGCGAACGTGGTTTAGCCTGTTGGTCGGCTTGCAGGTCGAGAGGGTGGGGCAGGCCGGCAGTCTTAGATGCTCGTTGTCGGGGCGGGGCCGAGGATCGTTCGGCGCTCGTGCGAAGCCGCGGTGTCAGCGTCAGGACTGGGGTCATCGGCTCACCTGACGCCTTCGGTCAACTCCGGCGTCATCGGATCTCCGAACATCAGGGCGATGCGTCGTTTGAGTTCGGCGATGCCCAAGGTCGTGCTCCCAGAATTGGCCGCGTGGTACTCGACGGTCGGGATAGTCGTCGTCATGGTGCTCCCTGGTTGTGCCGACGGTTCAGATGTGAGGTTTACGGTGCCTTAAATCTATACCACGGGATACAGATAATTGTTAGGTCCAAGCAGGGTATTGCGATTGCTCGTCGGCGCATGGGGAACAAGGTCGTGGGATCGTTCGCAAGGTCGGAAGAATGAAAGTTATTGCATTTGAAGCCCTTTCATACTTGCCGCGCTACAAAGTGCGTGTGATCTTCCATTGCGTCTGAGGGGTTTGTGCTACTTGGCTAATGTGAAATCTGTGTGGACAGCATTATGTTTTCGTCGTGCGTGTTGGACTTTCCTGTTGCTGCGCGCTCGCGCATGCTGGGTGAGCGCACGGTCGCGAAGGGGCGGGCACCGTGAGACGAGTGGGGTTCGCGGACCGGATGCGGGCACGAGCGTCGAGAGGCACAGGGGGAGAGCGACCTGGACATATGACTGAATGACACGACCATGAAAGTGCGCTACAACTGGAGCACCCAGCAAAACGTGATCCAGCCCACAGGACATACGGTGGGGTGGGAAACCGAACTGTTTCGAGTCGAAGGAGCTCGCTCTGACCATTACGGAAACACCTGCGCCCCGGGTCGAACGCCGCCCGGCAGACGTCCGTGACGTGCTCGCTGTCGCGAAAGGGATCCTGATCGCCGGGCGGGGATACACGGATCCTCAAGCGTTCGACGAACTCCTCGACGTGGCTAGGCGCCACCATCTCACGGTGGTGGCTACGGCCCGCGCCCTGATCGATCGAGCAACTGGTATCCCACTCTCGAAGCACTTCCAGGGGGACACTTTCGGCGAATGGGACACCCTGATCAGTGCGCTACCACCTCGCCAGCCTGCCGATCGGTGACTGGCAGACCGACGCCTGACCCGTCCACTTCCTCGTAGTGCAGCGACATTGTCATCTCTCTAAACTCCGGGACAATAACAGCGAAGTCCACTACAGGAACCGTCGGCGTGGAGCTACTAGCTTTGCGGGATCCGCTCACATCACATCGATGACGCATTCCCCGCTGACCAACCTTTGCAGGCCCGACTCTGCCAGGCCGCACTATGTCGGAAGTCGTTGCCCTGTAAGGGTTCGGATGTCGGAAGGCGTTGTCTGTAAAGGTTCGGCGCGAATTTTGATCACATGGCTCGCGAGCATCCTGATGTAAGGCCTCGACCTACTAGGCGTGGTAAAGATTGCGGAAACCCGGAGGTGACTGTGCTAATCCGATCCCGCTGGTCGGCGAACCCAATGGAGGCGACGCGAACGTCCTACCGTTCTGAGGTGAAACCATTTGATTCAATTGCCGAGTGCGTCAAGCGATTCCGACTTTTATTGCGGGACAATGACGTTTTCGCGGTTGGCGGCTCGCAGCGCTGTGATCGCTCGATGCTGTTCGATTCGGATCCGGTGAGCGGTGCTGGCCAAGGCGACAGAAACGTCATCGATGTGTAGGGCGCTGATTGTGCGCAGTGCGAGGATGTCGCGTTCTCGGACGGTGAGTGCCCGGCCTGCGGGAAAACCGACAGTGGATGAACCGAAATCGGAGGTTCGTCTGACCTCTTCGATGGCTTGTGCCGTGCATTCGTAGACCTTCGGCGAGTGCGGGGCGCAGACCTGGGCGTGCGATGAGCGCATGAAGAAACTTTCGGCAGGATTGCCGCGCGGCGGATTCGCGCAGATGTCGCGGCAGTGCAACAGCGGTGAGGACGTCGACGACCGGCCAGGTTGCGCTGAGAAAGCGAGATAGGGCGCCCCTTTCGCCGGAGGTGAGTGAATCGGCCAGGCCGTCGACACGGTCGCTGATGGGGCTGAGGGCGTTGGAGGAGGGCATGTGCTCGTTGGGGAGCTTTCTGTTGTGCGCTGGGGCGACGCGAACACACCGTAGTCGTCGTAGTGCACGGGAATTACGTAGTCGGGTGAGATCAGCTGCACCGCCTTCGCGCCCTGAACCCCGTCCATGGTCACGGTTAAGCCCCACGGAGACTTGCGTCCGAACGGCAATGTCGTTCCGCCGAGATGAAAGACACCGGCATGAATGTGTGGAAACCGCCGGGGGATCTCCGTCAAGTCATCCACGACGAGCGTGTCGCCCGACACGTACATCCGAAATTCTACCGGCCCACTGCCTGAACCGAATTCGCAGGCGGTCAACGGCATTTAACACAAAAATGGTCCCACCCTCGCAATGAGGATGAGACCATTGTGCTGTCAGTCTTTCGCCGGCGGCGGCGTGTACATCGCCTCGGGCTTTCTGGGAGTAGGACGGTGCCGGGTTGACCTTCGTCGGGGTCGGGTTCGAATGCCATACAGGCGAGTATCTCGAGTGTCGTCATGTGAACTGCATCACGAACAGTTTACGTTTCAACTGTCTCGGGTAGTAGGTGGTTGGACCACCGGAATGTTCCCCCCCCCGACCTTTCCGGCGGGCCACCTGTTCTGCGCGCCTGTCCCCCGACAGTTCGGGCGCGCACGGTCCGCCGACTGGATGTTCACAACTTAAGGTCGGCGGACCACCTGGCCCACCGCACTTCGGTTCCACATAGCTCTGGTGGGCCTTTGATCTGCGCGTCACCCTTGGTCGGGTTTGTGGCGCGCTCAGATCCGCTCCGGTCTACGAGTGAGGGGGCCGGAGCGGATCCCTGTAACTGCGCGCCCCTGAGGTGGGCTTGGTCGGGCACACACGGCCCAACCGGACGAGCGGGCTGCTAGGTCGGGTGGACCTCTTGAGAACACAATGCCCCGCGCCGGATCTCGGAGCGGGGTCGTGGGTCGTTCGAAGAGCCGTCGGACTGACAAGCCTTCCGGTCCCGGCTACCGGTACGTAAATGGTGAGGGTCAGATTCCGCCGGTACGTTCGTTCACGCACCGCCGCAAGGAGTTGACAGCACAGCTCCCCGGTGGGGCGTCAGGCCCCGCCGGATTTCAGTCCCCCCGCTCGTCCAGTGGGGCCTGTTCGGGTCCATCCAACGCACAAAACGCCCCGCACCTGACGGATCAGGGCAGGGCATAGTGAGCAATTCTGGGCGGGATCATTGGACCGATCAGGAAATCCACTCCCAGCCAGCGTTGCTCAATTCGTGGGCGTCGCACAGCCATATCTCCACCGAGGCTTCCGGCGGTTCGACTTGTCCAAGCTGACGGATGCCCTTTGCGTCGCCTCCGAGCCTTCTTGTCGCAGTTGCGGTGCAGTTCTTAACGGCGCAGGCGGGGGGATTTATACGTGAAGCAATTCTGGGCGGGTGAGATCAAGCGCGAGCCCCGGGACCTACTTCCCTACCATCGGAGACACTGTGGCACACTTCTAGCTATGTGGTGGATTGTCGGAATTATCGCTATCGGGATCGTCGTGGGTACGTTAACTGCAGTTTGGGTAGGTCGAGCAATCAGCCACGCTGATCAGAAGGAATCAGGCGCCGAACTGCGTCGTGCGCCGACGGTCGAGGAGAAACCGAACCGTTGCCGAGAGTAGCGCTTGATCAGTCATGCCTAAACACTAGCGGAAAATCCAGTCAGGCTAGCGGTAACCTCACCATCGCTGACCGGGCAAATTCTGGGCGGCTACCTGCGGTACCGATCCATCATTCTGGTCAGCCATTCGACACCTGCCGGACTGGCGTTGTGAATACGAATCTCCCGTGGCCACATTCTGTTTTCGCGCATCCAGCGGATGACCAAATGTGTGCCGTCCCTGCCGCCGAGGTTGTAGCCGAGGGAGAGCCGTTCCACCATGCCGAAACAGAGTGCGTCGATAGCCCCCGAACTGGTCTTCGCCCACACCCACCCATCGGGCGGTTTTCGTAAGCTATCAACCCAGAGGTCCATTATGTAGCCGAGCCTGTGATCGATCGCATTGCTAACCATCTCCGAAAAGGAGGGAGAAGTCCACCACCGAAGTTGGGCGAGTCGCAAGTGCTGTCGGTCCCGAATTCTGGGGGCGTTAGTCGGTCAAGGCGAGCGACCTAAAAAATTCGTCCCAACATGCTGCGTGTAAGTAAGAGTGCATCGAGTTTCGATTTCGAACCCACCGGTTACATAAGTCGTGGCGATACGGGACACGAGGTTTCGCCGCACCGATAGTGGGTCTCCACGCTGTGTGCTCAACGCGGATGGTGGCAAGGCCCCAACTCCCCTCGATGGGAGTGGCGGCATCGTTCATTTAAGTGAAATCCCCCGACATGGAGAAATCCTGAACGACAACGGTTCCTGTGGGCAAACCCCGCGCATAAAACACGATCTGCGCACCACGCCCAAGTTTGGCGCCATCAACCAAACGATCAGAAATAACAGGCATATCTACTCCTCGGGATTCAGCGGTCTATGTGTCGATGTCAGCCACAGTGGGTGTGGTGGTTCAGCCATGGTTTTGTTCTCCTAGTTGAGTGTTGTTGGCGCTGTTGTTGTTTCGGCCTGCGGACTGAATGTCCGGTCGTGCATGAAAGTCTCGCCCGGATATGAAGGCCGACGTTAGAACGGCGTCCTTGGCGTGAGCAGCGACGTGGAGGAAACCAGGTTTATCACTGCGACTATCTGGCCTTCGGAAACAGTTCAGCCTTCACGTTTGCGATCGAGCGGCGCGCTGCTCGGACGACGGCATCTGCGGTGAACCCGTACTCGCGGAACAGCGTTTCGAAATCAGCAGACTCGCCGAAGTGCTCAAGTGACACTGTTTCACCGAAACTTCCGACGATCGGGTGCCAAGGCATCGCGATACCAGCCTCGATCGATACCCGTGCCGCGACTTCAGGTGGCAGTACCTCGTCGCGGTAGCTTCGATCCTGACTCTCGAACCACTCGACGCAGGGCATGGACACCACTCGTGCACCGATCCCTTGCTTTTCGAGTTCCGTCCGCGCATCGACTGCGAGTTGAAGTTCGGAACCGGTGGCTACCAGAATGACATCCGGTTTATCTCCGGTTGCGTCGGTCAGGACGTATCCGCCTTTCGAGACCCCGTCATAATCGGTGCCCGCAAGAATTGGAAGCCCTTGGCGCGTCAACACCAAACCTACCGGCCCGCTACTGCTGGACCTTGCGAGCACTGCCTGCCACGCGAACGTCGTCTCGTTGGCGTCGCCGGGACGCACGACGCTCAAGTTCGGTATGGCTCGCAACGCGGCGAGATGTTCCACAGGTTGATGAGTCGGTCCGTCTTCGCCGAGGCCGACCGAGTCGTGGGTCCACACATAGATGACATCGATGTCCATCAACGACGCGAGCCGCACCGCCGGTCGCATGTAGTCACTGAACTGCAGGAAGGTGCCGCCGTACGCACGCGTTGGGCCGTGCATGACGATGCCGCTGAGAACAGCCGCCATCGCGTGCTCCCGAACCCCGAAATGCAGTGTGCGGCCATATGGCTCAGCATCCCACTTAGCTGTCGAAATCGACCTCGGCCCAAACGAGGGGGCGCCGGAGATCGTAGTGTTGTTGCTGCCTGCGAGGTCGGCGGACCCTCCCCAAAGTTCTGGCAATACAGGCCCGACGGCGTTCAGGACTGCTCCGGATGCTTGGCGCGTCGCCATAGTCTTGCTCCCCGCTTCCCACCTGGGCAAGACTTCGGTCCACCCGTCGGGGAGAGCGCCCGCGGTCAGTCGATCTAGCAACTTCTTGCGCTCTGGCTCACGAACTGCCCATGCCTCGAACTCGACGTTCCAACTGTCGTGTTCCTTTCGGCCCCGTTTCTGGAGGCTGCGAGTGTGAGTAAGTACGTCCTCGCTCACCTCGAAATGTGCATCCGGGTCGAAACCGAGCACCTGCTTCACTTTGACGATCTCTTCGGCGCCCAAAGCGGCGCCATGGGCTGCACCGGTGTTCATCAGCGTTGGTGCAGGGAACCCGATGACAGTGCGCACCAGAATGATCGACGGTTTGTCGGTGACACCTTTCGCGGCCTCGATCGCTTCTTCGATGGCAGTGACGTTCTCGCCACCCGGTACCACTTGCACGTGCCAGTGGTATGCCGCGTAGCGCGCGGCTGTGTCCTCGGAGAATGCGATGTCGGTCGCGTCCTCGATGGAGATCTTGTTGTCGTCGTAGAACAGGATGAGATTGCCCAGCTGTTGGGTGCCCGCGAGTGACGACGCTTCGGAAGTGATTCCCTCTTGGATGTCGCCGTCGGACGCGATGACGTAGATGAAGTGATCGAACGGGCTCTCGCCGACCGGGGGATTCGGGTCGAACAGCCCACGTTCGCGCCGTGATGCCATGGCCATTCCGATCGCCGATGCCAAGCCCTGTCCGAGAGGCCCTGTGGTGATTTCGACTCCGTCGGTGTGACGAAATTCGGGGTGTCCCGGCGTCTTCGACCTCCAGGTGCGAAGCGTCTTTATGTCTTCGAGCTCAAGGCCGAAACCACCCAGATACAACTGCAGATACAACGTGAGACTGGAGTGCCCGCATGAGAGTACGAACCGGTCGCGCCCGATCCACGTGGTATCGGTCGGGTCGTGGCGCATCGTGCGTTGAAAAAGGGTGTAGGCCAAGGGTGCCAGACTCATCGCCGTGCCGGGATGACCGTTTCCGACCTTTTGTACCGCGTCAGCGGCGAGAACTCGTACGGTGTCGACCGCTCTCGAGTCGAGGTCCGTCCAACTACTCGGATGATGTGCTGCGGTGAGGATGTCGATGTCATCTGTGAACGACACGAGTAGATCTCCTGACGCTGGTCTCGGTGGACGTAGGCGGGTGGTCTCGCCACATGTTCGGTGAGTCGAGTGGACACGTCGAGACAGGTGCCATCGGAAACTCCTTACAGCTGAACGTGCCCGGCAGCGAGACACAGATACCCGCCTGGGAGGGTTCGAAACGCCGTCAACCCTGATCACCTCACGCCCGGGGAGCGGACTGATTACACGCGCCCAACCCGCGGAAGGCGCGGACCCGCGCCTTCCATATGCAGTCCGCGGGACTTCGAGGTTGTGCATTGCAGAGTCAATTTCGTGCTCCGCAACGGGGCACGACGCCTCGGCGCTTCCCGCCGACAGGTTCCGCGAATTGTAAGTGCCTACGCGCAGGGGTACATGATCGATCACGACGCACTCTTCGCGGCGGCCGTCGAAGCCACGCTCGCGGATCGGTGTGGGTTTCCTTCGTTCTATCGCGAAGGGCTCTGTCTGTGCCGCTGTGCCGCTGTGCCGTTGTGTCGCCGGAGTAGAGGACAAACTGTGACGGGCAATGGAACAAACCCGGCTCACCTCTAGCGAATCGGAGGGGAACCGCGTCTCGTTCGGGCGGGTTCAGAAGTGACGTTCGAGTGCGGCGAGTGTGGCCGCATCCATAGCCCCGGTCAACTGTGTGTCATCGAGGCCGACGGGAAGCAATGAGCCGACAGCAAGATGGCCTGAATGTTCTCGGAGGTGTGCGATGTTGGCAACGGTTTTCCCCGGCCCGCCGAGATGAAGACGAGAGTCGGATTGGCCGGATACTCACTCGCATCGTGGTCTGTGTGGCTCGGCAGTACGCGCTGAACGCCGCCGTGAAGCGCGGTGAGGTACGAGTAGTGGTCGGCTGCCGCCACCTCACCCAGGTACTGGGCCAGAGCGTTGGGGTTCACGACGTGCGCTGGCATCGACGATTCTTCAAGGTGGTGCCATCTTTGGAGCCGAACAGTATTGCAGTGCTCGCACGGGTAGCCGTCTCTGCGAGTGGAGTACCCGTTGCTCGGGCGCAGATGGTCTCGCGCACGGCATCGATCACGCGCGTGAAGTCGGCGTCGATGTAATGGTCTTCCCGCTCGGGGGCGGGAACACGTGCGTCGAGGGATTCAGACCAGAACCGCAGTATCTGGTTCCGGGCGAGATGATGTGTGTTGTGGAATCGATCGCTTACCTTGGGCGGTGCGAGGGTTTCTGTCTGCATGTGGGGTGGTGTCCACGGATTCGACAACGTGATCGCCCAGCCCTGCCTCCCGGACGGAAGGATCATTCCAGCTGGTTGACCGAGAAGGTCAAAGACGATTTCGCTTCCGATCTCGGCGTCGTTGAGGTTGCTCAGATTCAGCGGTGACAATTCCTCGAACGTCACCTCTTCATTGCGCAGATAATGCGTAATGCGGATGCGTTCGTTCCGATCAGCACTTGTCCGGGCTTGCTGGGCCGCGACTTGCGCGTCGCCAGGTTTGGTGGTGTCGAGAAGTACTGTGGATGTTCCCGATCGATGTGAAGTTACGACGTAGCGGTTTCTGCGTATCTTCGCGAACATGAGGCCAGTGTAGGTATTGACATCGAGACTGTTTGCGACTGCTCGAGTTCAGATCCCCAGGTGAGGTAGTCGGTCGAGGAGAAGCGAAAACCGCGTGCCGTTCTCGGTCTACGGCGCGGTCGCACACCTTCGGGCTGTGCGGATCTGCGACGACACCTCGGTGATGTCTCCCGAGTGAGAATGTCCGACACCGCAGCCGCCCCAGGATCGGGCACCGGCACCGGCACCGGCCCCTGCATCGGTCTCGATTGGGGCTGGTCCATTTTCGCCACCACCTCGGACGGCCATATGCTCGGACATGGCTGCTGCACACGACTCACCGGTTACGACCGCGCGATCACCGCACTTCAGAAAGCGCTCTCCCGCAACGGCGTCAAGTTTCGGGCCTCCCAGCGGTGGCGCACTCTGACGCGTCGGATCCGTGGGTGGGTGCGCAGCGAGACCGGCCGTGTCCTGAACGGGTTGGTTGCCGTAGACGTTCGGTCTATTGTCAATCTTGTTGGTCGACAAGTGGTTATGACAATTTCTGACAGCGTGACGTATTGACGGGCCAGTCGAACCGTTCCTTCGATGCATCTCAAAAGCCCTATATATTTGGTGCGAGTCATTCTTGTCGGCCGAGCAGGCGTGGGTGAAGGTTCTGCTCGACCGAGGGCGGGTGCGAGATGCATCGTCTGTGCCACGTGCAAAGGTCTCGTCGAGGCAGCACCGAAGGCTTCAGGATGATTCGGCGCGCCTTCTGGAGTTGTCTACGCAATCAGGGGACAGTAAGGACAGTTCCTGTCTGTGCTGACGGGACTGATCACGTGCCGGGCGCTCTCCCATCCGCGCCCGGCACGGTCCGCGTCCAGGAGATCCTTCTTCGTGCCGCGGAGGCGCGCGGGGTTGCCGACTTCGGCGGCGGCGACGTCTTCGGCGGGTTGGACCGAAACCTCGGACGGTCCCGCGCACAGCGAATGCTGCTTCGGTGCTGACGGAGTGAATTTTGCAGAGTTCGTTGCCGTTGGAGGAGTTGAGGAGGCTGCGGACTTGGTGTTGTAGCGAGTTGCGGTCCCTTTCGCGATATCGACGCGGTCCAGTAGCGGTAGCACCGGGCAGTTTCTATTGTGGATGGTGTTATCGAAGGAGGATCCATGGCAGAAGGCGGCGACAAGGTCACCAGGTTCTCCTCGGAACTCGTGGACGCTGCGGCAGCCGAAGGGGAGCGGGAACACCGCTCGGCACGCCAGCAGCTCGAGCACTGGGCCCGGGTGGGGCGCGAGGTGTCTAACCAGCGGCGGGTCGCCCGCCGCCGTGTCGAGGCAGCCCTCGCCGGCCGGCAACCACTGCGCGCGCTCACAGCAAAGGAAGGCACTGTGTTCAACGCCGAGATCGCGGCCACACTCGAAGAATCCCTCGCGACCGGCAACCACGTTGCCGACCGCGCTGCGCAGGGCCGCGCAACGGTTGTGCTCGACGAACAGGGTCGCGTCGTCAAGCACTTACCGGACGGCATCCAGATTGTCCTATGAGACGTCTCGATCTCGTCGTCGGCCCGAACGGCGCCGGCAAATCGACGTTCGTCGAGCAGCGCCTCGCGCCTCTGCTGCCGAACAGCGTCTTCGTCAACGCCGATGTGATCGCCATGCACGACGCCTACCCGCGCGTGCGATCTCCTTCAATCGGAGAAGGCCGAAGCGCATCACAAATTAATCGATGTGAGTTTGCGCTGGACCCGCCCTCGACAGAGCCCCAGGTGTACACGCGAGTCTTCGGCGACATAACCACCCTGCGGTCAGGGAGGTTGTCACTCACAACAACATGGAACGACTGAGGACGAGATGCGATCCTGGCGGCTCCGGTGCAGCTGTTTGTCCTCCTCCAACCTCGGGTAAAGGTTCGCAGGAACGCTTTTTATTGGTGAGAGAAGGAAGTCATGACCGCCACACCGGTACGACTGGTCCGCAGCCGCCGGCCCTATCCGGCACGTCACCTCAGGCGAGGCGAGACTCTCGTCGATCTCCTGACGACCACAGACCCGAAAAAGCTGGGCTTGATGTACCTTTTCACGGCCTTCAGCTTCTTCCTGATCGGTGGCCTCATGGCGTTGCTGATGCGCGCCGAACTCGCCGTACCGGGGCTGCAGTTCTTGTCCAACGAGCAGTACAACCAGTTGTTTACCATGCACGGCACGATCATGCTGCTGCTGTACGCGACGCCGATCGTTTTCGGATTCGCCAATTACATTCTCCCGCTGCAGATCGGGGCACCGGATGTCGCCTTTCCACGGTTGAATGCGTTGAGCTACTGGCTGTATCTCTTCGGTGCGCTGATCACGATTGGTGGTTTTGTGACGCCCGGTGGCGCAGCCGATTTCGGATGGACGGCCTACACACCATTGTCCACCGACACGTTCTCGCCCGGCATAGGCGGAAACTTGTGGATCACGGGCCTCGCTTTGACAGGTTTAGGCACCATTCTCGGCGCAGTCAACATGATCACGACCGTCATCTGTTTACGTGCCCCAGGAATGACGATGTTCCGCATGCCGATCTTCACCTGGAACATCTTCATCACCTCAATCCTGATCTTGATCGCGTTTCCGATACTCACCGCCGCCCTCATGGGACTGCTCGCAGACCGAAATCTCGGTGCGAATATCTACGACCCGAGTACTGGGGGCGCGATCTTGTGGCAGCATTTGTTCTGGTTCTTCGGTCACCCCGAGGTCTACATCGTGGCACTGCCCTTTTTCGGTATCGTCACCGAGATTCTTCCGGTATTCAGTCGCAAACCGATCTTCGGATACAGCGGCCTGGTATATGCCACCTTTGCCATCGCAGCATTGTCCATCGCGGTGTGGGCGCACCATATGTTCGCCACCGGCGCTGTTCTGTTGCCGTTCTTTTCGTTCATGACCTTCCTGATCGCGGTGCCCACCGGTGTCAAATTTTTCAACTGGATCGGCACAATGTGGAAGGGTCAGTTGACTTTCGAGTCACCCATGCTGTTTTCCATCGGCTTTTTGGTCACGTTTCTGTTCGGCGGACTGACGGGGATCATCCTTGCGAGCCCGCCACTCGACTTCCATGTCCACGACAGTTATTTCGTGGTGGCCCATTTCCACTACGTTCTGTTCGGCACGATTGTGTTCGCGACGTTCGCGGGCATCTACTTCTGGTTCCCGAAGATGACCGGCCGAATGTTGGACGAGCGTTTAGGCACCTGGCACTTCTGGACAACCTTCGTCGGGTTCCACGGTACGTTTCTCGTGCAGCACTGGTTGGGCGCTGAAGGTATGCCTCGTCGGTATGCCGACTATCTTCCCTCCGACCACTTCACGGTGCTGAACTCGGCCTCGACAATATTCGCCTTTGTTCTCGGTGCATCGACGGTTCCATTCGTGTGGAACGTCTTCAAGAGCTTTCGATATGGCGAAGTCGTCACCGTCGACGATCCGTGGGGGTTCGGAAATTCCCTCGAGTGGGCCACCACCTGCCCTCCTCCGCGGCACAACTTCACCGAACTGCCGCGAATCCGATCCGAACGCCCTGCCTTCGAGTTGCACTATCCACACATGGTCCAACGAATGCGCACTGAAGCACACGTCAGCCCGCGCGGGCATTCCGCAAGTGCACTGGGCTTGCAGGACACTGCCGATCGTTCCTCGGACTCGGGACCTCGACCAGAACGTCAGCATCCCGAATGAACTGCTCGTAGACGTCTTCCGGTCGGAATCGACTGCACTGGAAGAGTTTTCCAGCAGGAATCGCCAGTGGTTTTGCCGCGAAGATCGCGATCATCCAGAGCTTGTCGACGACACCATTCTTGGTGCCGATCGACGCTGACGCCGTGCGCCGGGGGCCAGTCATGGATTGCGGACACGTCGGGAGGGGAGCCCAAAGCCCAACGACCTTGACCGGCTGGGGTGCCGCCGAAAAATGCCACAGAGTTCCGCGTGCTCCGCATACTCCTCGCCGAAGAGCGAATTCGGGGCGATGGCGCGGATTAGGACTGCAACGGTGGAGTATCGCCTGAACATGACTGATGTTGCGCCACACAAGATCCGTCGAAATGGGCGCGGTGGCTTACACAGAAGGCCCAGGTTACCTCCATCACCGAGGCCTTACACCAGCGATCACGACACTGCCGCCCGTGGACACGTTGACGGCTGAACGGTGTCGGTGATGAGTGTCGACTCGATCGGTTGCCCAGGGAGCGCGTATTGACGCGCGCTCATCCCCGACCAAACGCAGTGGGCAGCGCGGCGGTATTCCGATCTCTTGCGAAGGTCCGTCGTGGGCCACCGATTCGTGGTGGAGGAGTCGGTGGAAATTTCCTGCCGCCGCTAGCGACGAGCACCCGCGGACATGCAGTCGCTGCGCGGCTTAGACAGATGGAGCTTACGGGTGTAAAACTACATCAAATGGCGATCGATCGAGCCGTGAAAGTTGTTCGGGGAGCGTATGCCGAAGCCGAAATCGTCTGGGTGTGGCTGTGAATCGAACACCGTGAGGGCGGCACATCCGATCGTGTACGGGTCTCTAGAAAAGCCGATAGTCGGTGGCCACGCCCCCCCCGAGACAATATTCCTGCAACCGTACCGAATAGGCCGCGGTTTAGTGCCTAGCCTTCGGCAAGTTCTTGTGCCTTGGCATAGGCAAGTTGAAAGAAATCTGCGCCGACCCATACTGCGAGTGAGTTGACCACTACATGCGTGAGTCGGGGCGCGAAGATCCGGGCAACCGTGAACCCGGTGACGGCCCAGAGATCCATGCAGAACGGGCATGTGAGGAGAGTTCCTATGCTGCGACGCAATCCGCTACGCCCGGAGGGCGTTTCGGATACTTCGCCAGGACCCCCGTCACCGGCTTTCCGGGTGACCGGTGTTCGAATCGGCCTGGCTATTTCGGCTTTGGTGAGCGTGCGAGCGAGTTTGTGGCTGGCCGCCGCCGTCATCAGGATATCTTTGCCACTCATCGCCTCGGGCAGTGTTCGATTCGTCGCGGCAGCCACTGCGACCACAGATGCGACCAGGAATCCGTAAACGGCCAATATTGCCGCGTGCCCACCCAACAGCTGTCGTACATCTTCATCTTCAGGATTGTCGCGTTCTTGATTTCGATCGTTCATGAGGCTCCGCATGTCCAGCTTGCAATGGGTTCGCTTTGGTGACCGCACCCTGGCATCAGGCACTCGTTGTTCGGGTCAGGAATGGGTGGATCCACCGGCGCCACACATTCGATGCGCCGGTAGGTGCGCATCGGACCTTCGTGATGCACGTTCTCTGCCGACCACCTTCCGACGAGTGACAGCCAACAAGCGGATTGTTTACGACGGTCCGCACGCTCGTGAGTCGTTCGCCGCGGCACTTGTATATCCGGTCGTCTCGAATGAGAAACATTCAAACGCCTTTTTTGGGGGGGCGGCTATTCGTATCGTCCGATTCGCTGGTCGACCTTGTGATGTTAGGGCATGTCGACGCAGAAGCTGTCGCGCGACGAGGGCGCGGGTGACGCTCCCACCGAAAATTCCCGGTGCCGATAGTTCGGGAAGCGGCAGCAACTGGATTCGACTCACCATGTGCGAAATGTCAACTGCTGCCGTTGGTGAGAACTTAGGCGGAGTCACGCGTTCCTTCGCGGATTCGCCAACGGTAGTCCCGGGTGTTCGCGCTTTACCGAGGGTGATGGTGGCGGACTACGAGGCGTGGCTTGCGTTTATGCTGACTGCAGATTTGAGTATCACACGCTGAAGTGGCGGGGATCCAATTCGGCGTCTGTGTTATCGACATGGGTATCCGTGTGTGGTCAAGGACTTCGGAGGTTCATCCCTTTTCCCCGTCGGAAGTCTGCCGACGCGAGACTTTCATGGTAGGTCCGGGTTCAGTGCGAGGTCATCGTTCCGCAGGTGCCGGAGCCGTCGAATGCCCTTGTCACGTAGGAGTTGCCTCGTCGTTGTGTTCGTCGATGATTTTCATTGGGTGAGCGTCTCTTCGGCCCTGCAATCTGCCGTTGGTGCCAGCAGTGGCGCCATGTAGCCGGAGAGATTCGATCAGCGTCGTATGGTCACGTCGATCGGAACAAATGCGGAGGCGGAGCAGTTCGGCGAAGGGTCATCGGGGGTCGGTTGCACGCCATCCGGATCGGCTTCGGGTCTGCTACCTTGCTCACCGTTCAGTGCGCCGAGAATCTCGTCGACAAACGCGCGTAACAACGCTAGGAGTGTCGGAACGTGTCCGGCAAGAACCGCGAGAAGCTCGTGTTGTTCGCCTCGGATCGCGGCAGCAAGGGCGCAGACCGGGCACCAGTTGCAACCGCTGGAGGGAGGTAGTTCTTCGGCTACCGTTGTCGATGTTCGGTCTGTGTGCTGCTGTCCTTCGGCGAACTCAGCGAGCGTCGAGTCGAGCTGTGCCAGAACATAATCCGCCCACAACCGAAAGTCCGCAAGGAGATGGGTGTAATCGTCTGGGCGGGTGTGGTGTTTGTCGCGCTCGCGGTGTTCGGTCACTGCCTTTCCTCTTTCAGCGCCATTCGATGACCGTTTGGCTGAACCTTTCGAGCAGGCCGTCCGGTCCGGTCAGTGAATCGCACCGGCGAGTCCGGAGACTTTGATGTACCCCGAGTTTTCCGGAGTTCGTTTGTTTTACTTCAGGCATTGATGCACCCGAGAGAGGTTCACGATG
>NZ_JAZFNF010000026.1:0-16915 GCF_050586165.1 Rhodococcus sp. 24CO | reverse complement strand
AAATGAGTACGCTGCCAGCTGTATTCACACGCATTGATTCTCTGATAGCGAGTGGCTCACCAAATGGGGTCCTACCACGCTCCTAAGGTGCCGGGCCGATGCCTCCGATCAATAACCCGATGTCATTCATCAAACGGGAGCGCCCGGATGCGCAACCGGAAGGACGATGCCCGCTACGGCAGCGTTGAGCTGCGTGGGCGTTAGAACCTCTTCGACTCGACTCGGCTCGACTCGACTCGCCAATGCCAACGCCAACGGTACGGTTCCTGGGTGTGATGGCCTGTCTTGTTGTGGAGTTCACTGTTTCATCCGTGCATGGCCGGGGTAGGTGCGTTGCGAGCGAACAACGAGGGCTGGTGACACGTTGTCATGATTGCTGGACGGAGTGTGTGTAGTGACTGAGCCGAATGAAGTCGACCCTGTCCATGTGGACAATGAACGCACGAATCGATCGCACGTCGGGGAGGCGATCACAGACGGACGCAACTATCCGGGATACCTGTTGATCGGCCTCGGATTGGCAACTCTCGGATTTACCTTGGTGGCAGCAGGTTACGGAATTCGTGGGTGGGCGGTCATCGCCGGATGTGTGTGCGTGATTTCCTTCATCGTCGGTGCCCTCGCAATCTTGCTGGAACATCGGCGGGTAAAGCGATTGGAAGGTCGCGAACTTCTGGACCAAGAGGGCCATGGAGCGATTTTCCCGGACGATGGTCGAGAAGTGGACCGACGAAACAGAATTCATCGGCGTGGTCCGGATCAATTGGCACCGTATTCAGGGGACGCTGAGCGAGCCCTTCAGTTCGCGCGTCCTCGAAGTGAATAACTGCGCTTCGTTTCGACTGATCGACCGGAGCGCGCGTTTTAGGTGCTCGTCGACAATCCCAGTCGCGCAATGTTCGGGTCACGGCCATTGCCGTTGAGGTAGTGGACACACCGACGAAGCGGAAAAATTGCTCATGTCACATGGGACGGGTGCGAGGAGGACACTAGTGGACTGGTTCGTGTCGGTGCGGGACCAAGAGACCGGACTTCACCTGTACCGCGGCGGTGTAGGGCATGATCGTTCGACGGTTATCGAGCACGTGATCCGCGCGGGCCGGGGCATCGCTCACCGCGAGGATGGTTCGGTTGTCGACGTGGTCGGCGAGGTTGTCATCGACGGCACGCCGGTGGATGCGATCGCATTCGGGGATCCCTGCGTCAGCGACGACGAGCTTCGCCTTGAGATCGGTATCCAGTTCGACAGAGTTCGGACCCATACCGGTATTCGGCTCGACCGGGGTTGATCACCGAGTGGGATGCCCCCGGTGGCGGTAGCTGCGCGGGGTTAGGATGCATTTCATTTCCGGTCGTTGCCGGGGCAACTGATTTTTATTGCGCCGTGTCCGGTGCATGGCGGCGTCGAGCACGGGTCGGACGGCATGCCTCTCGCTCTCCGGTGCCTCAAATCTGATGCTCATTGCTGCAGATTTCATCTGTCTCTCGAACCGGATTTCGCAGGGGAACGGAGTCGAAAAGAACCCAGATCTTGCTGGTTTCGTGCATTCATGGGCTCGTATGGACTCGGACGTTCATATCTCGGTCGGTCGATCACTGTTTCGTCTGTTGCCATTTATCTGCATCAACTGATATAGATTTATGACAGCGAATTACTCAGATGCATGGAGTTACTCAGATGCATGCTGGAGCACTTGCACTTCGGGAGCGTGAATGACCACTGCCAGGGCCTCCCCCACGGCGGCGCGAGCATCACCTGCTCGGCGCTAGTAATCGCTTAGCTGAAAGTGCGTATCGCCGCGATGATCCGCGTCACCCGCACGTCGCGGCGGGAGGTGATCGATGTCGTCGTGGTGATGGTCGTTGCCGCCATCTTGGGCCAGTAGTCGCTTCAGCGCTCGACGGCCCGCCCTCTGTGCCTGTGATCGCTCTGGCCGCGGCGATGGTTTTCTGGAGCGTTCTGCAGACGATCAATACCCGACAATGAAGGAGACGACGATGTCGGCAACACGATGCGTCCGCCGTTTCGGCACCACGACGATGTCTTTATCTCAGCGAGGGGCCACTGTCCCTCAGCCCCCTGTTAGGGCTACGACCAGGAGAGAGGAGTTGGCATTCTCATGAGCACCCGCACGCAAGACGCCGACTACACGCACTTTGCGGCCCTGTTCGAACAGATGGCTTCAACACCGAACCGCGACGAGCGCCGCGAACGTGTACGCACGCAGATCATCGAGTCGTGTCTACCACTGACCCGGAACATTGCCTTGCGATACCGCGGCCGCGGACAAGCCCACGAGGACCTCGTACAGGCCGCCAGCGTCGGACTGGTCAGTGCGGTGAACCGCTTCGATCTCGCCAAGGGCAAAGACTTCCTCGCCTTCGCGATTCCGACGATGGTGGGTGAGGTGCGCAAACATTTCCGGGACCGCGGCTGGGACGTTCGTGTTCCGCGCTCGCTGCAGGAAAACTATCTCGCGCTCAACAAGGCCCGCTCTTCCCTCACTCACGCCCTCGGACGCGAACCCACCGTGCCGGAACTGGCAAAAGAACTCGAAGTGGAACCTGCAGAGATCGCGGAGATCGCCGCCGCCGGCGATTCCTATCGCGCGGCTTCCCTCGATGCGGCAACCGTCAACGACGGACGGACGATCGCAGACACGTTGGGAGACTTCGACTCTGCCCTCGAAGGCATAGACAACCAACAAACGCTCCGACCGGCACTACTCGCACTTCCTGAACGAGAACGCGCAATCGTGCTCTACCGATTCTTCGGCGAACTGACCCAAGCGGAAATTGCCGAGAAGGTTGGTCTCTCGCAAATGCATGTCTCCCGACTGCTGGCACAATCGCTTAAAGCACTCCGACGGACACAGTCCCTCGCCGCGCTCGAGACCGCCGTCGCAGCGTGAGCTGGATGCCAAGAAATGCGGATTCGTGCGTGACCCCGGTACGACGCACCCGTGATCGGAAGCGTCGTCGGTTACGGCGACGAGACACACCAACAGGCCGGTGACCTGTGTGTACTCGTGGACATCCCGAGCAGGCGGGGATCACGAACCTGCCTGCAAGATCTTGGTCAGGGTGATCGTCACAGCCCAGTTCTCCTCGGGCGCGGCCGGCGGAAGCTCCTCGAGGACCACTTCGTCAGCCAGGGTCTCGAGGACGTGCCACCCGAAGGACGAAGTGCTCGTAGTGATCTGACCCGTTGTTGCCGCAGAGAGGATCACTTGCACAGCGGCGGTATCGTCGCCGCCGAACGTGCACGTCAGGGCGCTGGAGGGGAGGGCGTGGCCGATGAGAATGGTCGCTGCTTCATCGGCGGCGAGTACGAGATCGGACAACCCGTCCAACGAGAGCGCGTAGTGCGCGGCCACGGTTCGCACCAGTGATCGCAGCACCGGCAGTTGATCCGGTGATGCAGAGACGGACAGTGAAGGTGAAACGGCGACCGGGGAAACGATCGCTCGCGCGAAGGACGTCACGTGAGATTTGCTCCTGTACTTGATCGGATGCAGCCAGCCCCCTTGGTGGGATCCTGGGAGCCGCATTCGAGAAAGATGATCAGCACTTCAACTACCCAACTGAAGTGCCGCCAAACATCGAGCTTAACGCTGTTGTCAGCGACCCAACAGGACGTGGTCGAAGTGCGTTCGTACGGCGTCGGGGATGTGGAAGTCCGTTGCCACCCGCGTGAGGAGCCTTTCCGCGCCATCACGAACTTTCACGTTTGTTTCCTGCGAATGCCAGGTGCGGACGTCGAATGCCCGGTCCGCCGGAATCGCGTTGACGAGCATCAGCATGCGCTTGGCCTGGGCGATGGCTGCGAGGGAGGACGCTATTTCGGCGACCAGCTCGTCCACCGATTCCTTGACCGTGTCGCCGATAGTTTCGGTGACAGCGACGTAGAAGCCGGAACTGCCGATGATCTCGCCGGACTCGTCGACCAAGTCGGCCCCGGCGACCACCACGAAGCGTGTCGTTCGCCTGGTGTCGACGATGCGGTGCCGGCTGCTGAACGAGCCCCCGGAAGTGCGGATCGTCTCCAACGTCTGGGCGGCATGAGGCCGGCCTCGGGATGTCTCTGGGAGAGAAGCAATTCCGTGGTCGGGGCGATGGTGCCGGGTTCATAGCCGTGCATCCGAGCGGCGGTGTCCGACCACTCCCACTGATCGCCGGCGCGGCGATAGAGGAATCCTCGCACCCGTTGCGATGCACCGGATTTCGTCGTCGGCCCCACACCCATGTCGTCCGGCATGGCGTGTCCCTTTCGTTCTTCGCCCAGTCCTGGGCCCAGTACAGCAGTTATATCGGACATATCCACAAGCGTCACTCCGGATCCCGGCCGGTGCTCAGTGATCTCGACGACGCGGAGTGAACCTGCAGCAAGATGCGCCCGCCGTGCGATGTTTGCCCGCCGAACTGCCTGGGCATCACCCCCGAGCGCAGGCGCAGCGCGGATGCTGCGCGTCGGAGCTGGTGGGCTCGCCGTCGCGCACGGACCGGCACCCGGTCGCATGTCTGGGCTGTCATGCCTATTCGGTGCCGGTCCGACCCGCCGCCAGCAGCTCCTGAACTACGTTCTGTAGCGCAAGATTTGACGATGCCAGCGCTACCCCAGGCTGATGGACCGAATGTGGCGGCCATGTAGACATAGGGGACGGGCGCCCGACGGCTGCCCGGACTGACATCTCCATGCCGGCAAAGTATTTCATGTAAGAACACCATGCTTATATCGACCCGATGCTCCGCATCTCCCGTGACTATGCGCAGAGTTTCGACGTCAGCCAACCACAGTCTGCACTACCTACCAGTGGCGATGGCGCCACGCTGAGTGCTCCTGTGCTCACCACTTTGCACACGCCGCCGACCCCGAGGCTGGAATCAGCAATCGCCGCAGGCGGGTCTCCTGGGTGGTTTGCTGCGGTGAGTCGTTTTACAGCCGATTCATGGAAACAGGCAGCCGGCGACGTCGACGTCGTCCACAACGAAGTCGATACCGATCAACGGCGTCAGGGCCAGGTGGACATCGACTGATCTGGTTCGGACGCATCGTTCCGGAAAAGGCACCCACCATGCGATTGCGGCAGCCAGGGAATCCTGTATGCCGTTGGTGCTTGCCGGGCCGATCAGTGACCATGCGTATTTCAGCGAGCGAATCGAGCCACAACTCGGCGACTCAGTTCGATATCTCGGTCATCTGGTGACTGAATATCTTGTTGCTGCCGTAGGGATGTCTGCAGTGGCACTTGTGGCCCCGCAGTGGGATGAGCCCTACGGGTTGGTCGTCGCCGAGGCGCTTGCCTGCGGCACCCCGGTCGTGGCTCACGGTCGGGGTGGCATACCGGAATCCTCACGTCGGATTGCGGTCGGTTGGTCCCAGCCGACGACGTGGCCGCGCTGTCCGTCGCGATCGGTGAGACGAAACAGTTGGCTCGGGCCGCACGCTCGGGCGCGAGCTGTGAACCACTGTTCGGAACGAGGGATGGTGAACCGGTATGTCTGATGGGTCCCGTGGAGTACTGACTAGACGGACGTTCAACGCTGGATGCAGGTTGGGAACCAGAATAGCCTGCACTGCGATGGTCCAGATCATTTCGCCGACGTCCCGAGGAATGATTAAGGAAGCATCGTTTGGGGAAGGTGAACCCAATGGCTACTTACAGAGTGATCAATCCTGAAGGTGAAGTTACCGCGACGCGCGACATCGAAAGCGCTGACGATGCACACGCGTGGTTCATGGACGCCCGGGCCGACAACACGGAACTGGGATGGCGCATAGAAGTTCACCACGATGGCGAATGGTCGTTCTTCGACGACACCGAGGGCGCATCCAGCTGAGCAGTAGCTCGACGGGTGTGACGAAGACGAGGAAGGACGTTCAAGTATGAGCCAGTTACTTGCAGGAAAGGAAGTTGCATTCCTCGTGGCAACGGAGGGGGTGGAACAGGTCGAGTTGACGGATCCGTGGGATGCATTGGTTGCCGAACACGCTCAGCCATCGATTGTTTCGACAGAATTCGGAACCATCCAGGCATTCAACCAACTCGACAAAGCTGACGTCTTCGACGTGGACGCGGTGGTCGACTCGGCGGAGTCGTCCGAATACGACGCTCTCGTCCTGCCTGGGGGCGTAGCCAACCCCGATTTCCTCCGCATGAATTCCGGCGCGGTGGCGTTCGCTCAGAGTTTCTTCGACGCAGGGAAGCCCGTCGCAGTGATCTGCCACGGACCGTGGACGCTGGTCGAAGCCGGCGTAGTGGCCGGTCGTACGCTGACGTCGTGGCCTAGCTTGCGTACCGACATCACGAACGCAGGCGGCACGAGGGTAGACGACGAAGTGGTCGTCTGTACCGCAGGACCGAACACCTTGCTATCGAGCCGCAACCCCGATGATCTGCCGGCGTTCTGTGCGAAGCTGATCGATACAGTCGCAACGGCCTGAGACGCTTGACGTGCAGGGAGTGGAAGAAGAAACCGGTCCATCACTTTCATGCGGTGAAGTGTGGAAGGCGCTATCGTGCCAGGATTGCCGAAGCTGAAGGAGGCCAAAGATGTTGTGCCCTTGAAGTATTCGTCGATACAACAAGTGTTCTGGTTGAAGTTTGGCGCAAACGCCAGGCGCGTCTGAACGAACCTTCGACTACGAGTCGCGAGTCCGGGCGGTGCATTCGGTGACACGCACCGATCCTGCCCTTAGTTGACACAGCACCACGGCTTTTAGGAGTTGACCGATGCCCGAAAGTCGCCTTTCCTCCGAAAATGGCTACCGCGCACTGCGACGACGACAACGGCGGCCGTCGTTGTCGGTTCAGTTGCATCCGGAAGACCAGCTCGAAACCCGTGGTTCGAGAAGCTGCACAAACCATCATTTCAGCCGCCCACTGTCTTTCCCGTGGTGTGGACTGTTTGTACGCCGGCGTCGCAGTGAGCACTGCCCTGACTCTTGAGCACCTGGCCGAGAAGGGGGACGAGACCCCTGCTCGCGATTACATCCGAGCCTTGACGACCAACCTCCTCGGAAACGCCGGCTGGAGTTGGGTGTTCTTCCGTTCACATCGACTCCGTGCCGCGCCTGTCGTCGCAGCCATCCTGACTGTAAGCAGCGCCGACTTGACCCGACGAATACTTTCGATCAGACGGACGGCGGGAGTGGCATTGCCGCCGTACCCGGCTGGGTGTGCGTTTGCGACGGTTCTGTCCACAGCTAGTTGGCTCAAGAACCGGCGGTGAATGGCGCCCATGGACGAGTCGCAGGATCCGATGTTTGCGATCAGCCGACAGCGGGTAGCTGTGCGGCATGGAGATATTAGCGATTCTCGTCTTGGTCGGTGCAGTCGCGTTCGTAGTCGCACGCAAACGATTCACAGGAAAGCGCGAGCCGTGACGGATGCCCCACGTACCCCGTTTCCATTATGCTGCGACAGCAGGTGACGAGATGGACCTCTAGCGGATCACGATGCCGGACGGTCGACTTTCGACGAGTATTTTGGATCGGACAATGAGACCATCCTGGAGGCCACGAACGCCAATCATGGTGTGAGTGAAGGGATCAAGGTCGAGCGTTATGCTGACGAGGGAACTTTCTGTCAGACTAAATTGCCGAATGGTAGGTATCGCGGAACTGTCAGAAAGCACCGGGCCCGCTAGAGCTCGACACCATGGCACGAGCTGGAGGTAATCGCGTATCCGCGTCATGAAAGATTATCGGTTGCAGGGCCTTCCAGAAGTTCACCGCTCGCGGTAAAGCGTGATCCGTGCAGCGGGCAATCCCAAGATCGTTCGGCATCGTTCCAACTCACGATGCCGCCAAGATGCGGGCACACCGCGGAAACCTCCTGCGTCACTCCGCATACAGTGCTTCGGGCAACAGGCGTAAGCCCTTCCCATACGACCTGGCCATGGCTGCCGGATTCTGGGTCCTTACGCGCGAGTCGATCGAACAAAGGCTTTATCCAGCCGCGCGTCAGGTGAACGGCCACTTCAGCATTGACCCGAACAGCATGGGGCACTCCGGACACTTGATTCCAATCCCACGGGGTATAGATTGCTGACCACTGCGCTCGGGTGCCGAGGACACTCGTGGCCAGTGTAAGCGCGGCAGCGACCGAGTTGGTGATTCCCCATTTCGCGTAACCGGTGGCAATGAGGATCGAGGGGTCCCCCGGCAAAAGCTCTCCGACATAGGGAAGTTCGTTCACCGGCCGGTAGTCCTGTGCAGACCAGGAATGCGTCAGTTCGGCGCCGGGGAAGGTCTTGCCAGTCCAATCGATCAACTCTTGCAGACAATGTGACGGCGATGCTGCGCGCCCGACGGGGTGGCCGTTACCACCGACGAGTAGCAAGTTGCTGTCGTTGCGCGGAGCGTAACGAATTGACCGTTTCGGTTCATCGACAGATATGTACATTCCTCGTGGAATATCGCCGGGAACTGTGAAGGCAGCAGCGTAGCTGCGTTGTGGTTCCAAGCGGGCAAAGAATGCGCCTCGATCGAGTATTGGTGTTCCCGTGGCGATCACGACTCGAGCAGCGGTGACTACGCCGTGGTTGGTATGCACCGAACGTCGATGACGATTACCGTGCACGGTCCGGACCCGGGTCCCTTCGTGCAATGTTCCACCACGCCGGACGAATTCCTGGATCAGCGCGTCGAGCGCCTGGACTGCGTCGAATTGCGCTTGATCATCCAATCGGAGCGCGCCAACTACCGGGAACGGTAATTCGACTGCGTCAGTCCAGTGGACATCGAGGCCGGCCGCACGTGCTGCGTCCAATTCTTCCCGTAGGGAGACGGTTCCGTCAGTGCTGGTGGTGTATGTGAAAGCCGATTCACGTTGTACTGCAACAGAATTATCGGCGCAGTAGCGCAGCAGCCACTGTTGTCCCTCCCGATTGGCCTCGACGTACGAGCACACTGCCGACGGTGAGTGCTTCTTTGCAATGCTCGACAGTCGAGTGCCTTGGAGCAAACTGATCTTGCCAGTCGTATTGCCGGTTGTGACAGCTCCGACGGTCCTGGATTCGAGTAACGCCACCTCATGACCGGCCCGGGTTAATAGCAATGCCGTAACCACACCTGTCATACCTGCCCCGACGACAACGGTGTCGTATTCGCGCTCGGTGAATTCGGATGAGCATTCGGGGCGCGCCCCTTCGAGCCACAGGGAGGTCATGACCTACGGTTGCCCAGGGTGGTCGTATGAGAAACGTGGCCGCCAGCATCGCCGCAGTTGCGGGGACTTCACCGAATTGGGCTGTCCGTGGGGCTTACTCGCTGCACCAGACGGGGAGTCAAAAATCCGAGTGCCACCATGCCTACTCCGAGACCGAAGTGCAACCAGTTGTCGGCATCGTTGACCGGAACGAAGTTGGCGGAACTATCTTGATCGATTAGTAGGCCGTAGATCCACAGCACCAGGTAGATGATTCCGCCCCCGATGAGATACGCCTGCGCGGTGCGAGCCATACGTGCCATCGCCAGACCTGCCACGCCGAAGAGTAGATGAACCACGTTGTGCAGAACGGAGACTTCGAAGATCCCGAAGAGCTTTGCACCAGAATGATGACCCGCCCCGGTCAGCATGTCGTAATCGGTTGTCACACCGGGAATGAAGCCGAGGATTCCGACTAGTAAAAACACCGCACCGACGGCTGCCGCGGCTATCTGCACTGCTGAATAGGTGCGACGATAACTTCGTTGTGCCATGATTTTTCCTCTCGTTGTTTCGGTCCCCGCGGTCGCCTACGACTTGCCGTTGTGACATACGCTCCGTAGGTTCACGGTCGGTCACGGTGGGTTCGTGTCACTGCTGTGGGACAGTTCCCAATCATCAGCGGGGCTAAACAACTCTCGCCCGTATGCAAGGTCAAGGAAGCATGTTGTATCGACCTTGTTGTATCGATTCTGTGGTGTCGAATCTGTGAACTGAGGTGACAGGTGCATCACCCACTGAAAGCCGTGCTCGACTGGCTTCGTAGCGGATATCGGGAGGGCATCCCCGAGAAAGACCATTTCGCGTTGCCAGCCGTCCTGCGTCGTGGATTGAGCAATGACGCGATCGACCAGGTGGTGGCGCTCTCTGTCGAACATGCTCATGAAACTCTGGATCGCCACATCGATTACGCGCGTCCGCGAAGTCGTAGCGGGCACCATTCGCGAAGAACCGTCCGAGGAGGACATGGAACGGGTGTCTCGCCGGCTCGAAGAACGTGGTTGGTCTTTGACGCAGTCTGGTTCACGTGACGGAGAAGGCTGTGCGACCGATTCCAGTCGCCACGACTTTCACCCAAAGTAGTTGTTCTGCAGTTTTTTCAAAAGCGGGATCCGAGTCCGGTCGCGATCTCGGGAAGCCTGGCGGCAGACCCGTCTTCCGCGAGTGGGGGAGTGTGCCGAATCCACGGCGGCGACATCAGTAAACGTGCCGACAGTGACTGGTATCCGGGCAGTGTGACTCTTGATGCAACTGGCAGGCCCGTCAGTATTAGCCGGCGCCATCGCTCCGAGGCGCTCGACGCTGCCGCTGTTGGAAAAAGTGCAACCGACGCTTCAACTCCTCGACTCGTATTGGAACTTCGCGAGGAATTCGGCGCTGGCCCTTGCTGCTCGATCTACCGGGTCGCCGAATCGTAGTATTGCTCGACCGGAAGGACGTGAGTCGCGTCCCCCAGGAGACACCGGATCCGTTCTCCCTGGCAAACCGCGAAAGATGGTTGCGCTGAGGTCTTTTCAACGTCATGGAGTTCTCATAACTCGGGGCCGATTGCGGGTCGCTCGACGCGTTTTCAACGAATCCGTTCTCGAGACTGGCGAACCACTTCACTATCTCGCTGGAGCAATGACCGAAACCGTGGCCAGCGAAACCGGCGAACTCAACGCCCTCGCAAGTGTGCGCGGGTATTTGGACGCGGGTAGTTTTGGACTGGACCCCGAAAGTTGGACTCTTAATGGAACCTTATGCGATAGCGGGTGTTTGGGGGTTCGGAGATTTTCGAGGGCTGAGCGCGGGAAATCTGCGGTTGTTCCGGCGGATGGCTATGCATTCCCCGGGGTTTTTCCGCATTTCGTTTCAGTTGAGTCCTCGATGTCGGCCCGATGGATGTCGCCAAAGTCCGTATCCACGATGATCTTGTTTCCGTTTCTCCCGCGTCTCTCTCGCGTCGGTCGAGCGCGGATCGCAAGCGCCGACGAGCTTTGAGCGCACCTGACCTGTCGACTGCCGAGTTCAGAACGCCGTCGGCGTCGAACCGTTTTCTGCGATGGTGTCCTGCGCGATCAAGGTGATGCGACGCTGCTGCGAAAACGCCAACGCCAGCAACTGCAGCAACGTTTCGTACACCGAAATGTGCGGGGCCACCGCAAGGTCATGTGAGGGGTGCGCCGAGTCCGCGTGAAACCTGGAGCGCGCGGCTCTTGATCTGCCTCCCGGCCACGGTGTTGTGTGGCCGTTTGCCCTCCGGCTGGTGAGGTCTGGTTACGGGGATGACGCGCGTGACCGCCGCGGGTGTGCGGTGAGGGCCTTTTGTCTGATTGCCGGGATAGGATCGGTGCAGTCCCTGGTCAAGGAGGTTGCTAGGGATGTGAGGACACGCCGGGCAGTGCTGCGTCGGCTAGATCGAACAGATAGGTTGACTATGCCGTTGACAGCGAAGTACTCGGAAAAATACAATGACGCGTTGATCGCGTTGGCTGCCGCCACCCAACGGCCCACTAATGTTGTCAATCTCGACGGGATCTATGCTATTCGTGTTGATCTCGAGTACAGTCGGTATGTCGTTGCCACCAACTCGCCGCGAGGGTTGTCGGATGAGCCGGACGCGAATGGTTCGTGGCTGGTGTGCATTTATCGATCCGACCTCGCCGGCGTCTCGGACGAGTTGCTCGTCGAGTCCACCGCTGCATGGTTGATCGATGCCTTCGATTCCGCTCTGGCGCGACTCGAGTCAGGCGGAAACAAAATCGAGGCCGACGCCGACTTCGGTGACATCAGCCGTTCCGAAGGTTCGACGCCTCTTGCTGTCGATGAACCAGGTTCGGGTGCGCTCGGTGGAGCCGGCGATCACGCCCCTGTCTCGGCCGCTTCGCTCAACGACGCTCCGCTGCACTGAGCAACGCGCTCCCATTCAGAATTGTGTTCTCGGCATCCAGGGCGAGAATGCGGTGAACGCCTCCACATTGTGTTGGCAGATGGGAGTGTCGGCGAGGCCTTCGATGCGATCACTCTCGTCGCGGTGCGCCAGCACTGCCACTGGAGGCAACGTTGGGTCGGTTGCGGGAGATGCTCAATCGGGGTGGGTGTTTGGTCATTGTGGATGCTATCGCTGAGCCACGAAATTCCGATGACTGCGCCGAATGGCTTCACCTGGTCGACGTAATTGCCGAAACCCCCGAAACGGCCCGTCAAGCAGCCGAATTGGTGCAGGTAACGTACGACGAACTCGCGCATGACTCCGAGTTGCGAGCCGATCGCGAGGACCTTTATGCACCGGAGGAAGTCAACGGATTCGCGACCGACACGACCGACGGTGATGTCGAGTCCGCTTTCGTCGCTGCGGATGTGACGATAGATCAGACCTACACCACTCCACTCGAACACAACAATCCGATGGAACCCCACGCCTGTATTGCAATCTGGCAGGACGACACCAAGGACGGGCGTCCATGCGTCACTCTGTATGACTCTACTCAGGGAGTCCACGTCGTTCGCGAGACTCTGGCGCCGATGTTCGGACTCGAACTCGAGCAGATGCGAGTCGTGGCGCCACATGTGGGCGGAGGGTTCGGTTCGAAGGGATCACCGCACGCGCACAACGTATTAGCGATTCTCGCTGCCCGTAGGACGGCTGGACGGCCGGTCAAGTTCGCGCTCACGCGGCAGCAGATGTTCGCGATCGTCGGATACCGCACATCCACCATTCAGCGCATCCGCCTCGGTTCGAACTCCCACGGTCTTCTGACGGCGGTGTGCCACGACGTAATCGAGCAAACGTCGAAAATCAAGGAATACGCGGAACAGACTGCTGTTGCCACCCGAATCATGTACGCCACACCTAATCGCTCTACCTCGCACCGAGTTGCAGCCCTCGATGTTGCAGTCCCGTTCTGGATGCGTGCCCCGGGCGAGACTCCGGGTATGTACGCGGTCGAGGTAGCGATGGACGAGCTTGCCGTAGCTTGCGGCCTCGACCCGATCGAACTTCGTGTTCGCAACGAACCCGAAGTGGACCCGGAGAGCGGAAAACCTTGGTCGGGGCGGAATTTGATCGCCTGTATGCGCGCGGGCGCGGAGAGATTCGGATGGGAAGATCGGAGTCGACGTGATGGACGCCATCCGGGTCGTGCTGGCCGCAGCCCGGACGGCAATTGGATGGTGGGCACTGGCATGGCGGCGGCAACCTATCCGGAAATGACGAACCCCGGCTCGAAAGCGCGCATCGTCTTCGGAACCGATCGAATCTACACCGTCCAGATCGGCGCGGCCGACATCGGCACGGGAACCTGGACAACTCTGACGCAGATCGCCGCCGATGCTCTCGGATGCCTTATAGAGGAAGTGCGGCTCGAAATCGGCGACACCACATTCCCTTTCGCCACAGTTGCCGGCGGCTCCGCCGGCATCTCCTCGTGGGGCTCTACCATCGTTGCGGCTGCCCGTCAGTTCCGCACGGAGCACAGTGCAACTCCCACTACCGGCGCGGAGACGACAACTGAGACGCCGGAGAATCCGGACGAGGACGACTACTCCATGCATTCGTTCGGTGCTCACTTCGTGGAAGCACGCGTCCATCGCGACACCGGGGAGATCAGGATCCCCCGGATGCTCGGTGCATTCTCGATCGGACGCGCAATCAATGCGAAAACGCTTCGCTCGCAGCTCGTCGGCGGAATGACGATGGGATTGTCGATGGCGTTGCACGAGGAGAGCTTTCGGGACGACAGGTTCGGCCATGTGATGACACAGGACTTGGCGAGCTACCACATCAGCACAAACGCGGATGTGCAAGACATCGATGCTTTTTGGCTCGACGAGGTCGATGAACACGTCAACCCGATGGGATCGCGGGGTGCCGGCGAGATCGGGATCGTCGGGGCTGCAGCCGCAGTGGTCAATGCGATCTACGATGCTACCGGCGTGCGAGTACGCGACCTACCGGTAACAGCGGACAAGGTTCTGTTCCGATGACCTATCGGACAACCGTGGAAGGTTAGGAGCAAGGAATTCTCGAGCATCCCCTGATTCAGCGATCTGAAAGCATAGGCCTGGTCACAGCTCTGAAAGGCACAGTCGCCGTCGTCATCGCGTGGGTGATCGCGAACAGCGTCTTTCACAGTCCTGAAGCATTTCTCGCCCCGTACGCCGCACTCTTCATCATCGGGAACACCGTGCGGAACTCGATGCGGGTAGCCGCCCGCCAGGTCAGCGTGGTCGTCCTTGGAGTGGTTGTGGCCGCCATCGCGGCGGCGACACTACCGACCGTCGCCGCGTTGGCCCTCGCAACGGGCGCAGGAATACTCGTCGGCCGCATTCCGCGATTGTCGCCCGACGGGATCTGGGTCGCCGTCACCGCCGTACTGGTCCTCTTGTACGGAACAGCGACCAACCCGTACCTGGTGATGCACCGCATTGGCGACGTAGTGCTGGGAGTATTCGTGGGAATCACGGTCAATGCGGTGTTGGTTCCGCCGGACTATCTCTCCGACGCCAGAGACCTCTTGGTGGCACGTACGCATGAGGTCTCGGACATTCTCCGACAGATGGCCGACGACGTGAAAATCGGTGCTTCAGCGCATGGTCTCTGGCGTCAACGCGCTTTGTCGGTGAACAAGTCCGTCACCGCGGAGGCCGTAGTGATGGAGGGTGAGGCCAGCCTGGTCGGAAACTTTCGCAAACGTGGATGGTTGCGTAGGGGAGGATCCGAGTTGTTTCGCCCGGCCGCCGACGCTCTCGATCGAGCCGCGTTGCATCTTATGGGCCTGATCCTTGCCGTCGAGGACAATGATTTCGACGAGAACGAGAACTTGCAAGGCGCCGTCTCCGATTTGCTCGAAGCTATGGCCGAAGCATTTGCCGATGCGGGAAGAGGTCCGGTGCGCGATCCTATCGACCATCGTGCCGTCACGACGTTGCCCTTGGCCTGTGAGAGGTTGGCTGAACTCGAAAAGCTCTTGCAGCAGGGAAGAGTCACAACATCCGTCGCACCTTCGATAATTCTGTCCAGCCGCGGGTTACTCACGACGCTCGCTGTGCTCGATCGAGAAGAGTGCAGAACCGAGCGTGCTCTCGACCGATTTTCAACACCGGGCTAACTGGGTAGTAAGCCGGGGACGGTGACACACACGTAGATGCGGACGACGCGTGCAAGCCTTCCGACCCGACCGACCTGACGGCGCAGTCGTGGAAGTTCGTGGCGCGCCGTTCGGCTCGCGAGTTCACTCGCGATCAGTACACGGATCTGGCGGCGGCGCTGACTTATTACGCTGTGCTGTCGCTATTACCGACGGCTTGATCGTCACAACGGCTAAAACAGGGGTTTTACTTCCGATTTTGAGTCTCTCGCGGCCTGGCGCGGGGATCGAGCACAAATCTTGATCACTCCGTTTCCCGCGGGTAGCAATGCCTTAGTTATCTGTTTGACGGGTCGAGATTTCAGACCCGGTCATGCTGTGCGACTGGCTATCACGGGCGGAGGCATCAGTTTCCGGGTCGGTCTCGCGGGGAGGCCGGTGACATCTTCGCCGAGGCCTCAGGGCCGGTCGGCTTCCGGTGGTGGGCTGAGCTAGTCGTCGCTGGTCTGTCGCTTGCCGATCCAGGCGCGCAGTTCGGGATCAGTAGACGTCAGACGATCCATTTCTTCGCCGCCGTCGCAGCGGCACATCGACACGGTGATCGTCGTGGGGGTCCGGCGAAGGACCCGCCACATCGCTCCCGAATCTGCCCAACGCGAAAGAGTCTCTACCGCATTCTCTTCCAACATCCTTACTCCACTTCAGATATTTACCCAGCGGTCCGGCCCGAAGACCTCGTAGTGGATATTCTGTGCCGGAACATCGCGTGCTATCAACGATTCGCGCATCGACAGCATGAACGGCATCGGGCCGCAGAGGAATGCCTGCGTGTTCGGTTCGAGTTCGATGTCACGCAGATCAGAACCCGCGGCAGTCACCGATCCTGTTGTGGCGGTGCGAACGTCTCGGATCTGTCCGAGTTGCGCGTACGAGCCGAGTACGAGAGCGGAAGCTGCCCATCAACGCGCGGACCTGGCCGTCATCTGACTGCACCCGAACCTCGACGATCCGAATGCGGTTGTTGCCCGATCGCATTGCCACCAGGGTGAACCCGCGCCGCCGGCGTTCGCTGCCGCGTGCACGGTGTGCGGGGACGGTCCGATCCTCGCCGGCGAATTCGCCCAGACCACCCAGGGCATTGGGAGCTTTCCGGATGCGGTGCAGCAGTGGCTCACAGCGAGCGGATGGACCGTACTGCCTGAGTTGCGGTGACCGGAGCACACCTGAGAGTTGACGTCGTTGTTGCAGCGACTAGTGCCGTCCGGCTCGATCCGACCTCACCGGCGTCTCGGACGAGTTGCTCATCGAGTCCACCGCTGCATGGCTGATCGATGCCTTCGATTCCGCCCTGGCGCGACTCGAGTCGGGCGGAAACAAAATCGAGGCCGACGCCCACTTCGGTGACATCAGCCGCTGCGAAGGTTCAACCTCTCCCGCCGGCGACGAACCGGGTTCGGGTGCGCTCAGCGGAGCCAGCGATCACGTCCCGGTATCGGCCGCTTCGCTCAACGACGCTCCGCTGCCCTGAGCAAGGCGCTCCTTCAGGATTTTGTTTTCGGTTTCCAGTGAAAGAATGCGGTGAACGCCCACCACATTGACTCCAGCGTCGATCAGTGCGGTGATCCGGCGCAA
>NZ_JAZFNF010000025.1:0-17025 GCF_050586165.1 Rhodococcus sp. 24CO | reverse complement strand
GGAGCATGACGACAGCGTTTCGTTTGGCGGTCGGGCTCAGAATTTTCCCTTCGCGATCTCCTTGAGGGCAGCCTTTTCGAGCTCAGCTTCGGCGAGAAGCTTCTTGAGCAGGGCGTTCTCGTTCTTGAGTTCCTTGAACTCTTTGGCGTCGTCAGCCTTCATGCCGCCGTACTGTTTACGCCAGTTGTAGAGCGTCGGCACCGAGACATCGAGCTGTCGGGCGATTTCCTCGACGTCGGTGCCTTTGGCGGCGAGTTCGTCGCCGTGGCGCAGTTTTCGGATGATCTGTTCGGGCGTATGCCGTTTACGTCCAGCCATGAGATGAAGCCTTTCATGCCCTTGATCAGGGCGGAAGGATTCTCATAACTTGCGGGTCACTTCACGGGGGTCATGCCAAGCGCTCCAGACGGTAGACGCCCCGTGAGACCTGACGGTGATCGGATGCCACCGGGGAACCATTTTCCCCCGGCGGACGAGCCATTCTGGGGATCGGCGCCGGTTGGTGGGGCCCGCACCGCTTCTCTCGATCAGCACGCCCTCGGTCCTTCGTCAGGCGTAGTCGCAGGAGCGCATCAAAGTGCGTGTTGACTGCAGCATCGCGCCAAGTAGCTCTGTTTCACCTTGCCCGCTCCACTCGCGTTCTCCGAACTTCGCTGCCGCGGGTTGCTCGTCGAAACTTATGGTGCCGCAAGATCTGTCCTCGCAATTTCAACTGCTCGATGGCCGCAGAATAGACGTTCGAGTACATCTAGCCGTCGCGCCCCGAACAATGACGAAGTGACGCTGAATCACCACGATTCAATCCACCGATTAGACAGTTACGTAATCGAACTGTGTCTCCGACACCATGTTGCTTTCAGTGCCACCAGGTATCGAAGGGGGTAACCGGCACGGTGCGCTTGTGACGAGTGTTTGTGAACATCTTCTCGAGCTTCTCGGCTACCTCGGAGGGAACGTCCTTTCCTTCGAGGTAGTCGTCAATCTGCGAATACGTGACACCCAGGGCGATCTCGTCGGGCAGCGCGGGTCGATCGTCCTCAAGATCGGCCGTCGGAACCTTGCGCCACGTGCTCTCCGGTGCGCCCAATTCCTGCAGCAATGCAGCGCCCTGGCGTTTGCTCAGGCCTGTGAGCGGGGTGATGTCGACACCTCCGTCGCCGAACTTCGTAAAGAAGCCGGTGATCGCTTCCGCCGCTTGGTCGGTACCAATCACCAGGTAGCCGAGCTGACCGGCAATCGCATACTGAATGGCCATTCGTTCGCGCGCCTTGATGTTGCCGCGGACGAAGTCACGCAGTTCACCGTTCCCCAAAGCCTCGGAGGTCTCACGGGCAGTGGCGTCGGCGCCAGGCTTGACGTTGACGGTGAGAGAGCGGTCCGGCTTGATGAAGCCGAGTGCGATCTGAGCATCGGATTCGTCGGCCTGCTCGCCGTAAGGGAGTCGAACGGCGACGAACTCGGCCTCGTGGCCTTCTTCGCGAAATTCCGTGACGGCGCGTTGGGCGAGGGCTCCGGCGAGCGTGCTGTCCTGACCGCCGCTGATTCCCAGAACGAACCCTTTGGCGGGGGTCGAGCGCACGTAGTCCTTGAGGAACTGGACTCGCGCGCGAACCTCTGCTGCGGCGTCGATTGTCGGCTTTGTGCCGAGTTCTTCGATGATGCTTTCACGCAGTGTGTCCATGAATGGACTCTAGCGATGTGAGTAGGCGGGTGCAGTGCCACTGCGGGTCTGGGGCCCATTGGGAATCGCAAGGCCGCAATTGCCGACGTTTTCGGACAGCAGCGATCGCGCGTCGTGTCGTTGGCGTTCCGAGGGGAGTGCTTGGAGTACCCCAACCGGGATCTGCAGCATCTGTGTGCGAGCCAGTAGGCGGCGCCGCGATCTGTGGCCGCTGAGGAGTGAGCGATCTACGGTGCAGAATCTTCCGCGGTCATAGGGTCCGTGTTCGCTACGGTGAGGGCATTCGCGTGTAGTGCGTTTCACGGATTACCCTCCGCTTTAGCCCCCTCGATTCAAGCTCCAAATCGCTGTCGACAAGATGGTGGCATCCGCACCACACGGCGTACGGGATGGGTGCAAGTCCCGTCGCTCTTCTGGCCCGCAAAGTTGCGTACGGCCAGGTCGGCACTGCTAATTGCCAAAGCCGCTGCGAGTGTCGGCGCTGCAGCGAATCGGCAAATCCTCGATTACTGCCGAAGTGGGCGTTCGTCGCTGCCACGAGTGCTTCGTTGTCCGAATCGAAGTAGTCGTCGTACCGAACTGTCAGGCACGTGATTCTGTCGCAGTCCATTCCGAAACGATGCGCTCCCCCGCATGGTTTCGGGAACATTCGGGTAGAAAACCTGTCGGTATCGAACCCCCTGAACTCAGGAGTCCGACGGCGATGTAACGGAGCATCTTTCCAGGCTGCTGACCGGCATGGGATTCCGAGTTACCCACACGGAGACCACGCGGACCGGCACCGATATCGGGTAGGTTCTCACGCTGGCGCCAAAGGGTTGTGTCCTCCTTCGGATGATTCGCACACCGGCGTGACCGAGGTGACGCTACAAATCGAACACGTAGACAATGAAGTCGCTGCGTATCTACGAAACCATCTGCCGAAGAACATTTCACGGGAGGCAAAAATCAGTGTGGAATCGATTCGTCTCCAGAACAGGGCAGCGCAGATCCGCTGACAGGCTCGAACGAGAAGCGACACAATACGAGTGCTCGACATCTGTTGGAGAGGACTGGACATGAGTAACGACCCTCGGCCCGATTTGCCGACCGAAACCGACCTCGACGAACTATGCAAGCGCCTGGCGAGTGTCGCAATGGCGCGAGGTTTGTCGGTGTCAACAGCAGAGTCCCTGACGGCGGGCAATATTGCCGCACACCTCGGTAAGGCGCCAGATGCCGGTTCTTGGTTCAGTGGTGGGATCGTCGCGTACAACCGGGAGGTGAAGCGGTCGGTCCTCCACGTTCCGAACGGCCCTGTCGTGAGCGAAGAATCCGCGCGAGCCATGGCGCACAGCACAGCCACCCTGTTGGGAACCACACTGGCGATCGCCGTCACCGGGGAAGCCGGGCCGCAGACCCAAGAAGACGTGCCCCCGGGGACCGTCTGGTTCGGGATCGTCGACCACGGAAGAGCCGACACCGAAAAGCAAGTATTCTCAGGCGAACCGGAGGACATTGTAGCCGCCACGATAGAGCACGCGATCAAACTTCTTGTGCGGCACGCCTCCTCGGACGCCGCGTCTATCACCCGTGGAGTCCCGTCGTGAGCCAGCGGACGTCGACAGCGGAGGATCCTCGTCTCTGACAGGCCTGGGGTGATGTCGACCAGGGTCCCCGATCAACCGAGCCGACCCCTGGCCGCGGTAGCCGAGTATCTCGGAGTTGCATCCGAGATGCTCGACAGAACCGAAGAATTCGTGGTTAGCGAAAGTTTCCAGGATTCTCGTCATGTGCAGCCCGGACATTTATGCAGCGTGACCAGGTGCCGAGCACCACGGCGGCGAATTCGTAGCTGATGCAGTCGCGCGAGGCGCCGTAGCTTTGATAGGCGATCGCCCAACTGAGATTGGGAAGACGTTGGTCGTTGACAACCCTCGGAAAGGGTTAGGGCTATTGACTTCTTGGATACACGGTCAGCCCTTCTCGATGTTGGACATGTACGGAGTGACGGCCTTGTGCCGTCTCACGACTGACCCGGTTACTCGCGCTGCACGGGCAGCAGCGCCCGACGTCCGCCACTTGGACCATCCTTCGCGATCGAATGCCCGCGCCGCGGCGATCAAGTCGGGCCAGGATTCGAGTGCCGGCCATTCGTTGACCGGCACCGCGAGATTGTGCGCGGACACGGCTGGAGAGCTCGGCTACGGAACTCGGCGAGGTCATGAAGCGTCGGCGTCATCGCCCAACCTGTACGACACATCCTGGAACAGAGCCGACTGCTCATCCAGGTCGCCATCGACCCGACCAGGCACCTCCGGCATCGGCATCGGGAAACGGAAACGGGGTTCACATATGTTCCACAGGTCGACAGCTTCACGACGTAGGCCTCTGCGAACCAGCGGAGTTGGGCACTCACTTGACGCCGCGGAAGACAACAATTTCTTCCGTGCACTGACCGGCCACAATCAGTCCCCGGGCCTCGAACAGTGCGGCCCGCGCGGTAAGGACTCGCCCGAACGGTATTTCCGCTCGGGCAACGATCTCGACGGTCAAACCTTGTTCTTCCAACATGGACTGGGTCTTCTCGACCCCGCTGAGCACGGACTGCGCGACCAACAGGATCCCGGATTCTGCAAGCACTCCCGGTGCCTGCACACAGATCCGATCCAGTAGCAGTCTTCCATCTACACCTGCATCCCAGGCCCGCGCTATTTCGTGAGTGGGCAGGACATCGTCGGGTGCCGGAACATACGGCGGATTGGACACCACCACATCGAAGCGCTGACCGCGAACCGGTGCGGTCAGATCTCCGCGCATGACCCGAATCGCATGACGCTGCACACGTGCATTGATCCAGGTGGTGGCGACCGCACGACGCGAGATATCTATCGCAGTGACATGCCCGGCACCAGCAGCAGCGGCGCGCAGGCTCAACGCGCCTGTGCCAGTGCAGATGTCGAGCACCTGCGAGCCGGGCCTCAACTTCTCCGCGGCCAACGCGTCGCCCAACAACCACGTGTCCTCTTGTGGGGGGTAGACGCCGGGCAGACGAAGCAGCATGGGCAACTCCTCGAGTGGTCTGTATGCAGTGACGATCGACGGTTTTGGACGAGCCTTGCCTGGCAGTGGTGCAAACTGCGACAGTGCGTGTCGAAGCAAAGTCGTTGTTGCAATCGTAGCGTGCACAGTTAATAATCTTACTTTGACACTATAGATTATCTGCATTTTGTTTCTCTTCTTGTGTGTGCCGTCGCAGAAGGATGCAATCGAGGTGCCACCCCACCGCCGTAGCGCAAAGGTTGCGCGTTCGCGGTTGATCGGATTGTCGTTGACATCGAGGTGAGCAGAGGATCCACGACTAGCAGTGGCACGTCCGGGCGCGCTCAAATTCGACGTACCTGAAGAGTTGTAATGGTTGTAGCGCACTACTTTCCACGCATTCACTGAAGACGACGGCCAGGTGATGGAGAAGAAGTGTGAGTACGAACGATGCCCGACAAACAAGTGCTGAGCACTTCGTCCAGACCCTACCGAGCGCTGTACTGCGGTTCGTCAGCGGTTCGTCAGCGGTTCGTCACCGAATCGATCAACTCCGACGCCACTACGCAATTCGAACGTTGTTGCGCTGGGACTGCTCGAGCACTCCGAATACCGCATCCGGTCGATTCTTCGCACCACCATCAACACCCCCTCGCCTGCACGATCACCGCCCGCGACTTCATCGCCTCACGTAGCCCGTCGAACTCCGTACGCCACTGCTGCGCATTCCACAGCGCTCCTTCGACCCCCGCGACGAACACACAAGAGGTTTCTCCGAACCAGCCAACTCCACAGGATCAAGCGTCCTACCCCAATGACCCTGCCGGCGGGGTGTATCCGTGCCGCCGACGGACAGATGGCATGCACCCGGCGCAACGCGTATTTTGGACTGCATTGGTGAGTTGTCGGTTGGTATTGAGAGGGACGACCCGCCTCGTTCCGCCAGACTGCCCCACCCGGTCTGGCGGAGCACCAGCACGACAAGCCCGTGCAGTTTCGCAACTTGTCCGTAGCCACCCACTGAGTTGAGGGCAAAGACCATGAACTTAACTCGATGTGCGCTCCGCATGCTCCGGACCGTATTCATCGAAGTACCGTTCCGGGTGGCCGCAACCCTGCGCGGTGCGCGAGTCTTTCACCCCTATGGCCTGGTGGTGCAGGGACAGGTCGAGTTCGATTCGACGTGGTGGCCGTCGACGCTGCCGTCGCCTCAGCCGTTGATCGCTCGCCTCTCCGGCGGTATCGGAACGCCCTCAGGACTGCCCGATGTTCTCGGGCTCGCGTTGAAACTCTCCGACGGCACCGATGAATGGGACATTCTGTTGGCGAGCTCCGGCACGTCCACCGCCACTCGAGTCCTGCCCCTGCCTGCTGCCGGTTGGAGCAGCGCCCAGTACAGCAGCTTGATGCCCTACGAGGCTGGTGAGACACTCCGGTGGGTCCTCGCGATACCTGTCGGAACGCATCCGACCAGCACGTCCGTTGCTGCGCTGATGCGGGCAATAGCGAAGGGACCGTTGCGCTTTGACTTGGGCCTCGCATCGCCGACCGGGGAGGTTGTCCCTGCCGGGCACCTAAGCCTTTTCGAGGTCCGGCAGATGGCGGACGAGGCGCATCCCGACTTCGATCCTGTGTTGAACTGCCCTCCCGAGCTGGTCCTGCGACCCCGATGGCTGAGCGCCGCGCGGATACACGCCTATCGAGGCAGCCGGCAAGGACGAGCAACCGCCCGCCCCGACAGTCCCTCGCCGGGGCGGGACCGACGAGTATGACTACCGAAGTCTGTGACCACGGCGAAACCGGCCGGCCACGTCAAGGCACACCGGGACCGCCCACTCAAAGTCTCGTCCGTTCCCGAGAGCGGATGGGCCGGCGCCGGACAGAGCAGGGATGGATGCTGTGCTGTGGGGTCAGGGTGTCGCTGTGTGTTGTTCGTGCGTGAAGGGCTTCGTACCGCGCACCGCGGGATTACCTTCCGGGTTGGTATCGGCTCCGTGATTCTCGCGCATCGAGGTGCCCAGCCACTGTTCGGTCGGTGTCGCGACGTGCTTCCACCCGGTGAATTGTTTGAGGTATTCGCGCGCAGGCACCTGTCCACGGGGTTCCTGCCGAGGCGGTTTCGAGGACGGTTTCGGTGAACTGTTTGAGCAAACCGTCCGGCCCGGTTAGCGACAGACCTTGCTCCTTCGCAACCTGACCCACTCCGCGGCCGCTTCCGCCGACGGCCCTTCGGCCATCTTCTTCGCCACATCTTCCAGTGTCGTCATCTTGGCACCTCCTCGCCGAACATTCACTCAGCTTGTCGGGCCGAAACACCGAACTAGAGACAGTCCTGCTGAACCAAAGAAGGTGGAGGGTGGACCGCACCCACAAGTAGCCCAACCTCCCGGCACCGCCTGGTTTCGGACTCGTCGACCACGATTCGGCCGAGACGGAGAAACGAGTTTTCTCCGGCGCGTCGGAGTCCATTCTCGCTGCGACGGAGGAACATCGCATACGTCTGCCCGTGCGACATGCTCGCCCCGAACCGCATTATCTCGAAGCCGCCATGATCGAAGACGAACTGCGAAATTACTGCACCAAGAGAACCGATGAGCTCCCGCACAGCATCTCCCGCACCCTGTAGGCAGAAGTGTCCGATGACGATGACTCCCACTTCGGAAGAGCGATTCCCACGGACGGCATGCGTCTCAACTACTGCTTACTTTTCTGCTCGTTTGACCACTCAATGGTTCATCAGGCTCACCGCGGGGTACCGCCGATCAATGAGCGGAAAGCGGATAGTTGTCACCGGCGCCACGGGAAACGTCGGAAGTAGTGTCGTAGAGGCATTGAGCGCCCACGAATCCGTCGGCTCGGTGCTCGGCTTGTCCCGGCGCCCCACAACGTGGTCGGTACCCAAAGTCGAGTTCGCGGTCGCCGACGTCTCCAAGGACAATCTTCATCGCCACTTTCAGGGGGCTGACGTGGTCATCCATTTGGCGTGGCTGTTCCAACCGACACACCGTCCGGAAGTGACCTGGGAGAACAACGTCCTGGGTTCGATACGTGTCTTCCACGCGGTCGCTGAGACGGAAGTCCCGGTGTTGATACATGCTTCGTCCGTCGGCGCGTACTCGCCGGGAAATCGACAACCTGCCGTCTCCGAGCAGTGGCCGACCCACGGATGGCCAGATGCTGCCTATCCGCGCGAGAAGGCCTATCTGGAGCGGTGTCTCGACGCCTTTCAGGAACGCCATCACACCCGAACTGTGCGTATGCGTCCGAGCTTCACATTCCAGAAGAAGTCCGCCTCTGCGCAGCGACGACTGTTCGCAGGGCCATTTCTTCCCGGTTCCCTTGCCAAACGCCCGTGGATTCCTGTGTTGCCGCGTCTGCCCGAGTTGACGATGCAGGTCGTTCACTCAGCCGACGTTGCAGATGCCTACGTGGCTGCCGCCGTGGGCCAGCACGAGGGGGCATTCAATCTGGCGGCAGATCCGCCGGTCGACATGGAAACCATCGCAGATCTGCTCGGCGCGCGACTGATCGATGTGCCCGAAAGCATGATCAGAACGGGTATTCGAGCTGCATGGTATGCACACGTAATACCGGCGACGTCAGGTCTGTTCGACACCGTCATGCGGATTCCGAACATGGACTGCACCCGTGCTCGTATCGAACTCGACTGGTTGCCCACGCGCACGCCGACGGAGGTTCTCGGAGAATTCTTCGAGGGTCTACGAACTGGTTCTGGAGGTCCGACTGCCCCACTCGCATCGGATCGGCCAGCCAGCCGGATTCGGGAGTTTACCAGCGGAATCGGCGTGCACGCTTGATCAATCGACCGCGACACTTCGCCGCACGACCCAACCGCCGTGCACCGTACCGATTCGGAACTGTCGGGACCGATCACGCAGGCGCGGGCAGCGTTGACAATGATGCAGAGAACTCAGACTTCCATAGCGGGAACCGGACAATAGCTTTCCTGGGTTAGCTTTTCGGACGATGCCTCTTCCGGCGGATGCCGTGACTGACTCCGGTTTGGGTAGTGGGAATCAGGTGCCCGTCCTGTGCGTATCGTTCCACGACAACGTGGTCGCTCACCCCGCGATTGACTTCTGTGGCGCAACTGATCGCGTCCTTGTCCGATTCGAACGATTCCTCGGTCCAGGAGCCGTCCGGCATAGTGATCTTGTATCGGTTCATCTTTCGACTATGACTGTCTTGTCCCCGTTTGAACACCAACCTGGCATCGCAGGTGTTCAGCAGACACCCTCATACCGCAACATGTTGCGTCTCCGACGACGAACCGCGCGCATAGAACCCGTGACGCGCTCACAGGAGCAATGCCACGGCCACTGCCACGAAAACCAGCACGATGACCGCGACCGCGATCAACGCTGAGATGCCGAAGAGTGGGAATCGGCGACTGGTCGAAGGTTCCGGCGCGGACAAACCCGAAGTTTGCGCAGCTTCCGGGGGCGTGCTGCCCGGGGCAACGCCGCCGCCCGCCTCAAGGTCGGGCGTATTTGCCGGATCAGGTTCTGGCGGTGTTGAAGTCACGATCTACCTCTCTTCGATTTAGGACAGTGCTCGTGCCACACCTCGACTACCCACTACGCTCCGTCCTAGTCATCGATGTTTCCACGTTGTGCGACATCGCTGAGTATCGAGACGACGACGGACGCTGCCCAGGAGCCGTTGCCTCCGTAGTCACGGCGCCAGGTTGAAGGCCTACCCCAGCCATGGAGCAGGGCGTACGTTCGAAGGCTCTGGGAAACTGAGATGTGCACGGGCGGTGCCCCCGCTTCATCTTGAGTTATTACGGGCGGTGCCCCCGCTTCATCTTGAGTTATTTCGGAGATATTCCAGCTGTTCTCGCAGGAAATTCAACGTTCCGACAGGCACCTCCGGGTCAATTTTTGGCTCTCCACTGTTGCCAATAATCTATATCTGCTGGTATAGATTTTAGGGTACGCGGACATGCACACCCGGAAGGACCGCTACAGATTCCGGGGCACGAGGCTGTGGAGCACATATCGAAGGAGGCGCCCCCGTACCGCCCAACACACCCCTATTCGAGGGAGCACACAATGACGATAACCAAGAAACCGAGTGCATCAACGACAAGACCCACTGGGGCAACGCCGCTGCACCGTCAGAAGCCAAAGTTTCGTACTCGTCCCCCATCTTCGAGCAGGAACGGGGTTATGCCCCAACTTCTTGTCGAAGCGGATTGCGCTCGGGAGGCCCGAATCGCCCAGGGCCTCTCCTTGAGAGTAAACCAGAGGGCAGAAGCGTGAGAGCATCCACGAAGGACCCAAATACCTACGCTCACGTCATCGATCTTTTTGCCGAACTCGCGTCCTTGCCTGACGACACCCCCGCCAAGGAGCGGCTCCGGACAGAGATCATCGAGTCGTGCCTGCCGCTCGCCGAGAACGTCGCCAATCGGTATCGCGGGCGCGGACAGCCTCATGACGATCTCCTCCAGGTCGCCCGACTCGGACTCATTGCCGCTGTGGACCGTTTCGATCTCAGCAAAGGCGCCGACTTCCTGTCATTCGCGGTACCGACCATGATGGGCGAAGTCCGCAGGCACTTTCGCGACCGCGGCTGGGCCGTCCGCGTTCCACGCGCCCTGCAGGAACGACATCTGGCGCTGAAAAAGGCGATGCCTTCGCTGACCCAAACCTTGTACCGAGAACCGACGACCAGCGAATTGGCCCACGAACTCGAGGTCGAACCTCACGAGATCGGACAAATCATCGCAATCGGTGGTTCATACCGCGCTGCGTCTCTGGACATTGTCGAATCAGATGACGGACGCCCTATCGGGGACACCTTAGGGGACTACGACGCGGCGATCGAAGGAATCGACAACCACGAGACCCTTCGAGCCGTCCTACAGGTACTGCCCGAACGACACCGCATGATCGTTCTCTATCGGTTCTTCGACGAACTGACACAGTCGGAGATTGCCGCGAAAATTGGTATATCCCAAATGCATGTCTCACGCTTGCTCATGCAGTCCCTCAAGGTTCTACGCACCGAAATCGGAGATCTCGCAGCGTGATACGAGTTTTCCGTCAGTCCCATCCGCCGTCGCGGTTCCACCCAGTTGACGGTCTAGTCAGCGAGCAGGAAACTCATCGGGCATCTTCGTTTTCGACTGTTCGCCTTTTCCGGAAAAGCGTTGGGGAAGAATTAACTTCGCAATTTCGTCTCGCCTCTCTGGCCGTAAATTGTCAATACATTCTGGCTCTTCTCTCGACACAATCCACGTGGCGCCGCCGTGAGACAGACTCTGCTGCAACAACAGTCGTGAAATCTGATATCCCTCCGTCTTGTTCGCTCCGAGCCCAGCCAATCGGACCTCGCCGCCAATGGAGGAAACTTTGATGATTCGTATCGCTTCGGTGCCTGCCTCGCATGTCTATGTTCGTCATCTGACCGTCCCAGATGGAGAAGAACCGACATTGCGGCTGCCGGATCCGATCCCGGAGAACGGCCGAAAGGTCCCCGGCGGCTGGTGGCCACCCGTGATGCTCGACCCGGCGTGGATCAGCTCCAACCATCGCAGTTTTGATGCCTTTCACGTTCATTTCGGATTCGACGCCATCGCCCGCCCCACCATGAACGATATTGTGCATGAACTGCGTACCCACAATATTCCGCTTATCTACACCGTTCACGATTTGCGAAACCCCCACCACCCGTCGCCGGGTGCTCACCGCGAGTTGCTCGATGTGTTGATCCCTGCAGCAGATGAATTGATCACCCTAACACCAGGAGCTGCCGAGTACACCGCGAGAGAGTGGGATCGCGACTGCACAGTCCTCCCTCATCCTCATGTCATCGACCCAGAGATGTTCGAACTTCCTCGCTCGAAAACGCCGACATTCACCGTTGGCGTCCATGTCAAATCTCTTCGGCCCAACATGGACCCGTTCCCCGTCCTCGACACGCTTTCAGAAACGATCACAACGCTTCCAGGCGCACGCCTGCGCATCAACGTTCACAACGAGCTGTTTGATCCTGAAAACCACTGGTATGCACCAGAAGCCGCCTCGCGACTCACCGAATACGCACGTCGCCCCGGCGTTGATGTGGTCATCCATGAATACTTCTCCGATGACGAGCTGTGGGAATACTTGATGGGACTGTCCGTCTCGGTACTTCCGTACCGATTTGGCACACATTCCGGGTGGATGGAAGCCTGCCATGATCTCGGGACTGCCGTGATCGTGCCCAGCTGTGGATACTATTCGGAGCAGCAGAACTGCCAGGTGTACGGATTCGACGAGCACCATTTCGATGCAGCGTCACTGGACCTCGCCGTCCGGCGCACTTATGGTCAGCAACCCGATCGTGCGACCTGGGCATCGCGGGCTCGGCAACGTCGCGGGTTGTCGAAAATCCATCACGACATCTACGAACGGGCACTGGGATGACATCGATGCGGATCGCATTGCTGGCTTCCAGCCGCCACCCCGTCCGTGAACCCTTCCAAGGCGGTTTGGAAGCGCACGTATGGCAATTGACGAAAACCCTCAAGCAGGACGGTCACGACGTGACGCTGTTCGCCGGCCCCGGCTCCGACGGCAACCTTTCCTGCGACCTGATCGATGTCCGCCCCGCTCCGACAAGTTCCGCAGCACGCAAAGACATCTCGATGCCTCCGGAGCGCTTTATGGACGAACACCACGCCTATCTCGACCTTATGCTCCGGCTGTCGAACGAGTTGGCCGGGCAGTTCGACGTAGTCCATAACCACAGCTTGCATTACCTGCCGGTGGCGATGGCGCGCACGCTGGCCACGCCACTGCTCACGACATTGCATACTCCGCCAACTCCCTGGCTGGAGTCGGCGATCGCTGCAGGCGGTAAGCGCGGCCGATTCGCTGCTGTAAGTCAACACACCGCTAAATCATGGGAGCACGCCACCGGAGCAGTTGATGTCGTACCCAACGGTGTAAACACAGACGTCTGGGCTCCCGGCCCCGGCGGTAATCGCCTGATCTGGTTCGGGCGCATCGTGCCGGAGAAAGGCGCAGATCGAGCAATCGCTGCGTCGCGTGCAGTCGACATGCCGCTGGCACTAGCCGGACCTATCAGCGATACCGAGTACTTTTCCGAGATGATAGAACCACACCTCGGCAACAACGTGCAGTACCTCGGCCATCTATCGTCCAGTGAATTGTGCTCTGCCGTAGGTCAATCCGCTGTCGCCTTGGTAACTCCGCTTTGGGACGAACCATACGGGCTGGTGATAGCCGAAGCGCTCGCGTGCGGTACCCCGGTGGTAGCGTTCGAAAAGGGCGGCATACCAGAGATTCTTACTCCCGACTGCGGGCGTTTGGTTCAACCGGATCACATCGACGAAATAGCAAGTGCGATAGCCGAAGCAACAACGTTGCCGCGCTCTGCCGCACGGACGAGAGCCGTCACACATTGCTCCCAGCGCGCAATGGTCGACAGATATACCGACATCTATCGCGAATTGATTTGTGCCACAGCAAATACTCGAGAAGTGAATCGTCGATGATCGGATACTATATTCATCATCACGGCAAGGGCCATCTGACGCGAGCCTCGGCGATCACGGCGCGAATCGGCTCCCCAGTTACCGCCCTTACCAGCGCAAACCTCGATGGTGACAGCCCCTTCGCTGATCATGTCCGCCTTCCACTGGACTCCACAAGCAGTCAACGCAATCCGACGGTCAACGGCGCGTTTCACTGGGCTCCGTTTCACGATCATGGACTGAGCTCACGAATGATGCACATTGCCGAGTGGATAACCATGGCCCGGCCGCGCGCGATAGTTGTCGACGTGTCTGTCGAAGTTGCCGTCTTCGTACGACTGATGGGGATACCCGTTGTCGTGGTCGCGATGCCGGGACAACGCACCGACCCCGCACATCAACTCGTTTACCGGATCGCCGATCACATCATTGCAGCCTGGCCCAGGGAAATTTACGAGCCTGACTGGCTGCACGAGTTCGCCGCAAAGACGAGCTACGTCGGCGGAATCAGTCGTTTCGACGGACGAGAGAAAATCGCAAACACATCACATAGTCCCAAACCCGGTGTCCTCGTGTTGAGCGGTGCGGGCGGATCGCGAATTTCCTTGGATGACGTCCAAACGTGTGCAGCACAGCATGATTCGTTCCGATGGACGGCCCTGGGAGTCAAAGACACAAAGTGGGTGGATGACCCATGGAGGGAATTGTGTAGCAGCGACGTGGTGATCACCCACGCCGGACAAAATTCGATCGCCGACGTCGCCGCCGCCCAACGGCCCGCAATCGTTATCAGCGAAGATCGACCTTTTGAGGAACAACGAGCAACCGCACAGGCACTCTCGGCACACAATCTGTCGGTCTCTCTGCCGCACTGGCCAGTCGCCGATCGTTGGCCGAGCTTGATCGCCGAAGCGTCAGCAATTGGTGGTTACGGTTGGAGCAGTTGGAGAACGACGGGGGCCGCAGACCGAGCGGCCGCCGTCATTGAAATGATCGCCGAGCGGCTAGGTAATTCGACGTGACGGCGGCGGTGATCACCATTGTGAAAGGTCGCCGCTCGCATCTGCGCGCACACCTTTCCGCCCTGACTCGCAGCGATCTTCGGTCTGTCGACCACATCGTTGTTGCCATGGGAGACCCATCCGTGAAGACGACGGTAGAACAAGTAAACAGCCCAGCGCACGTCGTGGACATCGAACACTCTGCAGCAGAACCCCTTCCACTTGCCCGAGCGCGCAATATCGGGGCGGCGCGTGCTCTATATCGAGGAGCTGACATTCTCGTCTTCCTGGACGTGGACTGCATAGCCTCTCCTCAACTCGTCCAGCGATACCGGACAGCGGCGAAACGCAACGACTGCGCCTCGGCTCTGTTGTGCGGTCCTGTCACGTACCTTCCAGCCCCAGTCGACGGATCTTCTGCAATCAACATTCTTTCCTCCTTCCGCAATCCACATAGGGCAAGGCCGGCACCCGCGGATACTCGCATCACAAAAAGTGAAAACTACGACCTGTTCTGGTCGCTGTCGTTCGCTGTCACCGCGTCGACCTGGCGATCGCTGCCCGGATTTTGCGAGGACTACGCGGGCTACGGCGGAGAGGACACCGACTTTGCCTGGACCGCACGTACTCAAGGGGTAGGTTTGCGGTGGATCGGTGGTGCCGACGCGTACCACCAATTTCATCCTGTATCGGACCCGCCTCTAGAACATCTGGACGACATCCTCGTCAACGCCCACACATTCTATCGGCGTTGGCGGCGATGGCCGATGGAAGGTTGGCTGCGCGCATTCGAAGAGAAGAAGCTCATCGAATACCTTGCTCACGAACAACGATGGGCGATACGGAAGAGGATCTGTCCACCCCCGTAAAGTACCGGCACTCAATCCTCCGACTCGGATCGGAGCCTCGAATCTCGACTCGCGAGACTCGACCTACTCCCCAGGAGTGCACCGACAGCGAGGAGGGTCGCTCCCAGAGAAGAAGTCTTCGAACCAATTACTGCATACTTCGCCCTCCCGCCGTAGTCGAGATGGAAGCGGTCTGAGCCGCGGCGCAAGAAACTTGTCCGAACCACTCTGGGGTGAACAAAGTTTGGGCCATTTTAGGTACTTTGGAGTGCATGGATCAGAGTCGTGCACCGCTATTGGAAGCCTTGAAGCAATACCATCGGTTGGACCGGTACGGGTTCACGCCGCCGGGCCACAGACAAGGACGGGGTACAGACGCACGGGTACTCGATGTTCTGGGCCGAGAGCCTTTCCGTAACGACGTACTCGCATCATCCGGTCTCGACGACAGACAATCCTCCAACGGTTACCTCGCCGAGGCAGAGCAGTTGATGGCGGATGCGGTCGGCGCGGATTATGCGTTCTTCTCAACCTGTGGAAGTTCCCTCTCGGTCAAAGCAGCGATGATGGCGGTCGCCGGCAACGACCCCGGAGGCTTACTCCTCGGCCGAGACAGCCATAAGTCCATCGTTGCGGGGCTAATCTTTTCCGGGATCACACCCCGTTGGATAACGCCACAATGGGACGCTGCACATCACATTTCACATCCGCCATCGCCCGAGCAGGTCCGCGAGGCATGGGAGAAGAACCCGCATGCGGCGGGAGCCTTGATCGTCAGCCCGAGTCCATACGGCACCTGCGCAGACATCGCGGCAATCGCCGACGAGTGCCACCGCCGAGGGAAGCCATTGATCGTCGACGAAGCCTGGGGCGCGCATCTACCGTTTCACGAAGGGCTGCCCACCTGGGCGATGGACGCAGGCGCAGACATCTGCGTGGTCAGCGTCCACAAGATGGGGATGGGCTTCGAACAAGGGTCGGTCTTTCACCTCCAGGGAGATCTCGTCGACGCGGCGCACCTCTCGGCCTGTGCCGATCTGTTGATGACGACGAGTCCCAATGTCTTGGTCTATTCCGCCCTGGACGGTTGGCGTCGTCAGATGGTGGAGACAGGCCATGCCATGCTGGATTCTGCTCTGACTCTTGTGGCTTCGCTCCGGGAAGACATCGAATTGCTCCCGGGTCTCGAGGTCCTCGACTCCGAACTGCTGGGGCATCAGGCATCACACGATCTGGACCGACTTCAGGTTTTGATCGACGTTGCCGGAACGGGCGCGACGGGATACCAGTGCGCGGATTGGCTCCGGGCGCAACGGTTGATCGACGTAGGGATGAGTGATCATCGTCGTATTCTCGCAACGATCTCCGCCGCAGACGACCGAGAAACCGCCCGGAGACTGCTGGACGGTTTGAAGGCACTATCTATTGCTGCATCGGATTTTCCGGCTTCCCCGCCCATCGAGTTGCCCTCTCCGGCAAGTCTTCAACTCGATACCGTGACTTCTCCGCGCGAAGCATTCTTCGGTCGAACCGAGATGGTTCCCGGCGCGCAGGCTGCCGGACGTATCGCCGCCGAGCAACTTACGCCGTATCCGCCCGGGATTCCGGTCGTGGTGCCCGGTGAATGCCTGAACAGGGACGTGGTCGACTATCTACAGTCCGGACTGAGTGCGGGCATGGCGGTGCCCGATGCCACCGATTCGTCATTGCGGACCTTCAGAGTGGTGGCCTGAAGCACTCGCGGCCCCCTTCAGAGTGACGGTCTCATGGGCGGATTCACGTATCTCGAACTAGGTGCGGGCTGCCCGCAAAACAACCCGCGCCGATGCATTTTTTCGCCCCACCACAGACAAGTAGAACGACTGCGTTAGCTCGCCGAAACACAGCCGGGACTGCACCCACTTCGGTTGACACGTGGGGTTGATAGTTTCAGGCCGCGTATGCGGCCTGATTGATTGTCTCAAA
>NZ_JAZFNF010000024.1:0-17122 GCF_050586165.1 Rhodococcus sp. 24CO | reverse complement strand
ACCGCATTCAACACGCGGAGGACGACCGCCCGCCGCTTACCGCCGGCATCGCGTAACTAACGTCCGTGCCTCTTACAGCTAGGTTGGTGAGTTTGCGTTTGCCTGCGACGCGGATTCCGTTCGGCCCGCCGCAGCGGGTCAGGATTTCCAGAACAGCGGGATGGCTGATGCGGGGCCCGATGACCCGTTCCAGTGCCGGATGGATGCCGGTGAGTAGTCCGCGGATGCGGTTGCTGATCCGGGTGGCTTCGCCGGCAAGATCGTCGTCGAACCCGACGAGCACGCCGAGCTCGGCCAATACTTCGTCGCCGGTATCGACCCGGCGCAGAGTATGCGGCATGGCCCTTGCTGTATCGGCAATGATGAACGCATCTCTCGCATCGGTTTTCGCCTGACCGGGGTAAAGGTCTGCGATCCTGCGCATCGACAATCCGGGCAAGTATGCGACGTCGTGGCCGCAGGCCCTGGCAACGGTGACCGGCAGGGCTCCGATGGTGTTGGGTTGATCGACGATCACCAGTACTGGTCCGCATTTGGCGAGGTTGTCGAATACGGCCCGAAGTTTCATTTCGTCATTGGGCATCGGTTTGTCGTACAGCCGGTCACCTGAGGCGTCCAACCCGACGGCGTGATGTTCGCCTTTGCCCACGTCGATGCCGCAAAACACGGCGTAACTCGTGTTCATTTCGCAGTCCTTCGTCCGACCTGTCCGGTCGCCGATCCAGCATCGATACCCGACACCCACGTTACGAGGAGACCTACCATCAGATCCGGTGGCCGTGTCCCTATTAGCGGTCTATCGATGCCACCAGGTTCGGCGACACCACCCCCCGGATCATTCGAGAGACAGGGGCAAGAAGTCATACCGAACATGGCGACCGTGGCCCCGTCGTTCAGGACCACCTAAACGGTAACGGGCAATACCGATGTCGTAGTCGTCAACGTACTCCCCCGCCGCAGGGGTGTAGATGCCGCCGTCGCGGTCGTAGGTCATGAACACCACATCGGGTCGGCCGCCGTTGAATCGGCTGAACGACGCCACTCCCCACGGGTCAGCCTCCGCGCCAAGAACACGTTCACCGTGGCCCCAACCTCACGCACCGAAGCCGTCACGTCGTGGAACTCCGGATACCGGTAGCCGTTGCCGACAGGAAAGGCGACAACCTTTCCCACGATACGCAATCGCGACGCGACGCTGCAATCCGATGCCAGTCGCCGCAAAACGGCCGCCACCTGACCCGCCGTCAGCATCGGGCGACATCTTCTCGTCAGGTCAGCGTCAACGGGCGACCCAACCACATCGAGCTCCCCGCAGACGTCCGCCAGCTCGTCATCCGCGACACCCTTGCCGACTGGAATGAGGTATCAGCAGACCTCAGGATCGAGAAGGTCTCTGGCCCGTCGAAGCCACCGGCTTCCAACCCCAAGGACGCGGCCCAGCATTGTGCCGACTGCTCACTGCAGGGGCGCCCTATTGGGATGCATTCATGCAGCGCTTCCACGTCCCGATCCCGGCCAACACGCTCATTCCCGCCCGGGCGACTCCCGGCGGTCTGACCGGGCAGAGCTCAACGGTCGGCCGGTTCGACCTGCAGCCAGGCCAGGCGCTGGTCATCACCGCGCATCCCTCCGGTGCTGACATGTCTTCTCCTTCCAGGTGCTCGTCGAGCCCGACGAATCAGGGTTAGGTCCGGCGTCGAAAGCTCACGCCGAACAAGTACGTTCGGTGTCGGTGCTCGGACTCGACGCCGAACCTGTCGGAAAGCTCGGACTCAGAACACTGGCCGCACTCGAGGAAGCACTACGACTGCATCTCGAACTGAACTCGAAGGAACAGGTCCGAAAACTTTTCGAGGTCCTCGCGGCGGCCCGGGCAGCTTCCGCCGATTCCCGCACACTGTCCGACCAGTGCCCGCGTCCTCGGGCAGAACGGGCGACGCTGCAGTCCGGCCGGAGCTGTGGAATCTCTGACCACGGTTCTCATTTCCTGCCGGTTGAATGCAGATCCACCGATACCCCACGCGGGACCTGCAGGACCCTTTCCGACATTCCGCGCACTTTCATCTCGGCGATGAAATCGGCGAGGGGCGACGCAAACACACCGTAGTCGTCGTAGTGCACGGGAATTACGTAGTCGGGTGAGATCAGCTGCACCGCCTTCGCGCCCTGAACCCCGTCCATGGTCACGGTCAGGCCCCACGGAGACTTGCGTCCGAACGGCAATGTCGTTCCGCCGAGATGAAAGACACCGGCATGAATGTGTGGAAACCGCCGGGGGATCTCCGTCAAGTCATCCACGACGAGCGTGTCACCCGACACGTACATCCGAAATTCTACCGGTCCACTGCCTGAACCGAATTCGAGCACGCTGCCCATTACCGGCGGAAGAATTCGCAGGGCCGTCGCCCACGACGGCCCATGCCGACCAGGCATGGCCGTGACGCGAACCCAGCTGCCGCGGCGGGTAATGGTTCGCGACTGCCATACCGGCAACCCCTTCGCATACTCGAAACCTCGACGCCGAAGAGTCTCCGCCGCGTGCTCGGTAGTGATGACAGGCAGGGAATGGTCGAGATTCCTCTGGGCGCGACGGTCCCAGTGGTCACCGTGCAGGTGCGAGAGCACAATAACGTCGATGTCAGGAAGGTCTTCGATCTGCATGGCAGGCTCCTGCAACCTTTTCGACGTCAGACCATGCCCTAAATAGGCGCGCTCACCCCGGTGAAGGAAATTCGGGTCGGTCAGGACGGTGACGTCGCCGTACCGGACCAGGAAAGTCGCATTACCGATGAACGTGAATGTTCCCGTCGTCATTGTCTGGCAGTACCCGATCTAGGTACCAGCCATGCGAAAAGGACTCAGCGCGGAGCACTCCCCCGAGGGGCGTATTGCACGAGAGGCAGGAACGCCACGAAAAACCGTCGAATCATTGTTGGTCAGTTCGGGAAGCGCGAGTCGCGGTACGTGACTGCAGTCGGGGATCACCACCGAATCTGCGGTCGGGACGGCTGCGGTGATGTGGCGTGCGAACCGGGTAGGGACAAGATGATCTGCACTCCCCACCGTGACGACGGCGGGCACTTGATCGAATGCAGCCGATCCCGAAAACTCCTGTCACCGTAGGATTCCTCGATATAGAAGATATTGAGCAGCGCGGGCCAAGCGGCGCGTGGGTGCTTGCGGTGGCGCGGGCCGATGTCGTACTCGTCGCGTCGCGTCAAACAAGCTTTTCGGTACCGGGGACCGGTGCCAACAGCCTCCGGAGCCCGGCCCTGATCAAGGGGTGCGGAATCGCCGCCTGCGGTATGCGCGCGAAGGCCGGCGGGCGCAAGCTTGACCAGAGGCGCCAATTGTCGGAAACCACCCCGAACGTTGTTCCCCCCGCCGCCGAGTGGGTCTGCGTAGACACTTACCGCCCCTAATGCCGCTGCCTGGGTCGAAAACACCGGCTACCGGGGTAGCGCCGCACCGTCGGCCATGACGTTATAGAGTTCGGGACGCGCAAAGCGGTACGCGTCCAATCACGGGCCCTCCGCGACCGTGAATTGCATTTCGTCGAGTTCCTCCGCGACGACATCAGTTGCGAACACCAAATCGCGCGTCGACGGGACGCCGTTAGCGACGTCCCATACACCGCCACCATCGCGGCGCCACGTGTCGGAGACCACCCCGACCAACAGAACTGAGCATTCTCAGGCGTCACTGACGCCAATCACCTCGTAGTCAACGATCCCACCAACTCGGCTGCTAACACGGAAACTCGGATATTGCGCTGTTGGGATTGCTCCACGAGAATCTCGAACGAGCGAGCATCGTCGATCCCGTGTAACGCCATCAACACCCCCTTCGCCTGCTCGATCACCGCCCGCGACTTCATCGCCTCCCGCAAACCGTCGACCTCAGCGCGCCACTGCTGCGCCCGCCGCGCATTCCATACCGCTCCTTCGACCGCGGCGACAAACACCTGCAACAACACCTCGTCGATCTCGGTGAAACCGTGATCGCTGTAGCTGTAAAGATTCAGTGCGCCGACATGCTGCTCGTCAGTCGTCAACGGCGCCGACAGGTAACTCGCCACCCCCATTCCAGCGACATTTGAGGCGAAGACCGGCCATTTCTGCGCGGCATCGTCGATCCGGACCCGGACCAGCTGCCGTGTCCGAGCCGCTTCAAGACAGGGGCCTTCGTTCGCCCGGTATTGATCGACATCGACATCGAGTGCGCGCTCATCGGTGCACGCCACCGTCTCCGGCTTGTTGTTGTCGGCGGAGAGGATGGTCACCCCTGCCATGTCCGCACTCGGGATCGTGGCCACGATCTGTCCGCACACCGACTGCAGCAACACGGGCAAGTCCATCGACGTCCGCAACAAAGCACTAAAACGCTCTACAGCAGAAGATATGTCGTCGCTGCTGTACTCGTGTACCGCATGGTCCGGGGTGGCCGGAGATGAGATGTCCGTGACGATCGGAGAAGGCGCATCAGGAGCAGGTCCGTCGGGGCTTCTCATGATGGTCCTGTCCCGCAGGAATTGCCGGTCCTGCGCACGCTCGAAAAGTGGCGGCGCTGACGTCACCGATACCGATACCGATACCGATGATTTTACCTCCTCCGATGGGTACCAGCGCCTGTACGGGACCCTCTCTTTCGTACCTTTCACAGTGCTTTGGTCAGCTCGCGTCGGCGTCGAAACATCCGCCGCCAATGATGTCGTGCGCGACCGCAGTGATGCGGCGTTGCTGCGAAAACGCCATCGCGCGCAGACGCACCACCGCCTCCTCCACCGAAATACGAAAACGCGCAGCGAGCATGCCCGAGGCGATTTGCACGTTCCCGCGGCGAAACACGCCGTCATCGCTTCCCGCCATCATGACGAATGCCGGATCGAGTTCGGTTACCACCGCGCGTGCGACCGACTGCGCGAACAACCGGCACACGGCATCCTCACGCGGCGCCATTGCCACCGGCGCGCGCCCGTAGAGTTCGAGCACCCCGAACGTTGTGCCCTCGCCGCCGTCGAGGGGGTAGGCGTAGACACTGGCCGCCCCCAATCCCGTGGCCTGCGTCGAAAACACCGGCCACCGCGTCAGCGCCGCACCGCCGGCCATGTCGTCGTGGAGTTCGGGTCGCGCAAAGCGGTACGCGTCCAAACACGGTCCTTCGCCGACCGCGAACTGCATTTCGTCGAGTTCCTCCGCGACGACATCAGTTGCGAACACCAAATCCCGCGTCGACGCCGTCGCGAACACCGCCACCCCCGCCCCGTCGATCCCGGTTTCCTCGACAAGCTGACGCGACAACCGTTTCGTGGCCGCGAGCGGCTCCGGCAGAACCACTTCCCGATCGGAAGAATGCTTCGACATCACTCCCAAACCTTCCAGCGCAATAAGAGCGCCAAGCCGCACTGCAATACTCGCCGAACCGACATGATGGCCCGGTCCTTGCCCACCTAAACCTATGCCGGTCGTGCCTCTTTCAACCGCCACACCCCGCCCGAACACCCCTGCGGCAACGGCGGCAACACATGGCCGGCCACATCGGTACTGACCCGATGCACACCCCCGCAATCACACTCGTTAAAACCGCTGACCGGTGCCTTCTGCCCCGGCCGGTACGTATCCTCCGTTGTACTCATATCCGGTCCATGCCCCAAACCCGCCACCCCGAAACAAGCCGGTACGTCGTCGATCAGTTTGCTCACCCGTGGTGACATATTGAGACCTGCGAAACGCATTGTCCCGCCGAACCCGGCATTGCCCAACACCCGCCCGGACCGAGAGCGCATGTCGCCGAGTGAGATTCAGGTTGCCGCTTTCGGGTATACCGGTCTTGCGGCATTCCCGGGCAGGGGTCTGCCGCACATAACCCGCCAACCGACCGCCACGGCCGACCGGAAGGTAGCAGAAGGAGAAGGCGCACCGTGATCTGAGTTCGATGCGCTCCGCTCACCGGCGCTCCGCATTCACCCGCCCCGCGCGGCTGTGCTTTCTGTTGCAGTAGACAGGCTAAATCGTCCAAACCGGTCGTTGAGACTCCACGCCTCACTCCCTCGTCAGCGAGACGCAGACCGTCCCTCGCCAATCATCAGATCCGAGTTGCATCGTTTGCAACGTACAGAGATCGAACTGTGTCGGCGTTCTCGCGGGCTGCGGCAACAACGGCGTCGATCAGCGCGGGCAACCTTTCCCACGCACTAGATGCGGTGTCTGCCTGTGACGTCGGCACTGGCACCGAAGGCGGTGCTGGACTGAGTAACCGAGCGAAAAGCCCGCTCAGCGTGAGCGCGTAAGCACCTCGATCAGAGCAGTCGTGATTCGCCTGCGCGGCCATCCCTTGAACCCGTCGGACGCCAATGCCGCTCGCGCGGCATTGAATCCACAGGCGCCATGGACGCCGCCCCCAGGGTGAGCGGCAGCGCTGGCAAGGTAGAGCCGTTCGATCGGAGTCTCCGATCGGCCCAACCCGGGTGTCGGTCGCAGAAACAACTGTTGAAATAATTGCGCGGTTCCGCCGTTCACGGCGCCGCCGTAGAGGTTGGCGTCCGACGCATAAATATCGCTCGGGCGTTGCACGACCCGCCCGATGACAGAGCTTGCAAAGCCGGGGGCGTGCGCTTCGAGTACGTCGTCTACGCGACGCGCCAACGTGTCCGCTGACCCGTCGTCACTGACGCCTCGCGGGAGATGTGTGTAAGCCCACGCGCTTTCAGTGCCAACCGGTGATCGAGTTGGATCCGCAGTGCTCATCTGACCGAAGAGCATGAACGGAGAGGACGGTATGCGGGAGGTTTCGAGATCGCTCATCCACCGCGCCACACCGGAAGCATCAGCTCCCAGATGCACCGTCCCTACTTGCCGTAGGGCGGGCGCTCGCCAAGGAATCGGCTGATCCAACGCGTAGTTCAACTTCAGAACCGGTGTATCCCAGACGAAGTGGGCTAAATCTTCGCGCACCCGAAGCGGTACGACATCATCGTCCAGCAGTGTTCCGTACAGATTCGGGGCCGAAACGTCGGCCAGCACCGCACGTCGGACAGAGACCGTTTCGCCGCCGGCAGTGCGGACGCCGACTGCCCTGCCATTGCGGACGTCGATGCGCGCTACGTCCTCACCGCAACGGATAACCGCGCCCCCTGCCTCTGCCCGCCGGGCAAAGGCCTCCGCGAGTTGCCCCGCCCCACCGACGGGAACGGGAAATCCGACATCCTGCGCAAGCATCGCCAGCAGGAATCCCATCGTGCCGCTGCCGGGTGCGTCGGGCGGAATATCGGCGTGCATGGCATTACCCAGCAGGAGTGCCTTGGCGGCATCGTCGCGGAACAGTTCCTCGGCCATCTGCAGTGCGGGCAGGAGCATGAACCTGAGAAGTCGCACCGACTCCGCGACACCGAGCCTGCGAAGCAACTGCGCCGGACCGCGCGCGGGCGGAAAGGGCAGCAGCAGCGTATCGAGGAGCGGCCCTCTCACCCGTTGCCACAGTTCGAACAGTTCCTGCCATTTCTGCCCGTCGTCGGCACACCGCTGGGTGAGATCCTCCACGGTCCGCGCGAGCTGCCGATGGATGACGGGTGCATCGACGTCGGATGGACTGCGCGGGTGACCTACGACTGTGGGGGCGTGCGACCACCGAAGACCGTGGTTGTGGAGTTCCAGCGCAGTGACAGCCGGGGAGACTGCGGCGAGCGGGTAGAACGCACTGAACAGGTCACTTGTGTATCCGGGCAGCAGCTCGGCGCTGCGGACCGCCCCTCCAGGATTTTGGGCCGCCTCGAGGACCAGAACATCCCATCCCGCGTCCGCCAGTGCTGCCGCTGCGACCAGCCCGTGGTGACCTGCACCCACGACTACGGCGTCGACCGTGAAAGACACCGCATCCTCCCTGTTCGAGCGCTTCAGCTCGTGCTCTTCGCGCTGCTGCCTGCGGCGCGTTCGGCAAGCAAAGCCAGCCGACGAGTGCATTCCCGGTTACGAGGCCACGCGATCGCCGCCTGGACCGCATGCGGCAGCCAGCGAAGGGGTCGGGAGGCTGCCACTTCCGACATTTCGATCACGCAACCACCACCGTCCACGTCGTCGTGCAGCCGCAGGGTAACAGTGGCGGCCCCGAAGGGCGCAGCACGTGCCTGCAAGGTCAACTCCCGCCGTGGTTCGCTGGCCAGCACGCACGTGTGGTCGTCGAGCAGGAATGGCCACAGACCCACGGAGTGATCGAAACACGCTCCCACAGAAGGCCATTGAGGATCGACGGACCGGATGCGCGCGGATCCCACAACCCAGGCCGCAAATGACCATCCGTCGTTGAGGACTTCCCAAACTCTGTCGGCACCGGCGGTGGTGTGCCGTCGCACGGTCATGATGACCTCCGCGTTGATCGATGTACTCGTTGCAGCCGGGTACCCGGTCTACACGGGGTACACACCGTCCAACGAGATGGACGAAACCAGGGAGGGCCCCGATGAAGATCGTTGTCACCGGAGCAAGCGGAAATGTAGGCACAGCGCTGCTCCGACGCCTGAGAATGCAACCCAATTATCGCCTGACCGGCATCGTCCGCCGGCCGCCACCGTCCACCTCCGACCCCTACCGCGCAGCGCGGTGGCGCGCGTGCGACGTAGGCGCACCAGAGGCGCCGTCGATTCTCGCCGAGGAGGTTGCGGGTGCCGACGCAGTGGTCCACTTGGCGTGGGCCATCAACGCACCCGATCGAGATCCCGACCCGAGCCGGACCAACGCGACCGGGACGCGGCACGTCCTGGACGCCGTGGCGAAGGCGGACGTACCACGATTGGTGTGCATGTCCTCGGTCGCTGCTTATGCCCCCGCGCCGCGCTCCACACTCGTCGGCGAATCGTGGGACTGCACGGGAATCGACTCGATCGCATACAGCCGCGGCAAGAGGCTACTCGAGCGCTCACTGTCCGCATTCGCCCGTACCCGTCGCGGCACCTCGCTGGCATGGTTGCGCCCTTGCGGCATCGTCCAACATGACGCAGGCGGGGAGTTCGCACGCTGGCTCTTGCCCGCACTGATTCCGGGCGCGCCGCTCGGCAACATCCTGCCGCTGCCGCTGTGGTCGCACCTGAGAATGCAAGTCGTGCACGCCGACGACGTAGCCCGAGCTCTCGAGGTTTTGCTCTCGGATGATCGGGCGGAAGGACCGTTCAACATCGCTGGTGGACCTCCGATGGAGGCACGTGATCTAGCGCGTGCGATCGGCGGCCCGCGTATCCCAGCGCCTCGATCACTACTGTCCTTGGCTTCCTCGCTCGCGTGGCGGACCGGATTGGCTCCTCTACATCCGCGTTGGCTCGAGCTGGCAGATCGCGCTGCCCTGGTGAGCACCGATCGCGCTGCGGTAGAACTCGGTTGGTCACCTGCGCATACGCAAGCGAGCACCCTGGCGGAATTCGCAGCCGGGATTCGTGTGGGTGCCGGCACCGCCAGTGACGCTCTTGCGCCGTCGAGTCTGCGCGCGCGGCTGGGCGAAGTACGGTTCGGGCATCCCACCTACCACTCCCAAACCTGAAATCCGCAAACCTGAAATCTGCGCCATCAGATCCCGGCCTCGTCCTCGTCGTCTTCACCCTCGGCTTGATCTGGCTGATGGGTCACCGACGTCAAATTTTCGGGGTCGGAGTCAGGATCTTCGGACGGATCGTACGGCTGTTCCGACGCATTTGCATGGTTCTCTTTCACGATCATCCTTCCGTTGGTGTGTGCTTGAGCATAATTTGGCGTTACACCCAGCGCTGCAACATTTTTAGACCGAGTCAGCCGATACGCGGCCGACGTCGAAAATAGCAAAAAAGTCTGGATTCGCACCGATTTCAATGCTAGTTTCGTCGGTGGCAGCCCCGCATTGCGGGCGCACAGGCAACAGGGAGGTACAGCTGTGCGGCAAGCAACTCGTCGATACTCGGTGACCGATGCGATGTACCACGATGACAACTACCCCACTTCTCGGAATTGGTTGTTCCGGTGCAGTCGGTGCGATCACTCGTACCGAGCCACTGCCAAGAACCAGGCTCTCGCAAAATCTGTAGCCCGCACAAATGGCTGGATAGTGGACGAGAGTCCGTTGTGCCCGGGATGTGCCAGCATTGTCATGGCTCCCTCGCCCACTCGCGCGTCCGTCGAGAACGACGCCGCCTAACCCGCGGTCGTGAGCCGACTCGCCACGAATCGGTATGTCTAGCAGCAATATCCGGTTTGTGGGGTGTAGCGTACGGGTAGGCGATGTCGTCACCGGAGTTCTGTAAAACCCCGCCGACGACAAGGACGCACACCATGGACCTGGTTGGAGAGGCACTCCGCGCAGTCCGAACCGCAATCCTCGAAGTACCGTTTCAGGTCGCCTCCGCGGTTCGCGGCCCGCATCTTTCACCCAGGGCCTGATGGTGCGCGGAGAGGTGAGATTGAATTCGCAGTGGTGGCCACCGGGGGGTGTCCTGTGTCCGGCCGCTGAGCGCTGGCCTCTCCGGAGGTGTCGGTACACCGAACGGTCTGTCCGATGTACCGGGATGGCTCTGAAGCTGTCGACTGGCACCGACGGCGTCGGCGAATGGGACATTCTGCTGGCGAACTCCGGCACCGCCGCGGCAACTCGAGTCCTGCCTCTGCCCGCCGCCAGTTGGAGCAGAGCCCACTACAGCAGCTTGATGCCATACGCCAAGGCAGGCGGGCCGGTCCGGTCCGGTGGATACTCGCGACGCCGGTCGGCACGCATCCGGCCGGCACATCGCTGGACACGCTCCGCCCGATCATTGGCAACAGCCCCTCTGCATTTCGACCTGTCGCTCGCGTCGGCATCCGGGGAAGTCGTACCTGCGGGACATCTTGTGCTTTCCCAGATCCTTCGCCTCGACGACAACATGCACCCGTCCTTCGATCCGGTGCTCAACTGTCCCCGCCGAACTCGTATTGCGACCCGGACGGCTTGCGACTGCGCGCCGCAATGCCTACCGTGGAAGCCGAAAAGGCCGCGCAACTGGCCGCACCCGGTTCGGGTGACGATTGTTACCCGTACCGGCGACGCCGGTTATGCGGACATTGCGAGCCTGCGGTGGGTGTGATGCCCGATCCTGTTCATACGTGACAATGTCTCCGTCTTGCAGTGAGTGGTAAATACCGTTTCCCGCAATCTCGGTGAAGTGCACGAAGACGCTCGGGCCCCCCTTCTCCGGTACGATAAAACCGAATCCATGTTCGAAATTGAACCAATCGACAACACCACGCTTCGTGTTTGTCGCACTGGAATCACCCGTGTCGGAATTCCCTATGTCGGAAATCCCTGTGTCGGTAGTCATCGCGGCTCCTGTCGCGGTTCGCGTCGTTGAGGACCACGGCCCATTCCCAGCGCAGCAGTAGCGAGGCCTAGAACGCAGACAAGTGCTCCCACAACCACATTGGACCAGATCATGGAAGTGCTGGTATCGACACCCGCAACAATCCACGGGGAGACGATCAGCCAAATCCCGAGTAGTGGCGCAACGAATGTCATGCCGTGGGTGCGGCCGTACGCGGATCCGAAAGCCGCTGCCAGCAACCCGATCGCGGCACCACAGATCAAGTTCGTGACGGTCAGATTGGTTTGCCCGGCAAAGCCGACGATCCATGCGGACGCCGCTGCATACAGTCCGGACAGCAACATCAGCCCCTCGACAACCTGGGCGGTTGGTTGTTCGGCCGCCTGATCATAGCGCTCACGCATTGCCACGATGTCGGGGTGTGTGTGCATCGGTGCGTGGGTAGATGATGACATGTGAATTCATCTCCTCGACCGGAGCGGGTAAGCAGCCCTACCGGTCCGTATGTGTGTATTCTTGGGGTGCAGACGCTTTCGGAATCGACGAGTGCACTGAACCACCACAGAGGTACCCAGTCGGGCGTCGATCAATGCACCGTCGAAGCAATAATCCAGAAGGCTACCTGGTCCACCGCACAGCTCCGGCGCGGTCACGGCCGGAAGACTGCCCGTACGCATCCGTCCTTCTTCTGCTTGAACAATTCGTAACCACGAACGGCGTCGGTGAGCGGCATGTCGTGGGTGATCAATACCGACGGGTCCAGGTCTCCCTGCAGCACGTAGTCGAACATCCGTGGCATATACCGCTGCCCATGTTGCTGCGCCGAACGAAGCGTCAGACTTTTGTTAGTGATCAGACCCATCGGAAACTTGTCTGTGAGGCCGTAGACGCCGAGAACCGACACTACGCCGCCCTTTCGGCACGCGAGGACAGCTTGGCGGAGCGAAGTAGCACGGTCGGTTTCCAACCGCAGGAGTTGTTTGACCCGGTCGTACAGTTGTTGGATTCCCGTGCCGTGGCCTTCCATGCCAACAGCGTCGATGCACGAGTCGGGGCCGCGGCCACCCGTGGTTTCACGCAGGGCTTCCTGCACGCTCTCGACACGCGAATAGTCGATGGTCTCGGCCTCAACCACCTTGCGCGCCAGCTGAAGCCGTTCCGGAAACCGATCGATGACAATGACGCGTTCCGCACCGAGAAGACGGGCGCTGCGGGCGGCCATCAGACCGACACCGCCGCTACCCCATACGGCAACGGTGTCGCCGGGTGCGATGTCACAGAAATCCGCGCCCATGAGTCCTGTCGGGACTGCGTCGGAAAGGAACAACGCCTGCTCGTCGGTGATGCCGTCCGGGACGGTGAAACAATTGACATCGCCGAACGGTACCCGGATGTATTCGGCATGCGAGCCCTGGTAACCACCGAACGGGTGTGTGTAGCCGTAGATTCCGCCCGTCGGATAACCCAAAACGGGTTGCTGCAACTCGGCATTGGGATTGGTGGTGTCGCACACCGAGTACAGGTCGTGATCGCAGTACCAGCACGAATTGCAGCCGATGAACGAGGGCACCACTACCCGGTCGCCCACCCGTGTCTGCGCCGCCTCCGCCCCTGTCTCGACGACCTCACCCATGAACTCGTGCCCGAAGACGTCGCCTGCCCTCATACCTGGCAGGTAGCCATTGATGAAGTGGAGATCGGATCCACAAGTCGTCGTGAGCCGTACTTGGACAATGACATCGTGGGGGTTGATTATCCGAGGGTCATCCACCGTCTCCACGGCGAGATCATTGACCCCGTTCCAGCACAGTGCGCGCATGAAAATCTCCTGCGATCAATGAGCACCTTCGCGGGCGCTCGGGTTGTGGGAGAGCGTGGGAACTTCGCCGGTCTGCAACAGCGCGCGGGCCCGGTAGAGCACCTTGAACAGCACTGCATTCGTGATGAAGTCCGGAAACGGCGTGGCCGCCTCCACGGTAACTTCTGTGCCCAAATCATCTGGGGCGGGGCGGTATCCCACTACCACCGCAGTGTGTTTACTCCTGTCCGAGTCCGCGCGCTCAGCACCGTCAGCAACGAACCTCAACTCGCGGTCACTGCTGTGAAGCCGGGTACGCCACGTCTGTGTCTCGTCGGCACCGGTTGACAGCATCCACACGAAGACGTCGCTCTCAGGCGAGCGGACAGTCGCGACATTGCCGAAGACCTGCGACAGCTTCTCGGGGTCTCGCCAGAATATGTCCACCTCATCGCTGCCGCAGTTGATCGTCACGGTCTGTGCGCACCTACCGGGACCGCCGTGCCCAACAGCCTTGAACACAAGCACGGCAAGTTTTTTCCTTACGTTGTCGAGAAAATGCATCGCTCCTCCGTGTGCAACGGGCCCGATTTCATCTCCGAGGCGTTGTTGGGGCTACGTCCAGCGTTGCATTGGGCAGTACCCGTCCATTCGAAAAGGAAACGAGCACAGACGGAGTCTTCTCGAACTTCTTACACCTTGATCTGCGCCTCGCATCGCCGATCGGCGAGGTTGTCTCTGCCGGGTACCTATCCTTTTCGGGGCGCAGCAGCAGATGCCGGACGAGGCGCATGCCGACTTCGATCCTGTGCTCGGCGACCGACGTCTTGACTACGGGGGGACCGGCCGGCACACTCCAGACCCGCCCACTCAAAGTCTCGCCTGTTCCCGAGAGCCGATGGCCGGCACCGACAGAGCAAGGATGGACGCTGTGCTGTGGGGTCAGGGTGTCGCTGTGTGTTGTTCGTGCGTGAAGGGCTTCGTACCGCGCACCGCGGGACTACCTTCCGGGTTGGTATCGGCTCCGTGATTCTCACGCATCGAGGTGCCCAGCCACTGTTCGGTCGGTGTCGCGACGTACTTCCACTCGGTGCCGTCCGGCCATGGACCTTGGCCTTCGTTCCACGGCCCGCGCACCGAACCGTCTCCGTTGGACATGTTGAACGCAACGTTCTGGAAGCGGTCGTCGCCTGCGAGGGTTCCGGGCGGAAAGTTGACCGGCAGCTCGTTCAGCGCTGCGGTGAACTGTTGGTAGTGCGCGACTTCTCGGCTCATCAGGAAGGTCAAGGTGTCTTGAACGCCGGGGTCGTCGGTGAATTGCTTGAGGTATTCGTAGACGATTTTCGCTCGAGATTCGGCGGCGAGGTTACTGCGCAGATCGACCGACGGGTCGCCGTTCGAATCGATGTAGGCGCCGGTCCACGGGGTTCCTGCCGAGTTGCTGACGTCAGGTCCGCCACCAGTGAGACCGAAAAACAATGGCAGGACAGCGGTCTGATGGATCGCCTGCTCTCTACCATCGACTGTGCCGACCAGTGGCATCCACTCGCAACGTTCGTTGGCGACCTTCAAGTCGTCGTTGAGACCGTCCAACAACATCGTGATCATCGATCCCACGATTTCGAGGTGACTGAGTTCCTCGGTGGCGATGTCCATGAACAGGTCGTACATTTTCGGATTCTTGCGGCGCAGGACGAAGGCTTGCGTGAAGTACTGCATCGCGGCTTTCAGTTCGCCGTTGGCGCCGCCGAATTGTTCTTGCAGCAGGGTGGCAAACCGGGGATCGGGCCGATCGACACGTACCTCGAACTGCAGGTCCTTGTTGTGGATGAACATTCATTCCCCCTAGTGGACGGACGGATAGTCCGGCTAGTGGACGGACGGATAGTCCGGCTAGTGGACGGACGGATAGTCCGGGACGGTTACCCGCAGCGCCCCGACCGAAACACCCGGTGACGAGCTGCTACGGGCGACCGATTCCGGTGTTTTCTCTGCCATCCATCGGGTACCACGGGGAGACAACAATCGAGATCGGAGGCGAAAACAATGGTCGATGCGTTCACCTTCCTGCGAGGAGATCACGAAAGTGTGCTGGGAATGTTCGAGGTGCTCGACGGAGCCCCCCAAGGCGAGGGGGCGAAAGTCAGCGGACTCGACACGATGGTGACCAACCTGATCATCGCCGAATCCCAACACGAAGCGATCGAACAACAATACTTCTGGCCGACAGTTCGAGCTTATCTCGACGACGGCGACGAAATGGCCGATCATGCTATTGCACAGGAAGATTCAGGCAAGAAGCTGCTTCAACAACTCGAAGACGGACATCCCGGCGAACCCGAGTATCACGGCGCACTCGCCGCGTTCATCACAGCGGGACGCGAGCACATCAAGTACGAACAAGACGTGGTGTGGCCGCGCCTGGCCGCCGTACTCGGTGAAGGGGAACTTCAGGAATTGGGGGAAACGCTCAAGCGGGCGAAGAAGAGCACCCCCACCCGGCCCCACCCGGATACCCCGTCCAATTCGAGTGTGCAAAAGACCATGGGCATGGCCGCGGCGACAGTCGACAAAATACGTGATGCTGCGACCGGCCGCAGCCGCGACAATCCACCCGACGCACCAACACCCTGACCCTGCCGAGCGCCACCGAAAGCGGGAGAACTGTGGGGGCCCTCGACGATGATTACTTCCACCACATGTACCGACACAACCCAGACCCATGGGACTTCACGAACCGCTGGTACGAGGAGCGTAAACGGGCATTGACGATGGCGATACTGCCCCGGCAGCACTTCACGCGCATCTTTGAACCCGGATGTTCCATCGGCAATCTGACCATGCTGCTCGTCGATCGTTGCGATGAAATCATTGCCAGCGACCTTGTCGATGCCGCAGTGGACTACGCACGAGCCCGGTTAGCCGACTCGGATGTCAACGGCAAAGCCAGGTTCGAGAAGTGGTCACTACGCGATAGGTGGCCGAACGAATCGTTCGATCTCATCGTCCTGAGCGAAATCTGTTTCTATCTCACCGCACCTGAATTGGACGATCTCCTTGACTCCACATGCGCGCACCTCAATGCCGACGGGGTCCTACTTGCAGCGCACTGGCGACATGTCGTCACCGACTATCCGATGACCGGCGACGCGGTCCACGACCGACTGAACCGTCATCACGGTCTACGATCCACCGCCCGCTACGCCGACACGGACGTACTTATCGAGACATTCTCCCGCGCAGACACTCCCGCCTCCTCTGTGGCCGAAGACGAAGGACTGACCAGCTCACGGTAGTCCTTCACACGTCCGAATGTTCTTCGATCGACCTAAAAGAAACCAGCCGGGCCACTACCGTTCACCCGGTTCCCACCGGACGGCCCGTCAGGGTGAATGCCCCTCGCACACGTCCCACCCTCAGCCGCACGGTATCTGCAATCTGATCAGCGAGCGTGGCCGCTAATTCACCGTACGGCGGACTTGCCTGCGATCTCTTTTCTCGTTTTCACCCGTGCAGGAGTCAACTCGCGTCAGCGTCGAAACGTTTGCCGATGATGTCCTGCGCGACCGCAGTGAACCGGCGCTGCCGCGAAAACGCCATGGCGCGTAGACGCAGCAGCGCCTCCCCCGCCGAATACGAAAACGCACGGCGAGCATGCCCGAAACGATATGGACGTTCCCGCGACGAAACACTCCGTCATCGCTCCCCACCATCATGATGAATGCCGGATCGAGTACCACCGCACGCGCAATCGACTGCGCGTAGGGCAACACTCCGAATAGACCTAGCGCGAACTCCCACTTAACTGCCACAGCTGATCAACGAAGACAACGACCAGAACACCATCATCAAGCAGGAGCCGAACACCCGCAGCCTGGACCCAATCGTTTCCACCACAGCGGGTACACGTCAAAAGAGACCGCTGAAAATCGCCACGTTGGATTGGAATGGGTGGACTGGTTCAACCACCGACGTCTCTACGAGCACTGCGGCGATGTTCCTCCGGCCGAACTCGAGGC
>NZ_JAZFNF010000023.1:0-21025 GCF_050586165.1 Rhodococcus sp. 24CO | reverse complement strand
GACAAGGACGGTGCCCCATCCCTGCACCAGGTACTGCGCCAGAGACTCTTTGGACGGAAAGTGGTGATACATTGCGCGCTTCGAGTCCCCCGTTGTGGCCAGGATGTCAGTGATCCTCGCGCCGGCGTACCCGACTGTGTTGAAATGTTCGGCCGCGGACGAAGCAATGCCGTCCCGTGTCGCGATCGCCCTCCGTTGGGGTCGCCGCTGGGTTGCTCTCCCCCTTGTCGGTGTGCTTACGGCTGAGTCGTTGTCGATATGATCGTGCACGGTCACAGGTCCTTAATGTCGTTCTGGTCCGGTAGTTTCACTGGACGCCCAGACCGGGCGGGTGTGGCTTGTCACAGGTTGCCTACTTTCGGGTGAGGCTCGATTGGAATGGCCGCCCGTCCGGTCCGGACTTTCCCGGCCGCATTATTGAGACCTGCGAAATTATGTCGCTGTTTAAGGATCTGCGGATGGATTGTCTGTGGGCTGACCTGCACGAACATATCGTAGGAGGCAGCTGGATGGACAGAATTTTCGTTGGTGTCGATGTCGGCAAAGAAGTGCACTGGGCGTGTGTCCTCGATCGGGACGGACACGTTCTGCTCTCTCGGAAACTGAGCAACGACGAGGATGACATCACCCTACTGTTGTCCGAAGTCGCATCGTTGGGTTCGCCGGAAAACACGACGTGGACGGTGGATCTGATCGCCGTCGAAGCGTCGTTGCTGTTGGCGATACTGTTCGACCACCACCACATTGTGCAGTACCTACCTGGTAGCGCCGTCAACCGCGCCTCCGCCGGCTACCGCGGCGAAGGAAAGACCGATGCCAAGGATGCGCGGGTGATCGCCGATCAATCCCGGATGCGACGCGATCTCACCCGCCTACAAGCGGACGACACGGTGGTGCGGGAGATGAGGATGTTGATTACCCGACGCAACGACGTGGTTGCCGACCGTATTCGCACGATCAGCCAACTCCGCCAACAACTCACCGCCGTCTGCCCGGCCCTTGAGCGGGTATCGAAGATCGCCGAACACCACGGGTGGGCGATCTTCCTCAGCCGATACCAACGGCCGAAAGCGATACGCCGAGCAGGGGTTTCCCGTCTGACTTCGCTACTCACGACGCACGGTCTAGGCCTGGCACGGCGGCGAAGATCGCGACCGCAGCAGTCGAAGCCGCGAAGACTCAGACGGTTCGCCTGCCGGCCGAAGAACTCGCCGCCGAACTGGTCGCGGACCTGGCGCGGGACGTGCTGCGCCTCAACGCGATCTTGGTCGAGTTGGACGGAAAATCGAAAGCCGATTCCGCAGACACCCACTCGCCGAAATCGTGGTCAGTATGCCGGGCATGGGACCGCGTCTCGGTGCGGAGTTCCTGGCGGCAATCGGCACCATCGAGGCATTCGCCTCCCCCGACCACCTGGCCTCCTACGCGGGGTTGGCGCCGGTGCCCCGATTCCGGGAAAACCACTGGGCGGCATCATCGCCCGTACCGCTACAACCGGCAACTACGGCGGGTGATGTATTTGTCCGCGCTCAACAGTATTCGGTTCTGCCCCGAGTCCAAGACGTACTTCGAGAAGAAGAAAGCCGAAGGAAAACGCGGAAATGCCGCGGTCATGGCCCTCGCGAGACGCCGAACCAACGTGTTGTGGGCACTGATCCGTGATGAACGGATCTGGGAACCGCGCAACTCTGCGAGCACTGATTCAGCGATAGCCGTATGACCAGAGCCGACTGCCCCATGACAAAAACCTGCCCAGACGCCATCTGGACTGGCGCGCAATAGGTTCAGGTTCCAGTGGTCCAACGAACTAGTTAGTGATTGTGCGAGCTGGCTTTAGCCAGTATGCATTGTGATGACATATCCCGCAGGGTCCCGGAAAGCGAAGGTATCTCCAAACGGGCTGGCGAAGGGAGGCGTGACGATGTCAACTCCTTCTGCCGCGAGGTGGTCGTGGAGTGCTCGCGCGTCTTCGCACGCGAACCACAGCGCGACGCCCAGGCCCGGGAGGCCGGCTGCCAGATCCGTGCCTGGCGATGGGCCCCGCACGCCGAAGGCGATCGGTGATGTCGCGAACACGACCGCTCCGGGCGGTGACTGAGGCGCACGCACCATTCCGACGATGTTTTCGTAAAAATTTGCAGCTCGTTCCACGTCCGCTACTTGGAGGGCGAGGAAGCTTGGTCCGGTCACTGTTGTGATTGCCACTGTGGTGTCCTATCTGATCAATTCTCGTCAAGTTGTTGACGAGCCGAATGTATGTCAAGATGTTGACGTGAGTCAAGTGGATGTTGACACCTCGATCGGATACGCCCTCAAGCGCACGACCTCAGCGCTGCGAGCAGCGCTGGACGAATGTTTGCGAGACCTTGAGCTAACCGTTTCGCAATACTCGAGCCTGGAACTGATTTCGTCACGACCCGGTTTGTCCAATGCGGATCTCGCGCGGGGGGTGTTCGTCAGCCGACAGGCGACACACCAACTCTTGGGCGGGCTCCGGCGACGGAACCTCATCGAGGTGATCGGCGAGGGCCGTGAGCAGAAGCTGCTTCTCACAGCGGTCGGCGCAAGTCGACTCGAGGAGGCATCGGCAGCTGTCGCTTCCATCGAGGAAAAAATGCTCGGCGGTTTGGATCGAAGCCGTCGAAAGTCGCTTCTCGACAGTTTGAATGCATGCGCATCGGCCCTGACTACACCCCGAGGCTGATTAGAACGTCCACGGACACGGTGCGCCGACCACGTCCCGGACACGCTTTGAGACTGGTGGGCCCGTCCGTCAGGCCGAAAAAATCGATTCGCCCCATAGTTGGGCCCACCGATTTGAGTCAGAGACAGCTCGCCAAACCACAATTTCTGCGAACTCACTATCCGCGGACGATAGGACACTCACACTTATTCGAATCTCGCCGATGAGGGCATGACAGCAAGACCCTTCCTCGCCGCAATCCGGATGGCCTGGGCAGAGCGCGACTATCACCCCGCCTCCGGCCTAGGCCTGTGCCGCCTGACCGTTCCCTGATGTCCACCCTCGGGCAGATGCGTTGCGAACAAATGCCCGTCGTCAGCGTAGCGCTGCACTTCGATACCGCAACTCGCACCGAAATTCGCTTCCGTAGCCGCAGCGATTGCGGCGTTGTCGGACTCGAAAAATTCATCGGTCGACGAACCATCCGGCATCGTAATCCTGTAACGGTCCATCCCCTACTGTGCGCCGAATTTCTGCCCGAAACAACCGCAGTCAGAAAGTAATTCGTTCACCGAATCGGACGCGGCTCTCACATTCGTCCATCATGTAGCGATCGCTCCGCCCAGGCTCGGAAGCCACGGCATCAAACTCGACTGCCGCTGCGAGTTACGCCGCACGGTTCGCTCGTAGTTCAACGACACCCGGTCATTGGCCTGGTACACATCCCATCGCAGCGCGACGTAGGCCCACGGCCAGCAGAGCGAGAATCCGGGACACGATGGACATCGACCCCGACGGCTTCGCCGAAAACGTCGCCGACAGACTCGCACCCCTCACCCGCAGAGTCACAACCGACAGGAAAAACCTCAAGACGTTCATCGAAAAACGCGACCACGAAACAGGCGCCTGGCGTGGAAACATCGAACGTCCGGATCAGATACGACCCGGCGAAGCCGGATCTCCCCACACCCCTCCGATAACGGTTTTACCTCCGCAAAGGCGACAGGTCACCGGCGGCAAGGTTTTCTGAGAGAAAGTTCTACGGCTTCCCGAGTCCCACACGAGCATGCCCAGCGTGCCGCCGACGTTCACCACGCGAGGACGATCGTAGCCACTGGAAGTCCAAACACATCACCACGACCAGACCCACACCCAACGTCCCGAGCAACAGAACCACGTTCACCATCGTCACACTGCTCCTTCCGATACCGAATTACTCACTCGCACAGCACAAGACAGAACGCTCAGATCTATAGTGGGCATCCGCGCCGGGCGGATTCACTCAGGCCGCGGACACGCCCCGAAACGATCGGACTGCCGATTCGCGCATCCTCGACGCCACCGAAAAACCACTAGTGGTCAGCTCTCCCGTCTCACCTCCCACGCCAGGCTCGCCTACGGGCTCGACGCCCATCGCCTGTCGCCACCACCGCTCACGTTCCTCGGATTCGGCCCACACAATTACATCCATCACTGTCTCCTCATCGACCGCCGGTTTGTTACCCAGATCGCTTTCCTCGGAAACGTCAGGCAAGAGAAACAAAGCGACCAGGAGAAACCGAACACGCACTACCTGGGGCGATCCCAGCCTCGCGGCTCACCCGAACCGATCTGAGAACACAAAACGAGTACAGTCGAAAAAGCAGCCTGCGTGCCGCAGCAGCGGGCGCCACGGCAGCGTGTCAGCCGGCGCAACGAAGGTGTCGCTCATTTCCGTCCACGCCCGCGCCAGAGTGTTCGGGACCCGGCCTCGACGCCGAGAAAAGGAACACGCAAGCGCGACGCTCGGAGCAGCGTCTGACGCCTCTGCCGCACCGCAACAGAGCGTGGACCTGCAACTTAACGTCGACCGAACGCGACACACGTACAATAAAGTGAAATAAATTCTAATTTCCGGGAGGTGTCCATGACCATCGTTGACATCAACGACACCATGACCACTGCTCAGCCGACCAGCGCTCAGGCTAAAAAGGATCTTCCGCCGTCGATGGTCGAGCGGATGACGCTGATTCTCGACGCCTTCGACGGACGCGCAGGACGGCTCACCCTGGAAGAGGTGGCGTGCCGCACGCAGTTGCCGCGCTCCACCGTCCACCGCATTCTCGATCAGCTCGTCAAGCTCGACTGGGTCGATCACGCATCGTTCGGCTACTGCCTCGGACGGCGGGCACGCGGCCTCGGCGGCGACGGTGGCCACAGCCAGATTCGTGAAGCCGCTGCACCCGTCCTGCACGAACTGCACCTGCAGACCGGAATGGTTGTGCACCTCTCGGTGCTCGACGGCCGCGAAACCGTCTACCTCGACAAGGTCGGCGGCCGATTTGCCGCGGCACTCCCGTCGCGCGTCGGTGGCCGGGTTCTTGCCCACTCCACCGCGGGCGGCAAGGCAATGCTCGCGTGGATCGACCCCGAACGCGTCGACGCCTTGTTCGGCGCGACCCTTCCGCGCTGTACCGAGAACACCATCGCGGAGATCGGCATTCTGCATCAGGAACTCAACCGCATCCGTCAGCGTCGGGGCTTGGCCTTCGAGCGCGGTGAATCCGCTCGCGGCCTGGCATGCGTGGCAGCCGCGATTCGTGGGCATGAAGGCCCCGTCGGCAGCATCGCATTGTGCGGCGACATACGGACCGCTCAGCTCGAGCGAGTCGCCCCGCTGGTAGTCGACGCGGCCCGTGAGGTCTCGCGCTCGCTGTACCCCGAGCTGGGTGCACCGCGCCGTGGCCGCAAGGCTCGCCCGATCCCGACAAACACCTTCTCCGCAGAGACGATGGACCGACTTCTCGCGGCATCCACCGAACAGTGGATCTGAATCTTCCTGGGATCTGAGTCTTCCTGCTCTCTTTCTGTCTCACTGATCGGGTCGAGCCAATTGAGAGCCGAGATACCGCTTTTGGATTTCAGAGTATTTTCGTCAAGGCCCGGACGGTCGCGGCGTCGCTCATGTCGGCGCCTCGGGCGCATCCGAGAGTGGCGCCGGTCCGCTTCCCGGCGTCGTCGGCAACCCCCTCGACGCCGCGTGCCGCATCGAGGACCTTCAATCCGATCCCGCGCTCGCGCAGCTGCGCGCCGAGGGGGATCAGATGCAACACCGAACGCCCCAACCGGTCGAGGCGGGTGATGACCAGGGTGTCACCGCTGCGCAGTCGCTGCATAACTGCATCGAGCTGTGGGCGTGCGGCTTTCGCACCACTCGCGCGGTCGGTATGGATGTTTTCGGCGTCGAGCCCGGCCCGCACCAACGCGTCGACCTGGTGGGCGGGATTCTGCTCCGCACTGGATACGCGTGCGTAACCGAACAACATGTGTCGAAAACTACCGCTATTGAAGGTTTTCCGACAGGTGTCGCCGAGTTCAAAAACGTTCACCTTCTCATCCCCGCACCAGGAAACCTCAATGCCGGATAACAGCTTCCGAGAACACGCCCAGAGGAGAATCCGAAGGCACACGCTCGGAAGGATTCGGCTCTGCTCGTGCACAGTTAAGGTGTCGCGGTACGTGCAGGAAGAGGAAGCACAATCTTTTCTGCTGTAACACTCGAGCAGACATCGTAGATAACTAGATTATTGCTGCAATCTCTTCCGAGGCGACGAGCCGCTGCGGCTCGCCGACCACTGGTGCGGCGAGAGGCGTGCGCGTTGCGTTACCGACGTATGTCTCGACCGAAAAGGTGAAAACGTCATGCCGGCAGATCGTCGTCGCCACGCCGCTGCACTCGCCGCGTACTTGGCCCAGTTCGCCCGGTCCCCCGATCCCGAGGAAAGCCCGGCCGAGAGTCGGTACGCGGGACTGCCGCCCGAGGACCTGGACCAATGCCGCCGCGATTATCGTCAGGCATTGGCCTGGGCAGATGCGTCGAGCTTCACCGACGAGGACACCCACGCCCTCGAAGCGATGCGCCGGCGATATACCTTCCGCGCGCAATGACCCTTTCCGCCCCTGACGGCTGGGCGAGCAACTGGGCGAATCACCACGGCTTCACCCCGCAGCGGGCCACCCCAGATGACGACGTCGGTCACGAAAGCCTCGGGCATGCGGGGCCGCTTTGCCCGAGATCGCGGAAAATGAACGGTGGCGGCACGCGGCGCCCCGGAGAACATGCACAACGCCGGTACAGACAAGAGCGTGGCTCAGTGCCGGCGCTAGATGCAACCGATCGTCGTACTCGTCACATGCCCTCCGCCAGAAGCAGAAAATGTGTAGCGTGAAAGGAAGGTTATTCCGGCTACCGAGCATGGGAAATCGAATGCCGTCACCCTTTACGGTCGAAGATCCTGCGAGCGGCGACCAGGGGCGACGAACTTCGGGAGACGACATTGACAGAACAGACAGCAATGCCTGCGCCGCGTGCACTACGCGGGGTGTACGGGATTTCGGTGATGTCGGAACTGTCCGGCGTGGGACCGCAGACGCTACGACTCTACGAGCGACGCGGGCTACTGACCCCCACCCGCACTAGCGGAGGCACCCGCCGGTACAGCGAAGCAGATCTGGATACGTTGCGCCGGATCACCGCACTGATCGACGAGGGAGTCAATCTAGTGGGGGTTCGCCGCATTCTTTCACTGGAAACCGAGAACACCATTCTGAAGGAACGTCTAGCTCAGGGCCACGGAACGGCTGATGTCACCGAAGTCGGCATCGGCCTCGATTTTGTTTCCGCCTGACTCGAGTCGCGCCAACGCGGAATCGAAGGCATCGATCAACCATGCAGCGGTGGACTCGACGAGCAACTCGTCCGAGACGCCGGCGAGGTCGGATCGAAAGATGCGTACCAGCCACGAACCGTTCGTGTCCGGCTCGTCCGACAACCCTCGCGGCGTGTTGGTGGCAACGACATAGCGGTTGTACTCGAGATCGACGCGGATGGCGTAGCTTCCGTCGAGGTTGACGACATTGGTGGGACGCTGGGTGGCCGCGGCCAATGCGATCAACGCGTCGTTGTATTTTTCCGAGTATTTCGCTGTCAACGGCATGGTCAACCTATCTGTTCGATCTGGCCGACGCAGCACTGCCCGGCGTGTCCTCACATCCTGTAGCCGCTGCGTGACCAGGGACTGGGCCGATCCTATCCCGAGAATCAAACACAAGCCGCTCGCCGCAAGAATGAATCACAAGGTGCGGGAGAGATGAACTACCCGCAAGCAGTACCGCAGGGCAGGGCAGGTTCGAGGCCGAAGTTGCGTGAGATGTGTGTGGCCTCGGCAGCCCCTTGAGAGCGGCTACCGGACAATGCAATTAAAGTCCGGCAGCTCGAAAGAGTGCAGTGTGTAAGGAAGTTCAACCCAGACCCCCGGCGGCCTCAACGGCGCCGGGGGTCCCGTCCGTGGACAGGAAGAAGCGACCCATTCAGGCAGAACCACCCGGCAGTGCACTGTCCGACAAATTCGACGACGAAGACTACCCCGCCTACAGCATGGGCCAGGCCGCCGACATCCTCGGTGTCCGGCAAGCATTCCTGCGCAGTCTCGACGCCGCGAAACTCCTCACCCCGCAACGCTCCGACGGCGGACACCGCCGCTACTCCCGCTACCAACTCCGTATCGCCGCCCGCGCCCACGAACTCGTCGCCACCGGTACCCCGCTGGAGTCGGCGTGCCGCATCATCATCCTCGAAGACCAACTCACCGAAGCCCGACGTATCAACACCGAACTTCGACACACCCAGCAGCGTGGCAGCGAACCTAGCGCCGCCCCCGAATAGCCCGATTCACAGCGCCGTCTTTCCTCCGGAATTCCTCCACAAAAATTCTGGCACTCGGACTTGCCGAGTGCCAGAATTTTTGTTTAACATGTTCTCGCACAGTAGGTTCGGTCACCCGCCACGGTGGCGGGGACCTTTCTTTTCACGACATGGGAGGTGTGTTGCTGTGCTTCGTTTCGATCCTTTCACCGACATCGACTCGATCACCAAATCTTTGCTCGCCGCAGGTTACGGCAGTAGCCGCAGTCCACGATTCATGCCGATGGACCTCCACAAAGTCGACGACCACTACGTCCTGCACGCCGATCTTCCCGGCGTGGATCCCGGATCGGTCGACGTGCACCTCGACGGCTCCACCTTGACGTTGACCGCGCACCGCAGCGCGCCCTCCGAGGACGGTGTGAGCTGGCTGGCCGGTGAACGATTCGCCGGCACCTACCGACGCCAACTCTCGATCAGCGACGACATCGACAGCGAGCGTATCGCCGCCTCCTACGACAACGGTGTCCTGACGGTGAGCCTGCCGATCGCCGAAAAAGCGAAACCGCGCCGCATCGACATCTCCTCCGGGCCACCCTCACGCGCCGGCACCGATCAGACGGCGCAGCCGGTGCAGATCGAAGCCTGATCGCCTTCCCCTCGCACACCTGCGGTGGGGTGATGCCCGAGAAACCTAGCGCAACAGGGCTCAGGCATCACCCCACCTTTCTGCTGCACTTTCCGCTGCGCCTGCCGGTTCCGCTGCGCCTGCCGGAGAAGCAAACCGTAAGCACCACAACGGATATCACCACACACCCCTGCACGAAAACCCCGCCTCACAACCATGACCATATCGACCATTCCCCCACCTGAGAACCCGCACAACCTGCACGAGACCGAAGTACCCACCGAAGCGCCCACCCCACCTGTCCGGTGGAATCGACACACACCGATCACCAGCAGTGAATACAGCGACATGTCAATGATGTTCGGCGCCCTCTCGATCCTGACGTTCTGGATGTTCGGACTCGGTATCCTCCTCGGAGCCGCCGCCCTCGGCGCAGGCCTGTCGGCCCGCCGCCCAGACACCGCTGGACACAATTGCGGCGACGGACACGGCGCCATCGGAATCCTCACCGGCACAGCAGGTATCGCCTTCGGGATAGTGTTCCTCACGGCAGCAGTGCCACACCTGTAAGAACCGCACCCCCGAATCGGCAACCACAACCACCCACCGAATCCGAATTACCCAGGAGGTCAACGATGCCTTCGACGATCACCGATACGGCACCATCCGCCCCCGCCGACGAGCCGATCATCTGGAAAGAAGATCCGGACCGGCAATCCTGGTGGAACCGCATCCTCTTCCCCACCCCACCACAAAACCCCCAAACAGATGAATTCCAGCCCTGACGCAGAGCCGGGCAACTTTCACAAACGGTCCCACCGAAGCTGATCGGTGAGGTCCTCCTACGCCCATCCGGACATAGGAGGACCTCACCCGATCGCCCCTGGGCCGAGGGCCTGGACTGAGTGTTTATGACAGGCACATCAAAGTCCCCGGAAACTCCGGTGCGATTCAAGAGGGGGTTTCGTACCGGGAGGAGGAAAACTGTGAGCATCTCCGGCCAGGCGATTGAGGGCGTCAGGCTCTTGTCGTAATGCTTGCCCTGGAAACAGTCCCACTCACCTTCGAAGCCACGGCCAGTCTTGAACCCTGCGACGTCGACACCTCGATCGTCTGATCCTCCGAAACGTTGGACGCGGGCGTACCGGGGTGACAGGCCCGAAGCCCACTCCTCAATGAAGATCTCCCACTCGTCCGGATCGTAGGTCTGGAGCGAGTATCCCGGAGGGGATGTGGACGTTACCGCGCCGGAACACCCCGATGCCGCTACCGCCGGCCAATGCGGACGCCGGACCGACCTCGGAGACCACCGCGTGGGCGATGGTGTGCGCGTACGACCGACACGTCACATCCTGCCTGGGCACAGTGCGATCGGAGATCGGCCGTACAGTTCGAGCACCCCGAACGGGGCACCCCCACCGTCGAGGGGGTATGCGTACACACTCGCCGCCGCCACCGACAGTGCCTCCGAGGCAAAAAGCGGCCACGGGTCAGGGCCTCACCGCCTGCCATGTCGTCGTGACGCTCCGGACTGTGCAGACGATAGGCATCCAGGCACGAGCCCTCCCCGAGGGTGAACTGCAACTCGTCGAGCTCCTCCGCGATGCCGTCAGTGGCGAACACCAGGTCCCGCGTCGAGTCGGTCGCGAACACCGCAACCCCGACCCCGTCGACCCCTGTCTCGCGGACGAGCTCACAGGCGAGCTGTTTCGTCACCGCGAAAGATTCCGAGGGACGAGATTCCCAGAGGGACAGGTTTTTCGACATCGAGGGACTTTCCCGAGCGGAGAACCGCCCGTGCGGTCCTGAAGCGAGTGCTCCAACGGCGTTGACTACCATCAAAGCTACACGGGCCGGGCCTCTTTCAGCCGCCACACCCCGCCCGAGCATCCTTGTGGCAGTGGGGGCAGCACGTGGCCGGCGACATCGGTACTGACCCGGTGCGCGTCACCGCAATCGCATTCGTAGAAACCGCTGACCGGCGCTTTCTGACCCGGACGATACGTCTGCTCCGCTGTACTCATCTCCGATTCCTTCCCGAACTCCGGCGCCCTCAAACAACCCGTGCCCCACAGTCAGTACCGGCTGGGGAGACGAGCATCGGACCTCAGCGACATCCGACAGCGCCGCCGTTGCGGCCCGTGCCATGGCTACATGCCTCGACCAAGCACGAGAGCGATTCCGTGGAAAGGACACGAATGTGCACTGATCGCTACTTCTGGGTACCTGACATATTCACCGTTGAAGGAGCCCGCTGTTGCCCTCGAAAACGCATGTTCAGCACTGTGCAGCCCTGATATGCGCCTACCTCACCGACGACACCGAAGGATGCGGCGCCCTGCGCGACACCGCAGAACTGACATACCGGCAATGGTACGAATCAGCGACCATCCTGTGCGCCGCAGTGCTCGACCTGATCGCATTCGACACCGGCAGCCACCCCTTCACCATCATCGACAACTACACCCCCGACCGGCACGAAATCTTCCCGGGCACCAGACACCTACCTCAAGCGACGACAGCCATCGTCTACTACGACCTGCACAAACGAGTACCCGAACCCGACGCAGTGGGAGTCAACGTCATCGCATCCCTGTTCGACATCGCAGTCACCGGAATCGAAGAACTCGCGCACCTGTGGAGTCGTACTCCGATCGAGGTCGCACGATTGCTGACCATCGCCGCAGCAACCTACGAACGCCAGGTGTGGTGAACAACCGCGACCGCTGTGTCAGCATCTGTGGACTGCCGGGGTCCACCGAAGCAAGCGGCATCCCCATAAACCCGCAAGAGCCGAAAAGACACCTTCCGATGACGTTGCTCTGTTGGCGCCTTCTGTCGGCGAATGCCTGCAGCACAACTACTTCGGAAGCGTCTCGGGGGCAGTCGAATCGACTGCACCATCATCGTCGTCGCCGTCATGCGGCTCGGACGTCGCCAACGGCCAATCCACTTCGTCGAGCCGACGAGTAACGCGTTCGATGTCCTCCTCGGACGGTTCTTCACCAATGGTGCCTGCGATCAGCTCACGAACATGCCCGTAGTCGATGTGGCGGTCCGGAGTCTCATGCGCGTGCTCGACAGACAGGGCCACCACCTGGTCGATCTCGTCATCACTGAGCCGACGGCGCAGGAGGGCCAACACCGCGAAATGATCCTTCTCCGGAATACCCTCCGGGTAACCACTACGAAGCCAGTCCAATACCGCTTTCAACGGATGACGCACCCACCACCACCTACTCTCATCGCCGAACCATACGACAGAGATCCGTCAACACCGAAAGTCGTTCAGCCTCCGTGTCAACGGCGTCAGCGGCGCCGCACTCGACGGGGCACACCGCTCCTACCGCCTACCCTGGGACTTCGGATCTGCCACCGTCCAGTCGGTCAGTGCTCTCGAAAGTCAAGGCGCGCAAAGACAGCCAACGCAATGCACAACAAACTTACCAGCACTGCAACATTGATCATCGCGATCTCCCGTCCGGCAATCCTTGCAGGGTTGGCCCTTGTGGGTTGGCCTATCAACTCGGCGAACAAGACTCATACGGCAGCCTGGGCGAGCCTGTGACGACCTGACGCCACCACGCTTCCCGTTCCTCGGATTCGGGCCACACCACCACATCGAGGTCATCGATATCCATGCGAGTACTCCTTCATGTCATCTGACCGCCTGTTACTCCGCCCGCGGTCCTGTAGCCTGTTACTCCGCCCGCGGTCCTGTAAACGCCTCACGGCTTCGAAGCCGGATCGACCGCGGACTCCGGTACCAGCGCCGGACTCGGCATGCCGATCTTCGGGCACCAGGTGCCCCGGTGCCCGCCGGGCGGCAGTTTCGTAGGCAACAACGCTCCGCGATGGTCGTAGCGCTGGACATGCAACCCCCAACTCCTACCGCCGTTGGCGGCCGTCGCCGCGACGATCGCCTCGTTGTCCGACTCGAAGAACTCGTCGTTGCTCGATCCATCCGCGAACGTGAACTTGTACCGCTCCATGACACGACCTCGCCGTCAGTCGAAAAGCTCGTGACCGCCGGTGTTCCCGTAACGACTGTGTTCGAATCTCAAGTCTTGTGACCACGAAGTTCGGGGCGTCACATCTGCCGCCGACATCAGCTCTCGGACTCGCCCCCGCAAGTCAGCCATCGCGAGGCGTCCGCTCGCGCATTCACGGGTTCCTCGCTGCGCCGTAGGGGGCCGGGCAACGAGAAACCCGCCCACGCCCCCTAACCTTGCGGAGGGGAGCGTTGGGTGGCCCGAGGCCGCATCACCGGAACCCGATACGTATAGCGGGGCAACATGAACGGCGGGGCCGGCAGGCCGGGGTCGAGGGTGCATCCGGCGATCCGGGTGAGCAACACCCACGCCGCCGGAGTGAGGGCATCGGCGAGAATTCGATCCGAATCCCTCACCACGGCAGCATATTCCAGATCGTGCCAGAGGCGGATGTCCAGCCTCTCCCGCCCCGAGTCGCCGCGATGGCCCCCGCCGGCTACTTCACGCTCGTCCTCGGCGATGCGGGCGATCTCGACATCATCGACCCGTACCATTTTCTCTGCACCTTCACGAAACATGCTGTATTGGAATGCTGTTCACGCATCGATCTGCTTGCTCCCTTGCGTGTATTCCACCTCCTTGCTGCTCCCGTTGCTGTTCCCGGCGCTGCTGATCTCGATCTTGCGGGGCTTGGCCCGCTCCGCGAGCGGGATCGTCAACCTCAGCACCCCGGCGTCGTAGCCGGCGTCGACATTTTCGGTGTCGAGGTTCTCGCCCAGGAACAGTTGACGACTGAACACCCCGCGCGGGCGCTCGGCCGCAATCATCTCCTCCTCCCCGCCGCGAACCGGCCGTCCGGCGTGCACCGTCAACACGTTCCGGTCCACATCGAGATCGAGCGAATCCGGATCCATGCCGGGAAGATCGGACTCGACGACGAACTGCTCGCCCTCCTGCCAGGCATCCATCGGCATCACCGCCGGCTGCGAAGCAGTACCCAACAGCTGTCGGGTCAGGCGGTCGAGGTCACGGAAAGGATCGGTGCGCATCAACATTTTCGGTCACCTCCAGGAAAAGTCACTGGAACCGCTCACTGCTTACCACCACCGCATCCCCGCTTTTCTACAGTAGATGCTGTAGATTTGGTATATCATCGAACGCACATCGGATCAAGAGCACTTTCCGGCAGATCCACGGTGAAAGCGGAAAATTCTTTGATGGGAGAACCATCATGACGCGCAACCCCACCATCGCCGAACCCCCTGGCCTGTACGCGATCTCAGTGACATCGGAACTCTCCGGATTCACCGCCGGCACACTGCGACTCTACGAACAGTACGGCCTGATCACCCCCACCCGCACCCGCGGCGGCACACGCCGCTACAACAACGACGACCTCACCCGCCTCGGCCGCATCGCGGACCTAATCGCCGACGGCATCAACCTCGTCGGCATCAAACGAGTCCTCGAACTCGAAGACAACACCGCCCTCCTACGCCGCGACAACAACCGGCTACGCGCAGACAACGCCCACCTGCGCCAGAAAAACACACACGACACATAGAAACGACGACAGCCGACAGAGAAAGGACCACCGCCATGGGACACGACCACATTCCCCCAGCCGCCGTCGACGCGGCACCCGACGCCGACTACATCGAACAAACCATCCCCACCGACCCGAATGCAGTAGATGCCGTCGACGTCGCAGCCCTCACCACCGAACTCGACACCCCATGGCCCCCGCCCGAGGAAGATCTGATCGAACAATCGATATCCGTCCCCCTCGACGACGACCGATAGGCCCCGCATGCGTCTCGGGCCAAAACACCGATTACGAAACAGTCCCGATTCTCTGCGAACGGGCTCTGCCGGACGGGGATGGGAGTCGACGTCCGGCAGAACAACAGTCCCCTTGACCTCTTCCGCGAAGCCCCTGATGCCTTAGCTCGGACCGCTCTTGTCGTCTGGCACGTGTTTCCTCCAGTTTCGTTGCGGATTCGCATCTTGGAAGTCACTACCCGAAGCGCAATCTGACAAACATCCGATGCGTATGGTCGCGAATCACCCGGTCAGCGCTGAGAAACCACTCGAATGTGTCGAAGCGTTCCGTCTGCGGCATCAGGTATCTCCATACCGGCATCGACTCCGCTTCGCAGATAATCGATCACCGCCTGATCTAGAAGCTCGCCCGGCACGACAGCGGGAATGCCAGGTGGATATGGGGTCAGTTGTTCAGCGGCGACACGGTCGGCTGATCCGGCCGCATCGACCATTTCCGTCGGTCCGAAGAAGGCTTCGCGCGGCGACATCACCGACTCGAGTTGCAGCTCGTCTGGGCTCGGCAAGTACATCTTCGGCGGCCTGTCGAACTCGCCTGCGGCGCGAGCAAGCGACTCGAGGGATGTGACAAGGCGGTCAGCAGTTCTGTCGTCGTCGGCCATGGACATGGTTGCCATGATTCGGCGGTGATCGTGCATCCCGACATCGAGATGGCAGCGCTCGCGTATCCAGTCGGTGCACTGGAAGCCCGAAACTCCGAGTTCACTGACGTCGACGAGGATCTGCAGACGGTCCAAGTCATGCGACGCCTCCTCGCCGAGTAGTCGCTCTTCGAGCACGTTCAGCCCGTCGATGTCGGCGATGCGTTCTCTGGTGCGGCCGGCGAGCGACAGAGCGCGGCCGAGCAGTTCCGTGCCGTGCTCGACCATCTGCCGGCGCCACCCGTCAATTGCCGCGTACAGCATCACATTCGGGCTGGTCGTCGTCAGTAGGTCGGCGCACTGCGACAGGTGTGTCCCGTCGACCAGGTCGCCTTGAAGGTGATAGACCGATCCCTGTTCGAATCCCGCACCCATCTTGTGAATACTGACCACGCAGACATCCGCTCCGGCGTCCATTGCCCATGTCGGCAGATCGTCGTGAAAGGGTAAGTGTGCGCCCCACGCCTCGTCGACGATGAGTGGCTTACCGCGCTCATGACACACTTTGGCGATCGTCTCTATGTCCGCGCAGGTCCCGTAAGGGCTGGGACTGACGATCAGTGCACCGGCAGCGTCGGGGTATTCCTCCCACATCGTCTGTACCTGACCCGGTGAGGGCGGGTGAGAGAAGTGCATGTCCTCGTCCCAGCGCGGCGTGATCCATCTGGGCGTCACACCGCTGAAGATCAATCCGGCGACGATGGATTTGTGTGAATCTCGGGAAACGAGTAGACCTCCCGGGTTGTTTCCTGCGACGGCCAGCATTGCCGCTTTGACCGACAGGGAGCTTCCGCAGGTCGAGAAGTAAGCGCGCTCCGCCCTGACTGCGTCGGCCATCAGTTGTTCCGCCTTGGACAGGTAACCGTTGCTGGAGCGTCGGTCGTCCAAACCGCCAGAGGCCAATACGTCCGAACGGAATGGGTCGACGCCCAGTATCTGGGTGACCCGGCCGTCTGCGCCTCGCCCTTGACGATGCCCCGGCGGGGAGAACCCGTAGCGGTCCAAACGATGGTATTCCTCCAACGCGTCCAATATCGGTGCCTGCGACTGGTCCATACCCGAAGGCCTACCCGTTGGTGATGTGTCTTGAACTTCCGCGCTGACGGCCCGGACGCACGGACCTCGGCGGTACGGCTTTCACCTCGAAACTTTCTCTGCCAGTCTGTTTTACAGAGGATTTCATTCCCACCCGGCAGGAGTAATCCGGTGACGGTCATCGAATGTGTTGGAAACGGACGTGCACGTGGACGTTCCCACGGCGAACAGGCCCGTAAACTCATCCAGGCTGCCTTGGCACGGTGGCGAGAGGGTACGAGCGCTCGAAGTCGCGAGCATCTGTCTGCAAACGGATTGCTCGCCGCAGTGGAAGCGTCAGTGCCCGATTTGGCCGAGGAGATGCGCGGCATCGCGGAGGCGGCTGCCGTCCCCTTCACGGAAATCCTCGCCTACAACTTCATGGACGAACAGTGGTGGGTCCATCGTGAGCACTTGGAACTCGGCTGCAGCGTTGTCGGACAGACCGGCACAGAAGGCGTCTTCCTGGCCCAGAACATGGACCTACCCGATTTCATGGACGAATCCCAGGTCGTATTGCGGATCCGTCCGGATGATGGGCCCAGCGCGCTCGTCCTCAGTTCAGCGGGTATGATCGGATTGACCGGTGTCAACGATGCCGGCGTCGGCATCAGCGTCAATGCCCTCGGAATGTTGCACCACAACGATGCGGGTCTCCCGGTGGCCGCCGTTATTCGCGGGGCGCTTGCCCAGCCGTCGCGCCAACTGGCGGTCGATTTCCTGCACCGCAGTTCTCACGCGAGCGGGCAGCATTACGCGGTTGCCGACGCGTGCGGTTTCCACGGTGTCGAGTGTTCAGCCTCGGAGGTCGTAGTCAGTTGCCCGGCAGATTCGCCACTCTTGTTGCACACCAATCATCCCCTATCCAACAACGACATCGACGCCGATGCCGAACGAGAACTTGCCGGCGAGGGACGGTTCACCGATTCCCGGCTCCGGCTGGAATTTCTGAAGTCGAATGCGCCACACGTCCGCGACGGGGCGGCAGCTCGACGCCTACTCGCCGACCGAAGCACGCCCCTGTGCGTTACTCCACGGCAAGGCCGTCGGACACAAACATTCGGGGCCGTCATCTTCGAGTTCACGACCACCCCGCCGACAGCCCACTTCTGCCTCGGTCTGCCGGACCGGAAACCCTGGATCGAACCGGGTTGGCACTCGGCTCGTTCAGGTGCAGTGGTTCAACCCCGATTTCGATGAAGGAGCGAGCATGACACGCGACGTGGAAAAGCGATGGACGACAGCACGACCTCTCGCGCAGCCCTGATCCACGTAGGCGCAACCATCGCCTGCGCATCACTTGCCGTGGCGCTTGCACTCATCTGGATGGCCAACCGACAGACACCCTGCCACCTTGACGCCTTTTCGGCATGCACGGATGCGGAAAGGTACGTTTTGGTCCTCACCCCGGCCGCTGTCTTGCTGGCCGGCGGTATCTGGGCACTGCTCCGCGCCTATAACGTGTGGGAGTCACGCCGGATAAAACACGCTCACGACACCCCCCTGTCCGGCAATTCGTCCATACCCGCAACAGCTAGCTCACCGGTAACGATCTTGGTCTCAACAGGTCAACGCATCACTACTGATGAGATGATGCGCGATCGTGGAGGCACGGATGGGCAGCAAGGCACTCGGATTCACAGTGGAACAGGAAAACCTGATCTGGGATCTCCACCGCCGTGGAGAATCGATACGAGAAATCGAGCGGATCCTCGGAGAAACAATGCCTCGAATTTAACGCTTCCTACGGGAGTCCGGAGGTATCCGTCCGGTCCCACGAGCACGGCGGGCCGGCCACATCACCGCAGTCGAACGCGAAGAAGTTTCGCGAGGAATCGCCACCGGCGACAGTGCTCGGACGATCGCCGAGAAACTCGGAAGATCCCCGTCCACGATTGCACGCGAGATCGCCCGCAACTGCGGGCGCGAGAACTACCGGGCGGTCGAGGCCGATACCGCCGCTTATTTCCGCGCTCGCCGACCCAAAATCTCGATCCTGTGCGCTCGGGCGATTCTACGGACCGTCATCACGGACAAACTCCATGAGCAGTGGTCACCGCAACAGATCTCCGTCTCGCTTCGGCGCGAGCACCCAGGCGATCCACAGATGTGGGTCTCACACGAAACGATCTACCGATGCCTCTACATACCGTCACGGAAAGTGTTCGACAGCACTACATTTCACGAACTGCGTACCGATCGGCCGATACGTCGACCGAGCGGGAAGAAACGCTCCCACGGTCGTGGGCGGATACGAAATATGGTCTCGATCGATCTTCGAGGAGCTGCGGCAAACGATCGTAGTGAGTCCGGGCACCTGGAGGGTGACCTCGTGTTCGGAATCCGTCCGTCAGCGGTCGCGACGCTGGTGGATCGGCAATCACGCGTCACTCATGTGGTGGCATTGCCTGACGGGTACCGGGCCGAGACGGTCGCGGACGCTTTGATCACTTACCTGAGCAGGTTGCCTGCGCACCTACGTCGTTCGCTGACCTGGATCGGGGACGAGAAATGGCCGAACACGAGCGCATCACCGCAACCCTCGACATACCCGTCTACTTCTGCGCCCCGCACCATCCGTGGCAACGCGGGACGAACGAAAACGCGAACGGATTGCTGCGGCAGTACCTGCGCAAGAACGCTGACCTGCGCAGTTTCAGCCAAGATGACCTGAATATGATCGCGGCCAAACCCAACGATCGACCTCGGCGAGTGCTCGACTGGGACAGCCCACGCCGGCGAGAGGAACGGGTACTCGGTTCCTGCGCAACCGGATAGCGAAGCCGGCCGCCGATGAAGGTTGGCATGATGGGGGCATGGCTGCTACCGGACTTCCCGAACTCGACGTCGCGCGGGTCGTGAAGTATTGCGCGAGTAGGGTTCCCGATCGTCTGCGTCATGAGATTCGGGTCGAATGCGACATCGCACCCCGTCATCTGACGATCTGCGAATGCCGGCCGCCGTGGCGGGAGGACCTCAGCCCTGAGTGGACGCGTTTCCCGATCGCCCGGCTGCATTTCACGAAGAAAATCGGGTTGTGGACTTTGTATTGGAGGGACCGGGACCGCAAATTTCATCGCTACCAGTTCTTGGAGCCGAGTCCGCATGTTCAGGATTTGCTCGATCACATCGACAGCGGTGGGGACCCGATCTTCTTGGGTTGATCGGTTATCGTCGGTGATGCGTTGACCTGTTGAGACCGAGCTCGAAATCGGTCCACAAACCACCCCGCAACAGCCGAGCGAACCCGGCGACACTCCCCCACCACCGAACCCGAACACACCCGCCGACCCCAAATTCGCCGGCGCCCCACACACCCCAAACAACACCCCAGGGACGTGCCATCAGGTCACAACACCTCCACGCAGCACCCGGCCCGCACCCCGAAAATCGGGTGCGGGCCGGGCCTCAAAACCAAACAGATTCCAGCGCTTCTTCGGCGCCTTACGCGGCAGCGCTCACCGTCATATCGACATGAAGTCCGGCGGCCGACACCATGTTGACCAACGCATCAAGACTGAACAGGTCGATCTTTCCTCGAATCAAATCCGACACCCGCGGCTGAGTCACACCAAGCCGGGCGGCCGCATCCATCTGAGTCCATCCCTCGGTCTCGATGCGCCGAGACAGCGCAATCAGCAGAGTCGACCGCAACCGCATGTTCTCCGCCTCCTGCGCAGTGTCCTCGATCGCATCCCACACGCTGCCATAGATTTCATCGCTCATCACCACTCACCCTTCCCGTCATCCGCTATCACCTGCTGGTACCGCTTCCTCGCGGTAGCCAAGTCCGCCGCCGACGTTTTCTGCGACTTCTTCTGGAAGCAATGCAGCACAACTACCCAGTCCACCAACTTCGCCACGTACATGACACGGAACGCTCCCGACCCATCACGTACCCGGATCTCCCGCACACCAGAACCCACACCCACCATCGACTTCCAGTCCGTCGGTTCGACCCCCTACTGAACACGGTCCAACTGATAACCACACTGACGACGAACCGCATCGGGAAAACAACGAAGATCCTCCAGCGCGGTCCCCATGAACTGGATCTTCTTCACCCCACGAGTATACAAAAATTTGTATGAACTGGTGCCTCTTCCACGCAACAAAGGACACCAGCGAGACAGACTCAGCCAGCGAGGACCTTCGCGAAGGTCCTCGCCACGGCGGCGTCGAGCTTGTCGAAGCGGCCCGAAATCGCGCCCTCCTGCCCAGCGCGGCACGCGGGGCACCCTTCACCGACTGTTTGTGGTGGGCCCAGGTGTTCACACCGCCTGCACCACCAGCGAAGCCGTCCCCCGCCGAGTATCCAAGACTGCACTCCCACAGAACTTTTCGAGTCACTGCTAACCTCAAGCCACGTCACCTGTTGCAACGATCGCTAGAAGGCGCTCCATCGGGGTCTATCTCGCTAACGGTGTTTCGGCGGATTTCCATCAGTATGTTTCCGATCCCGGCCAACGATCGGCGAACGTG
>NZ_JAZFNF010000022.1:0-22484 GCF_050586165.1 Rhodococcus sp. 24CO | reverse complement strand
GTGGTGGCGTCGGCGTTTGTGGGTGTGTTGGGTGTTGATCGGGTGGGGTTGGATGATGATTTCTTCGAGTTGGGTGGTAACTCCCTCATCGCGACTCGGGTTGTCATGCGCATCGCCGAAGAACTCGAGACGGCCGTACCGGTTCGCCTTCTGTTCGAAGCGTCCACCGTCCAGGAACTCGCTGCTCGTCTCGAATCGCACGTCGGTGAAGGAAGCCGCCTTGCGCTGACAGCTCAGGATCGACCGGAAGAGATTCCGCTTTCCCTTGCGCAGCAACGTATGTGGTTCCTCAACCGGTTCGACGGCTCCGCCGGCGCCTACAACATGCCGTTTGCGCTGCGACTGAGCGGCGAACTCGATCTGGGCGCGATGCGTGCGGCCATCGGCGACGTAGTCGGCCGTCACGAAACCCTGCGCACCGTGTATCCGGAAACCGATTCGGGACCGGTCCAGGTCATCGAACCGGTGGGGCATACGCCGGTGGAACTGGACGTCGAAAGCGTCACGGAAGCCGAGATTGTCGGCAAGTTGGTCGAATTGGCGTCGACGAGGTTCGACGTGACGGCCGAGATCCCGCTGCGGATTCGGTTGTTCCAGGTAGCCGAGAACGAGTACGTCCTCGCTGTGGTGGTGCACCACATCGCCGCAGACGGTTCCTCGACCACTCCGTTTGCCCGCGACCTCGTCATGGCCTACGCGGCACGGGCGCAGGGAACGGCGCCGGGTTGGGCTCCGCTGGATGTGCAGTACGCCGATTACAGCTTGTGGCAGCGTGAGGTGCTGGGCAGCGAGGACGACCCGGAATCCGTGTCGTCCGAGCAGATCGCCTACTGGAGTCAGGCTTTGGCCGGGCTGCCGGATCAGCTGGACCTGCCGACCGACCGTCTGCGTCCCGCCGCGCAGTCGTACCGCGGTGGCTACCTTCAGTTCGAGATCGACGCGGCAGTGCATCAGGGCCTGTCGGCGCTGGCCCGTGAGCACGGAACCACCCTGTTCATGGTCACGCATGCTGCGTTTGCGGTCCTGCTGGCGCGCTTGGCCGGCACCGACGATATCGCGGTTGGTACTCCGATTGCTGGCCGCGGCGAGCGTGCGCTCGACGATCTGATCGGCATGTTCGTCAATACCCTGGTATTCCGGACACACGTCGACGGTTCCGACAGTTTCACGGAACTGCTTGCCCGCGTGCGCGAGAACGACCTGCAGGCCTTTGCGCATGCCGACGTTCCGTTCGAGCGACTGGTCGAGGTTCTCAACCCCGCGCGTTCGACTGCTCGTCACCCGCTCTACCAGGTGGGTTTCCTCTTCCAGAACATGGAACAGGCAAGCCTGGAACTGCCTGGCCTCACGGTCAAGGGTCTCGAGATCGACAACGGTGTCGCCCAGTTCGATCTTCAGTTGATCGTCGGTGACAACTACGACGAGCGTGGTGTTGCCTCCGGCATCTCGGCTGTATTCAGCTATGCGCACGATCTTTTCGACGAGTCGACAGTCCAGTCCTTCGCTGATCGGTTCAACACCCTTCTGGCTGCGGTTGTTGCCGATCCGTCGATCGTGGTCGGCGACATCGACGTGCTCGATCCGCGTGAGTCGAATCAAGTTCTGCGGGAATGGAATGCAACGGAGCATGTTGTCGACACCGAGGCGACACTGGTCGATCTGTTCGATCAGCAGGTTGCCGCGCACGGTGATTCCGTCGCGTTGGTCCACGGACTCGAATCGCTGACGTATGCGGAGTTCGACAACAAGGTCAACCGGCTCGCCCGTCACCTGATCGGACTGGGCGTTGGTCCGGAATCGTTGGTCGCGTTGGGAATGCGACGCTCCATCGACCTGGTGATCGGCATGTACGCCGTTGCCAAGGCCGGCGGCGGTTACGTTCCCATCGATCCGGATCATCCGGCTGATCGCACCGGGTACGTCCTCGAGATGGCCGCGCCGGTGTGTGTGCTCAGCACCGAGAACGACGCACCGTCGCTCGCGGGTATCGAGAACGTTCTGGTCATCGACACTCTCGATTTGTCGGGCGTCTCCGGTGCGCCGGTGCGCGGCGACGAGCGGATCGCGCCGCTTCGTTCGGCGAATACCGCGTACGTGATCTTCACATCGGGATCGACCGGTAAGCCGAAGGGTGTGGCACTGTCCCACGCCGCAATCGTCAACCAGCTTCTGTGGAAGCGTGATCAGTACGGTCTCGACCAGACCGACGCAATGTTGCTCAAGACTGCAGCAACCTTCGACCTCTCGGTCTGGGAGTTCTGGTCCGCGTTGACATCCGGCTCACGACTGGTCATCGCCGACCCGGACGGACACAAGGACGCCGAGTACCTGCTGGCGCTCATGGCACAGGAGAAGGTGACGACGCTGCACGCGGTGCCGTCCATGCTCTCGATGCTGACGGCCGCGGCAGACGGCACTCTCCCGCAGTCGCTCGAGCGTGTTCTTGCCATCGGTGAGGCTTTGCCCGCGGCAACGGCGGCAGAGTTCCGCAAGGTGTCCGACGCGGCACTGGTGAATCTGTACGGTCCGACCGAGGCCGCGGTGTCGGTCACCGCGCACGACGTGGACGAGAGCGACACCTCGTCGGTCTCGATCGGTGCCCCGGAATGGAACACGCAGGTCTACGTGCTCGACGAGCGACTGCATCCTGTTCCGGTCGGAGTGACCGGTGAACTGTATCTTGCCGGAACCCAGTTGGCTCGGGGTTATCACGGCCGCGCCGACCTGACGTCGGAACGCTTCGTCGCCAACATCTTCGGAGAACCGGGCACACGTCTGTACCGCACCGGCGACCTTGTCGTCTGGCGCAGTGGCGGTGAACTCGAGTACGTCGATCGTGCCGACTTCCAGGTCAAGATCCGTGGCTACCGCATCGAACTCGGTGAGATCGAAGCTGTCATCAGGGCTGCCGAGTCGGTGGATGCCGCGGTGGTCGTCGCGAAAACCGATCCGCGACTGGGCGATCGGCTTGTCGGCTACCTCGTTCCGCAGGCCGGGGCCACCGTCGACGTCGACAGTGTGAAGGCGGAACTCGTCCGCGAGTTGCCGAGTTACATGGTGCCGTCGGCGTTGATGGTGCTGAGTGAATTGCCGCTCAACATCAACGGCAAGATCGATCGAAAGGCGCTGCCGGAACCCGAATTCGAGGCAACGGAATTCCGCGCCCCGAGCAACCCGGTAGAGGAGATCGTGGCGTCGGTGTTTGCCGAAGTCCTGGGTGTTCCGCGAGTCGGGTTGGACGACGACTTCTTCGATCTCGGTGGAAACTCGCTGATCGCCACACAGGTCGTCGCGCGCTTGGGTCAGGCGCTCGACGCCCAGATTCCGGTGCGGATCATCTTCGAAGCGTCGAGCGTCGGACTGCTGGCGTCGCGGGTGCTCGAACATGCCGGTTCAGGTTCGCGGGCACAGTTGGTGGCGCAGGAACGGCCGTCGCAGATTCCGTTGTCGCTCGCTCAGCAGCGGATGTGGGTTCTCAACCAGATCGACCGCAGGTCTGCCGCGTACAACATCCCGGTCGCGATCCGGATGTCCGGCGATCTCGACGTCGCAGCATTGCAGTCGGCCGTCTCCGACCTTGTTGCTCGACACGAGATCCTGCGGACGTTCTACCCCGATCTCGGGGACGGCCCGACGCAGTCGATTCAGTCGAAGTCGGCAGCCGTTGTCGACATGGCCGTGCTGTACGTCAGTGAGGACACGATTGCGGCTGAGGTCGCGAAGGTGGTCGGTCAGGGCTTCGACGTCACTGTCGGTGTTCCGCTGCGCGTTCGGCTGTTCCAGATCACGCCCACCGAGCACGTTCTGATCGTGGTGGTCCACCACATCAGCGGCGACGCATTCTCGATGGCTCCGATGATCCGGGACACGATGATCGCGTACACGGCGCGCACCGGGGGAGCGGCACCCGAATGGGCTCCGCTCGAAGTTCAGTACGCGGACTACACGTTGTGGCAGCGCGACGTACTGGGTTCCGAGGACGATCCGGACAGTGAGCTGTCGACGCAGCTCGCGTACTGGACGCAGGAACTTGCCGGCGTTCCCGAACTTCTGGAATTGCCGACGGACCGTCCCCGTCCGCCGACACAGTCGATGAAGGGCGCGGACTTCCTGTTCACGCTCGGCGCGGACTCCACGCGTCGAATCGCGGAAATCGCGCGCGAGCAGAACTCAACCGTATTCATGGTCGTTCACGCCGCGTTCTCGGTGCTGCTGTCCAAGCTAAGCGGCTCGAACGACATCGCGATCGGTACCCCGGTGGCGGGCCGCGGCGAGCGAGTCCTGGACGACCTGGTCGGTATGTTCGTCAACACGCTGGTGTTGCGCACGCAGGTGAAGCCGGCAACCACGTTTGTCGATCTACTGCAGCAGGTGAAGGAGAAGGACCTCGCGGCGTTCGGACATGCGGATGTGCCCTTCGAGCGTCTGGTCGAGCAGATCGGGCGTGAGCGCTCACAGGCGTACTCACCGCTGTTCCAGGTGATGCTCACGTTCCAGAACATGGCGCTGGGCACGTTTGCGCTGCCGGGGCTCGAACTGTCGGCGGTCGATGACGGATTCGACTCGGCGATGTTCGACCTGCAGCTCACCGGTATCGAGGAGTTCGACGACAGCGGAGCGTTGTCCGATATCCGGATGCGGTTCACCTACGCAACCGATCTGTACGACGCCGCGACCATGGAACTGTTCGCAGCCAGGTTGCGGGCCGTGGTCGACGCCGTTGCCGCAGATCCGACGGTGGTTCTGCGGACCATCGACATCGTGACGGACTTCGAACGCGCGCTGATCGAGGCAGCCGAGCCGAAGACTGCCGCAGATCTTCCGGACCTCGCAGCAGCGGCCGCCGCAGCAGATCCGACGGCCGTGGCGTTCACACACGGCGACACCGTGGTGACCTTCACACAGTTGGCCGAGAAGTTGGCGCTGATGAGAGCGACGATGGGTGCCGCACTGGGTGCGGATGCCTTGATCTCCGTGTCTCTGACCGGCTTGGTTCCGGGAATTCTCCCGGCGCTCGGCGCCGACGGAATTGTCTCGTTGGTGAGCTCTTTGATTGCAGACGCGCAGGCTACATCGGAAAAGGGTGACCGTATCGACGGGTAATATGCAGTATTTGCCCAGTGGGCGGCATCGGGACGGCACACACTGTGCCTTACCGGTGCCGCCGTGTGTTGTCAGTTCGTGCTGTTGTCGGCTCGTGCGCAGTCAGTTGGAGGAAGCCTAGATGTCCGTCGGAATACCTGGACCACAGTCGCTGACGATCGAGGATCTCCCGAGACTGATCGCAGCGGTTGCCGAGGTGGAACCGGGCCGGCGCGCACTTGCCCACGGCGATACGGACATCAGTTACGAACGTCTCCACAGCGAGCTCACAACTCTCGACGCCGCGATGGGCGGCGCGTTGGGGGCCGACGCGCTCGTCCCCGTTGTCATCTCCACCGTGTTACCTGAGCTGATCGCATCCCAGGACGGCGGACTCGGCGGCGTCGTGGACGCATTGATCGCCGACGCCACATCTGTGGTTGCCGTCGACGAGCCGACCGTTGTCGAGACAACCCTGGTGAGTCTGTTCGACGAGCAGGTGTCACGAAGCCCGGACGCGATTGCACTCCGGTTCGGCGACACGTCGCTGACGTACGCCGAATTCGACGGCCGCGCCAATCAGCTCGCCCGCGAACTGGTCCGACGTGGAGTCGGACCGGACTCCCTGGTCGGTCTCGGTATCCGGCGATCCGTGGAACTGCTGGTGGCGATGTACGCGATCGTGAAAGCGGGCGGCGCGTATGTGCCACTCGATCCCGATCATCCAGCCGAACGCGTGGCCTACGTCCTCGATGTCGCGGCGCCAGTCCTGGTGCTGACGGTGTCCACTGACGAGCTGACCCTTCCGGATGGTGTTTCCGTCCTCGAGATGGACACGACCGACGTGTCGGTGCATTCCGCCGAGCCGCTCGCCGATACCGACCGGCGCTCGCCGCTGCGCGCTGACAACCTCGCGTACGTCATCTTCACCTCCGGCTCCACCGGGCGTCCCAAGGGCGTTGGGGTTGCCCACGGTGCCATCGTCGCCAACCTCGTGTGGCGGCAGGACGAGTACGCCTTCACCGCCGCAGATGTCGTCTTTCAGAAGACGCCCTTCACCTTCGACGTGTCGGTGTGGGAGTTCTTCTGGCCGTTGCAGATCGGCGCGTCGCTTGTCATCGCGGAGCCGGACGGACACCGTGATCCCGCGTACGTCGCCCGCACGATGATCGAGTACGGCGTCACGGTCGTTCACTTCGTGCCGTCGATGCTGGCCGTTTTTGTCGCCGAACCCACGGTTTCCGAGATCAGTACTCTCCGTTACGTTTTTGCGTCCGGTGAAGCACTTCCGGCGCAGACGGCGGCGCGTCTGCGCGACGTCAGTTCGGCTGCGCTGCACAATCTTTACGGTCCGACCGAAGCTGCCGTCGACGTCACCTATTACGCCACCGGCGCCCAGGACGAGGTGTCCGTTCCGATCGGCCGCGCAGTCGCCCGCACCGAACTGCTGGTGCTCGACGACGCCCTGCGGGCGGTTCCTCCCGGAGTGCCCGGTGAGCTGTACCTTGCCGGTGTCCAATTGGCGCGGGGCTACGTCGCCCGTCCCGATCTCTCGGCCGATCGGTTTGTTGCGCATCCGACCGAAGCCGGTGCTCGTATGTACCGCACCGGCGACCTCGTTCGCTGGCGCGGGCTTGGTGCTCAGCGACTCCTCGAGTACATCGGCCGCACCGACTTCCAGGTGAAACTGCGCGGGCTGCGCATCGAACTCGGCGAGATCGAATCCGCCCTCCTCGACAACGCTGCAATCGCGCAGGCGGCTGTTCTCGTCCATTCCGACGCGACTCTTGGTGACAACCTCGTGGCGTACGTGGTTCCCGCACCAGGTGTTGAACGCGACACTGTAGCTTTACTCGACACCGACGCTCTTGCCGATGAATTGGGCGGGCGGCTACCGGACTACATGGTGCCGTCGCTGTTCGTCGAACTCGACGCATTTCCGCTCAACGCCAGCGGCAAGCTGGACCGCAAGGCACTGCCGGCGCCCGAGTTCACAGCGCAGGTTGTCGAATACCGCGCACCGAGTACCCCGGTCGAGAAGACGTTGGTCGCGATCTTTGCCGACTTGCTCGGCCGCGACGATCTCGGCATCGACGACGGATTCTTCGACCTCGGTGGTAACTCGCTCCTCGCAACCCGGGTAGTCGCGCGCGCCAACGCCGAACTCGGCGTGGAACTCGACATGCGAGCTTTCTTCGATGCTCCGACCGTATCCGAATTAGCCTCTCTGGTAGTCGATTCTGCCGGTAGCGGTACCAGGGCGCCGCTGGTTGCTCGAGAGCGGCCCGCGCAGATTTCGCTGTCGCTTGCGCAGCAGCGCATGTGGTTCCTCAACCGGTTCGATTCCGCGTCTGCCGTCGATCACATTCCGGTGGCCCTACGCCTGACCGGTGCCCTCGACGTCGATGCACTAGGCGGTGCGATCACCGATCTGGTCGAGCGCCACGAGAGCCTGCGCACCGTCTACCCCGAAATCGACGGTATCGGATACCAGCAGGTTCTCTCCGCGTCAGACGTTGTGCTGGATGTGACCCCGGTTGTAGTCACGGAATCCGACCTGATCGATCGCATCACTACCGTTGTCGCCGAGGGTTTCGACGTCACGACGCAGGTTCCCTTGCGGGTGCGCCTGTTCCACGTCGCAGCATCGGAGTACGTCCTCGTCTTTGTGGTTCACCACATCAGCGGCGACGGTTTCTCGATGGGGCCGTTGGTCCGCGACGTTGTGAGTGCCTACGCAACTCGATCGCAGGGTTCAGCGCCCGATTTTGCTCCGTTGGGGGTCCAGTACGCGGACTTCACGCTGTGGCAGCGGTCAGTTCTCGGTGACGAGAGCGACCCGGAATCGTTGATTTCGCGGCAGATCGACTACTGGACGCATCAGTTGGCAGGGATGCCGGAACTGCTCGAACTGCCGACAGATCGCCCGCGCCCCGCGGTGGCAACCAACCGTGGTGCATCACACCAGTTCTCGATCGACCAGAACGTGCTTGTCCGGCTCGAATCGCTGGCACAGCAACACAAGGCTTCGGTCTTCATGGTGCTCCACAGTGCCATTGCCGTCCTGCTTTCCCGGTTGTCCGCCACTTCGGATATCGCGATCGGCACGCCGGTCGCAGGTCGTGGCGACCGCGCCCTCGACGACGTGATCGGAATGTTCGTCAACACTCTGGTCCTGCGCACCGAGATCGACTCCGCCAGTTCGTTCGTGGACGTGCTGAAATCAACTCGCGCTACTGATCTTGATGCCTTCGGCCATACGGACGTTCCGTTCGAGCGCCTGGTCGAGGTCCTCGATCCCGCCCGCTCGCAGGCGCACAACCCGCTCTTCCAGGTCATGCTGGCGTTTCAGAACCTCGGCCAGAGTGAACAGGGCGCTGCCGACATCGGCGGGTTGACGGTCACAGGTGTCGAACTCGAATCAGCCGTTGCCAAGTTCGACCTCCAGTTCACCGTCTGGGAAGACCCCGAGCACGGCGGACTGTCGATCATGATCGATTACGCCACAGATCTTTTCGACCCGTCGACCATCGATTCTGTTGCCACGCGATTGGTGGCGCTCCTCGCCGTCGTCGCGGAGGATCCGGCCGTCGTGGTCGGTGATATCGACCTGCTCACCGTCGACGAGCGCGCGTTGGTGATCAGCACCTGGAACGCGACCGGCCATGAGGTGCCGGACAAGACGCTGGTCGACATGTTTGTCGAGCAAGCGAGGCGGACTCCGGACGCCACGGCACTCGTCTACGAGGACGAGCTGCTGACCTATCGTGATTTCTCGGCGCGTGTGCATCGGCTTGCCCGGATGCTGGTGACGATGGGCGTAGGACCTGACACGTTGGTGGGCTTGGCGATCAGGCGGTCCATCGACTTGGTTGTCGCGATGTACGCGGTGATCGAAGCAGGCGCGGCCTATCTGCCGGTCGATCCCGATCAGCCCGCCGATCGTAACGAATACGTTCTGGGGACAGCCCGACCGGTGTGCGTGCTGACCACCGATCGTGATGGTTTCACAGCGAGCACCACGGTTGTCTCGTTGGATTCGCTGGATACTTCCCAGTTCTCGGACACAGCGCTTGTCGATACCGATAGGCTGGCACCGCTGCGGCCGGACAACACGGCGTACGTGATCTTTACTTCCGGTTCGACCGGTAAGCCGAAGGGTGTTGCGGTTTCGCATCGGGCGATCGTGAATCGTCTGGTGTGGATGCAGGCCGAGTACGGGTTGACCGGCGACGACGTGGTGTTGCAGAAGACGCCTTTCACGTTCGACGTGTCGGTGTGGGAGTTCTTCTGGCCGTTGCAGGTTGGTGCTCGGTTGGTCGTTGCTGCCGTCGACGGACACCGCGACCCCGCCTATCTCGCCGCCGCCATTTCCGAGCACGGCGTCACCACCGCGCACTTTGTTCCGTCGATGCTCGACGTGTTTGTCGGCGAACCCTCGGTAGCGGCGTGTACGACGTTGACCCGGGTATTTGCCTCCGGTGAGGCGTTGACACCACAGGTCGCATCGACGCTGCGGACGGTTCTTCCCGCTGCGCGTTTGCACAACCTGTACGGTCCGACCGAGGCTGCGGTTGACGTGACCTACCACGAGGTCACCGAATCCGACGTCGCAAGTGTGCCGATCGGTGCGCCGGTGTGGAACACCCGGGCCCTGGTGCTGGATTCGCGGTTGCACCCGGTGCCGGTCGGAGTTGCAGGGGAGTTGTATCTCGCCGGTGTTCAGCTTGCGCGCGGCTACCTGGCGCGGCCCGATCTGAGCGCCGATCGATTTGTCGCGGATCCATTCTCCGACAACGGTCAGCGGCTTTATCGCACGGGTGATCTGGTGCGGTGGAACAGTTTTGGTGAGATTGACTATATCGGGCGTACGGACTTCCAGGTCAAACTGCGCGGACTGCGCATCGAACTCGGTGAAATCGAATCGGCTCTGCGCGATCACCTCGCGGTGTCCGCGGCAGTAGTGCTTGTTCGCAGCGACCAGCTGGTGGCGTATCTGACGCCGGCAGCGAGCGGCAGCATCGACTGGGACGACATCGCCGCGACGTTGTCACAGCGGTTGCCCGCGTACATGATTCCGGCCAACCATGTGGTGCTCGACAGCTTCCCGCTGGGCTCTTCGGGCAAGCTCGATCGTGCGCAGTTGCCTGATCCGGTGGCCCGCAGTGCCGAGTTCCAGGCGCCGGTCACAAGTGCCGAAATTGCGGTGGCTCAGGTCTTCTCGGACCTTCTGGCAGTCGAGAAGGTGGGATTGGGCGACAATTTCTTTGCCCTCGGGGGTAACTCCCTCATGGCAACTCAGGTTGTTGCGCGGCTGGGACAGAAACTCGACACCACCGTCGGTGTACGGACGCTGTTCGACGCGCCGACCGTCGGGGCGCTTGCTGCCCGTATCGACTCGGGAACCGCCACGGCAGCGCGGCCTCCGCTCACCGCCCAGGTCCGGCCGGAGCGTGTGCCGCTCTCGCTCGCGCAGCAACGCATGTGGTTCCTCAACCGCTTCGAACCGGGATCGAATGTCGACAACATTCCAGCCGCACTGCGATTGACCGGTGAGCTCGATGTCGACGCGCTCCAGGACGCTCTCGACGACCTGGTGCGTCGTCACGAGAGCTTGCGAACCATCTACCCCGAGATTGACGGCGTCGGTTACCAGCAGGTTCTCGAACCCACTCGTCTGATCGATCTCGCGCCGGTCGACGTGGACGCCGATGATGTGGTGGCTCAGGTCGCCGGCGTGGTGGCGCCCGGGTTCGACGTGACCACCGAAGTGCCCATTCGTGTTTCGCTTCTGAGGATCACTGATACCGAGTTCGTTCTCGTATTTGTCGTCCATCACATCAGTGGTGATGGATTCTCGATGCTTCCGTTGGTTCGGGACGTCGTCGCGGCGTATGGTGCGCGATCGGCGGGAGCGGCGCCACAGTGGGAACCACTTCCGGTGCAGTTTGCCGATTTTGCTTTGTGGCAGCGCGAAGTCCTGGGCAGCGAGAGCGATCCGGACTCGGTGATTTCCGGGCAGTTCGACTACTGGCGAACACAATTGGCCGGGGTACCGGATCAACTCGAATTGCCGACGGATCGGCCACGGCCCCGAATTGCATCCAACCAGGGCGCGTACCACGACTTCTCCATTGATGCGGATCTGCGCGAGCGCTTGAATGTGGTCGCGCAGGCATCGAACGCCTCGCTGTTCATGGTTGTGCATTCTGCGCTTGCGCTGCTGCTCGCAAAGCTGTCGAGTTCCACCGACATCGTGATCGGCACTCCGGTTGCCGGACGCGGTGAGCAGGTGCTCGACAACGTCATCGGAATGTTCGTCAACACGTTGGTACTGCGAACCGAGATCGATCCGGCGTCGACGGTCGCCGATCTGATCCACCGCGCCCGTGAAACGGATCTCGGAGCATTCGATCACGCCGACGTCCCGTTCGAGAGCCTTGTCGAGATCATCAACCCCGAACGGTCGCAAGCCCGGAACCCGCTGTTCCAGGTCATGCTGACGATGCAGAATCTCGGTGGCGCAAGTCCGGAGCCGGCAGCGATGAACGGTGTTGTGGTGTCTGCCGTGGACATCGAATCGCCCGTCGCAAAGTTCGATCTCCAGCTGACGGTGAGCGAGGCGCCGCAGGGCGGTCTTCTTGCGCAGTTCAACTATGCAACAGATCTTTTCGACGCGGCAACCGTGGAACTGTTTGCACAACGGTACGTCACGATTCTGCGAGCCCTGGCGGATGATTCGTCTGCTGTCATCGGCGACATCGACGTATCGAGTGCCGACGAGCGTCAGCGAGTGCTCGTCGAATGGAACTCGACCGAGCACCGTGTTCCCGATTCCACCCTGGTAGATCTATTCGACGCCCAGGCGTCGCTGACACCGGATGCGCCGGCAATCACGTTCGACGCTGTGACGTTGACGTACGCGGAATTCGACGCCCGCGTTAATCGACTTGCACGCCATTTGATCTCGATCGGTGTCGGTCCCGATGCCATGGTGGGATTGTCGATGCGACGATCACTCGACTTGCTTGTCGCGATGTACGCGATAGTGAAGGCAGGCGGCGCGTACGTTCCGATCGATCCGGATCAGCCGACCGAACGCAATGAGTACGTTCTTTCGACCGCGGCCCCGATCTGTGTCCTCACCACCTCGCTGGATCGATTCGAGACAGCATCCTGCCCGGTTGTTCACGTGGACACGATCGAGGTGTCCGCTCACTCGGATGCTGCGATCGCCGACGCAGATCGCCTTGCCCCGCTGCGGCCGGACAACACGGCGTACGTGATCTTTACTTCCGGTTCGACCGGAAAGCCGAAGGGTGTTGCGGTTTCGCATCGGGCGATCGTGAATCGTCTGGTGTGGATGCAGGCCGAGTACGGGTTGACCGGCGACGACGTGGTGTTGCAGAAGACACCTTTCACGTTCGACGTGTCGGTGTGGGAGTTCTTCTGGCCGTTGCAGGTTGGTGCGCGTTTGGTCGTTGCTGCAGTGGACGGACACCGGGAACCGGCATACCTCGCAGCTGCCATCGCGGAACACGGCGTCACCACTGTGCACTTCGTGCCCTCGATGCTCGAATTGTTTGTCGCAGAACCCGCCGTTCGCGGAGCGGACGCTCTGCGTCGGGTATTCGCTTCGGGTGAAGCGCTGCCACCGCAGGTTGCTCAGGAACTGTGCACCCTCCTTCCGCAGGCTCGCCTACACAATCTGTACGGGCCCACCGAAGCGGCAGTCGACGTCACGTTCCACGAGGTCACGCCATCGGATTCCGAGATCGTCCCGATCGGATCGCCGGTCTGGAATACCCGCGTCCTGGTGCTGGATTCGCGTCTGCGCCCGGTGCCGGTGGGTGTCTCGGGTGAGCTGTACCTGGCGGGAATCCAGTTGGCGCGCGGCTACGTCGGTCGCCCGGACCTCACCGCAGATCGTTTTGTGGCTGATCCGTACGGGACCTCCGGCAGTCGCCTGTATCGGACTGGTGACTTGGTGCGGTGGAAACGGTCGAGCGGAGCGAGGGGGGATGTTTCCAGCATTGGTGAGATCGAATATATCGGGCGGACTGACTTCCAGGTCAAACTGCGCGGATTGCGGATCGAACTGGGCGAGATCGAGGCAGCACTGCGCGACCAGTCGTCCGTTGCGTCGGCCGCGGTGTTAGTGCGCAACGAACAGTTGGTTGCCTACGTTGTGGGACATGCAGGCGCGGTGGTGGACTGGGCATCGGTCGAGGCGGCACTGGCCGCACGACTGCCCGGCTACATGGTCCCGACGGCGCACGTCGTGCTCGAGGCATTCCCGCTGGGCACGTCCGGCAAGCTGGATCGGAAGCAGTTGCCCGATCCTGTTGCCCAGATCGCTGCCTTCCGTGAGCCACGGAGCGCGGCGGAGCACGCGGTCGCGCGGATTTTCTCCGACCTGCTCGGTATCGAGCAAGTTGGCCTCGACGACGATTTCTTCTCGCTCGGCGGCAACTCGCTCATCGCGACTCAGGTCGTTGCCCGACTCGGCGAGGCGCTCGACACAACGGTTCCCGTTCGCCTGCTGTTCGACGCATCGACGGTGGAATCCTTTGCCTCGCTTATCGACTCGCTATCCGGTAAGGGTGCCCGCCCGCCGCTGGTGGCGCAGGAACGGCCGGATCGTGTTCCGTTGTCGATTGCGCAGCAACGCATGTGGTTCCTCAACAGGTTCGATGCATCTTCGGGTGTTGACAACATCCCGGTAGCCATCAGGCTGACCGGAGAGTTGGACATCGCGGCGATGCAGGCTGCGCTGGTGGACGTGTTCGAACGTCATGAGATTTTGCGAACGGTGTATCCCGAGATCGACGGCGTCGGCTATCAGCAGTTGGTGGATGTGGACCGGATGGTTCCGGATCTGACGCCGGTTCGTATTCACGAATCCGTTGTCATCGATCGGGTTGCAGGCGTGATCCTTCCCGGATTCGACGTCACCCACGAAGCGTCGGTTCGAGCGCAATTGTTCGATTTGAGCCAGTCCGAGTACGTCCTCGTTTTTGTGATCCATCACATCAGCGGTGACGGCTTCTCGATGGGCCCGCTGATCCGCGACTTCGTCTCCGCGTATGTTGCACGGTCGCAAGGGCAGTCGCCGCAGTGGGAACCATTGCCGGTGCAGTACGCCGACTTTGCGTTGTGGCAGCGTCAGATCCTCGGCAGCGAAGACGACCCTGAATCGGTTATTTCCGAACAGGTCACGTACTGGCAAGAGCGGTTGGCCGGCATTCCGGACCAGCTGGATCTGCCGACGGACCGTCCTCGTCCGCGCATCGAATCGCACAGCGGTGCGGGATACAACTTTTCGATCGATGCCGAGCTCCGGGTGGGCCTCGATCGAATTGCCCGAGAGGTCAACGCGTCGCTCTTCATGGTGATGCACAGCGCCTTGGCGGTTGTACTCGCGAGGTTGTCCGGGACATCGGACATCGTGATCGGTACCCCGGCGGCCGGTCGTGGTGAACGTGCCCTCGACGATCTGATCGGTATGTTCGTCAACACCCTGGTGCTTCGCGCCGAGGTCGACGCCGAATCGTCGTTCGCGGACTTGGTCAAGCATGTCCGAGAAGCGGATCTCGGCGCGTTCTCGCACGCGGACGTCCCCTTCGAACGGCTCGTCGAGATTCTCAACCCGGAGCGATCTCAGGCCAGGCATGCGTTGTTCCAGGTCGGTCTCGCATTCCAGAACTTGCAGCGATCGGTTCTGCAGCTGCAGGATCTGGACGTTGCCGACTTCGCGTTGCCGGACCTCCTGGCAAAGGTCGATCTGCAACTGACCTTGATCGAGTCCGAGTCGGCAGGCAACGGAGGACTGACCGCACAGTTCACGTACGCGACCGACCTGTTCGACGAGTCGACAATTGCATCCCTCGCGAACCGATTCCTCCGTGTCCTGCATGCTGCAGTTGCCGACTCGGCGCAGGTCGTCGGCGATATCGATATCATCGAAACATCCGAGCAGACAAAGATTCTCGAGTGGTCACGGGGCAGTGACGAAGACCGGCTCGACGCGTCACCGATGACGTTGTTCGCGCAGTACGTCGACACCGATCCGTCGGCGTGTGCAGTGGTGGCCGGTGACGTCGAATTGTCCTACGAGGACCTCGATGCACTGTCCTCTGTCGTGGCGGCGCAACTCGTCGACGCCGGCGTCCGTCCGGACGACGTTGTCGGTTTGATCCTGCCGAGGTCCTGGCAGTGGGTTGTGGCGATGGTGGCCGTGTGGAAAGCCGGTGCCGGTTATCTTCCGATCGACCCGGCTCTTCCGGGAGAACGGGTGAGCGATCTGCTCGCCGACACCGCGGCACGGTGTGTGGTGGCCATCGAGACGCCCGACCTCGATCTCCCGGTGGTGCTGATCGGCAACGAGCCCGTTGTCGCTGCCGACGCGCCGTCGTGGGTTGATCGTTGGCGTGAAGACGGCGCGGATGCCCGAGTCGGCTACGTCATTTCGACATCCGGTTCGACCGGGCGACCGAAGCCGACCGTCGTTCCGATGGCCGGCATAGCGAATACTGTTGCGTGGTATCGCTCTTCGCTTCCGGCACGCGCCGGGGTGGCAGTGGCGTCGTCACCGAGTTTCGACCTCACGCAGAAGAACGTGTGGGGACCACTGACGAGTGGTGGAAGTGTGCACCTCGCACCCGCCGGCTTCGACCCGAGTGAGATCCTCCGTGTCATCGCAGACACGCGAGTCACGACGGCAAACATGTCACCGAGTGCGTTCGACGCTCTGATCGATACCGACGCTGACGACGTGCTGGCAAGTCTCGAGGTGGTGTTCCTCGGCGGAGAGCCGATACAGATCAGCCGCCTTGGGCGCTTGCTCTCGCGTGGAGTTCGAATCGTGAACAGCTACGGTCCGACCGAAGCGTCGGATGTGGTGTCGTTCCAGCAGGCGACGGCAGCGGACACGCTTGGTGTTCCGATCGGCTCACCGGTACCGAACATCGATCTCTACGTGCTGGATTCACGTTTGGGTCTTGTTCCCTCCGGAGTGGTCGGCGAGCTGTACGTCGGTGGTGTCGGCGTCGGCCGTGGTTACGGCAACCGGTACGACCTGACGGCAGAACGGTTTGTGGCCAATCCCTTCGGCGCGGCCGGCGAGCGCATGTATCGAACCGGCGACCTCGTTCGTCGCAATACCGCCGGTGAACTCGAGTACATCGGGCGCACGGACTTCCAGGTCAAGATCCGCGGTCTGCGCATCGAGCTCGGTGAGATCGAATCTGCATTGAACGCCGTGGAATCCGTCGGGACGGCTGTGGTGAGCGTCCACTCCGATGCGACTGTGGGGGATCGTTTGGTCGCCTACGTCGTAGGCGTCCCGGGCGCTGTGATCGTTCCGGAAATCCTGCGGGACGCTGTAGCGCAGCGCCTGCCGGAGTACATGGTTCCGTCGGCGTTCATCGTCCTGGACTCGTTGCCGCTCAACGCGAACGGAAAGATCGACCGTAAGCGCCTGCCCGACCCGGTGTTCGACACGGCGCAGTACCGCGAACCGCTCACCGTTGCAGAGAAGGCAGTTGCAGTTGTTTTTGCCGATCTTCTCGGCGTCGACCGAGTCGGACTCGACGACGATTTCTTTGCGCTCGGCGGAAACTCACTTATCGCAACGCGACTCGCGGCCCGGCTCGGCTCGGCGCTCGATACCACCGTTCCGGTTCGGATGTTGTTCGACGCCACGACAGTCGAGGCATTGGCCCTGGCACTGGCGGCATCGGTCGGTTCGGGTCGCCGAAAGTCGCTCGAAGCCGCCGAACGCCCGGACCGGTTGCCGTTGTCACTGGCGCAGCAGCGAATGTGGCTCGTCAACCAGATGGACACGGCCGCAGGGACGTACAACATTCCGATGGCGTTGCGGTTGACCGGCGACCTCGACGTCGATGCCTTGCTGGCTGCGCTGCGCGATGTCACCGATCGCCACGAGTCGCTCCGCACGTTCTATCCGGCCGACGACAACGGACCCACACAACGGATTCTCGACGTCGACGAGGCGCCGCACTGCGCCGTTGTTGCCGTTGCCGACGCATCCGAGTTGTACACACGCGTCGCCGCTGTGATGTCGACGGGCTTCGACGTCTCCACAGAAGTACCTGTGCGGATGGAACTTCTGCACTGCGGGACGGGCGAGTACGTCTTTGCGCTCGTTGCACACCACATTGCCGCCGACGGTGAGTCGATGGCGCCGTTGGCGCGCGACATGATGATCGCGTACGAAGCCCGGACCAGAGGCAGCATTCCCGGGTGGAGTCCGTTGACCGTGCAGTACGCGGACTTCGCGCTGTGGCAGCGTGACGTCGTGGGTACGGCCGACGAGGCCGGCAGTGTCGCTGCTGCTCAACTCGAATACTGGCGGGGCAAGCTTGCTGCCCTTCCTTCGATGGCCGGGCTTCCGACGGATCGCCCACGCCCGAGTGCCGTGTCGCCGGCAGCGGGTGCCGTCGAGTTCACCGTCAGTGAGCAGATCCACGCCCGGTTGGTAGAGATCGCCCGCGAACGGAATGCGACTGCCTTCATGGCAGTGCACGCCGCACTAGCCGTATTGGTCGCCCGCGTCGGGGCAACCAACGACTTTGCGATCGGTACCGCCGTGGGTGGGCGAGGGGAGCGTGCTCTCGACGATCTGGTCGGAATGTTCGTGAACACGCTTGCCTTGCGGACTCAGGTAGATACGGCTGCAAGTTTCGACGATCTGGTTGTTGCCGTGCGCGACGTGGATCTGGAAGCCTTCGGGAAGGCCGACCTTCCGTTCGAAGAAGTGTCCGAAGCGTTGGGTGCATCGGCCGACGGACTCTTCCAGATCATCTTGTCGCTGGAACCCGCTGGCGGAGCCGAGTTCTCGTTGCCAGGCTTGACGATCAGCGGCGTCGATTCACCAGTGGCGTCCACCAAGTTCGACTTGCAACTGACACTCAGTAGCGCCGCGGACGGATACGGACTCTCCGGCGTCTGGATCTACTCCACTGATCTGTTCGACCAGGGCACCGTCGAATCGTTCGTGGAGCGGTTTGTTCGTGTACTCGAACAGGTCACCGACAACCCGTCGATTCCGGTCGGCGACATCGAATTGCTCACCGCAGCAGAAAAAGAGGAGGCTATCGGCGCAGCAGTTCAACCCAGCGCTCCGAGCGGATCAAGCGCGGCGCTATTGCCGCAACTGCTGGCGTCGACAGTCGAGGCCGACCCCGAAGCTCCCGCCCTTGTGGTTGGCGACGAGGAGATCGACTATGCCGCAGTCGATTCACGCTCCTCGCAGCTTGCGCGTCTGCTCATCGACGGCGGCGTCGGTCCAGGAGACGTCGTGAGCCTCGCCGGCGTATCGGGAGCAGACGAAGTGGCGGCGTGCTGGGCAATTGTCAAGACCGGGGCAGCTATTGCAGTCGGGCAGGCCGGCGAGATTCGGGATTCTGTCGTGACGATCACGCCGGAAACGCTCGACGCCGCGGCCTCGCAACCCACGCGTGCGATCAGTTACGCCGATCGTATTCGCCCGCTCACCGCGGACGACGCTGCAATCCGCGTGTTCGGAGACGGAGCCTGGGAGCAGACGTACGGGGAACTCACCGCAACGCTGTCGAGTTGGTGCGAGAAGTACGCGGTTGATGTCGAGTCGCGAGTGCTGCACGCCGGCTCGATCGACGCGAGCGGACGGGTCCCCGCAATGTTGCTTGCCGCATCGGCAGGTGCCGCGTGGGTGGTGGCCGCCGGCGATGTCGAATCGCTCGACGACCTGCTGGCAGACGAATGGGTGACACACGCGGTCCTGTCTGTGGATGACGCTGCAAGCATCGATCGCAGCGAACTGCCGGATCTCGAACACGTCCTCGAGGAGCACAGCCCGCAGGCCTGGTGACCTCACGTACCGCGAGTGGTGGAACTCATATCCACTCGCGGTACGCGGCGCTCGGCAACTCCGCGGCTGTAACAATGGCACTCGGCTGCCGATGCATTGTGGGGAGCCGGAACGGGCAGGATGACCGTGAAAACAAGTATGACGCGAAGGTGAGTTGTCTGATGGCGCAAGGGGCCGACGTACACGCAGATCGATCACCGGACGTGATCGCATGAGCGCAGACGATCTGGCCCCCGCAAAGACACGCGGTAGCCGTAAACCCCGTCCCACCCGTACTCGCCGCGTTCGAGTGCCCTTGCTGCCGCAGCTACTGGCCGCTGCCGTCGATATCGACCCAAGTGCCGTCGCCATCCGCTTCGACGGTCATTCCGTCACCTATGCCGAGCTGGATGCCGCGTCGTCGCAGCTGGCGCGTCTCCTCATTGCTCACGGGGTGGGACCGGAGGATCGGGTAGCGATCTCCATCCCACGCTCCGTCGAGTCGGTGTGCGCGCTGTGGGCCGTCGCGAAGACGGGCGCCGCATTTGTACCGGTGGACCCCAACTACCCGGCCGATCGCACCGTGCACATGCTCGCCGATTCCGGCGCCTCGATCGGCTTGACGGTAACCGGAGCCTCCGGCGGGTTGCCCACGAACGTCACATGGTGGGAACTCGACGGCGCCGAGTACCTGGCTCTCGCATCTGGTGTTCCGACAGAACCCGTCTCGTACACCGAAAGAGTCCGCACGCTGCGCGCGGAGCATGCTGCCTACGTGATTTACACCTCAGGGTCGACCGGTCGACCCAAGGGCGTTGTCGTCACGCATGGAGGCCTTGCGAACCTGTGCGCCGAGCAGGTCGAACGCTACGGTCTCACTGCCGCATCCCGAACCTTGCACTTTGCATCGCCCAGCTTCGACGCCTCCGTTCTGGAATTGCTCCTCGCATTCGGCATCGGTTCCACGATGGTGATCGCACGCTCCGATGTGTACGGCGGCGATGAGCTCGCCGAATTGCTCACCGAAGAAAAGATCACCCACGCGTTCATGACTCCTGCTGCACTGGGATCGCTCTCTGCCGAGGGTGGTTTCGACACGCTCGACGTTGTCGTCGTGGGCGGCGAAGCATGTTCGCCCGCACTGGTGACTCAGTGGGCGCCCGGACGGAGATTCTTCAATGCGTACGGCCCCACCGAAACTACCGTCGTCGCGTCGATTGCCGAACTGACGGCGGAGAGTCCGGTCACGATCGGCGGCCCGGTGCGCGGCGTCGGACTTTACGTTCTCGACTCCCGGCTGCAGCCGGTGGCGACCGGCACTGCTGGTGAATTGTATGTTTCCGGAACACATCTCGCCCGTGGGTACAACCAGCTTCCCGCGACAACCGCAGCAAGGTTTGTCGCAAACCCGTTCGCGGACACAGGCGAACGTCTGTACCGCACCGGCGACATCGTTCGCTGGATCAAGGCAGGCGACGACCAACGCAGCCTCGAATACCTCGGGCGCGGTGATTCGCAGGTCAAGATTCGTGGATTCCGGATCGAACTCGGGGAAATCGACGCAGTTCTCGCCTCGGTGCCCGGTGTCGAATTTGTGGCGACACTTCCTCGGAGTGGACCGACGGGTGAACCAACTTTGGTGTCGTATGTAAAGACCGGGAACACGCTCGACGCTGATGCGTTGTCAGTCCACGCGCGCGGCGCCCTGCCTCGACACATGGTCCCGGCAGCAATGGTGATGATCGAAGATATTCCGCTGACGCCGGTCGGCAAGCTCGACGTCGACGCATTGCCTGAGCCGACATTTCAATCACACCTGTACGAAGCGCCGTCCACGCCTGCCCAGAAGCTTGTGGCCGACGCGATTGCCGATCTCCTCGGCCTCGAACAGGTCGGCGCTACGGATGACTTCTTCGAATTGGGTGGTAACTCCCTGATCGCGGCCAAGCTGGCCGGTCGTCTGGGCGCAGCGTTCGATACCCGTGTTCAGGTGAAGACTCTGTTCGAAGCGTCCACGGTCGAAGCGCTCGCCGCTCGCATCGAAGCCGAGACGGAATCGATCGGGCATGTGGCGCTCGGGCCGATGACACGGCCTGATCGTGTGCCGTTGTCGCTGGCGCAGCAACGTATGTGGTTCCTGAGTCGGTTCGACGCGGATTCCGCTGTGAACAATATTCCGATTGTTCTGTGGTTGTCCGGTGAACTTGACGCGAGTGCGCTTGCACGCGCTGTTGACGATGTTGTCGCTCGGCATGAGGTGCTGCGGACTGTGTATCCGGAGTTCGGCGGTATGGGCTATCAGGACGTTCTCGAGGTGTCGACGGCCGATATCGATTTGGATCCTCGGGATCTCGACGAGTCGGAGTTGCTTGCCGCTTTGGCGCCGCTGGTGACTGCTGGGTTCGACGTTTCGGTTGCTGTACCACTTCGGGTTCGCCTGTTCCGTACGAGCCCAAGTGAATTCGTTCTCGCGATGGTGGTTCACCATATCTCCGCCGATGGTGTTTCGGTGGGTCCCCTGGTGCGTGATGTTGCGTTGGCTTACCTTGCCCGGGCGCAGGGCGTCGCCCCGGCCTGGTCGCCGCTTGCGGTGCAGTACGCGGATTTCGCGTTGTGGCAGCATGAGGTTTTGGGGGTCGATTCTGATCCGGCGTCGCTGATGTCGGAGCAGTTGCGTTATTGGAGTGAGAATCTCGCGGCGTTGCCGGAGAAGATCGATTTGCCGTTCGATCGGAAGCGCCCGGCGGTTGCGTCGACGCGTGGCGCGGTGCATCGTTTCGATGTCGACGGTGAGTTGCACAGGGCGCTGGAGCAATTGGCGTTGGATCGTGGTGTTTCGCTGTTCATGGTTGTGCATGCGGCGCTTGCGGTGCTGCTTGCGCGGATGGCGTCGACTGACGACGTGGTTATCGGTTCGCCGATTTCCGGGCGTGGGGAACCTGCGCTCGACGATGTGATCGGGATGTTTGTCAACACTTTGGTGTTGCGCACGACTGTGGCGCCGAATGTTTCGTTTGCCGATCTTCTCGATCAGGTTCGGGAAACCGATCTGGGTGCATTTGCCAACGCGGACTTGCCGTTCGAGCGTTTGGTGGAAGTTCTCGATCCGGCCCGTTCGCAGGCGCATCATCCGCTGTTCCAGGTTGCGCTGTTCTTCCAGAACATGGCGGGCGACGCTCTGGAGTTGCCTGGTCTGCGAGTCTCGGAGTTCGATGCGGGAATTGATATCGCCAAATTCGACCTTCAATTGACGGCAGCGCCAGTCGAAGACGAGGCCGGCGCTGGTACCGGCATGGTGATGTCGTGGCTATACGCCACAGATCTTTTCGACGCCGCTACTGTTGTCGGACTGGCCGAGCGCCTGACCACCGTTCTCCGTGCGATGGTCGCGAATCCGGGAACCGCTGTGGGTGACGTGGAACTGTTGTCCACCAGGGAAATACAGCACATCGTCGAAGATTTCAACGACACGTCTCACGAGACTGTGGGTGGGTTGTTGTTGGATGGTTTTGATTCTGTGGTGGCGGTTTCTTCGGGTTCGCGGGCGGTG
>NZ_JAZFNF010000021.1:27624-31410 GCF_050586165.1 Rhodococcus sp. 24CO | reverse complement strand
CAGCATTCTCTCGTCTCCATGCGGTAACGGTCAGGAAATCCGAAAACACCGGCACGAACAGTCTCACTGTCCGAGTGCATGATTGTGCCCGCTACACCGCCGCCGCGCGCTTCGACGGCCATGTCCAAGGCTGCGATGACAAGCTCGGTCCGCATATGGTCCGCCACCGACCATCCCAGAACCTTCTTCGAGTGCTCGTCCTTGATCGCACACAGATACATGTCACCTTCACCGCAGGTCAGGTACGTGATATCGGATGTCCAGACGGCATCGAGCCGGCCTTGATTGAACTGCCGTTGCACCAGGTCGTCCGGGAACGAGGCGAATGGATCGACGACAGTGGTGCGAATCTTGAATGTCCGCGGGCTGATCCCGACGATGCCGAGTGACCGCATGAGTTTGGCGACGGTTTTCTCGGTGATGATCTCTCCGCCGTCGTGGAGTTCGGCGGTGATCCGCGGGGACCCGTACACGCCTTTCGATTCTCTGTGTATGTCGAGGATCTTCACTTCCAGGTCCGCGCGGCGCTGTTTCCGGTCATCCAATCGTGTTCGGACACTGAGTCCTTGATGTTTGTAGAAGCCGGAGGTCGAGACGTTGAGGAGTCGTGCCATCCGGTGGATCGCGAAGTTCGCGTACTCCGCAGCGATCAACGAGTAGCGCTCTACTTTTGTTGATTCGCTGCAAAGTACGCGGACGCTTTTTTCAGGAATGCGATGTCTTTCTCCTGCTCGGAGACTTGCTTGCGCAGCCGAGCAAGCTCGGTGCGTTCGGCGGCAGTCAACGGTTGATCGCCAGACTCTGCGGCAGCATCGATGCGTCGTCGTTCGTCGGCGACCCAGCGGCCGAGCAGGGCTTCGTTGATGCCCAGTTCACGGGAGACCTCGGCGATCGTGCGGCCGGAATCGATCACCCGGTGGGCGGCTTCGATCTTGTACTCGGTCGTAAAAGACCTGCGCGTGCGGGACATGAGGACATCCTCCCAGCGGAACCCTCGGTCCCGCTATCTCGGTGTCCACCATCCGGGGTGAACCTCAGTGTGAGTAGAGCGCACTGGAGTATCCGGAATTGCCGGCGCGATTCAACGTGTCACCACACTACGTCTTCGACCCATCCATCAATGCTCAAGGACGCCGAAATATGCTTGGCTGCATGCGTGTAAGGGCAAATCCCTGCCAGCGGATGGCCACTACACCGGCGAGCAGACGCGAGGGCACCTTCGTAGATCGGGTGCTGTTATTGTCCGAGGGCTTCGCGCAGTGACCGCTGTTCCTCGTCGGTGTAAATCTCACGCAACGCGCTTGCCAGTACTTCCGGATCCACGCCCGCCTTACGCAGCGAGCGCAACGAACGCACAGCCTTCGCCGTAGCAACCGTGGCAACAGTACTGGTGTTTGAAGACTCGGTGACCGGCTCTGCATCCTTGGATTCTTCTTGCGCAGACTGCTTTTCAGCGCGCTCCTGGGCAGCCCGCCAAGCCTTCACCTGACCTTCCAACGGAACTTGCGCCAGGGACCGCGCCAACCTGATGGCGAGCTCTCCCCCACGAAGTTTCTCCTGAAGCTCCGGAGAAAGCTTGAGCAACGCACGCCGCTGCGACACCCACCCCTTGGAGCGCCCGAGACGCTGCGCTGCAGCATCGGCACTACCGCACTCCGCTACAAGCGCGTGAACAGCTTCCGCTTCTTCCAGAACATCGAAATCGCTACGCCCGATATTCTCGATGATCGCGGCTTCGAGAATCGATTCCGAGCTCGTCGCGATGCTGTCGCGGACAACAACATCCATCCCCGAACGGCCGAATTCCTTCGACGCCGCAAGACGCCGATTACCGTTGACGACAATGTAACGTGCTGCACCGATAAGCTTCTCGTCAGCAGGAAAGATCTTCAACCACGTCGCCCTGGTCACCGCGACACCCGGTTGAAGCTGCCGTTCAGCGATCGTCGACAGATCCGACAAGTCACCGATCCGCCGACGCGGATTACGCGGGTTACCGATCAACTCCCCCAACGGAACATCGGCGAACAATTGACCGTCGATGAAGCCATCCGCCGAAGCACTGCCACTCACCGAAGACGGTGCCGGCTTCTTGTCGACGGAAGAATTATCGCCGACGGAACCGGCCAGCGACGCCAAGTCGATCCTGCCGCCCCTGCGCGCCATCAGTGCCCACCAGCTTCCAACTCGAGGCTCAGTTTGTAAAAATCTTCGCGGGCCTGCAGAGAAACGCGATTAGCATCGTATTCGGTCACCACACGGCCGTCCGCGGCCGCACGTGTGTGAACCTTGTAGTGGCGCACCACAGTCCGGGCGAGCGGCCAACCGTGAGCATTGACGAACGCGCGAGTCTGCTCCAGATCAACCTTGCCGTCTCGCGGGTCCCAGTTATTGATGACGACAACGAACTTTTTACCGAGGGGCTCTATAACCTTCTTAATCGTGCGAGCCGTCGGGTCGAAGCACAGCGGCTCGGGTTCGATCGGTACGATGACCAGATCAGCAATTGAGAGAACTGCGCGTAGTGCATCACCGGATGCGCCGGAGCCCAAAGAGTCCGCACCGTCGCCGTTGCTGGAGAAATCGATCCATCCCGGTGTGTCAACGTAGACGTGACTGATACCGGGGAGGTTGTGGAGCTGACTCAGAATTTTTGGATTGTCGTGTGCCTGAGCGATTTTGAAGGGAAGTTCGTTGCCGGAACCTTCGACACGATCGGCCCACCACACTGCCGATCCCTGAGGATCAACCGAGATCGCCGCCACAGGCGATTCGACATCCGCATCACCGGTGAGCGCGTGAGCCTTCACCGCCGCGAGATTCATTGTCAGGGTGGACTTTCCCACTCCACCCTTCTGATTCAAAACCACGTGCACAGCCATATAAAACCTCCGTATGCTTCGCTCCCCTCGGCAGGGAGCTACTTCGGACTTTCGCCGCCGCAACCACTTCGAAGCAGCGGGCGTGTCAAGTTCACTCTACGGGGTCCACTAGTGAATCCGTAAATCGACATGCGGCAATCACCCTAAGCCGCAAAGGGCTTCGAGGCAACAGATGTCGAACGCGCGCGCACGATCCACTTACTGCACGTGGAGGCCAGCTGACCTACCGGTCAACAGTTCTGCACTACCGGCGCAGTCGAACGCGGAAACAATCCGCATGGGCCAACACCAATTATGGCAGCCTTGTTGCCGCAATCTCACAGTGAGAACAAGCCTGATTGCTCACCGGCACAGTAACCATGGGGATTGACCTATCAATCTAATTTTCTATCGACAAGTGCTCTACTGCAGGGTGATTCACGCATTCGACCACGCGTTTCAGCATCGAAGCGCTGAGCCGAAGTTCGCCACACCTGCCCTGGTTCATTGGCAATCCTTCATCAGGGGACATTCCGTCACTGTGACGATATGTTCACCCATTGTCCGTGGTAAACAGTTTCAATACTCATTCTGGCAGCTGGACCTTTATTCCTATCTGGCATCGCACTGCAAAGAGCACCATGATCCACATCTGCAATTACCCACGGCGTACGGTTCAGGTTGCATACATATGAGAGCAAGAGGACGGAGTTCAGCGCTCTCATTTCTCGGGATAGGACGATCTCCGACAATCAGCGCTTTTCTTAGCATCGACTCTGCCGGTTTACCGCGGTAAACGTCTGTGCTATCCATTTCTGAATGGACCGTCGGAACCCGTGGTTTACCGCGGTAAATATCTGTGCTATCCATTTCTGAATGGGCCGTCGGAACCCGTGGTTTACCGCGGTAAACTCCCCCCACTCGG
>NZ_JAZFNF010000021.1:0-27527 GCF_050586165.1 Rhodococcus sp. 24CO | reverse complement strand
TGAATGGGCCGTCGGAACCCGTGGTTTACCGCGGTAAACTCCCCCCACTCGGCGAACCGAATCTCACCGCACCCTGGTTTACCACGGTAAATATCTGTGCTATCCATTTCTGAATGGGCCGTCGGAACCCGTGGTTTACCGCGGTAAACTCCCCCCACTCGGCGAACCGAATCTCACCGCACCCTGGTTTACCACGGTAAATATCTGTGCTATCCATTTCTGAATGGGCCGTCGGAACCCGTGGTTTACCGCGGTAAACTCCCCCCACTCGGCGAACCGAATCTCACCGCACCCTGGTTTACCACGGTAAACTCCGAAGGCAGTATCGACCGGCACATCCACGAAAATATGTCCACACCCTCATTGGCCTGTCTGCGCCGCCAAAGTTTCACCTCCAGTTCATTCCACTAGGGCACGTCTGACGACTACACAAGGTGCCCCCCCATATCCGGCATTTCGCTGGTGCGAGGTTCTGTCGGGTCACTCAAGGATGTCTGCGGCAGAATGTTGTGTTGCTTACTTGCGGCCGAAAATACGCTTAGGGTAGCGGTAGAACTAACCGATCCAAGAGAATCTTCTCAGACCAATTCTCCTATGAGACAACAACAGTCAAGAATATAGTCGCCTCCGATTTGAGACTGAACACGCACATAGTTGAATTCTGGCTGTTATCAACATGATTGCGCGTCCTCGTGATTCGAGAGTCGGAAGTTTGATTGGATTCCATTCTGTAAGAATGGGTTTCATGACGATGATACTGGCGGAAGCAGCAGTTGTCGGAGGAATCATTGTGCTCGCGACTTTCCGGCGACTGTCGCTCGGATAAGCGCTAGGGCAGCCGCTCGAATGGACGGAGAAGCAACACGTTGATTCCGAGCCGCGGCCTCGTTTGCCGCAGTCCGTCGATCTTCGTCGCGTTGGTTCTTGGCAGCGACAGCGAGCTCGCTTGGGGAGGGGACAGACCAGTTGATACGGGCTAGGCGCCAGTGCAGAAATCGGACCGGATCTTTCAGGTCAGAGGTGTTGGGCCATATCCAGCCTCGCAATTTGGTGTCTTCGGTGAGGGTCCGGGCGATATCTCGACCCGACCAGCGGTTGGTGTCAATCGAGTGGCGGATGAGGGCGTCGCTAATCACTCCGATGTGCCCGGGGGGCATCAGCGCGGGCGCGTATTGAATTAGTTCGGCTGCTGCTCGCTGAAGGTTGAGGGGCTTAGGCTTGCGGGTTTTGAATTTCTTCTGGTGGCCGTTGCGCGTGCGCGCGTTTGTGTAGTTCTTCCTAACGGAAGAAGAAGAACTAAAAGCAAGTACAACAGATAGGGGGTCAGGGATGTTTGTTTGTGGATAAGTTCCGGTTGGAGTGTGGTCGAATTCTGGGGCCTGTGGGGTTGTTTGTGATGAGGGTTCAATTGGGGCCTTTGGTGAAGTGAGACGTCGAAGTACCGATTGGGGTGAGATGAGTGCCCAGACGCTCGCTGCGCGGGTTTGATGGCCGCCGTGGTGTGCTTCGGCGGCCCAGCATTCGATGGTACGTAGGAAGCGTCCTCGGGCCATTTCTTTAGCGACGTGGAGCGCAGATAGAACTCGTCGGGCGCGTTGCACTACAGAGACCGAGGTTCCGGTTCGTTCGGCGAGCGCGGTTCGTGATGCGGCGACGCGTCGGCCCGTTCGCTGTTCGGCGAATCCTGCCATGGTGACTGCGACTGCGAAGACGCGTTGTGGGTCGACTTGATGTTGGCGGCAGGCTTCTGCGCCGGTGGGAGTATTCAGAAGCTCTCGAACTTGGCGTTGCCATTTGGCTCTACCCGTCCATATGGGGGTTCGCGCTTGTTCTGTGTGATCTACGGGTAGGCACCAGGATTGTCCGCGTTGTTCGCTGTCCGTGTTAAGTGTGGTGATTTGGTTGATGCGTTCTTCCGCGCGGGCGATCGAATCGGCAAAATCAGGGTTGGATATGCCCGGTACGAGGGCGTTTGTTGCCGATATCACTCGAATTTGGGCGGAATAGCTGTTTTTTTGTTGAAGATAGCTTGAAACAGATTCAGGGCATGGGCTACCCTGAGACGTACCTACCACGGTGAGTCCCTTCGGGGAGAGCAACAGATGAGGCAGAAGGGCCAACTTCGGCTTCATCAAAAAGAAAATTAGACAGAAAAAGACTGATCGGCTTTTTCTGTTTAAGATCCAAAATTGATCGGCAAATAACCCCCTCGTGGGGGTTTACCGATTTTGGATTTATGATATGTAGTTATGCGTTTATTACTGTGCAGTAACTTAGGTCTCCTCACTCTTTCTGAATACAATTCACCCCATATCCCATCACAAATACCCGCCCCAATGGTGGAACGACGCGTGGTGTGTTTTAACACATCAAAATGGGGTAAGAATGTCTCCGATTACCGTGCTCGCGCCTTCTGAATGCCAAACTCTCTGAGCAGTCCCCATTTGTAACGAAAGACTGATTACCCGCACCCGCCGGCGCTACAGCATCCTGTGATTGCTCAGTCTTTCACTGATCGATGGTGAGACCGAGTTTCGGCACGAAGTCGATAATCGTGTGCACAGGCGTAGTGCTGAACGTCGACGTCTATGGGCTGTCGAGGAATCTGGTGCTCGACCGTTTCAGCAACCACCGTTCCTGCTGCGCTCGATCCGCCTCCCCCACCCCCCAGTCGCACCGTGTCGATAGCGGGCAACCTGTATGCAGAAACCAACGGCACCCGGTCGGTGGCGGTATTCCTTGAACGGCACATTCGGCGGGACACGCCGACAGAGTCAGTGGGATGAGCTGCACGAGTGGCCGATGTGCGGCGCTTCGGTGATGTTGTTTCGTGCCGAGCTTTACGGATTTGGGGCGTCGATGTGCGACGCCGCCGGGCCCGCGGGCCGCGGCAGATGCGGCAGTCGGAAGATCCTGCGGCAACGTCGTACCAGTAGATCTGCTCCTCAGCAGTGCTGCAACACTTCAACTGTCGGGTCCACGGGTCGTCGATCCTTCGAGTCTCGCGTTTACTACGAGGATTTGTACCGACGTCCCTAATTTCCCTTCGCACGCTTCACACCCAACCTCGACGTTCGCTGGGTCCTCGGTCACGCCATGGACGACGGATGTCGACATACGTGCCAGCCGTCCTGACCCGTCCGGAGTGCGACGGGACCCGATGCTACGAACCACCGATCGCATCGCTGCACTACGCGAAATTGGCCCAGGGGGCTCGCGAGCCGAAGCTGAAACGTCCGCTCCACTGAAACGTCCGCTCCACTGAGACTTCCCGAACATAATGCCACCGCACTATGGTGTCGGGATCGCACACAGTCATCCTCGAGCTTTCCGACTCGGACAGGCCACCCGCAACGTTCGAACGAAGATAGGGAGCGTAAGACACGCACGGTCAGGGCACTACTCCTGCCCTCGCCATCCGACATTCATGTTGCCGCAGTTTGGATCCGGGACGACTGAAGCGGATTGGTGACCCCGGGCACGGCTTGTCGGCTAGAAGCGACAGTGCCGAAAGCGATGTTCGAGACGCACACAGTTCTTACTGTCACGGTAGATCGCCGACTCCCGACGGATCTACCGGGCAAGGCGTCGCGGATGGACCGTACCGGCGCACCTGTACAAGCCTCTGCGTATCGACATGCCATACCGGGAAGAATTCGATCCGCGGTGGAAGACATCGTCGATCTGCCGACCGTTGCTCAGCTCTACCTCGACCCTCGATGGCTCGAGCGGCTGACAGTCACATCCTCGGTAACCCGAAAGATGTTTTATATCAGTCATTTTCGACGTCAAGATGCGATCTGATGGGTTGCTCGATCTCCTGATTGCCCGCCGTCATCGGACCCTTTCCATCGATCGCACGACATGCGGCATCTCGATTGTCGTTTACACGTCGGCTGCGTCTTGGCGCCCGGGCTGTACAACATCGCCCCGGTAGTCGAGTAGCAGGATCTTCGACAGAGTTTGTAGTCCGAAGCGTACTCCACGAGATAACGGAGTGTGACGCGATGACGCTGTCTTGGAGAGGAAGAGGTGGGATGTGGCCTGTCTCAGGTGTTCTCGCTTCGCTGACTCAGCAGGGCATGAAAGCGGTCTTGAACTCGGCGGCTGACATTCAACAGTGAGGTCGACATTCCCGTGCTCGGCGCTTTGGTTCGCGACAGAGTCGCCGGGTACTTCGTCATAGGCGCAACGTGCCATAAGAACGCCCACCGCCACCATCAAGGCCCTTGGCGAAGTGCTTGGTTGCAACTGCTTTCCGCGACTACGACGACCCAGAGAGTGTGGTATCGGCCGTGCTGCGGCTGCCCCGCCAGCTCTCATTTGGCCCTGGTGAGCAGGCCGGAGATACATGACGATCTACTGTCTGGACGTTGCCGACATCATGGACTGTGGACACCACGTGCAACTCCATCTCGATCTGGAAGCCCAGGTACGATTCGAACATCAATTGGCGGATGCCGTTATCGGTGAAGTCGAATTCGATTCGCTGACAACGCATACGGATACCGAAACAGCCATGCGGCCTGCTGGATTCGAACCGACGTGGGTGGTCTCACCTCGATTGATGTCCTGCACGTCGACCGTTTCGTTGTTCCCGGGTGCCTCACCATACCTGCCGGGTTGCCGTTTCTCTGGTCCGCCGGGCTTCATCCTCGTCGCCTTGCCGGACGTGCGGCTCGCACCATGCCCCTGCCGCATTGACGGCAGAGATCGCCTGCAAGGTTCGTAGTCTCCACCAAGCAGCTGTCCGTCTCGGCTTTGGCCGGCAGGAAATGGCGTTGTGATGTTCGACGGCAATCTGTTTCTGACGAAGGGTGTCGAAACGATCGTTGAACGGTCATGCACGTGGGCAGTGCGTGCAGTTCGTGCAGCGAATGCGACGCGCAAAAGTAGCGAGAAGTTCTGCAGCACAGTCAGTTTAATCAAAGGCTCATGTTTCTGCCGACCGTGCGAAGCGGCCCCGCATATGCGTAATGTGCGGAAGTGGCACCTCTGATCTTCACTGCCATCTCACGTCTCTGCGTCCGCGGAGCTGAACGCCATGTTTTGATGTCCTCGACCTTCGCCTCCGCAAGGCCGTCACCCGACTCGCAATAACTGGCGACAGCGCGCAGTCGGAGAGCCCTCATCACGACACGGGCGAAATGAGTGAGATTCCAGGGAGTGCCGGCCTCCGGTCGCCGGAATTGCTCTAGCTGAGTGCGCTTTACGTGCGTGCCGTAGCCACTCGCCTGGCCGTGCCAACCCGTTGGGCCTGATCGGGACAAGATGTTTCGCAGGTGGCAAACCTGCCGAGGGTTTTGCCCAGTTGCGGTCAGGAGCCGTCGATTTCGCTCGGCAGTGTTTTGGAATGAGCCTAGAAATCGGTGAACCCCGTGCGCCTTCCGAAACATGCGACACACCGAATGGGCGCGCCTACCCGTATCAGTTACAGATTGGTTCTAGTCTTTCCTCATGGCACAGCACAATAAGGGACCTCGCGGACACATCGCGACTCGTGCTCCCCTCAAGCAGCACAAGGTGTACGAGGATCGGGCCGCCGAACTCGGGATCCCTGCTGGGGACTATTCCGTGCTCATCTTGGCCATCACACACGGACTGGACATCCCGGACTACATCAGCGACAAGCTGCGTCCGGATCAGCTTCGTTTGCTCGAAGTCGAAGCTGCGGGTTCGTTGCAACGCATCGAGCAGCTTGCGATCGGCGCATGAACTACCCCTAGACAGCGAACAACCCCCAGGGCTTGGCGGCATCGGGGGCTGTCCGTTTATGCGGTTGCGGGAGCTTCCCAGTTCCCTGACCACCACTAACCCGGTTAAGGAAGAGGCGGTGCTTATTCGATGATATCGCAGAAACATAATTCCGCCATACACATAGGCGTCTCAGCGGTGTCTATTTCAGCACACCGACATCACAATTTGGTCTGGATGATTTCCGCATCACACTGCGTGGATCAGCGAATTTCTGTGTCTTCCCAGGTCAGCGCCGTGCCCATGAAGGCACCTTCCTGCTGCCGGCGGATCCGATCCTTGTTCCGACATTCTGCTGGTCCGCGCACATGTGTTTCGTGGACTCGCGTGAACGGGGGCTGCCTGTAGCTAGTGGCAGAGGAGGGATCTCGATATCCAACTACACAGCGCAGACCTCTCGAAACACACAGGCCCCCGAAGGGGGTGATCTGGAGCGGACCGCATCGCGGCGAATAAGGACTGGCAGGTCCTTGACGGACTGAGAACTGGCAGGTTCTCGGTCATCTGTTCTCGAAACGTTCTCGAGAGGTGAGCTTCGAAAGTTGACGCTTTCTCGGCTCGAACTGCATCCCCGGAAAGGGACTACCTATGGCAGGTATGTCTCAGGGTAGCTCATACCCTGAATACGGATCAGCAAATTCTCTATCACTCGTTTTGGGCGTGTCGCGCGGCACCCCCCCTGTTCCCGACGTTCCCGCCGTTTCGTCGGCCGTCGTCGACGAATGGGAGGCCGCAGTCAACGCGGCAGTCGCACGTGTCGCCCACATTGAAGAGACGACACAGCAACTGAACAAGGCCTCTGAACAGCGCGGATTCTCCTGGGCGTTACCTGTGGAACCAACCGAACAAGCCCGGGTCCCTGTGTGGACATCGCGCAGTGAATGGCTCCGTCAATTTCGGTATCACACCAGTTCTTCTGCGGGTAAGGCTTTGTGTGCGCGCAGGCTGATCAGGCCCGACAAGGCGTATGTAGTTGCCGAGGCACACGCTCATTTCGCAGAGTCCCGGACAGGACGCGGAGTGACGGCATCGAAATCAACGATCGCGGCGCGCGCCAAAGTCAGTGAATCTGCTGTCAATCGAGCACGTCGCGTCCTTATCGACCTAGGGATGGGTGTTGAGCACGTCCGGGGTCGAAAGCTGAGAACCATCGAATTTCTTGCAGCAGAAGCGCACCACGGAGGTCAACAGCGCCGCGCGGCGTCAACGTGGGCCTTGTCGTCCCCCCGATCAATCGTAGAGTCAACACCGCCAACCAAATCACTGAAGGATCGACCCTCCCGGGCGGCTGAACGGACCTCCAGATATCGGAACCGCAATTCCCGGCGCTGCCGTTTCTCCGCCGAGTATCCGCCGTCCCAGGTTCCGTCAGTGACGACTGTCGCTGACACCCTATCTAGAGGTGGTCCTTTATCTTGTGAAGTTCTTCCGTTAGGAAGAACTCACCAAAGCGCAAGTGCGCGAACACAACCGCAAAGCAAGAAACCCAGCGGCGGCTACGGTTGTCCTCGGCCCCTCCAACTTCAGCGAGCAGCCGCTGAACTCGTCAAGCATGCGCCCGCTCTCGCACCGCCTGGCCATATCGGCGCGGTTTGCGATGTGTTGAGTCGTGCAGGAATCGATCACACTCGTTGGACAGGTCGCGATATCGCTCGAACGCTTTCCCGCGATACCAAGGAACGAGGTTGGATCTGGCCCACAGCGGCCAGCCTCACCTCTCCCTTGGCATATCTCAAATACAGGATCAGCGGGATCGATTGGGCCGGAGGATCACCCAGTGAACAACGTAAAGCTGCAGATCTGACGAGACGAAAGGAGCAAGAACAGTTCGAACGAACACAGGAACGACGTACTCGAAGTGCCGCAAGTCCTGAACATCGGGCGCAGGCGTTAACCGATATTCGTGCGAATCTGAGCGCAAAGCTGCGATTACGGTGAAAGTTCGTCCACTGCGTCGTGTACACGCGCAGGGACAGCGTAAAGCTGAATTCGTGGAGCAGGAAGAAACTTGCGCTGAGCTGCCAAAATCTGCCAGTTTGGGCGGCTTTCGGAGCCGGTTCTTGGCTAAACGGCGCGAGGTGTTTCCAGTTCGGTGGCCAAATGGCTGCGCTTTCTACATCACAAGTATTGTGATTGCGACAGAACGCGGAATGGGAGGTTTGTATTCCGTGCGCTCGTGATGCCGACTCGTCAGTGGCGATCGACTCCGTGGGTTCCGGTCTTCGCGTCCGGCGTATTGACGGAGGTCAGAGGGTCGTTCCTTGTCTTCTGATGTTCGGGTTAGACGATTGCACGCAGCTTGGATGTAGTCTTCCGATCTTCGATCCAGTGGGAGTACTTGCGTCGTTAACATGGTCGTGGCATTTACGGATAGCGCGCGGACGTGAAGCATTGCATGCGTAAAGCACTACGCCTGGTGTGTGGCGCGCCTTAAGATGTCGTTTTTTGCGTGCGCGAACGGTGATCGAAGCGAGACCCGCGTCTACTCCCCTCGTCGCCACTGTTGGAGGGACGCATTCCGCGGCGGACACGTCCAGTTTCTGATAGCAGTTTCCCGCTGAGACTGTACGGATCCGCGATCCTCCGGGGAGGCCGTTAGAGATGAGATTTTCGTGCTCCCTAGGGTGCGCTAGATATGTCACTGTGACGTTTCGAGTGGGATGTGGGACTGCGTCAAATTCGGTGTCAATACGTATGTATTGTTCCAATTTGCCGATCAACACGTATCCGACATCTTTAGCCATCGCGGCTGTGGTGATTCGCTCGCGCAATAAGAATCCCGCCGCACTTGATTCCCCCATTCCGTCTGGTTCCGGCGTTCGGGGCGTGTGTTGTGCATGTCGGCGTTGTATCGATCCGCCGTGCAAGCCGTGAGGATCAGCCTGCTCGAACCGGTCGTAAGGACTCGAATATCAGTGTTCTCCAGGACTTCTCGTTCGATCGAATCGGGCAATCGACCGGTCGAGCGACCTATTTATAGCTTCATCCCGTAGTTCGAGCTGGTTGATCCTTTGCTGTGTAAGTCGGAGAGGCCGGTGATGTCGTCTTGGCTGCGCCGCGAGTCCCGCGGTTCGCACCTGGTGCATGCATTGCGTGTGCTGCGTGCAGTGCCTGTATGAATGGGCTGCGTTCGACAAATGGAGGTGCTTTCGCCCGCTGCAATGCTCGTCCGGAAGTGCGGTGTGGGAGGAATGATGTGTCGGAACTTGGGCGTAGATCGGATCTTGTAGATGTGGAAATAGCTCTACCTGGGCATATGCGCTGCGTGCAGTGCACGCAATGCACGCGCACTCTATGTCCGTTAGCTGCCTGCGTGCAGTGCATGCCATGCGTGCAGTCGACCTGGAATGATGAACGCGGGAGGTGTGTGTAATGCGTAGTGTGCACTGAATGCATGCACGCATAGCATGCAGTGCGTCGCACGTGTACGGTGCATAGCTCGCGGAACATGCATGCTACGCGTGTAGTGCTATGAATGCACTGCTCTCAATGTGGGCGCGACACGCACGCGTTGCGATGCGTACACAACGTGCAACGCACGCGTGTTATGTTGTGCGTGCAAAACGTGCATTCATAGCCATCTGTGCAAGCCTTGTCCATCACGCAAGCATGACGTGCAATGCATGCAACGCTTTACTTACATGCATTGCATTCGGTGAACCCGACGCGCGCAATGCACGCGTGAACGAATTCAGACGAAAGGTCCGCAATGCAGCCACGCAAAATTGCACTGGGTAACCAGAAGGGTGGCGTCGGCAAGACGGCGTCAACGCTCGGATTGGCCAGCGCTATAACGGCGGTCGGCGGTAAAGTGCTCATCGTTGACATGGACCAACAGGGAAACACCACAAGCGGATTGGGTGTCGAACTCGAAGACGGAATGCTGACGGCTTACCACCTTATGAACCAAACCAGGGAAGGTATTGCGGCCGAGGCAATCGTTGCTACACCGTGGGACGGGGTTGACTTGATTCCGGCTGACGAGGAGCTCGGGAAAATTGAGTCGGACGGATCCAACGATCTCGTGTTTCGTCTTGACGTGGCATTTGAAGGGCTGGATCTTTCGCCTTATGACGCTGTGCTCTTCGACTGCCCGCCCAATATGGGCAAGGTCTTGTTTGCGGTCCTGATTGCGGCAGACGGTGTTGTAGCTATTACCGAACCCACCATTGACAGTGTTCGTGGTGTTCAGAAGCTCGAGCAGACCATCGACACCGTCCGTAAACGCGCTAACCCGAAGCTTGCGTTCGACAAGATTGTCATCAGCCGCAGACGCGCGACGGGGGAGCATGATTTTCGCGAGAACGAACTTCGCGAAACTTACGGTGATCTAGTGGCGAAGACTGTCATTCCAGAACTCGCTGCCCGACAAGATGCGCATTCCAATCACACGCCTATCCATCAGTTCAAGGGAGGTAAGGCGTTGACGCTCAAGCTTGCGTATACGGATCTCCTCGCTGAGCTGCCTGTCGAGATGGGGGCGACGGCATGAGTGTCAAGCGTGAACCGGCGATCCGTAAGACTCATCCTGCGGAACTGATCCCGGAACGGCCGCCGAGGGGCGAATCGGCAGCTGTGTCAACGACGCAACCTTCCGTTGCGTCTGAACCCGTTGCGCCAGCCGTGGTTCAGCCTGCGGGCGCTAGTGGCCGCAAGGAGGGGGAGAAGCTGTCGATGACGCACAACACCCGGATTAAACCCTCCACCAAGGACCGCCTCCGCCGTGGTGTCGACAAGCTGCGATACGAGACGGGCGATCGTGAGATTAGCGAAGCGTCGATGACGGAAGCTGCCTTGGAGGAATATTTGAACGCCAGGGGTCTGTAACCCGCCACCCGGATGAAGCATGCACGGCGTGCACGCAGTGCATGCATTATCTGTTCGCTCTCCCGTGCCGGGGATCGCACATCGAACTAGCCAGGAGACTGTGCAGAGACGTGCAACGCTTTAAGCGCGACCCTCGTACGCCATGTGCACCAAGTCGTTTCCGCCAGCTGGACCCGTGAGTTCACATGCACGCACCTGCATCGGAATCGCCAAAATTGTGTGGATGTGGCAACGCGGCACGCAGGGACGAGATGTCGAATTACTTATTTCGCCCTGAACTGATGGCCGGGACAGACGCTGTCACATTGCTTGTGCAGAAGCGGCATCAAGCCACAGAACCCGACCAGTGCATTGTTGTCCGAGACCGGGCTTCACCATGACGATCGCAACCGACAGGAACCCGACATGACCGAGCCAATCAACGACCTGCGACCGGTTGGCAATCCGGTGCGTACGCGTCGGCCGCGTCAGCAGCGCGCAACGATCACAAAAGCGAACATCCTCGAAGCCGCAGCAAGATCATTTGCCTACAATGGTTACGCCGCAACGTCACTTGCCGATCTGCTGGCCGCCTCCGGGACGACCAAAGGCGCTGTGTACTTCCATTTTGATTCGAAGGAAGCAATAGCTCGGGAACTCGTCGCTCACTGGTCGGCGGCGCTTACTCACGCGGCCGCAGTCGCGCACGACTCGCAGTCGCCTTCCGTCGCCCAGATCAGTTCATTTTTCGGGGACCTTGCAGCGAGCATCGCTGTCAGTTCGCTTGCCCGCGCGGGACTTCGGCTCACCACCGAAACAGGGATCGACGGGGCGCGCGAGGCATTTGCTCAGTGGATCGACATCACGAGCAGTCTCGTCGATGCCGTCATCGCATCAGGACAGCTTCCCGACAATTCCACGACGCGACAACTGTCGTGGAACCTGTGCGCGGGGTTCATCGGGACCGTGAACATCATCCGGGTTCTCGGTGATACCGGCGATTTCACCGCTCGCATGCACAGCCTGGTCACTGTGCACCTGGCTGCATGTACGGCTGCGGAATCAGGCTGACAGTTTCGTTAGACGAAGGCGCTGTAATTTGCAGGTGAGGCTGCTTTCGCAGCGGATTATCGGTGCAGGGCATTGGTACGATTTCGCTCGGCGGTCAGGGTTTTGTTGGTTCCCTGCCGACGCTGGCGGATTGGCTACCGCCCGGTCGCGCACGTAACGGACTGGGATTCAATTCGAATCCCACTGCGGTACCATATCGGGATGTCACAGATTTCCATCCGGCTACCCGACGAGATGGTGGCGTACCTCGACGGTGAAGTGAATGGCCATCGCGCGTCTTCACGTGCAGCGTTGGTTCTGAGGGCGCTCGAGCGGGAACGTCGCAGACAGATTGCAGCGCGGGATGCGGCGATTCTAGCCAAGTTGTCGAGCGAGGACGATATGGATTCTCTCGCAACGCATGTGGATGATTTGTCGAGGGATTTGTCCTGATGCGGCCGATCCATGAAGCGAAACTCGACAAGGTTCGTCCCGTACTCGTCCTGACACGGGAAGTGGTGCGCCCGCATCTGAAGCGGGTGACTGTTGCGCCGATCACCACCACCATCCGCGGGCTGTCCACCGAGGTGGCGGTCGGACGTATGAACGGCCTCGACGGGGATTCTGTCATCAGTTGCGACAGCATCACAACTATCCCTGTGAGCGCACTCGGTCCGGGAATCGGGTATTTCTTTCCAGCGCAAGAGGAATCGCTTACCCGTGCGATTCGCGGCGCGTTCGATCTCGAATGACAACCATGACGACGGCACGGGGTGGAACATGGCACTGAAGAAGAGCGAGCAGTTCGCTCTGTTCGACGTTGACGTGCCCGTGCCGGCTCCCGCGGACGTGCAGGCTCACGAAGCGTTACAGCCCTCACTGTTCGATGTTGTCGAGGGCAAGTCGGCCGAACCCATCACCGAACTAGCCGACGCGACAGTCGAATCCACAACTAACGCTGCCACGGTTGATGACGCGGAACCTGACGTCTCAGAAACCACACCAGCTGCACCTCCACCCATTTCACTGCCGCCGGCAGGTGAGAGCGCTGACGGACACGCGGTCATCGTGACGGCAGCGGGGACGTACACACCTTCCGGGCAGGTCCTCACCGGACCGGTGGACTCGGTCGAGAAGCTCGACAAACTGATTCGCTGGGCGACGCTGACGCCTCTCGGCGCTCCAGCTCAAATCTGGGTCGTCGGAATCGATGCTTGTGAGATGCTCGGCTGGGTTATCGACCCTGGCAGCGAAGACGACGTCGACGATATGGAAGTTCTCCGCACGCGCGCGGCGCAAGAGCTGAGCGGTGTTCTGCAGGCCACGTTGAACCCGATGCTGACCGCCGGGTGGGAACTGCGCGGAGACCCCGGCCACGTCGTTCATCTTTCTCGCACGACAGGGAAATTCACGTCGATGGTCGATATCGTCATCGAGCCGTATGTGTGGACGTACTGGAACAAGGATTTCGGGTGGGGAAACCGAGTAGGGGACATGGGAATCCTCGGATCACCCACCGCTGGAACGTATCTCCCTGACGATGACCTGTCGGCTGCGCGCGAGCTCGGGCGTCGACTCGCTTGGTGCGCACAGCATCTCGGTGTGCTTCCCGGCCCCACGCCCGCTCGCACCGGAGCAGCTGTCGTCGACAAGATCAAACGGGAACGTACCCGCAGCGGGAAGGGGATCGTCGTCACTGCGGCGGGGCCGGTGCCACCCCTTGATGGTGAACATCGTGGTGATCTCGAGCCCGCTGTGGGGTGGACGCGAGTTCCAGATCCGGAAGAACTCGACGGCGCTGCTGTGCTCGTGTCGATCGACCAACGTGCTGCGTACCTTGCTTCCGCGGGAATGCTCGAATTCGGTTACGGGAAACCGCGCCATCTTCGCGCCGAGGTCGCTCGCGCTGCCGCGGAAGAAGCGAAAACTCCGTTTGGGCTCTGGCACGTCACCCTGCCAGCGGGGAACATGCTCGCCCTCCCGGACAAAATGCCATTACCGCACCCCCATATGCTTGCCGATCAACCGGTGCAAACGTGGGTCACGACTGTCAGCCTCGATGCATTCTGTGCCCCTGTGGCCGACGGCGGTATCGGCGCCGAACTCGACGACCTCGACATCACCGAAGCCTGGGTATATCCGGAACAAGGACGGGCCCTGGACAAGTGGGCCAAGATTTTGCGCGAAGCCCGCAAAGTAGCTGTCGATACAGACGATGCCGCCATGAAACGGTTCCTCGGCTCTTGCTACAAAGGGTATATCGGCCGAATGGTCAACCCGGACATGTGGACTGCGAAACAGATGCAGCATCACCACCAACCGCTGTGGCGTGCGGCGATCATCGCGCACTGCCGCTGGCGTGGGCGCCGCGTTGCGATGCGCATCGCCCGTGAAACCGGCCGGTGGCCGCTACGTACCGTCACCGACTCCTGGGTCTACCCACTGCCCGATGGCATCGATATAGCGGACGGGAGTGATGCTTTGGGCAAGATGACGCTCGAAAAACGCGCCGCTCTCACCGACGATCTGGTCACCGCTCTCACAGTTGCCCGCGATACACACGAGATCAATCTCGCGATCAAGGCAGTCTTTACCGACGAAGATGAAGGAAACTACTAGTGGCACTGCACCTTCCGAAGCCACGAACGAAACAACCCGCGCAAAAGACAGTCGGCCTTGACGGCCTCAACGTTTCCGTCTCCACCGCCGCGACGAGTGGGATCGAAAAATCCAAAACCGTCAAAAGTGGAGGACTGGCGGGATTGACCAGCAAAGTGTCCATCCGGCAGATTCGCTCGGAGATCGGTAACGACGGATTACGCCAAGCAGCGATCGATGCAGGCAGGACGCCGCCGTCGGATCGAACGTTGCGGCGGTGGGCACAGCAGGGACGCATCCCGCACCCGGAGGTTTTCGAGCGTGCCCAACGCCGGGCTGCGATCGAGCGTCTCGGGGGAATCGATGCTGTCGCACAGAAAATCGGCCGTTCCCGATCTGCAGTGTCCCGTTACAGGTCGGGGGAGACGAACGAACTGCGTGCCGATGCGAAGAAGAAACTCAAGAACGTCAAAGCCCGCGATATCATGGACCGTGCTGGCGTCTTGCGACCCGATGGACAGCCGAAAAAGGCAACTATCCGAGTGCGCGGGGGAGTGTCGGTCCGTAACGGCTCCGAAGATGGCTATGACTATCGCGTGCGCACCTTGGATTTCGCTAACTCCGAGAGTCCCTTCAGCCTCGACGAAACACGAGAACTCGCGGCAGCTTTGGCCAACGACGACCACGCCCGGGTCGTGGCCATCCTCGAACGTCACGCGACGATGGACTATCCGGAGAACAAGGGCTTCGACCAGTACGGTGACGCCTTCGGATTTCACTTCGATTCCATCGAATCCGTCCACATCGACTGGACCTAGATCTGGTAGCGCCCATCGAATCTTCGGCCAGGAAGATTGCCAGCAGTAGTCGAGGGAGGCGATCTCGTGTGAGGTGGCCAGCAGTGTGGACATTCTATGTTGGTCGCGGTGTAGGCGATCGTCTTCAGTGTCAGGAAATAGTAGCGTGATCGATCGATACTCATTGTAAGACAGTGGTATTGGCGGGTAGATCAAAGGTCCCAGAAATCGAGTAGTGCTGTTCGCAGGCTAGGGGAGCGGACGTAGTGGTCGGTTCGCAGTCTCGACCCGGGGTGTCCGAGTTCGGTGAGTCGACTCTCGGAATCTGTGAGGGGGAGCGGAGACAGATCGGTTCGGATACGCAGGAAGTGTAAGACTGCTCCGCCTGCGTGCGGGATTCGGATTGGTTCGGAGACTACAACTGCCGGCGGGTAAATCCACTCGTTGTCGACAGAGATGAAGACGATCACGTCGCCGCGCTTGATGCGGCTGGGTTTCTCGATGCGCAGCGATTCAAGTTGGTACTTTGACGCCGGTCCGGCTGTGGTTCGCTTCCGTGGTTGCTGCTCGGCCATTATGTGTTGTTCGGTGGGGCTGGGCTTGTAGTCGACGACGTGTTTGATGAACATCCGGGTGAGCGGTGAGGGCAGAAAATCGGCTTCGAGGTCGTGGACGCGACCGCTGGTGCCGGGGATCGGTACGGCGCGGCCGATTTCCCATTCTCGGGTGGCGTTGTCGATGAATACTTGATCCACCTCGGTGATCTCGTCGATGTTGTCGATGAACGTGCGGACCTGGGAGAGGATCTTCGGATCATCGGTGATGATGACGGCATCCTGGGCGAAGATGGAGTTCACGGACGCATTCGCCGAGCCGATCACCGCTAGCCGGTTCGTCGTGATCACGTTGGCATGAAGAGTTGGCGATGACAGGACCCGTACTTCCCTGTCGAGGTAGTACGCGAGAATGGCAGGGGAGGTGGCATGCGCGCGAAGTGCCGCTTTGGAAGCGTTGACGATCAGGACGTCCCCGGCGCGGAGCGGAAGTAGTTTAGGTGCTTCCAGGCCGAGATAGGCGATCGCGGCCAGGCGTGCACCTCGTGTGCGGATTGCGCGCGTGATGTGCGGCCACGGGTTCGGGCCGTGGAAGGTTGTCCCCATACTGGAACGGTAACGCGAGAGTCAGGGGTATGCGGTCATTGGCTGTGTCCGTTAGGTCGGTTCGAGTGTGTTCTGCATTTGCATCCGTGCAGATTCCAGTTCACGTTCTGCAGCATGTTCGGTGATATCGAAGGAATCGAAGCCATACGGGTCGCGCACCAACTGCGTGCTGAGTGCGATCGGAGTTTCCGGTCGGAAGATGATCTTGAAAATGTGAGGGCGGCGCACCGGTTCGGCGACACACACCGTGGTGATCTGATTCTGTAGCACGTTGCGGGACCAGCAGTGTTTGGCCGTTGTTCCGGCATACCAGTCCCAGTGGACTGATCGCCCAGTTTGTCGAGCAATAACGTCACATGGCCTACGGCAATTGGCCAACGGGTTGTTGGCTAATTGCGTCCCTTCCCAGGTACTCGCGATCTGTCGCAAGGATTTCAAGTTGGTCCAAGATGAATCGAATGTGTTGCGTCACATAAAGGTACGCAGAGTAGGTAAGAACGATGCAGCATCGCACTAAGTGCATCCGCAGTGGAAAGTCGCTCCCGAACATAGATTTTCGCCTATTTCAGGGCTAGCAGTGCCCAGAGTAAGTGCGATCTTGAGAGCCTACCGGTGGAGCTGCCACCAGCGAAGATCGACTGGATGCGTCCGCCGACGCGCCCCTCCGGAAGTCTTGCCAGCAACGATCTTGGCGGCTTGCTTGCAATCCGCTCATCGTTTCGCTAGCTCGCCCATCGTGTGTCCGATGCCCGAACCACACGGAAGGCTTCTCGATGTTCGGGCGTGAAATCGAGCTTACCGGTGGGCTGGTATCAATGGCCGTCTCGGTCGCGTCCGGCGAAAAGGGAAGAGCAGACACCGCTCGAGATATTCGTTCTCCTCCGTCCATTGATCCGGATCGTTCGTAATCGGGGCTGGAAGCACCAGAGACTCGTCGGGTCCCGCCAACACAGCCGAGATCATCGCGGCAGGAGTGAGGTAGGGATTGTGCGAGGCGTCTGAGGTACGGAATTCGACGTTCCAGTAAGCATTCCCTAACAGCGCCCCGTCTCCTGCGAGGCGAAGCACGGCGTCACGGTTCTCGATGCCAAGCTGGCGACGATGATGCCGGCGCGGGTCGGTGCCGGTTTGGCTGGCCGTTCGTGGCGACTGACTGGCTGGACGGATGGTCGGGGCAGTTCCTCGGTGTGAGGTGGGCCGCGTAGAAGACTGTTGTTTGTCGGTTTGGCTGTCTAGCCGCCATTACCGGGACAGCAGGTCGATACGGCGGACGACGGCTGTTGCTCCGATGCCCGTAGCCTGGCCGCGGACCTTCGCTGCGAGGGTCTCATCAACTCTGCCGGTCTCGACGGACGCGATGAGCAGTGACAGGTAACCAGATTCGGCTTCCCATCCTGCGAAGCCACTTTCGGAGTGCGCGGTGAGAGCGTCGGCAATGTGGGAGCCAGCCCGCGTGAGGTCTCCGAACCCCATTGCCAAGTGTGCAAGATGATGGTGCACGACACCGTAGATGCTGGCCCACGTCAACACGGTACTCTCGGCGTGGCTGCTCAGATAGTGGTAGATCTGTTGGCACAGCGGTGCCGCTGACAGCTGTGCAGCTGCCCGGCCGATCAAGGTGAGTGTGGACAACCACATCGGGTCGATCGGGATGTCGCCCAGGCGTTCTGGTGTGTACCAGGAGAGCAGTTCCGTTGCCTCGTCGCGGGCACCGACGTCGATCAGCGCAACGGCCAATGCGGGGCGAAGGGTGGGGTTGTTATCAAAATTTGCGCGCATCATTGACGATTGGTCGACGATTTCTTGCAGACTTCCTCGTAAGGTTCCGAACGCGGTCACTGCAGGGAGGAGTCGGCCGTAGTATTTTTTGTCCGTCGGGGAAGGGGGGATGGCCCGAATTCGTTTCAGGCGTGCTTCAGACTCGGTCAGGCGTCCTGCGGCGAGATCGAGACCGAGACGGCCGTAGTTTACCAACCAATCGAGTTCGGGATTTCCGTTGATGTGGGCATCGGTGATGGTGTCGAGAGTTGTTGCGGCACCTGTCAGGTCACCGGATTCGAGGCGTGCTCGTGAGAGCCAGACAGCAGTTGTCACGTCGCGCAGTATCGGTGCTCGCATGCTGACCAGGTTGTTGAGATCGGTCAGTGCGGTCGTGGTGAGCTCGCTATTGTGGGGTGTTCGCAGTCCGATCAGCGCCGCGACGCTCACGCGCGCGAGGAGCGGGCCGTCGCCGAGGTCTCGGGCTATACCGGCGGCGCGGGCAATCAGATTGCCACTTTCGCGCGACTCGTCTTCCCATGCGTTTTCTATTACCAACTGTGTCAACAAGATTGCATACTCTGGTGTCCGGTCCCGGCCGGTCTGTACTAGTGCTTTGCACATGGCATCGATAATGTTGACCCGTTCGATGTCGGCAGAGTACTGCTGGACGAACATCATTCCGTGGCGTTCGCTGGCCAAGACGGCATCGATCTGTAGGGCGGGGTCGCCCAGGCAATTCGCCATAGTCAACGCGGACAACGCTACGACGCGAGCGTCCGGATCCCGTGTCGCCCGGCGAGCGCGGCCGAGTCCGATCAGGAGGCGACACTGCTGTGGGGTGTTCTCCTCAGGTGGGCTCAGGGTGAGGGCGTGATTGTAGTGTGCGAGTGCATCTTCGTAGGCCCCGAGATCAAATGCGTGGTCACCGGCAAGGTGCGCGTAGGTGCGCGCATGTGATCGATCGGAGAAGAGGCCCCGGCTGAAGTGATATGCCAGGCGCGCAGAATCATCGAGGCCATGGGGTGCGCGCCATTGGGCAAGAGCGTGACCGACTAGGGAATGCGCAACTGCTCGGCGGCCAGGGGCGATACTGGAATACACCACTTCCTGCACCAGTGGATGCCGCAATGTAATCGCGTCGTGTGTTCGCGCGGGTGGGTGGATGAGTTCCGCGTTCCACGGGGCAGGTCGGCCCAAACCGTCGTCTTGATTGACCAGATGCGCGTGTACGAGTTCGTCGAGAGCATCGGAAAATTCGATCTCGTCGATATTTTGGGCTGTCATGCGAAGGACGTCGCGAGATATCGAGCTACCGATCACCGCGCAGAGCCGTAGCAATGACTGTGCTGTTGTACCGAGTCCGTGTTCCGTGCGGCGGATGAACTCGAGGATGGACGCCGGCGCTGAATCGTCGCCGCCTTGGGTGTTTTCGAGGATCGAGGTCAGGAACAGTGGGTGTCCGTGGGTGCGGCGATGCAGTGCGACAGGGTCGAGTGAAGACCGATAGGCGTGGACGAGTTGCCGTACGTGCGCGATATCGAACTCGGTCAACGCAATTCGGTGTATGTTTCCCAGTCGTGTTGCGGTGTTGAGGGTCTTGTTCAGTTCTGGATCGTTCAGTGATTGGGTCCGTGCGGTGATGACGATGCACAGGGTGCTTGTCGAGCTGGCTTGTATGAGGTAGCGGAGGAGTGCATGGGTGGTGCTCGATGCCCATTGCAGATCGTCGATGACGATGATCGTCGGTGCTGACCGCGATGCTGCGGTGAGCCAGTGGTGGACGGCAGTGACTATCAGTGCTCGGTCGTCACCGTGGGTGTCGGGAGGTGCGAGATCGCCGTATCGGTTCGCGGCGCCCGGAACCAGCCGTAAGATTTCGGAGCCGTTTTCCGTCAACCATTGTCTGGCCCGGGCGACTCCCCATGCATCGAGTTCTCGCGCGGCGGCTTCGGCGAACGGTTCGAACGCGATGATGGCATCTTCGCTGCACCTGCCGAAGAGGATGTCGATGTGTCCGTGTTGTGCTCGCCTGAGTGCCTCGGTTACGAGGGTGGTCTTGCCGGTTCCTGCGTCGCCGGTGATGACCACGCATTGGCCGATTCCGAGCGCAGCTTCTTCCCATGCGCGGGCGATGGTCTCGAATTCCATCTCGCGACCGATAGGCGTTCTCTGTGGTCGTGGTGGGCGGCTGCTCGTGGAGGAGTTCGGTTGCGCAGTATTCCTTTTGGTGTCTTGACGCAGTGCAGTGAGGAAGAGTTGTTCAGTTTCGGGTGAGGGGGCGACCCCGAGGTTGGCGGACAATGCTTGTCGGCATCGTGTGGCGAGGTCGAGTGCCTGCGCTCGGTCTCCCAGGCCGAGGTATCCGCGCATTGCGTGGCGATATGCGCGTTCACGAAGCGGGTCGACGCTGATCAACGCCTCTGCGCAGTGGACGGCGCGATCGTAGGCGCCTACCTCGATCGAGGCGGTGGCATCGATGTCCAGCGCGTGGATGCGTAGTCTTTCGCATTCCGTCCGGACGTCGTCCGCCCAGGCGCCTGTCACTCCGCGCAAGATCGGTCCGGCGAGGGCTTTGTGCGCGTCGTGGGCATGGTCGGCGCGGATCGAAGTCGGTATGTCTTTGTTGTGGCAATGTGTTCGGATGGTTTCCAGGTCGACTGCTACTGAATCCGGTAGTACGAACTGCACGTACCCGAGCCGCGAGCGCACGCTGTCCCCCGGGATGGAAGCGGCTTCCAGTGTGTCGCGCACTCGCGAGATCACTGTCCGTATTGTCGCGTTCCACGATTTCGGGCGTGTGTGCGGCCAGATGATCGAGGCCAATTCGTCCAGGGCGACGTCTCGGTATCGGTGCAGCGTGAGGTAGGCAAGTACTTCCACGCACCGTGGACCTCCGATCGTTCGAGGGTCCACGGTGCGGAGGCCACATTTGATCGAAATGTCACCGATCACCTGAACGGTGATAGGGCTCAAATCGGTCATTCGATGAATGTAATCATATCGGCGGCCGCACCGTGCGAATGATCCTTCGTCGCCGAAACGAGCTCAACTATTTTCGAGCTGCGTGCTGTGGATCGTCGTGATGCTGGGACGGTGGCAGTATTGGTGGTCGGGAGCCTCTGACCGGGCTCCGAAGGGGTACAAGCTCGAGGCAACGACGTGTAGGCGGGTGAAGTTGGTCGATCTACGCGATGGGAAAGCTCTCGATCACTACGTCACCTGCATGACAAGGAAACGAACGGGCCGAAGACGCGCGTAGCGGTGGCTGTGGCATTAGAGCGCAACAACTACTGCGACAAGTGCATTGAGCACTGTCGCGGAGACGGCGAAACTGTACGCGCCGGGCCGAGCAGCGCGAAAACGCGCGCCAACAACACAAGCCGCCGCCAGAGTGATCGTTGCGGAGACTATACACACAGCGACACCGGATCGAAGGGGGAGTGCTTGCAACAATCCCCAGGCAGTGATCAGACCGAGAGGCAGGCCGGCCAGGATCTGAAGTGCCGTCTGTGCGCGGCTCGTTGAGCGTCGCTGCTTTTGCGACGTCATTGCTTGTCGACCACTTCGAGAAGCTGCATCATGCCGTGGTCTTCGTGGAAGAGGATGTGACAGTGCATGACGAATTGGCCGGTGAAGTCTTCGAACCGGTGTCGGATAGTGAGGGTGCCGAACGGGGGAAGCATTGCGGTGTCCCGGAAGTGCTGCTCGTCGACGGGTTCACCGTTGACTGCTACGACTTGAAAGTCGTTGACATGGATGTGTACCGGGTGCGGCTCGTAGGTGCGGTTGATGAAGTGCCACTCTTCGGTGTCTCCGAGCGTCATAGTTTCGTTCACCACGTGGTGGTCGAAGATGGTGCCGTTGATGTAGTACATGAAGTGCTCGATGTCGCCGGTGCCTCGCGGTTCCATCTCTTCGAAGACGAATTCGCGTCTGCGGTCGATGACGGCGTCTCGTAGGTCGTCGAAGGGGAGCAGCGTGTCGGGTAGAGGGTCCGGGTTCTGCAGGTTGCCTCGGGCGACCAGATTCAGCAACGGCATCGGTGCCGGGACCATCGACGAGTAGAAGGGTCCGTATTCCTCCCAACTGAGCGAGCGTAGTTGGTATGTACCAGTATTGGCACCTTCGATCAGCGCATCGACTCGCCCTCCGGGCACGATTTCGACGATGTCGCGTGCCGCGACAGAGGTGAGGGCGTCGCCGTCGATGGCGATGATATGCATGGGGTGTTCGTCGAGTTGGAGCCGCAGGAAAAGTGAGCTGGCGTTGATGATGCGCCAGCGCTGGATTTCTCCCGGTGCGATCTCGGTCGTCGGTTGGAAAGTTCCGTTGACGAGGGTTTGCTGCAGGTTGTTCGAGCTTTTGTCGCCGGGGACCATCTCGCCGTCGGCGATTTCCGTCTGACTCAGCACGAGTAGACGCTCTGGTCGTCCGTGGACTCCGGGTAGGTCGTCGAGTTCTCCGCGAACGATCAGGGCTCCGAACAGTCCGCCGAATACCTGTGTGTCGCTGAGGGTGTGCTGATGTGAGTGATACCAGTAGGTGCCGGAGGAATGGTTTGCGGGCAGATCGTATGCGTAGTCGAATGTCGTGCCCGGTTCCACGGCCATCAGTACGTCATCACTCGGTTGCCGGGGGGAGACATGCCAGCCGTGGGTGTGAAGATTTGTTGGTTCGGCGATGTCGTTGATCAGCGACACCTCGATGCGGTCTCCCGTTCGTACGTCCAGTGTCGGGCCTGGGTAGGTGTCTTCGTAGGTCACGGCTCGGACGCGGCCGCCACCCAGTGCGACGTCCCCGTCGGCGACCCGCAGTTGTGTTCGGAGTAAACCGTTTTCGCTCATTCGCACGCTGGGTTCGAACCATGTCGAGTCGCGTGCTGCATCGCTGCGGGTTGCGCAGGCGGTCAGCATGGGCGTCGAGAGCAGTGGTAGTCCGGCGAGCGTGGCCGCTCCAGTGAAGAAACGCCGTCGGGTGATCGGGTCGGTGAGAAGTCTGGCTTTAGCCATTGCCTGGCTCCTTGACGATGGTGACGGTGCGGGTTGTTGTCGCAAGCGGGTGTCCGGTCCAGGTGACATCGATCGTATGTTGGGTCTGGCCGTCACAGGCGAATATGACGGCAGCACCGATTCCGGTGGGGCCTCCGGCCGGGACTTGATATGGCAGTTCATTCTGGATGCCGATCGGTAGCACTTGTCCGTCGAGTGAGAGCGATACCTCGGTGGCCGACGACGCGCTCCAGCCCAACGTCACGATCGATCGGGCCGGTACAACCTTCAGGCAACCGAACGTCGGGAGGACGGTGAAATCGGTAACCGTGACTACGTCGCTCGCCTCTGGTTGCGATGCTTGAGTGGCCGTGGAGGCTGGAGCCGTCCGGGTCGGTACCGGTTGAAGTCCATCGCGGCTATCGTCGGTGGCTGCGCATCCGCTCAGCGCGAGTAGAACTGCAATTGCAGTCGTCGACCTGCGTAGGCGGCGCGAGTCGGTGGCTTTGCGCGCAGGGGTAGGCATCGATCGAGTCCACTTCGTCGGGTAGGAAGCTAATACGGTGCAGTCAGTGCGGAAGAAGCGAAATTGCCGCCCCGGAACGACTTTCAGTGTCGCCGAAGAGTGCAACTATTTTGCATATACGGCGCACGTTCATGTCAGCGTGTGGCACTGGATCCCTCGGCTGGGGTTGAAGAAGCTGCCGCTGAAGCTCGTTCCTCTGGCGTATCCGCCTGCAAAGACACCAAATGTGCAGCTGCCGTCGGCGAACAGCCTGGAGTTGGGCTAGCCGGAAACGTGCAGAACTTCGGAGGCGACGTTCGTCGTTTAACCGCAGAGAATGAAGCCACCGTGCGCTCACGCGAATCGATTGCGGCTATCAGGGTGCCGATGGGCTTGACCCATTCCGCCATCTTGCCCAGCACCGGATCCGAATTTGTTGCCGCGTAACGGTTGTAGAGGTCGAGGGTGGATCGGCCGCACTCATGGTCCACCCGTACACGTCGCAGAAACCGATGCGCTCCGTCCGAGCCGAGCAACTCGGCGCCACAGCGACTGTCTGTTGTCAGTACAGATCACACGTCTCCGGGATGCGGTGGTTTGCCTGGTGCATCTCGGGTCCGAAATAACGCGGGCTCATCAGGTCGTACAGGTTGATTCCCAGTTGAGACTGTCCTTGACCGAAGAGCGTGTTCGCCAACGCCTGTGACATCGAGTTGGCATCTTGGTTTCTCTGGCCCATTTCCGGTCGTTGTCTGGTGATGAACATGTTCCAGCGGGCAGGGTTGCTCTCGTCAGCGAAGCTCCAGGTAGCAGCCATCTGCGCATTGGCGGGCATGTTGCTCCACGGGTAGTAGTCCAGGCCCCCGCCGTATCCGCAACTCAGTCCGTTGGCGTTTGTCGGCCCGAGCGTCGGCGGGGTGCCTCGTACCAGCCATGGGTACGCCACCGGCGTCAGGTTCGTGGCGAACCATGTTTTGATGCCCTTTTCCAGGCTCTGGAGCAGCGCGTCGGGTTCGATAGGTGCTTTCCATCGTTCGCTGTCGATCTCGTTGTACGCGGCTTCGAGTTTCTGGAAGTCGGAGACCATGACCAGGGAGATGGAGGTGAACCCGTAGGTGGCGGCGGTCAGGTTGTCCTGGACTTGCTGGGACAGCTGGTCGGCCCTGACTTGGGTCGGGTTGGCCAGCGCCTCCCCACTCGTCAACCCGGCAATCGTTGAGGTGAGACCGTAGATCGCGCTGATCGGACCCCAGACCGCTTTCAGGGCTGGTGCGACTAGCCCCACTACGCCCATCACGCTGCTGAGCACTTTGAACCCGTCCTGCAGGACTGTGTTCGCAGGGGGCGGAGCGACATCGCGCACCATGGCATCACCGATGCTCTTCGCGCTGAGCGCTGAGTCGCCGCGAATCAGGCCCATCGCCTTCTGGGTGTTGTCGTAGTAGGTCTTGACCGAGTTGAAATAGTCGACTTCTTTTCGAAGTTGCGCCAGCGCAGTGTCGAATTCGGCCGGGGTGAACGCTGCGTCTGTCGGTCGTACGATCTGACCGGCGAGGTTCCGGGCGAACGTCGCCCAGTCCGCGTTGTAGTTCGTCCGGAATTTCTCTCGAATGTTGCAGGTAGCGGTTGCAGGTGTGCACCCGGGGATTCGTGCCTGCACACCGATGTAGGTTTCCGCGGTGGTGCTGATCCGCGGAAACGTCGGTTCCTGTGGGGTTCCGCCGGTGTACGACGGCTGATACATGATGGCGCTTTGTCGGGTATCGATCGTTCCGAGCGGCCCGGAAATTTCAGGGAGATACCCGAAGTCGTGGCTGCGGCCAAGGAAACCCGTTGCAGGTCCGGGTCGCCCGAGCAGGGCCCCCATCTCCACTGCCGCCGAGCCCACGTTTTTCCCGCCCACCAAGGTGTAGTCGCTGGTGCCGTCGAGGCTCAGAAGGCTGAGCCGCGACCCCCCGAGGCGAACCAGGGCGTCGGCCCCGTCCTGCCAGTCGCGCGCAGGCTTGGGGCCTCCGAAACTTTGTACGACGACCACATATGGCCGGCCGGCGTCGTCGACTCGACCTGCTACCTCGACCAGCTTGGCGCTGAGGTCACGACCCCCGCCAGGATTAGATGTGACAACTGTGGCGTCGTAGGCAGGGAGCAAGGTGTGCGGTTCGAAGCCCCAGATGACGAAACCATCGGTTCCGGAGGGGCGGGAGGTGTACGTGGCGTCGCCGATCGTTATCGTCACCGAGTTGTTGCCCGTCTCGCCTTCTGTCCGAGTCGAGTAGGCCAACGACGGGGGAGGCGTGAAGTCGTACCGCGCGAGACGGGAGTTCCACCGCAGTAGACCTGTGATGTCTCCGCCTGCTCGGTCACCGACGGTGGTTCCTACCCGTGTGTAGGCGACCCCTGTCGGCGCCCCGGCCTTTCCGACAATCGAGAACGGGGCCCCGACTTCCATCCTGTCGAGATCGCTGCGTGAGAACGAAGCACCGACGGAGCTTGCCAGCCGGGCGACCCACGGCTCTCTACTGGCGTTGCGGATGCCGTTCATTCCACTGATGACAACGATTGTGTCGGCTGTGTTGATGTAGCTGTTGACGATTGTGTTGAACGTCGACAGTCCGTCCGGGTTGTTCGGTTGGGTTCCGTATTGCCGTACTGCACGGGTCTTGGCGTCGACGACGGCGATCAGGAGGTTTTGGGTATCGGAGACCTGGGGCACCACGACACCGTCGACGGTGATGAACCCCGCCGGATTGTCGGCCAGAGTCTCGATCGGTACGCCGAGGACGGGTTCACCTGCATTGGGCGAAAGCAAGTGCAAACTCGAGCCAGGTGCCGAGGGGTCCGCCGACCCGGAGGACCCGACGCCGCCGGAACCGACGCTGCCAGACGAACCGACGCTGCCGGACGAACCGACGCTGTCGGACGAACCGGTTCCGGATGAACCGTTGTCCGGCAACGGGATCCGAAGCGGTTGCGCAGAGGCAGTACCTGCGGCCAGCACGGTGAGCGCGGTCGAGACCGCGACCAGAAACAGAAGGCGGCGGGGTGTGTCAGTGCGACGCAGCAACGCGATAGCTCCTCGAACGAATGGGGGCGGCGACGGTAGTCGGGCTACTGCGGAAGTTAGTCAATGAATGCAATTTTTTTGCATGTGCATCAACCAGAGGTAGGTCGCCGTCCCGGCAACTCCTCACGTATTCGGATGCCGAATGTGCAAAAAAATTACAGCAGCCGATAAGTATGGCTTTCCGGCCCACTTTCACAGCGCGTCCTCGCCGGACGTCCCTGCATCTAAGGAACCTTCATGATTCCTCGTTTCCGAATCTTCCTCGTCCTAGCTGTCGTCGCAGCAGCGATAACCAACGCCATCGTGGCCCCCACTGCGATTGCGGCCGCTGAACCGATTCAATCGACCGCCGTGAGCAAATCCTTCAACATTCACGTGCGCCTGCTCGACAATAAGGGCGACCGCTCAAAGGACAACTGCTACGCGTACAACATCTTCAGCAGAGAAGGCTCCCGGTGTGGGAAAAACGGCTACTACGACGCCGGGCACACGGCCGGGTTCAACGACGTCCCCGGCAACCTCTACTACGGCGGCATTCCCGAGGGAACCGAACTGATCTTTACCACCCGCAGCGGATCCACGGTCAAAGGGAAGATTCCCTCCCGCGGATCAGGAGACTTCACCATCACCGAGTTCAATGTCCCCGGATTCGGAACGCCGTCACGGCCTAATCAGAAGCTGCACCTCAACGTCACCTCCGAAGGCTTCGGTTTGACCGGGGATGCATGGCAGGACTTTTACCTCAGCGGCAACATCGACGTCCTCACGCCCGTGACCGGTGACAGCGGGGGACTGTTCGGCGATGTCCTCGACCGACTCGCGGACATTTTCGCTAGCGGGTCTGCGTCCACCGCCTAGAGATCAACGGACCTTCCTGAAAAAGAGGGCAATATTACCGAGGGTTCCAAGGGAGAAGCTGCCCTCGCCGCCGTCGATACCTGATGCAGATCTGCCTCCGCCGCCGTCCGGGTCTATCTCGCTAACGGTGTTTCGGCGGATTTCCATCAGTATGTTTCCGATCCCGGCCAACGATCGGCGAACGTG
>NZ_JAZFNF010000020.1:0-32380 GCF_050586165.1 Rhodococcus sp. 24CO | reverse complement strand
ACCGCATTCAGCACGCGGAGGACGACCGCCTGCCGCTTACCGCCGGCACCGCGTAACTAACGTCCGTACCTCATACAATTAGGTGGCCTACTCGTATAGAAGGAGAAAGCGGCCCTCGTGCATAGGTATGCGCTACTTGGTGTCTTCTCTCATTCGGCCTTGGTCTCAACAGGTCAACGCGTCACCGACGATAACGAATCAACCCCAGAAGATCGGATCGCCACCATTTTCGATGTGATCGAGTAAATCCTGAATATGAAGGCTCGGATCCACAAACTGGTAGCAATGAAATTTGAGATGCCGATCCCGCCAATACAACACCCACAACCCGTTTTCTTCGTGTAATACAGGCGAGCGGTCGGAAATCGCGTCCACTTCGGGCCGAAGTCCTCCCGCCACGGCGGCCGGCATTCGCAAGTCGTCACATGGCGGGGCGCGATGTCACATTCGCCCGGATCTCATGCCGATACTGTTCCGGCACTCGACTGGCGCAATACTTCACGGCCCGCGCGACATCGAGCTCGGGAAGTCCGGTGGCAGCCATGCCCCCTCTGCGGGTCCGGATTCTCTGTCGGCCATAATCATTCACTCGCTTGTCTAAATTCTGGACGCCGATACTCGCAGATCTCGCGTACTCGGCGCACTGCTCCTCAAATTGGTGGGGACTGCCGCTGGGGGCCGTACGGGCTGCTACGGCGCCGTCAGGAGAGAACGGTTCTGGATCTGTGCAGCCAGAGTCGATGCGAGATCAATCGAGTTTCAATGATTACGAAGCGAATCGATCAATTCACTCTTCTTCATCGAGGAGTATCCGGTGAGGCCGATTTCCTTGGCGCGTTTCTTCAGTTCCGCCACAGTGCGATCTTCGTACGACTCTCCCTGGCCACCCTTTTGGCTGACGTTCTTGCGTCCGCGATTGGCTGCGGCGTTCGAGATACGGGCTGCTTTTTCCTTGGAGTCACCCTTTTCGCGTAGATCCTCGTAGAGTTCTTGGTCTTTGAGATGGGGATCGGATCCCTTGCGGGGCATGGCAGTTATTCCTCTCTGTTGTCTTGAGTACGTTCGACTATTCGATCTGTACCTCGTCAGGTTTCTTGTCCGGGCGCAGACCTCGCCACGCCGGGTGTCTGACGAGTCCTGCTGTCGTCCATTCGGTGAACGCGATCTCGCCGACCAGTTGCGGCGTTACCCACACTGCGTCCTTGCGTTCGGCGGGTTTCAATTCGGCGGAGAAGGGGCTGGTTTTGCGGGCAAGGCTGTGCAGTTTCCTGCTCAACGTCTCGAGCGTCGATTCGGTGAATCCGGTTCCAACCCGACCGATGTATCGCAGGCCGTTCTCGTCGGGAACCCCCAACAGCAATGAGCCGAGATTGTCGGCTCGTGAGCCTTTTCCTTGGCGGTAGCCGCCGACGATGACTTCCTGTGTGCGCTGGTTCTTGACCTTGATCCAGGTCCGTCCGCGCTGACCGGACAGGTACGGGGAATCGTTGCGTTTGGCGACTATGCCCTCCCAGCCCCGGCGGCGGCTCTCGCCCAGGGCGTGTTCGCCGTCGCCGCTCAGACGAGCAGGCACGGTGAGCCCGTCGCACGCGGCGGCAAGTTGGTCCAGCACGCGGCGGCGGTCGACGTATTTCTTTTTCATCAATGACGTTCCGTCGAGGAACAGGATGTCGAAGACGAAGAACTCGGCGGGGTACTTTTTTGCTGCTCGTTCTATGTCGGCCGTTCGTCTCAGACCGAGTCGATTTTGCAGAGCGGCGAAACTTGTGACGTCGTGGGCGTCGAGGGTGGCGATCTCACCATCGAGGACGGCTGTGTGTCCCTCGAGCGCCGGGCCGATCCATGCGAGGTCGGGGTAGGTGGATGTGAGGTCGAGGCCTGAACGGCTGTGAAGTTGCAATTTTCCGTCGAGCACTTCGCCGACGGCCCGAATCCCGTCCCATTTGCCCTCGAAGGACCACTCGTTTTCGGGCATGGATTGGAGATATTCAGCGGGTCGTAGGGTGGCGAGCATCGGCTTCACATCTCGGGGCGGTGCGATGTTCTTCGATGTCGGTTGCGATGTCTGGCCGCCGTTGCTCGACGGAATCGGTCGTTCGTCTGCCTTCTTGATCCTGTGCATCAACCACTGATCGGTCTTCGTGTGTATCAGTGCGTACTGTCCGCGTATCCGATCGCCGTGGAGTTCGAAGACGATTTTCTCGGCTTCCCACTTGATCGGTAGGTAACTTCCGGAATCGAAAATCTCGACGCGTCCACCTCCGTATTGGTTCTTGGGAATGGATCCGGAGAAGGTTCGGTAGTCGAGTGGGTGATCTTCGGTTTGAACGGCGAGACGATTCGGTCCCGGTTTGGCGGGGACTCCCTTCGGTACAGCCCACGAGACGAGAACCCCGTCATGTTCGAGCCGAAAGTCCCAATGCAGGTTGGTGGCGTGATGTTCCTGGATGACGAAGCTCAGGTCTCCATCGGGATTCGAAGCTTTTGTGGCGGTGGAAGGTTCGGGAATCGGCTCGGGTGTCTTGCCGTGATGTCGTTTGGATCGATAAGTGCGGAGCGAGTCCAACGACGTCGATAACAGATCCCCGTCGCTTCGATAGCGTTCGAGTACCTCGTCGAAATGCAACTGCCGCAGACTTGTCTGCTCGAGTTCGGACCATTCCCGGGGCGCCGCGACAGTCGGTTCGGCGCGGCCTCGCAGCGAGTACGGCGCCACGGTCGTCTTGGCAGCGTTGTTCTGACTCCAATCGACAAATACCTTGCCGGCACGTGCAGTCTTCGCCATCGTTGCCGTCACCAGTTCTGGCCAGTCCTTCGCGAGTTGCTTTGCGATCTTCCGGGCGAACTGTGAAGGCTCTGAGTCGAGAGTCGTGGTCAGTTCGGCGTACACGTGAATGCCTTTGCTGCCGCTGGTCACTGGATACGAGGACAGTCCTGCCGCCGTAAGTTGTTCTTGCACGGCCAATGCGACGCGGGCGCAGTCGTGCAGTCCGGCGCCGTCGCCCGGGTCGAGATCGAAGACCAACCTGGTGGTCGGGCCTGGCTTGCCATCGACGATTGTCCATTGCGGTACATGCAATTCCAGTGCGGCCAGTTGTCCCATCAAGACGAGGCCGGCGGGGGAGTCGATCAGGGGGTAGTCGATGGTGCGGTCCTTGTGCTGAATGGACAGCTGCGGAACCCATTTCGGTATCGACTCAGGTGCCTGGCGTTCGAAGAAAAAATGAGCGTCGACACCGTCCGGCCAGCGTTTCCTCGTTACGGGACGGTGCGAGAGGTGCGGCATCATCGCCGGTGTGATGTTCTTCAGGTACTCGATGACGTCACCCTTGCTCGTCCCGGTATCGGGGTAGAGCACCTTGTCGAGATGCGTGAGATTCAGTCGGTGTCCGTCGATCGTTGTTGTTGGCATCGTGGGATAGACCTCCCGGCTCGTCCTCTCTCCGGTGGAGGGAGGGAAACATGTTGTTGCGGAATCAGTCCGGTGCCTTGTCATCGGGTTCCCTCGGCGGGGTATCAGCTCGTTCGGCTGCGTTGCCCGGCGCTTCCGCTGCCTCGTGCTCGGCGGCGATGCGTTCTTCGAGGCCATCGACCAATGCAGACAGTTCGCGGTCGCGTTGAGTTGGGGCGGCTACCTCGCGGGAGGAATGTTCGTCAGCAGGATCATGTGACGGCGGTTCGTTATCTGGATCGGTTTTCGCCTTGTCGTGGAACTGTGCGCTCAATGTCATCGCCTCCTTTGATCTCTTTCTGTGACTCTACGTCTCCCACCGGACGCGGATTATTGGTGCTGGTCAGCGCCGGGGCGAAGGCGTTCGGGCAAGCGGGGCCGACGGCAAAGCAGAGATCGTAGCTCCGGTATCTGGTAGCTGCGGGGTCAGTGGTTGCAGGGGCAGGTTGTTCTCCGGGGCGTTCACTGCCGAGAGATGTTGCAGCATCACTCCTTCTCGTAGCGCCCATGGGCTTACATCCACCTCGTCGACGTCGAGTGCGAGCATCGTCTCCTCGGCCACGATTGCGCCGGCGAGTATCTGAGCCGCTCGTGGCCGCGAGATACCGCGCAGCGCTGCGCGGCGCTGCGCGGTCATTTCTGCGAGTCTTGGCACCCACGCGTGAACATCTCGACGTGCGAGTGTACGTCGTACGAAGGGACCTTTGCGTTGCGGCGGTGCCCCGGCGAGCCGAGCCAACTGTTTGAAGGTTTTCGATGTGGCCACCACCAGTTGCGGTTTTCTTTCCCACCGCAATCGATCTGCTGTCTCGCGCAGGGTAGCTCGCACATGCCGGCGCAACTCCTTGATCTGCTTGCCGGTCGGCGGATCGACTTCGAAGAATCCTCGGGTGAGTCGACCGGCTCCCAGCGGGAGTGACACTGCCAGTTCCGGTGTGGCATCGCGTCCGAGGGCGATCTCCATCGATCCCCCTCCGATGTCGATGTCGAGCAGTCTTCCCGCGCACCATCCGTACCAGCGATGGACAGCGAGATAGGTCAACCGTGCCTCCTGCAGGCCCGTGAGGTATTGCGGGCGCAGACCGCATTCGGCGGCTATGCGGTCGAGTACTGCGTCGCGGTTGAGGGCGTCCCGGATCGCGGCGGTGACGAACAGATAGATCTGATCCACCTCGTACCGGTGCGCGTCGTCCAAAATCTGTGTCACGGCACGACAGACTCTGTCAATCCCCGCTTCTTCGAGGTGTTGATCGGTGCCAATCGACTCAGCCAGTCGTGTGGCGGTCTTGATCGCATGCAACGGTAGCGGCGGCGCACCGACAGTTGCCTCGACGATCTGCAGCTGCGCGGAGTTCGACCCGATGTCGAGCACTCCAAGCCTCACCGCCATCGAGTACCCGTTCATGGCTCGGCGAACCATTGGTAGCTGCACAGTCTATCTCGCAGAACGCCGGTACCAATTCGTGCAGTCCCGCAATGTTTATCCGAAATGCTGGCGGGAAACGCAGCGAACACAGCAGTTTCAAGCGGAGTGTGCCCATGCGATTACGTCGCAGTACGCCGGACGGCCCGGGGTTAGCAAAAATGCGTAGAGGAAAGGGTTTCTCGTATTGTGATGCACAGGGCTCGCCGGTCGACGACGCGACACAGTCACGCATACGAAGTCTTGTCGTCCCACCGGCCTGGCGTTCGGTGTGGATCTGCCCCTACTCCAATGGCCACATCCAAGCAGTGGGGATCGACGCAGCCGGCCAAGCAGCAGTGCATTTACCACCCGCAATGGCGGATAGCGCGCGACGAAGAAAAGTATGATCGGGCGCTCCGCTTGGGAAGTCTCATGCCCGGTTTTCGTCGCGCGATCGACAGAGACTTGCGGGCACGGGGTGGTCGCCGAGAACGTGCCGAGGCCGCAGCGCTCTGACTCCTCGATCGTGGAGTGTATCGCGTCGGCAATGAAGAGTACGTCGAGGCGAATGGTTCTTACGGCGTAGCAACACTTTTGCGTGAGCACGTGCAATTTTCGAAGGAGACCATTGCGTTCGATTTTCCGGCAAAAAGTGGGATTCGCAGAACCCTGGTGATCACCGATGCCTCACTTGTGCGGGCATTGCGCTCCCTGCAGAAAAATGTCGATCAATCGGGGCGATTGCTTGTCTATCGCGAGGGGACTCACTCGAGCCCATTACTGCCGAGGACATCAATGCTCGTTTCAAATCGCTCGTGGGGGGAGCGCTACTCGGTGAAAGACTTGCGGACGTGGAATGCAACGGTTCTGGCCGCTGTCGCTTTTGTCGACCAAGATATCCCCCGATCCGAACGTAAACGAGCACAAGCTGTTTCGGCGGTCATGAACGAGGTGTCGACGGCACTGGGGAATACGCCGATCATGGCCAGAAAATCCTATGTCGATCCTCGTGTCGTCGAGGCTTACGGGGCTGGAGTGACGATTTCTCGCGCTGTGGGCCGTGCAGAGAAGTTGACGGATCCGGCTCAGTCGCGCACTGTGATCGAAAAAGCGGTCATTCGCATGATCAAGGCTGTCCCTAGGTGACCAGCACGATATGCGTCGGCGTGCGTAGTGTTGTACACGCAGAAAGCTTTGTAGTGCAACGGGTTTTCCGGCTTCTCAGTCAGTGACGGGCGCTACACGTTTGGCAATTGCGTCGTCGGGTAGGTAACCAACCATGACAACGAGTGCAGTTCCGACATCAACATCGACCACGGCGATTCTGCGAGTGACGGGTGTACGGGCCGTTCGCCTTTTGGCCCAACTCGCCGGACCATCTGTCATTGCCGGCGCAATTGCACGTCGTCGCACGACACTGCCGTTGTTGGAGAAAATGCAAGCCGACGCTTCTACCCCTGCGCTCATATCGCAGCTTCGCAAGGAATTCGGCCGTGGTCCGCTGTTGCTCGACCTCCCCGGCCGCCGAGTAGTGGTGATCCTCGACCGCAGAGACGCAATACGTGTCCTCGCCGAAACACCGGATCCTTTTACTCCGGCCAACCGCGAAAAGATCGCGGCTCTGAGTTCGTTTCAACCTCATGGGGTTCTGATCTCTCGCGGTCGGGTGCGCACAGCTCGTCGAGCGTTCAACGAGGCGGTCCTCGACACCAGCGAACCGCTTCACTACCTCGCCGGACCGATGACCGAGATCGTGGTCTCGGAGATGACCCAACTCAACGCTCTCGCAACGACTCGTGGATATCTCGACGCGAGCAGTTTTCTGCCGGCGTGGTGGAACCTGGTTCGATCGCTCGTACTCGGAGCGTCGGCCTGTGAAGACAACTCGGTCACCGATCAGCTGTGGACGCTGCGGTCGGAGGGTAACTGGTCGTATCTTCTTCCGCATCGCCGCGGCTTGCGGGATCGGTTCGTAGAGAACTTGTACCGTTACGCAGCAAGTGCCGAGATGCCCAGCTTGATAGCGGCGGTCAATCGGACACACGCAGAACCGTCCGTCGATCCGATTGGGCAGGTGCCGCATTGGCTGTTCGCATTCGACGCGGCAGGCATCGTCACTATCCGGGCGCTGGCACTACTCGCCACACACCCTCATCACCTACTTCGTGCACTAGAAGAAATTGGTGATACCGATCCACGAAATCCCGGTCGGTACCCTTATCTTCGGGCCTGTCTTCTCGAATCGGCACGACTGTGGCCCACCACCCCGGTCATTCTGCGTGATTCCACGGCCGCGACTGCTTGGCCGAGTGAAAACGGTGTCGCCGAGATTCCGTCCGACAGCGCGTTCATGATCTTGTCCGCGGCCTTTCATCGAGATCCAGATAGTGTGCCGTTCGCTGATACATTCACACCCGAAGCCTGGCTTGACGGCCGAGCGGACACTCAGGCTTTCATGCCGTTCAGCGCGGGACCAGCGGTGTGTCCTGGGCAGAATCTGGTTCTCTTCGTCGCTACGACAGCTCTGTCGAACCTGCTACGTGGAAACGCCTTTGAGTTGGATTCGATCCCGAATATCGCCCCGGACTCTGCCGTGCCGGCGACCTTGAATCACTACAGCCTCCGTTTTCGCACCAAGCCGCGGTAAGTACCGCTAGGCGACGCGAACGAGGTCAGCCGGTAACGAGCAACCGTGTGGATGCAACCAGGTAAATCGTCATGAGGATGAGGAGCGACCACCCTGTGCCTTGCCAAATCGGCCAAGAAAACTGGTTTTTCCACGCTCGATAGGCGCGGAACAGCGCCCAGAGTCCGCCGACCAGCAAGATAGCCGCCGGGGCAAGTACCAGAACATATCTTTCCGCATCCGTGCATGCCGAAAAAGCGTCAAGGTGGCAGGGTGTCTGTCGGTTGGCCATCCAGATGAGTGCAAGCGCCACGGCAAGTGATGCGCAGGCGATGGTTGCGCCTACGTGGATCAGGGCTGCGCGTGAGGTCGCTCTGTTGTTCCATCGCTTTTCCACGTCGTGTGCCATGTTCGCTCCATTGCTCAAATCGCCGGGTGTTCTGCTGCGCTGGTGTGGGAGCGCAACCACGCACGATGTAGACGAATATCTCGAAGTCCGTCGAGTCCCTTGAACTGGGGAATACATAATCCCTTGAAACCTAGTTGTTGAGGAGCCTTCGGCCGCGTCAAAAGAAAGCTCACCAGCGCGGGGGCGTGTGAATGCGGAGCGCCGGTCAGCGGAGCGCACCGAACTCAGATCACGGTGCGCCTTCTCCTTCTGCCACCTTCCGGCCGTGGCGGTCGGTTGGCGGGTCATGTGCGGCACCCTTCTGCCCAGGAAAATGCCGCAAGACTGGCATACCCGAAGACGGAAACCTGAACCCCGCCAGGTGACACACGCTCACGATCAAGGCGGGTGTTGGCCAATGCCGGCTTCGGGGGGCGCCACTTATCACATATCTCACTTGAAGTCAAATATCGCAACCATCAAACTCGGGCACATAAAGTCTCCGGAAACTCCGGTGCGACTCACTTCGCTCGAAGGTTGCGAGCTTACGTGCACGATTACATCATCCACCGTTTCGTTCTCAACGCCGTTTGCGTAGCGGCGCAGTGCTTTTCGTCAGGTGTTGTGCACGAGGTCCGGCTCGTTGTCGGACGTATCGGATTGGGGGTCGTTGCCGGAGGTGAGCGCGGCGAGAAATGACTCCGCCCACTTGTGAACGTCGTGTGTCAGAACTTGGTGATGCAAAGCAGTCATGCGACGACGGCCTGATGCCGAGTCTTGTTCAAGTGCAGTCATGATCACGTTCTTCACCCCATCGAGGTCATGGGGGTTCACCAGGTAGGCTTGCCGTAACTCCATTGCGGCTCCGGTGAATTCACTCAACACAAGGGCGCCGCCAAGATCCCCACGGCACGCGACGTATTCTTTTGCAACCAAGTTCATTCCGTCTCGCATCGGTGTGACAAGCATGACGTCGGCCGCTACAAAGAGGGCGACCAACTCATCGCGGGCGACAGGTTGATACAGGTAGTGCACTATCGGGTGTCCGATCTGGCCGTGGTCCCCGTTGATGTGCCCCACCTGTTCCTCGATGACGCTACGAAGGTCGATGTAGTGCTGCACGCGTTCACGGCTGGGCGTGGCCAGCTGAACCATGACGGTACGCGCTGCGTCGAGGCGACCTTCGTCGAGTAGTTCCTTGACGGCGGTGAGTCGAAGGTCGATGCCTTTGGTGTAGTCCAGTCTGTCGACTCCCAGCAAAATTTTTTCGGGATTTCCTAATTCTCTCCGAATTTCCTTGGCACGAGCGGCTATTGCGCTTCCTTTGGCCATTGCTTCGAGGGCCAGGGAATCCACGGAGATGGGAAAAGCTCCCACCTGGACGGTCCGTTCGTTGAATCTCACCTGCCCCAGTGCGCCTCTCACCCCCACGCTAGTATTCGTTGTCTCCAGCTCGAGAAGGCGACGTGCCAAAAAGAGGAAGTTGTCGGCGCCGCCAGGCAGATGAAATCCGATGAGATCAGCGCCCAGCATGCCTTCGACAATTTCCCGCCGCCACGGCAGCTGCATGAACAATTCCACCGGTGGAAAGGGGATATGTAAGAAGAATCCGATCGTCAGATCGGGACGTAGTTCGCGCAACATCTTGGGTACGAGTTGCAGTTGGTAGTCCTGTACCCACACTGTCGCTTCCGGTGCCGCACATCGCGCAGCCTCCTCTGCAAACCGGCGGTTGACAGCGCAATAGGTGTGCCACCATGATCGCTCGAAAGTCGGCGGCACCGACACGTCGTGATACAGCGGCCACAGGGTGTCATTGGAAAAACCTTCGTAGTACTCCACGATGTCAGTCGCTGACAACTCGATCGGACACAGTGTCAGGCCGTTGTCAGTGAACGGTTCAACGCGCTCGTCCGAGACCCCGGGCCAGCCTACCCACGCGCCACTTTTGGATCGTAGTATCGGTTCGAGAGCTGTCACCAATCCTCCAGGGCTGCGTTTCCACGCTGTCGTGCCATCTGGTAGGTGCTCGAGATCTACCGGAAGCCGATTGGCAACCACGACGAAGTTCGAACGACTCTCGTCATCTACGCCAATATTGTTCATGCCGGGGTTCTCTCGACGACGGTGTTGGATAGAAAGGCCACTGCGTCCGATAGGGAGCTGAAGGTACTGATCGCGGTGTCTAATCGGCATGCTTCGAGTACTCGTAGCGTGGGGTCATCGGCCGCTAATGCCCAGGTGATGTGGAGTCTTTTTGTGCGCGCGGCCAGGGTATTCAGGATGGGAACCCCAGCGGCAGGAAAGTGGGACTGGGTTAAATCGACCACGAAATTTCGAGCTTCGGCGACGATGTCTTCCAAATGTGCACACAATGCGGAGTAACCCACAGCGTCAATTTTGCCGCGAGCACAGAGTACGGCGATCCCGCCGATTTCGGGTAGAAGATCGAACGTCGCGTCCGAACGGTTCGGTACTTCGGATGGAGTATCGGACGAACATTCGGGTACCCGACCAAAGCTTGTAACAGTTGCGGTACTAGTTTTTGTCGAAACGATCATCTGAATTCCTCACGACGATGTGCGTCAGAGTGCGGCACGGAAGTAACACGCAGAGCCGTGCTCGCTTTCAACGGCTGGGTACTCAACCGTGCTCGGTTCCACATTCTACAGCACGACTTTCGTAGCTTGAAAAATGGTCACCCCGTGGGCATTTCACGAACACGACGATGATGTTTGGCATGGCACAGCGGACGCTATCAGGAATGTCGTCACGGAAAAGGGTGGCCCAGCGACTCGGGGTTGGCGCAGTTTCCGAACCGGAGGGAAGGGCTCAAACTACGAGCGCTGTTTCCACAGTGACGTACAAATCGGTTTCTCGCAACGAGCGCTCTGGGAAGGTAGCGCTGCCGGCGGGGCATTCCAACCAGTCTGCAAGCGTATCTCCGATGAAAATATCCCGGATCCTAAAGTTCCGTCCAGATCGACCAACTAAGTGTTCGTAGCAGCGATGTTGCAGAGCGCGCCATATTGGCGCTCGTAAAAGCGGGAATCGATCGAGTTGGCGCAAAAAGTGATCGGGCCTTGGCGCAGGAGAATCCGGTGTAAGAACACCTCAACTCGGTGTACCGCCACTACAACGCCCTCCGCAGACCGTTTCAGTGAATTGTTGCGGACCGCACTGGATTTGCCGGTGTTGCCAGTCGGTGTGCGGACAGATCGTGTCGACGATCCCTAGCGGGGTATGTCGGCACCGCACTGCGGCAAGTAGATCATGGCCTCTCAGGAGCGAATAATGTTGGTAGACAGGACAGTACGTTACTAGTTGGGAAAAGTGTGCGATGCCGATGTGCAGATACTGCCTGGAGAACGCTGGTTTGGCGTTGATGCAACGCAAGCCGCGAGTCGTAGTGGACGAGCTACGAAATGACGGCTTTTACTCTCTCGGTGACCCACCTGGTCGATCGTCGGTATCGATCAGGTGGGTCGTACGCATCACCGCGTCGGGGGCATGGTGATAGGAGAGGCAACTGTAGCGGACTGTGCAGGTGGGGTGGGTTGACTCGCAGAACAGGGAGCTCACCGGCGCAAGCGTGTGAATGCGGCGCGCCGGTGAGCTGGAGCGCACCGAACCTGACAACGGTGCACCTTTTCTTCTGCCACCTTCCGGCCCGTGGCGGTCGGGTGGTGGGAACAGCACGGCGACCTCACGCCCGCGAAAACGCCGCACAATAGTGATACCCACATAGTGAAAGTTCAACCGCAACAGTCGAAGAAGCGTGCACGTCGCCAAAAAATTTTGTTCGGCAGCCGATTGCGTGCCGATATTTCGACGATGTCGAGTCCGTTCAGTGCGTGGGTGGCCACAGCAAGGTGAGTACGTCGCCGTCGATCGGTTCGCCTGCGGCTGCGGCGAAGCGGCGTAGTGCGTCCGCCAGTACGTCGCAGTCGTCGGGTGTCATCCGTTCGAGGACGGCGGATATTGCTTCCCTGCGGTGGTTGCTGACCCGGTTTACCAGGTCTTGGCCGGCGGGGGTGAGCGTCAACGTCAGGTTCCGTCGGTCTTGCGGTGCGTCGCGGCGATCGAGTAGACCGGCTTTGATCAGCCGATCCACGGCCCGGGAGGCATTTGACGGGTTCACCTCCAGTGCGGCGGCCACCGCACCGAGGTTCAAGGGTCCGCGGGTGTCGACCATCACCAGAATCCGCAGGTGGGGCACGGTGACGAGGTCTTCGGCTTCGGCGACCGAGGCGGCTGCGATGCCGACGAGTGCGCGCGAGGCCCACAACACCGCTTCGACCTGCTGCGTGAATCGTTGTCTGTCCTCGTGGTGCTCTTGTACCGCGTTCATACTCGAATTTTGCACCGGACCATTGCGCGGGCGCAACCATTGCGTGTTGGATTAGGGGGTGGGCGAGTGTCACTCGCGACGGCCAGGGGAAGGGAAGTTGCACCCTCTCGAAGATCGCTGGATGTCTTTGCGCAGGAAGGTGAGTGTGTCGATGACTGCTTCACGGGACCGGATCGCCCAACCCTGGGGTACGCGTACCCCTTATGCTGCGGGGGAGCAATGGCCGCAGCGGGTGGATCAGTTTCTTACCAGCGGCGTCGAACCGGACTCGGTGGACCGGTGGGTGCAGTCGGCGTCGATACTTCATTCCAACGGAGACGCGCTCGATATCGCGGTGAAGGACGGCGCGATCGTCGGCGTCCGTGGCCGCGGCGTCGACCGCGTCAACCGTGGCCGGTTGGGGCCGAAGGATCTTTTCGGGTGGCAAGCTAACGGGTCGCAGGATCGTCTGACTCGACCGCTGATTCGCGTGAACGGCGAACTCATGGAAACCGATTGGGACACCGCGATGGATGCGATCGTGGCGCGGAGTAAGGAACTTCTGCAGGAGCAGGGACCGAGCGCGATCGGGTTCTACACATCTGGTCAGTTGTTTCTCGAGGAGTACTACACCCTCGGAGTGATCGCGCACGGGGCTATCGGCACCAATCACGTCGACGGCAACACCCGGTTGTGCACAGCCACCGCGGCCGAGGCGCTCAAGGAATCCTTCGGCTGCGACGGGCAACCCGCGTCCTATACCGACGTCGATCACGCCGACGTCATCGCGTTGTTCGGGCACAACGTCGCCGAAACACAGAGCGTGCTGTGGTCACGGATGCTCGATCGACTCGCCGGACCGAATCCACCGTCGATCGTATGCGTCGATCCCCGCCGGACCCCGGTCGCCGAACATGCGGCGGTTCACCTCGCCCCGCTACCGGGCACGAACGTCGCGCTGATGAACGGTCTGCTCCACGAGATCGTCGAGTACGACTGGATCGATCGGCAATGGATCGAGCAGCACACGGTGGGGTTCGACGAACTGCGCACCCAACTCGCCCCCTACACGCCGGAGAAGGTGGCGGCGATCTGCGATGTGCCCGCCGCGAACCTGCGCGAGGCAGCGCGACTCATCGGCACCGCCGGCCGTTTGCTCTCGACGGTGCTGCAGGGTTTCTACCAGTCACATCAGGCCACCGCCGCTGCCGTGCAAGTCAACAACCTGCACCTCATTCGGGGGATGCTCGGAAAGCCCGGGTGCGGGGTGCTGCAGATGAACGGGCAACCCACGGCCCAGAACACCCGCGAATGCGGCGCCGATGGGGACCTCGCAGGATTCCGCAACTGGGCCAACGACTCTCACATCGCCGAGCTGGCACAGTTGTGGAACATCGACACCGCGCAACTCCCGCACTACGGCCCACCGACGCATGCCATGCAGATGTTCCGGTACGCCGAGCAGGGCTCGCTGAAAATGCTGTGGGCCAGCGCGACGAACCCTGCGGTATCGCTGCCCGAACTGGCGAGGATCCGCTCGATCCTGTCCCAGGACCGATTGTTCCTCGTCGTGCAGGATATCTTCCGCACGGAGACTGCGGATCTGGCCGATGTGGTCCTTCCCGCAGCGACCTGGGGTGAAAAGACAGGGACGTTCACCAACGTAGATCGCACCGTGCACCTGTCCGACAAAGCCGTCGAACCACCTGGCGACGCACGACCGGACCTGGAAATCTTCCTCGATTACGCCCGCCGGATGGACTTCCGTGACAAGGACGACAACCCGCTACCGCCGTGGCACGACGCCGAATCGGCATTCGAGGCGTGGAAGAAATGTTCGGCCGGGCGGCCCTGCGACTACACCGGCATCACCTACGACCGACTGCGCGGCGGATCAGGAATCCAATGGCCCTGCAACGCCGAGCACCCAGGCGGCACCGAACGTCTCTACACCGACGGTCAATTCTTCTCCAGCGCTGACTACTGCGAATCCTATGGCAAGGACCTGGTCACCGGCGCTCCGCTCGAACCCACCGAATACCGGGCCCTGAACCCGGACGCGAAGGCGATCATCAAAGCCGCCGAATACCTCCCCGCCCATGAGAGACCCAGCGAACGCTATCCGTTCGCGTTGATCACCGGGCGCACTCTCTATCACTTCCACACCCGCACCAAGACGGGGCGCGCCCCGCAACTGAACGCCGCAGCACCCCGGGCGTGGGTCGAGATCTCCCAGCAGGACGCCCGCGCCCACGGCATAGAGGAGGGAGATGTGCTCGCGGTTTCCTCTCCACGCGGAACCTTGCATGCGCAGGCCCGGGTGAGTGGGATCCGGCCAGGTGTGCTGTTCGTTCCGTTTCACTACGGCTACTGGGACACCGGCGGTGATGAGCACGACCGGGCTGCAAATGAATTGACGATCACCGATTGGGATCCGGTCTCCAAGCAACCGATCTTCAAGACCGCGGCTGCGGCCGTGACCCGCATCGGTGCGGGCACCGGGCCCGCGCCGGCCCCGACTACAGCGGCGTCCGCGCCCCTCGCATCCGCGATCACCCCGACCAGCGGCGGCGCGGCCGCACTGGTCACCGAGCACAGCGCGGCTACCTCGGAGGGAAACCGATGAAAATCAACCTCGCCCTGCGCGAGTTGCACCGCTCCGAACACAAACTAGCTCTCACCCTGTCGGCGTTGGCAGCCCGCCACACAACAGATCACGAAATCCACCACGTCGCACACGATCTCGCCGCCTGGTCGGAAAACCACCTCCGAGAACTCGCCATCGCCGGGCGCCGCTACGGAATCGGCCTGAATGCCTCCCCGCGAACCGAACCCCTGACCTCCCCGCTGCAAGCAAAACTCAGTGAACTGCTCGGCCACCGACCCGAACCGGCACTGATGCTGTTGATGGACCTGCGCCACCTACACCGCGTCGCCGCCGGAGTATCGGTCGACTGGGAACTACTCGCACAAGGCGCCAAGGCCGTCAAAGATCCGGACCTACTCGCTACGACCGAGCGCTGCCATCCCCAGACACTGAGGCAACTGCGATGGGCCAATGCCATGCTCAAGGTCCTTGCACCACAGGTAATGTCGACATGATCTCCCGCCCATGGGTCGTCGATGTCGGCGTCACGACGATCTGTCCACACTGAACGCAGCATCCAATTACCACCTCGTTCGGAAAGAAACTACTCACATGAGTGGCCAACGAATCCTGCACGTCGCATTGGCCGACGACTGGGAGGGATGCCTACGCTTCGGCGAATACGACGTCGCTACCCTGGCCACGTCGTTCGACGACACTGGATACATCCACGCGAGTACCAGCACCCATCTACCGGCAGTGCTCGATCACCCGTACGGACACGTGAGATTGCCGCTGCTGCTGATCGTGCTCGACGAACAAGCACTAACCAATACCGGAATCGGTGTCACCTGGCACACCACAGGAAACGGCGAACGCGTCCCGCGCATCCTCGCGCCATTTTCGATGGAGTCCCCGATTGTCGTCGCCACTATCTCTCTCGACCGCCAGAACGACTGTTGGCTCATGCCCGACCTGTCCGGCCTCTCGGCGCGAGTCCATGCACCGACGTCACTGTGATCGTTGCTATCGAAAGATCGCAATCATCAGTGGGTTCCACGTCCTGGAGCGCTGAGGCGACGTGTCCGAGCACTGAGGCCGAACACTCGATTGTCGATATCGGCAGCAACCGATAAGCATTGTGGCTGAGCGATATTCGTTGTTGACGAACTAGCAGTCCCCGATCAACCTCGAAATCCAGAACAGTCAACCCCGCCGCAGAAGAGAAAATTACGACTATTGAGTTACCGAACACCCAATCCCATGTGCAGGCAACACTGTGAAGGCCGTGCCTGGCTTCGGAATAGGAGAGCGATATGTGTGCTGCAGCCAGAGTTGCCTCGTCAGTCATGCAAGTAACCAAACTGGATCGGTCAATAAATTACTACTGTCATGTTTTTTCCTGTCGTGTCGCCGTGCACGAGGGACCGGGATCGGCCCGCCGACGGTATGGGCGGCGGCGCCGAGCAGCAACATGGGGCAGCTGACATAGCGCCTTCTCGGCCAGATGGCGGCTGTGCTCGAGCTGAACCAAACGGTGATCGATGCCTTCGAGCGCGGCCGGGCTGTGTTCGAGTACGAGCGGTACGGCGTCGGCGGCGTCGCAGATGTTCTCGAAGCCGGCAATGGCCAGCGCGTTCGCCGCAGGTATCCGGACGAGTGCGATCTCGGCGCGCAGAACCGTGACCAGGGTGCTCTCCGATCCGGTCAGGAGAGCTCCCACATGGAAGTTGTTCTCCGGCAACAAGGAATCGAGGTTGTAGCCGGAGACTCTCCGCGGAATGTCGGGATACCGGGCAGCGATGTCGTCGTCGTAGCGATCGCGAAGGCGGCGCAGTCCGCGGTAGATCTCGGCGCGCCGACCTTCGGCCGAGACGATGGTGTCGAACTCCGCCTCGGAGGTTTCCCCCACCCACATCCGCTCCCCGTCGTAGGTGAGCACTTCGAGGCGGCGGACGGAGTCGACCATTTTCCCGTACGCCTGTGCGGTGGAGCCGCAGGAGTTGTTGCCGATCATGCCGCCGATCGTGCAGCTGACATGGGTGGAGGGCTTCGGCCCCACCATCCATCCCGACGCGTGTAGGTGATCGTTGAGCCGATCGAGCGCGATACCGGGCTGCACGACGGCGATCCCGCTGCTGGTGTCGACCGATTCGACACGCGTGCAGTATTTGCTCCAGTCCAGCACCACCGCAACGTTGCAGCATTGCCCGGCCAGGCTGGTGCCGCCGCCGCGAGAGAGAACCGGAACGTCGAACTCGCAGCACACCGCCACCGCAGCCGCCGCCGCGTCCGGTGAGCGGGGAACCACCACCCCGATGGGGACCTGACGATAGTTCGACGCATCGGTCGAATACGCGGCCCGAGAACCGGCGTCGAAGCGGACCTCCCCGTCGACGCGCTCGCGTAGCGCCTGAGCGAGTTCCTCGAACAGCAACCGCGGACGTGCGCCGGCGGAGCGAGAGATGGTCATAGCGAACTCCTCATATGGTGGGAGCCCCCGATTACCTCGGTGAGATGCTTTTCTCTGCTCATACGTCGGCGTACCTCTAGACCGGACTTGGCTGCGGGCAGGACCACACACGAGAAAGGACGCGACGTCCTGCGCGCGGAATGTCAGGCCGTGCCCGGGGGACTGCGGGTCGGGCCGGATCGAACCGCCGACGGGATCGAGGGTTCCGTCGAAGCACAATGCTTCGATGCGGACGTGGTCGTGGAACGACTCGAGGTGCCGCAGGTTCGGTGTGGCGGCACCGACATGCACATGCAGATGTGGGCCGCAGTGTCCGGAAATGTGGATGTGGTGGGCCGCGGCCAGAGCGGCGGCCCGTTGCCATTCGGTGATACCGCCGCACCGCGAGACGTCCGCCTGCAGACAGTCGACCGCCCCTGCCTCGCACATGCGACGGAAGTAGGTGAGGTCGTATCCGTATTCGCCGGCAGCGACATCGGCAGTGACCGCGGTGCGGACGCGCCGCAGTCCGTCGAGGTCGTCGGAGGAGACCGGTTCTTCGAACCATCGGATCCGACAGTCTTCGGCCCGCGCGATCAGCCGGATGGCGTCCTTGCTCTGGTAGGCGCCGTTGGCGTCGATATACGTTCGGCGTCGTCTCCGATCACGGTGCGTGCCTGCTGGATTCGGGTGAGGTCGCGGTCTGGTTCGCTACCGAAGGACTCGCCGTTCTTGATCTTCACGCGGGGGATGGACTGCTCGTGCACCCAGTGTTCGAGTTGAGTGGTCAACTGGTCGCTGTTGTAGGTGGTGAAGCCGCCGCTGCCGTACACCGGGACGGTGTCGCGGCGCGCACCGAGCAGCCGGTGCAGCGGCGCTTCGAACAGTCGGGCCTTGAGATCCCACAGCGCGACGTCGACTGCGGAGATCGCGCATCCGGCGATGCCCGGGCGCCCAGCGTTGCGGACCGCAGTGACCATCCGGTCGAAGACCGTGCCCACATCCACTGCGCTGGCGCCGAGAACTATCGGAGTGAGTGTGTCGGTCACAACCGTGGCGCACGCCGACGGACCGTAGGTCCAGCCGGTGCCGATGCGGCCCGCAGCACATACCTGCACCACGATCATCGTGGTCGATGGCCACGCCAGTGTGCCGTCGGCCTCGGGAAAGTCTGTGGGGATCGTGTAGACGGTCGCAGTCAGATCCGTAATCGGGACGTCGATCATTAGCGGGGATCCTCAATGGTCCTTGTGTGGCAGGAATTCTTGGGCCTTGGTTTTGATTCCCTCCTTGACGAACCCCCACCTGTCCTCGTCTCCGTGCAGGACGGCCGCAGTCGCGGAGGAGAACTGCTCCCACGTCGCGTGCGGGGGAATAGGAGGCATGTTCGGGTCGGTATGGACGTCGAGGACGCTCGGCCGATCCGCCGACAACGCTTTTTCCCACGCCCCGCCCAACTCGTCTGGATCGGTAACCGTGACCGCATTCAGACCGAGGCTTTTCGCGAAGGCGGCATAGTCGACGTCCGGAAGAGTTTGCGATTGAACGAATTTCGGTGCACCCGACATGGCGCGCATCTCCCAGGTGACCTGGTTGAGATCGTTGTTGTGCAGTACCGCGACGATCAACCGCGGATCCGACCATTGCTGCCAGTAATGCTTGACGGTGATGAGTTCGGCCATTCCGTTCATCTGCATGGCGCCGTCGCCGGCGAAGACGATCACAGGGCGGTCGGGATTTCCGAACTTCGCCCCGATCCCGTAAGGAACTCCCGGGCCCATCGTGGCCAGAGTCCCCGAAAGCGAGCCGCGCATATTGCCGCGGAACCGCAATTGCCGCGCATACCAGTTCGCAGACGAACCGGAATCGGCGGTGACGATGACGTCGTCGGGGAGGCGCGGCGAGAGTTCGGCGAACAATGCGAGTGGGTTGACCGGGTCCGCCGACACCGCAGCTTCCATGGCCATCGTTTCCCACCACCGCGCTACATTGGATTCGATACCCTCACGCCAGGACCGATCCTCTTTTCGCTGCAGCAGCGGAATCAACGCTTGCAGAGCGGTTTTGGCGTCAGCGACAAGATTGACTTCGTAGGGATACCGCATGCCGATGAAACGTCCGTCGATATCGATCTGCACACCACGGGCTTGACCGTATTCCGGGAGAAACTGACTGTACGGAAAATTCGAACCCACGGTGAGCAGGGTGTCCGCTTCGGTCATCATCTCGTAACTCGGGCGGGTACCGAGCAGACCGATCGATCCGGTGACCCAGGGCAATTCGTCCGAGAGCACGTCCTTTCCCAGCAATGCTTTCGCGGCGCCGGCGCCGAGCAGATCTGCCGCTTGAACGATCTCCTCGTGCGCACCCCGCGCGCCCTGCCCCACCAGGAACGCAACTTTGTTGCCCTCGTTGAGGATCTGCGCGGCCCGGGCCACGGCCTGATCATCTGGGGCGACGGTGGGCCAGTGGATCCCCACACTCGAGGGCACCATCTTGAAAGCATGTGTGGGTGGGCTGTATTCGAGTTCCTGCACGTCGGCGGGAATGATGATCGCAGTAGGTGCATGCTGCGTCATCGCCACTCGCATCGCCCGGTCGAGCACATTCGGTAGTTGCTGCGGGACGGTCACCATCTGGACGTAGTCAGTGGCGACATCCTTGTAGAGGCTGAGCAGATCCACCTCCTGCTGATAGGAACCACCCATCGCCGAGCGCGCGGTCTGGCCGACGATCGCCACCACCGGGACGTGGTCGAGTTTGGCGTCGTAGAGACCGTTGAGCAGATGTACCGCGCCCGGGCCGGAGGTAGCCATACACACGCCGACTCTTCCGGTGAATTTCGCGTACCCGACCGCTTCGAAGGCACACATCTCTTCATGCCGAGCCTGGACGAACTGCGGGTTGTTGTCGGCGCGCCCCCAGGCGGCGAGGATGCCGTTGATTCCGTCGCCGGCGTACGCGAAAACATGCTCGACGTCCCACGTTCGTAGGCGCTCCAGCAGATAGTCTGCAACGTTCTGACTGGCCATCGGTGAAGTCCTCCTTGATTGTGGTGGCGAGAGGTTGGTACGAGTCGGCCCGCCGAAATCGGACGGCGCCGGTCACTGCAGTTGCCGTGGTCCCCGCATTGATCGAGCTTCGCTTCGGGGCCCGTCCTGTGCGGTAGTCGGGCCGACGCCGCAGTTGTCGGCACGGTCCTGCGTCGGTCACGAGTTTTTCTTGTCCTTCTTCATCCTTACGCGCAATAGTTGCGATACCGCAAGAGCTGGCGAGAGCGCCTGTATGCCGCAGCACCGAAGGGCATCTCGTTGTTCGTGACGGCCTACGAAATTTTGCGCTCGATGGGGCCGAGCGGTGTTTGGAGGGACGGGGCAATGGGGACCCGCATACATGTCCAACCACTTGCGATGACGCAATGATTGCGATGTACACAGTCGTCGAGGGGCGAGCAGCGCGTGGACTGCATGCTATTTCGTCGCAGTCACTTCCCACCAGCCACGAAACGGACGCCGATGCGATCAACGACAGATCGAAGCATCCACCGAGCGCCACACGTGTTGCGCGAGTATTCCCTGATCGCGGACGGCGAGCGCGGGGCGTTGATCGGTCCCCGCGGGGATTTCGAATGGATGTGTGCCCCTCGATGGGATTCGGGAGCGGTGTTCGCGGCACTGCTCGGCGGGCGCGGTGAATATGTCATCTCGCCGACCACACCTCGATTCACTTGGGGCGGCTACTACGAGGACGGCTCCCTGATCTGGCGAAGTCGGTGGATCACCCCTCCGGCATCATCGAATGCCGTGAGGCCCTGGCTTTTCCGGGCGATCCGCATGTCGCAATCGTGCTGCGCCGCATCATCGCCGTCGACGCGGACGCTGACGTCGGAATCGGACTGTCCGTCGCCGCCGACTACGGCTCGCACCCCATGCACCAGGTCGCCGCACGCGACGGCGTCCGAACCCTGCGGGCAGGACCACTTCACCTCCGGTGGGCCGGGGCAACGAACGCAAGCTATCGCGACGAACGCCTGCATACCGTCCTGCATCTCGCGGCCGGCGCGACCCACGACCTCGTCCTCGAACTGAGTGATCGTCCGCTGCCGCGAGATCCCCCGGTGCCCACCTATCTGTGGGCGCGCACCGAAGATACGTGGCAACAACAGATTCCGACAGTGTCGGACTCCCTGGCCGACCGCGACGCACGACACGCCTACGCGGTACTGCGCGGACTTACCAGCAGCAGCGGCGGAATGGTCGCCGCCGCCACCACCGCCCTGCCCGAACGAGCAGAACAAGGCCGAAACTACGACTACCGGTACTGCTGGATCCGCGACCAGTGCTACGCCGGCCAGGCTGCGGCCGCGGCGCCGGAGCCGTACCCGTTGCTCGACGACGCCGTCGCGTTCGTCTCCGCACGATTGCTCGACGACGGACCACACCTGAAACCGGCGTACACCACCGGCGGAGGCCGAGTGCCGGACGAGTCCTCACTCGATCTACCCGGATATCCCGGAGCCGGCGCGCAGATCGGTAACTGGGTGAACGGTCAATTTCAGCTCGACGTATTCGGGGAGGCACTACTGCTGTTCGCAGCCGCAGATCGCCACGACCGACTCGACCGTGACCATCGGAAAGCCGCGGAAGCCGCAGCCGATGCGATCGCAACACGCTGGCACGAACCCGATGCAGGGATCTGGGAACTGAACAACGCGCGCTGGGCGCATTCGCGGCTGATCTGCGCGGCAGGGCTGCGCGCACTCGCGCAAAAGGCTCCGTCCACGCAATCGCAGGAATGGAACGCACTGGCCGACACTCTGGTCGCCGACGCTACAGCCGACTGTGTGCACCCGAGCGGGCGGTGGCAACGAGCCCCGGACGACGAGCGCGTCGATGCCGCACTCCTCCTGCCCACGATCCGAGGAGCTGTGCCCGCCGGCGACCCCCACGTCCGCGCTACCCTCGACGCCGTTCGCACCGAACTCGGCCGTGAAGGGTACGTATACCGGTTCCGGCACGACGAGCGCCCGCTTGCCGAGGCAGAGGGCGCCTTCTTGCTCTGTGGTTTCGTCATGGCCTTGGCCGAACACCAACAAGGTCACGAAACTGCGGCCGCGCGCCGGTTCGAACGAAGCCGAGCCGCATGCGGATCCCCGGGACTGTTCACCGAGGAATTCGACGTCGTGGAACGACAATTACGCGGCAACCTGCCCCAGGCATTCGTGCACGCGTTGTTGCTCGAATCTGCCCACCGCCTCGCCGCCCCGCCGGTGAAGCAGAGTTAACTGCACCGGTTTTGGAAAGGACATGACATGGTGAGCACACGGACTTCGAACCCGGTCGTCGTCGTCACCGGCGCAAGCGGCGGGATCGGCCGCGCCGTCGCCCGCGCATACGGCTACCGTCGCGCCAACGTTGCACTTATCGCCCGCGGCGAAGGCGGCCTCGACGGCGCCGCACACGACGTCGAGGCCGAGGGCGGCACTGCGCTGGCGCTGGCCATCGACGTCGCGGACCCCGAGCAAGTCGAGGCGGCGGCCACCGAAGTGGAACAGGTCTTCGGTGATATCGATGTGTGGGTGAATGTCGCGTTCACCTCGGTGTTCGCCCCGTTCGCCGAGATATCCGCCGAAGAGTACAAACGGGTGACCGAAGTGACGTATCTGGGTTACGTCTATGGCACCATGTCGGCGCTGAGGCACATGAACCCTCGCGGGCACGGGACGATCGTGCAGGTCGGGTCCGCCCTCGCGTACCGCGGCATACCACTGCAAAGCGCGTACTGCGGATCCAAACACGCTATCCAAGGCTTCCACGAGGCGCTGCGCTGCGAGTTGCTGCACGAACGCAGCGGTGTGCGCGTGACGATGGTGCAGATGCCGGCAGTCAATACACCCCAGTTTTCCTGGGTCCGCTCCAAACTGCCGAATCACGCCCAACCGGTGCCACCGATCTTTCAGCCCGAAGTTGCCGCCCGAGCGGTGGTGTACGCCGCCGATCACCCTGCTCGCCGCGAATACTGGGTCGGGGCTAGCACTGCAGTCACCTTAGCCGCAAACGCGATAGCTCCGGGCCTGCTCGATCGCTACCTCGCCCGCACCGGGTACCGCTCTCAACAAACCGACCAACCACACCCGCCGCATCAACCGGAGAACTTGTACGAACCGGCGGACCGCGACGAGGATCGAGATTTCGGGGCACACGGAATCTTCGACGAGAAAGCGAAAAATCGCAGCGCTCAACTATGGGCATCGCAGCATCACGGAGCGTTTGCCGGCGCCGTGGGACTGCTTGCAGGTGGTGTGGTGATCGCCCGCACTCTTCGGCGATGAGCGGTGCGAGATAGCCGAAATCTGCTGGCGTCGAAGTCTTCTGAATCCTGATGCCGCGTGGTGAAGGAGGGATCGACGGTGCCAAGCTACGCGCAGTTCTGTGTGATGCTCGCCGCGGTGCGGATCAGGTCCTCGTCGGAGCGCCCCTTTTCGTTCATTCCGAGCTGAAACACCAACAGATCCACATTCTCCCAGGTTGCCGTCAGTCTGGGAGTTTTCGTAATTCGGTGATGGTCAGTCCCAATGAGTCGAGTCGAGCCATGACGCTCCTGATGGCGACGTAATCGGCTACATGACCGTCCATGCTGGTGCATCCCCTGCTCGTTGGGGTCACTGTCATAGTGGGGAACGTGGCGTGGAGTCGATGTGACACGTCGCCGTCGATAAGGAACTGGTAGTGGGTCGAAACATCCAATTCGTTCCCTCCTCATTCGTCGAAGCACTGTGGATGCGCCACTAGTTTCGCTAGGTCGCCAAAGTTGTGCCTCATCCATTTCGGATGAGACATAGCCACTTCGAGCGATTCTTTCTGTACTGGTACCGCTGGAGTATCGCTCGACATCAAGCCGCGTGGGTTCATCTGTGCTACTCGGGCGAACGATTTTTGTACCGAATTCCGAGGTTGACGCCGGTTACCGTCCGCGTGCTGGTCGTCGCGATGTCTGCTGTCGGTACCGCGCAGCGCGACACGCTCGTCGAACCGGGGAACCTACCGGTCTGTTCGCGATCGCGCAGCTGCGAGTAGGGCACGCGAATATCATTGATTGGCAACGCTTTTGGTTCGCTAGGTAGTGTGCAAGGACAGCCTCGCCGGTTCACTTGGGCATCCGAGTTTCACACGGTGCGACGACGCATCAGGCGATGAAGTGAGCTCACCGGCGCGGGGGCGTGCGAATGCGGAGCGCCGGTGAGCGGAGCGCATCGAACTCAGATCACGGTGCGTCTTCTCCTTTCTGCCACCTTCCGGCCGGCGGCGGCGGGTCATGTGCGACAGCGTCCTGCCCGAAAAAATGCCGCAAGACTGACATACCAATTGACGGAATCCTGAACCCCGCCAGGTATCTCGAGGCCGGGCAGCTCACGGAGATCGCGGTCGACAACGTGCTCGACTACTCGCGTCGAGGCATGTGAGCGGGTGCGCAAGTACAACGGAGCGCCTGCACACACCGCGATCGTGCCGGCTGGGACGGAACTGTGGCGCGTATGCTCTGACGCTGTCATCGCGACTGCCGCAGGGGCACATTCCGGCTGATTTCGCGTTCGATCCGGATCCTGCCGTGAGGTGATGCTCGAACATGCGGCCGGCCGTATCGGCCACGAACAGATGATGAAGGAACTCGGCAGCTGGGACTATACGTTCGGTCACATCGCCTCCGACGACCCGATCGGTGAATCGTATGTGCGTGGGTCGTGGGATCAGATCGAACGAGCAGGGGAGCTTCTCACTGACGACGATCGCCGCGCACTGTCCGAGGCCACGGCGAAGGAGCGTGCGCAGGCGAATCCACTCTGAACTATTGGAGGAGTTCGAGTATCGAGCGCCGGGAGTTGGCCGGGCAGGGTGGCGTGTCGTCGACGCGGACCGAGTCAAAGACTATCTTCTGCGCGATGCCCTTGATCAGGGCTTCTACGACGACCTTCTCGGCCAGGTATTTGGCAGACGGGGACCGGTTGATGCCGCGTGAACTCGCGACGCTCGTGCATGCAGAGTCGCGGTCATCGTCGATGCTATTACCGAGCGTTGCCTCGGGATTGGTGAAAACGTAGTGCTGGAAGGGACATTCAGCTGGCCGGGGCTAGGTTGACGGTTGCTTGCCGAGCTGGGCAAACTCCGGCCGATCTCTCGGTCGATCCGGATCCTGCCGCCCGTCGGAAGCTCGAACGGCCGGCCTGCGCGGTGTGAGCTGATTGATGCCGGATAAAGAAGCACCGGCTGGGGGCCTGTTCCGGTCAGCTCATCGCAGCACACTCGCCGCCGGCACGAGGGTGTGGCGGGGCAACCATTGCAGCGTCGGGTTAGCTCCCATTGAGGGAATATTCACTCTTACGCGTAAATCACGGCAAATCTCCGCTACCTTTGCCAGACGGTTCACTGCCTGTAACCGCACCGCACCGTGCGAAAACTTGTTTGCGAGGCCAACATGACCACTTCTGCTCTTCCTCACCGGCGACCGTGCCCTCGCCACGCCGGTATTGCTGGCGCGTTCGGTGGAGTTGTTCTCGTTTCGGTCGCCGTTGCCGTTGCCGGTGTCGGCGTTGCTGCGGCAGAAACCGCCGCCGAAATCCTCACCCGTGAATGCACCTCCTACGAGCCGAACCCGGACCTGTTCTCGAGTCCTCCTCGTGTGTCCGACTGCCACGGTGCGAACTTGATTGACGCGGATTTGACCGGCGCGAACTTGACCTGGGCGAATCTGACCGGCGCGATTCTGGCTGGCGCGGTCTTGAGCGGTGCGGACGTGGCCGGTGCGACTTTGACTGACTCGACTTTGACCGGCGCGACTTTGATTAATACGACTTTGACCGATACGACTTTGACTGATTCGGACCTCAGTGATTCGGATTTGACCGGCGCGGACCTGACCGACGCGAATCTGTTCGGGGTGCGCTTGGTCGACGCGGACCTGACCGGCGCGAACCTCAGCGGCGCGAACCTGACCCGTGCGAACCTCAACGGCGCGAACCTCACCGGTACCTCGGCCGTTCCGGCCGACATCGCCGTGGTCGCCGAAACTGTCGACGGCGCCCCGGTCACCTGGAGCGCCCCCACGATGCCCACCGGACTGACCTTCGGTACCTGCGCCCCTGCCTCCGGGACGGTGTTCCCTGTCGGCGCCACCGCCGTGAGCTGTACCGTCAGCAGTCTGTGGGGCGGGAACGTGACGACAGGTTCGGGCACCGTCATTGTTACCGTCGCACCGGTCATCGACCCGCCCGCGACGGGATCGTCCGGCTCCTTGGACTCGATTTTCGGGTTCGGCAGCTGATCTTCTATCTGTAGCGACATGATTGACGATGTGGTTCTCTATCCCTCAACAGGGGTGCTGGCATGAGTGTCGACGAAATACGATTACATCAACTGCAAACCGCTGTTGCCGAGCCGGCAGAGGTTCCTGACCAACCACGAGGGCGGGGGAGCAGGTCGGATTCGAATGTCATGCCGACGAATACCTCGAGTGCTCTCAGGTGAACTGCGGCATGAACGGTTTAACCAGCTCCGGCAGTAAATGTTTGGCTCACAGGACTGTCCCCGGACCTTTCCGGTGGCATCACGGCGTGCCGGGGCGGGGTACACGAACCCCCACCCGGACCCCGACCCTGCCGCGAAGGTTCGGGAGGGGCTGAGTGAGCCGTTCGAAGAGCTCCCGGACTGACAACCTTTCGGTCGGGGCTGTCGGCATGTACATGCTGCGCGCGGCTACCACCGGTACGATCGTTCGCGCACCGCCGCGCGGAGTTGAAAACACAGCTCCTCCGGAGGTACTCAAGGCCCGCCCGGATTAACAGTCCTCCGCTCGTCCAGCGGCTCCTGTACACGGCCAAACTTTTTGAGCGGGTTTAGGTTTCGCAGGTCGGGTATGCCTGTTGTGTGGCACTGCATTCACGGCCGTGAATCAGCCCGCAGATCTGCCTACCGGCTGTCTCGCGCCGGGGGAGGAGTGGGGGAAAGCGCACCCAGCGTCGCAACAACATTGGCGCGAACGCGGGTGGGCATCGATGTCGCGTTCAGGGTTGTGGTATTTCTGCGTTGATCTGCAACGTGTCGATATAGTTTGGAGTTCATCTATCGATCCTTGTTGGAAGATGACGGATTGCGAACGAGACCCGTTCCGCGCGACACTACGAATCTTTAGACAATCCCGCTTTCAAATAAGTCATACTTTGGTACGCTTAAAGTATGACCGCGAAGTTTACAATCAGCCTCCCCGACGAGGACACACGCGTCCTCGACGAGTATGTCCGTGATCACGGGCTCCGTGGCCGGTCGGCGGGAATCCAGGCAGCACTCCGACTTCTCGCGGCGTCCGGCCTCGAACGTGACTACGCCGCAGCGTTCACCGAAGGCGACACCGACGAGGCGTGGGACGTCACCGCGGCCGACGCCGGATGATCCGCCGGGCACACATTCACTGGGTCGATCTGGACCCCGCGCAAGGTAGCGAAGCTTCCAAACGTCGCCCGGCGGTGATCGTGAGCAACGACCGCGCGAACGCCACGGCGGAAAACCTCGGCAGAGGTGTAGTCACCGTTGTTCCGCTGACCACCAACACATCACATGTCTTCCCGTTCCAGGTGCTCGTCGAGCCAGACGAATCAGGATTAGGTCGGGCGTCGAAAGCTCAAGCGGAACAAGTGCGTTCGGTGTCGGTGCGCCGACTCGACGCCGAACCTGTCGGAAAGCTCGGGCTCAGAACACTGGCCGCACTCGAGGAAGCACTACGACTGCATCTCGATCTGAACTAAATGGAACAGGTCCGAAAACTTTTCGAGGGTCTCGCCGCGGTCAGGGCGGATCCCGCCGATTCCCGCACACACTGTCCGAGTGCTCGCGTCCTCGGGCAGGACCGCGGCCCCGTGCGCGAGGCTCTCGTCGATGTGAACCGGCATCGCGGGCCCGTTTCAGAGTCGGCTTCATGCATGGCGACCTTCCCTTCGAAGACTCGCTGACGAGGTCACTGGTACCCGACTTCGACCGAAGTCACCTTTGGCAAGCTTTGGGGGCATATCAGCGCTTTGCGGACGGGTCCCGTTTCGCGCCTTCGCCCTTCGCTAAGTCCTTTCCGCGTACGGAACATCTAGCCATATCCGATCAACCACTCTCGCCGCTCCCCTCAGCATGCTCGCCGAGCAGGACTCTACCGATCTCGCATCGCCGCCGATGCCGCCTACACGTGATCGCTGTCGGTGTCGGTCGATCGGTCCCCGCCGCAAGGAGTTGACAGCACAGCTCCTCCGCGGGGGCCGTCGGGCCCCGCCGGAGGACAGTCCCCCTGCTCGTCCAGCGGGGCCTTTCACGGCCGTGGGTGTGGAGCGGTTTAGGTTTTGTAGGTTGGGTATGCCTGTGGGGCGGCACTGCATTCACGGGTAGGAATCAGGACCGCAGATCTGCCTACCGGCTGTCGCTCGCCGGGGGTGGAGTAGGGGAAGTGCATCGCATCGGAAGGCGATGCGCACCCGTCGACGCTTAGTTCTCGGATCGGGCGTCGGCGGGTTCTCCGCTCGTAACAGACCCTCGCATCTACTGCAGAGCGTTGCGTGGCGGGATCAAATTCTGTTCCAGTGTCACCAGTTCGACGTGGTGATGCACATGGTTCACCTGGCCGATACTGACGGTCGACCGGGTGGGCCACCGCAATGGCGTGCTAATCCCGAATTCCGGCAGGCACGCACTTCCGAGGGGATGAATTGCGTGCCGTCTGGGTGAGTGGCGGGCATCGCTTGACTTGGAGGATCGCCTAGGCGATTTCTTGGTGCTGCCCGACGTTGGTGGCAATCGCGATGATGTGGACTTCGGAGAGAATGCTGCAGACGACGGCCGCGATATGCGCGGTGCCGGTCGAGTCGGGGATGGCGGCAAGGATCCGCGATACCCATGTGAGGTCGATGCCCGAGATAAAACCAACTCCGGCCGACCTCGCGCTCGATTCCGCTGCCCATGAAGGCTCGAACGGATGTCCGGCGTGTTGGCGACTGTTGCCCGGTACGGGCGACGGTAAGAATCGACGAGCCGACGAGTAACTGCCAGTGAAGACTTCGGAGGATCGGTCATGACGGACTCGACACCGCAAGGCGCGACGCATGTTACTGACGCGCAGATCAATGCGGCGCGGACCAAGTTGATCATCGACAAGAAGTTGAAGAGGGCGTCGAAGCCTCAGATCAAGCGATTGGCCTCAGCTCAAAACCAGTGGTGAGCGGCGCTTCATCGCCAGCTGACCTCTCAATTCAATGCTCGGCCGGCAATTTTCGGCCGTATCCTGAAAAGAACCAACGCCGCCCCGGATCCGGGACGGCGTTGGTGTTGTCTCTATGGCCTTGCGCCTCCCGAGAGTTTAGTTGCCGAGGCGAATCGTCCGTTCGTCGAGCACTCCTTGGAACCACAACTCAAGGCTGTCGGCGCTACTATTTTTCCCACCCAGCGAAGTGGCCAATTTCGAAGTCAATTGCAGACTCGGCATACGAGGTCCGGTAAGCGCTCTGTATACGGCTTGATGTGAGTAACCGATCCGCTCGGCCAGCCGAGTGGTTGGGAGGTTTCCGTTCGCCTTCACGAGATCCTGCATGTGTGCAAAGAAGTCGTAGCGAGGACCAGGGGGCACATCTGGTTGCTTCAATGGTCTCTTCGACACATCTCTCCTATCTGAATGAGGCATCCGGGTGCGCGCTTTCAACATCTGGGCCGTGGTTGGCGATCACATCGCCAACCAGGGCTGGCCCGTCCCTTCTATAGGCCTCTTGCGTTGCTTGACGGAATGCGCACCGATATCCCGGTGTTGATGCCGCTCGACGAAGCCGATTGACGATGTCGGCTTCCATGGCAGGTATTCGGAGCGGAGATCGCCGTGGCTTGGTTGGCTCCGAAAAGTTCGTGAGGACTAGAGCTGATCCGCGGTCACGAATACATCTGAGTGCCGTGGAGGCGGGCATGTAGGTGTGGCTGCGTGGGCGCTCATTTTCCTCGCAACGGCGTACCCGTGCGTATCCCGCGACCCATCAGGTGGTCGGCCAGTCCCTGGCAGGGTGATGCAGCGGAGCCCACGCCGATCGCGGTCTCGCCTGGCGAAACAGGCCCTTACTGGGTATATGAAACTCTTGATTCGCTTCTCGGACAGGGCAACAGTGGAGCAGCAGTGCGTGGAACATTTCGCTACGCGCCCCCATTTACCAGTACTTCTTTCGCGCGTTCGTGACGGATGGTGCGCGCGAGTGGGTGTGGTCGGGGGAGAATCCGAGGATGAACGATAAGAACAGCAAAACCAGTGCCGGGACGGGTGTTGGCTCTCGGGTCACGGTCACGGCGCCTGGTCCCGGCAGTGGCAGTGGCAGTGGCAGTGGCGGCGTGGCATGTACCGGTGTGGTGATCGAGGATTACGCGGACATGGTGATCGGTTCGGAGTCGGTGGGGCGGGATTGGGCCCCGGTGCATCGATGGGCTATCGCCTTGGATGACGGAAGGCTGATTTTTGCCGATGACGACGATCTCGCGGCCGCCGACTGACGGATAGGTCTTAGCTCATGCGGGCGTTCTCGTAGAGAGCCGTTCGCGTAGTTGTTTCATGATTTCGGCACGAGTGTAGCGGCCGCGACGTGTGAATCACGCTCACGCGTCTCGCGTTCCGGTCTCGATCCCGCACCGCAGTCAGCCGGATCAGCGACGCTCCGGCTGACATCGTGCGACTCGATGACCACTCATGCAGTGTCTGTTCGGGGTTCAGCGGAACTGACCACGGGCCAGAGCACTGCCAAGGCGGCAGCCCCGGCGATGACGCGAACGGTGTTCAAGGACTTCAATTTTGAGTCTCGATGCGCAGGGTGAGCGGGCAGTTGGTCGACGAGGCACCGACGTGGAGATCATACGATCCGGGTCGGTAGCACCAACCAGTATGTGCGGCCGTCGGGGGAGAAGCCGCCCTCGTGGGACGTGATGGGTAACGGCATGTGCAGGTTGGTGCCGGCTCCCGGGTTGAGAAGGCGCGGATGTGCGCAGTCGGAGATGTCGTACACGGAGAGCAAGCCCGACCCGGTGAGTGCCGGTACCCCGGTGCCTACCAGTAGTTTTCGACCCGCGTGAACCTTGAGACTTTCCCAGGTGCCGGCGAGCATGGCAGGTTCGGTGAGGTTGACGGTAGGAATTGGATTGGTCGGGTCGGAGACGTCGAGTACTTGTACGCCAGGTACCGGCCCGAGAAGATTGCCGGGGAAGATGGTGCCGAGATACGCGCAGTGGTCGAAGCCCGCCGAGATGATACCGGCGCCGCGGCCGGCGAACTCACCCGTCAAAGAGAGGTTGCAGCTGTAGCCCTCCGTATTGCGTCCGCGGTTCCGGTCGGCCGCGGGGACGTCGCCCTGTATACCGGTCGAGGCCAGGCAAGAACTGGGCCTGAACTTACGGTCGACCACTCTCTTTCGGAACCACTTTGCATTGCCCTTCGCTCTCCTCGGTGATGTGTACTGCGCCTATAGTTGCTCGCGCCGCCGGGTGTACGACGTCAGTGCGGGGGGTGTCCACGCGGGCCAGGTGGCTTCGCCGACGAGGTGTCCGTCGGTGAACTGGGCGACGATGCGCGGACCGGTGCTAGAACTGTTGTCGTACACGGTCACGTGATCACAACGTGGGAACGCCTGGGCGGCGAGACCCCACAATCTATGGTATCGCTGGCGGATCTTGTCTTCCGGCACATCGTGCCCGCCGGCACGCACCCGGTAGGGCACACGCTGGACCGCTAGTTCCTCGGGAATCATCACCACATGCAAGACGACGATGTACTCGTGCGTGCGCGCTTCGTCGATCAGTTCCAGCTTCGACGGATGGGAGAATACAGTCTCGGCGATAAACGATTCTCCCAGAGTCAGGAGGTGGGATCGGGTCTTCGCGGCGATATCGGCCGCGTCGTAGGAGTGTGTAGCCGGATTTGCCGGCCATCGTTGTTTGGCTATCTCGTCGGCATTGACGAAAGGGCTGGCCGGCAGCAGCGGAGCGAGGGTGAGTGAATCGCACCGGCGAGTCCGGAGACTTACTGATTTGAGAACTCCGCAATTCGCGTAGCTCTGTGTTCACCGTAGTAGAACGCCTCGAGTTCGGCCGGAGG
>NZ_JAZFNF010000019.1:0-35580 GCF_050586165.1 Rhodococcus sp. 24CO | reverse complement strand
TGTCGTCATCTCGGCACCTCCTCGCCGAGCATTCACTCAGCTAGTCGGGCCGAAACACCGTTTTAGAGACAGTCCCTCTTGCCGCACCAGGCCGAACACCGCCCAAAACTGGCAGCCTCAAACATGTCGGAACCTTCGGATACCATCGCAATTGCGACGAGCACCAGGTCGCCACACTGACCAGGCTGCAGCGAAAGCTAACGTCCTGACCTGCAAGAATGCTTGCAGGTCGGTTACACGTGGCGGCCTGATTCTCATTTCACCACCAGAAACTGGATCGCGCCCCCATGGCGGCGGTCCTCGCGACGATCGCCGTCGAGAATCCCGGCAGCCTCGCCGCCTCCGCGCCTCAGTGGGCCAGGCTCACGACTGCGGGAAACAGTGCGAGGCGCATCCACAGGCATCGATTTGCGCCGAAGATTAGCGAGATGCGTCGGCAGATTAACTAGCAGGATGCGAAGGAACCGCGTCTGACGCGATGTTCAGTTCAGCGCCCCAGTTCGAGGTTCATCACCGGGCGAGCTCTAGTGGAATGCCCAGCTCAGCGAGTTCTGGTCAAGGGCAGGATATCGCGATGCAGTCATCGTTCTGCGTGTGGACATGGCGGCCAGGATCCGCGTGGGGGCAGCACAACGTGGCCTTGACACCGATGTCGATATGTCAAGTCGAGCTTGACAAGCCATCCGTGTCAGGGCAACCTTGACGTCATGAATGAACTGGTGGAGCGGGCCATGACCGTTGATGTCGAGGCCGCGGCGAGGGCAGCTATGGATGCTGCGACTATCGAGGTGCCGCGGCAGGTCGACGAGTTGATGGGGGCCGGGCCACTGCCGGGAACCCCGGAATGGGAGGTCGAGGAGCGCGAAGGGGTGTCGGCGAAGAGGCAGCTGGCGTGGTCGCTCGCGTCGCTGCGCGTGGAGCTCGCAGCGGGCCTCGATCCGTTACCGACCGTGGTCGGGCTCCGCCGGATCGGCGCCACTTGGGAGCTCATCGCGCGGGCGACGGGAGTGTCCCGGCAGGCCGCACACGAGCGGTGGGGTCAGAAGGTGCTGGCCGTGCTGGACCGCTACGGCACCGGCGAACTGGGCGGTCCGGTCGCCGACGACGAGACCGACCTGCGCTGATTCAGGCTGCGACGCTTCGCTTCCGGACGACGGTGCAGAGCGCGCGCCACCCAGCAGGAACACCGCCAGCACGGACGTGGAGACAACGATGACGCTGAAAAGCGGTGCCCTGGCCGCTGAATCACCCGGAGCGCCATCCGCTTCCAGTGACGTTCCTGTATTGACGGGCTTGGTCGACACCCCCGATATCTGCCAAAGTGCGGTGGCGCGTCCTGTCGATTTTTACTACAACTTGACAACAGGCCCGCGCGTCGCAGGTCAGGTGACGCCGCTGCCACTCGAGCGGACGTTGGACTCTTGCGAGCCTTCGATGCCGTCTTGATTTGTAGTTGCCGCGTAGCACGTGGCGCCGCCGGCGGTGTCGGGCAGTTGGGACTTGAGGTGCGCGATCACGAGGCGAGCAAAGGTTCGAAGATTGCGTCAGGGCTGGGATCGGTGAAAACTGCTCGCTTTCAGCTCTCCTGCAAATTCGATGTTTTCAGGATGCTATGTGGTGTGCCGGATTTGGAGGGTGAACCAATCGGTGAGCCATTGGAGTGCGTTGCGGCCGGAGTTGTCGACGGTGAGTTGCGTGTAGTTGGTGTGTGCGCCGGAGGCGACGAACGAGGCCGCTTGGAGTCCCTGGCCGAGGAGTGCCGCTAAATCTTCCGTGTCCTGTGTTCCGGCCATCGCGGTCAGAGAACTGGTCAGCCCGCGCAGGTCCATGGTTTGGGCTTGGCGGCTGATCTGCGTAGACGAGACTGATGGGGCGGCTTCTTCGCCCAAGAGGGAAGTATCGGTCTTGGTTGCAGTGCCGGTGAGCATTGTTGTTGCGGCAGCGGCGAGGTCGAGTCCGATCGGCAGCAGTCCAGTGAGTGCGGCCGGGTTTCCTTCGAGGACCGACCACGCGATTTCTTGAATCTGCCCGACGCTGTCGGCAATCGCGATGATGTCGACTCCGGAGAGGAGATTGCAGACGAGCGCCGCGATTCGGGCTGTGCCGGTCGGGTCGGGGATGGCGGAGAGAATTTGCGATATCCATGTGAGGTCGACGTCGGCGGCCATTTTCACCAGTGGTGCGAACTGGTTGTTGAGGTCTCCTGCGATCTGGTGTGCTCCGGCGACGTCGAGTGCGGCCACTTTCTGCGGCAGCAGCGCAAGATCATTGAGGATCGCGGTGTAGTTGATGGAGGTGATTCCGGTGGTGATGTTGAGAACTTGATCGACCACGACCTGCGGCTTGAGGACAGAGAGCACGCTCGATGCTTGGCCGAGGATCTCCGGTGGGGTGGTGGCTAGGGGTGCTACCTGGTTGTTCAGTGTTGCGGCGGTGGCGGCGAGCGTGGCCGCTTCTGGTGAACTTGTCGCCAGGGATGTGTTCCCTGTGTCGATCAATTGCGTTGCAGCGGCCGCGATCCTGTTTACGTTTGACAACGCGCCGGGGAGATCCGAATCGTGGGCGCTCTCGAGCACTTCGCTGGCCGCGTGCTCCGGGGTACCTGCTGGGGCGCTGGACAGGCTGGTCGACTGCGGGTTCGCAGCCCCGGACGTGAGAAGCTCCGCCAACGGGCTCAGCGTGCCCAGCAGCGAGGTCGCGTTGTGGGCGATGTTCGAGATGTTGATTGCTTGTCCTGCGGGAGGATTGACCGCTGCTGTCAGGTTTGCAACGTCGGTGCCGATACCGCTGAGGTCAGCCTGGGAGAAATCGGACGTTAGTGCCGTCGCCAAACGAGAGCCGCCGCCGACAACCGTCGAGTTGGTGGATGCGCCGGGTGACTTACTCAGAACGGTTCCGAGCGCTCCGAGAACACTGTTGCGGCCCTTGTCGATGGAGCAGTAAAGATCTTTCGGATCGCAGATTGTCGCGACTCGTCCTCTGAGCGTGCCCATTCCGTGGGGGCGGGGGTCTGCGATCCCGGTTCCGGCCGCGGGTGGGCCGACGACGGATTCACCGTCTGTTCCTCGGCCAGGGTCCGCGAGCAGTCCGACTGCGAGGACCTTGTCGGCGCTGATCGGGCCTTTCCCGTTCCCGATGTTGGAGGCGATGTCTCCGGTGGCATCGGCGCCTTGGGAGTAGCCGGCGAAGATGAATGTTGTCTGGGGGCATTTCGCGGCGACAGTGCTTACCTTGTCGTTGATGGCGGCGATGGCCGTAATCTTGCTGTCGCCGTACGTTTTTCCTTGATCGAATGCCGAGGCAGCGTACGGGGTGTAGAACAGTTCGACGTTGTTGCCGTACTTGGTCTTCAGTGAATTGCCGACTGCTGCGAGCATTCCGACAGGAACGCGGGGATCGGCGTCGGACGTGGTTTCCCACGTCCCCGGGGTCATCACCGCAAGGACGTCGGTGCAGCCCGGCGGCGCCGCGGATGCGAGTGAGGGGACCGTGAGCGCTAAAGTTCCGGCTCCAAGCGTGGACACGGCGAGCCCGAGCGCTAGTGCGCGGCGGCTGGAATCGGTCTTTCTGGTACGTCGACGGACGAATGATGTTGGTGCGGTGGACATGTGAGGGGGTGTCCGTTTCTGCCTGGATGATGTTGCGGCTCAGTGTCGGCGACAGGCGGTACGGACGACAAAGTCACTGTGGATAACTTTGCTGGTGGGGGCCGGTACGTGGCGGGGAGTGTCCATTCGAAGAAGGCGGACGGACATTCCCGTCGGCGTTGCCGAGTGTGAGTGGACGGCTGCAGGAAAGTGCTGCGGATGCCTGCGTGGGCCTCAGCGTGGACGTTCCCGAAAAAGGGTTGTCATTGACATGGCTGCGGGAACCATGCCAGGTCTGCCAGTGTCCTCGCCGATGTTTGAGCCAGTCGGGATTCAACTTCGGCGGGTTTGCTGTGACTGTTGCGGCGATCTCGATATCGGGAAAACTTATACATCGAGCAGTTCTCGACAAGTTCGATGCAGTCGATATTTCGCGACTTTTTCAGGCCGTGGTATCCGCGAGAGCGGTGGCTACGGCGGGTGTTTGCATCATGCCGCGGATCGCGGCGGCGAAGTTCGGAGCCGCAGCGGAGTCGAGTCGGGCGGCGAGATTGAACGGCCCACCACGTCGGCGGTGATAGGTGATCTGCTCGAGCAGTACCTCACGCACGGTCGCGATCGCGTCCTGGTAGACAAGCATCAGGAAATCATCGGCGGTGTAGACCTCGTATCCGAGATGTTCGTCGCACTTATTGGCGAATGCGTGGAAGTCCTGGTCGTCGGTGATGACGTACTGCACTGCTCCGTGTTCTGCGGCCGCGTGCAGGTGTGCGTCGTATTCATCGGTGTAATTAAGGTCAGGATCGATGTGGTAGCCGCTGATCCGACCGTGTGGAACGACCTCGAGGATGCGGTCACGCACCCCACCGATTTGCTGGTCAGAGTACGTCGGATGGTTCTTCCGGAGGTGGTACACCAGTTCTGCCAGTACGTCCTCGGTCCAGCGCAGGTGGAACAGTGGTGCGCCGGATCTGTTTGCGAGCAGACAGATCCAGTCCCGCAGCGTCCTCGAATAGAAGATGTTCGCGTCCGGCAGCACGGCCGGTGCCCCTGCACTCATTCATCAAAGGATAGAGGTCACGGCCGACTACCTAGTGCGGTGACCGCCGGTCAGTAGTCCAGGTTTTCGTCATCTTCGAATGCGCGCAGTTCCCGGAACGCGGCACGTTGCTGTTCACGCATCTGTTCGCGGTATGCCAGTACATCGCCGGCCCTGAGTCGAGTGTGGGAGCCGACCTTGTGCGCTGGTATTTCCCTCGATTGGATGAGTTTCATCAGGGTGGGGCGGGAGATGTCGAGCATGTCCGCAGCGTTCGTGGTGGTGAGCTCATCCGGGATCGAACCGAGTGTGACGGTCCCGCCGGCTGCGACGATGCGCATCACCTCGGTGAGGATGCTCGCCAGTTCCGGTGGAACCACGGACGCGAGTGCCGCGGTATCGACTGCTCGGGCTTGTGCGGCCGCGGTATCTGTCACGGTTAGCGTGGTCTTCCCTACGCTGCGATCGGTCAATGTTGCATTCATTGCTTCATGCCTCCTGTACGAGACCTAGCGTAGGTGGTTGCAGTTATAAGTGCAACCAGGTTTCGGGTAGGTGCGCGCTGATGTGAACACGCTGATCGGCCGACAGCGGTGTGCAGCATGCTTGGCTCGTTAGGTGCTGCAGAAACCGGCATCCGCGACTGCTACCGGGTGAAATGAAACGCCAGGCAATGCCAATAGTGAATGATCGCGAAAGCAAACGGCCAGGCCGCAGAGCGTTGGGACACTTCGCCACGCGCGCCCCTCACTACCAGAAGCTCCGTCGCGAGTGCGTGAAGGATGGTGCGCGCGAGTAGGTGTGGTCGGGGGAGAATCCGAGAATGAACAAACAGAACGGCGAAACCAATGCTGCGACGGGTGTTGGCTCTCGCGTCAAGGTCACGGTGCCTGGTCCCGGCAGCGGCGGCGTGGCATGTACCGGTGTGGTGATCGAGGACTACGCGAACATGGTCATCGATTCGGAGTCGGTGGGGCGGGATTGGGCCCCGGTACATCGGTGGGCGATCGCCTTGGATGACGGAAGGCTGGTTTTTGCCGATGACGAGGATCTTGCGGCCGCCGACTGATGGATATCTCGGGATCATGCGGGCCTTCTCGTCGAGAGCCGTTCGCGTAGTTGTTTCATGATCTCGGCACGAGTGTGAGCGGTCGCGACGTGTGAATCCCGCTCTCGTATCTCGCGTCGGCGTGCTGCTTGTTCGGCTAGACGAGTCCGATCGTTTTCACGGGCACGTTCGGCGGGGGAAGGTTGTGACCAGTCGATCTGTGCCAGTCGCCAGCGCAGGAACGCAGTCGGGCGTGTGAGCTGTGTGGGCCAGACCCAGCCCCGAGATTGGGTGTCTGCGGTGAGTTTACGGGCGATGTCGCGACCCGTCCACCGGGTGACGTCGATATCGGTGTTGGCCAGAACATCGCAGATCCGCCCGACGTGTCTGGCTGTTTTCAGTCCCGGGATGTGAGCAATCAGCTGGGCGGCGGTGCGTTGCAACTCGATTGGACGTGGGGTCGTTCTTTGTGGGTTCTTCGGCTTGCCCGCTCGCGTGTGCGCGTGCGTTGGTGAGAACTTCAAAACAAGAGATGGAAGAACAAATCCCCCAGAGGGGGATAGGGGGCCACGGCCACTCGGGTGTGGAGAAGTTCGCGAAGCTGCGCGAGCGCGGGTGCGGGTGCGGTATGCGGCGCTGCGAAGTGTTGCGCGAGAGGGCTTTCTGGACTTCGTGAAGGGCGCGGTGATAGTTGTGACCGCGGCGCGGGGTGAGATCAGTGCCCAGACGGAGGCTGCCCGGAACTGTCGGTGCCCGTGGTGCGCTTCGGCGGCCATCGATTCGATTTTGGTGAGGTAGCGGCCTCGTTCCTGTTCGACGGCCATGCCCAGGGCGCCCAGGACGCGCCTGGCTCGTTTGACAACAGTGACGCTGACGCCGGCGCGGTTGGCGATCCTCTCGCGTGAGGCGGTGACGCCGCGCCCGGTCTTTCCCTCTGCCAGGGAGGCGTGGGTGACGGCGACAGCGAATGCTGCTTCGGTGCTGATGGTGTTTTTCTTGCAGATTTCGGTGCCGGTGGGGGAGTTGAGCAGGGTTCGGACTTGGTGCTGCCATTGGGCGCGACCGGACCAGATGGGGGTTCGGGCGCGGCGGCCAGTGGTTACTGGCAGAGCCCAGGAGTTTCCTCGCTGCCCGCTTTCGGCGTTCAGCGCTTCGATGCGGGCGACGTTTTCGGTGGCCTCACGTACTGCTTTGGCCCATTCGTCGGCGTCTTCTGTCGTGGAATGGACAGCAGTCTTAGCGGCGGCGCCTGTATGCGACGCGCCGAAAGTACTGTTTTTGTGAACTGTTGTGCCTGGTTCAGGGTGTGAGCTACCCTGAGACAAGACCTGCACGGTTTTGTCCCTTCGGGGATATGCAGTACCGAAGTTGAAGCGCCAAACTTCTTCTTCACCAGTTACGACCGGAGCCCGGCCAGGGGCTCTCGTTTAGCTCGACGAACTTTGTTTCACAAACCCCCGCAAGGGGGTTTCGTCGTATCTGGGGGTTGTACTGCGGCTATGGAGTTAGATATCGAGGTCGTTCACATGCGCGTACTCAGTGGTGTGCAAAAGCCTTTCGGGAGATGGACATAGCCACCCCACATCACAGCACGCGCCAGCACCTTTTTCGGGGAGCTACGCGGAGCCGGATTCAGCCATCGGGGCAGCTCAAGTGCCGTTCCGGGGATGATGTAGTGCATCTTCATGAGTGAGCTGCACGCAGCGAGAACAGGGCGCCGGCGACGCCTGCAAGCCCTAGAGTGCCGGTGAGGATCAGTGCCGTCATCGTTGACCAACTTCCGTTAGAGCTTCGCGAAGTTCGAGGAGTCCGCGCAGTGCGATTGCGACTTCTCGAATTTGATCGATCGAGGCGGTTTCGGGATCGCTCGCGACGAGGTCGGTGACGTCTGTGAGGGTGCTGTACGCGAGGTCGTCGAGGGGGCCGGCGAGCGTGTCGACGGTCTCTTGAATGATGGTCTCGGCGAGTCGCCGGACTTCTTCGGTTTCGTTCTTTGTGGGTGAGTTGATGCCGCTTTCTCTCAATAGTGAGTTCGCGACGGTGGCGATCATGGAGTCGATGACGCGGGAGCGGTGGATAGTGGTCATGACGCAACTCCCAGATGCTCCGTCTGGACGGTGATCGTGAGCGGCTGTACCCAGTGCTCGACAGCGGCGGTGATGGTTGCGCGGGCAGTATCGGTGTCTCGGGCGTTGATGATCGCAGTGAAGGCGGACGAGACGGCCTCACTGCCGGAGACGTCGAGCCCTTCGCAATGGTCGAGTCCATCGGTGATGAGGTCGATGACAGCGCTGAGTGCTTCCCAATGGCCGGTCGTGCCCGGAGTGTGATCGGCGATCTGCTCTGTCACAGGAAACTGCTCGGCGGACCACAATTCACGCAAGTTCAGGGGGTGGACTGCATTCGCTGTCAGCTGGCAGAGCCGGGCGACCGGCACACAGACGTCGTCGATGCCGTCGACGATCGCAGCCATTCCCCACGTCGGATGCGTAAGAAGGTCCGCCAACCACAGCCACCGACCGGCCGCCAAACCGGTCGAAGCCGGGGAAGTCAGTGCGCCACTACTCAATCCGAACATGATCTCGGAAAGAGGACGCAATCCGTCCCTGAGTTCGCACAGCAGTCGGTCAGTACTCATACCGAGGACTCCGATCCGGGTACAGCGACTACCAGGGGTGTGATCATTGCGCATCGGGTGAGGTCGCTGTATCCGAGGTGCAACGGCTTGGGAACCGGTGAATGCGTGGGCTCGACCGTCAACGGCCCGTGTGCATCGATCAAATCGCGGGCAGTGAGTACGGCTCGGGAATCGGCATCGATCAGGCCGTGGATGTCGGGGGAGTCGTTGACATGTGGAGCGTCGCGAACGAACGCGCGCCTACTGCGGAGCCGTCCGGCGACTTCCACGAGTACCCACAGACGGTGATAGCGGTCCCGAACGAGAAGGTGACCTGCGGAATCTGCAAGCATTCGGTACGCACCCCATATCGCGTCGAAGGTGTCGACGATCAATGTCGGCGTTTTGTTCATGCTGCTGCACCCGACCGCTGAGGCGAGGTCCGCTTGACTGAGCTGGAGCGACCGTCGCGGCGAGCGATGAACTCTTTGAGGAAATCGAGGCGGATTTCAGTCCCGACCTCGTCGTAGGGAATTGCTGCCCAGATCATCGAGCTAGGCGGGCGTCCGGTCGCGAACTCATGAGCTGCGGCGATCTGGCACATCGTCAGTAGCGGGCAAGCGCTGCAGGTGCCGATGGCGGCGAGTGCGCCTCGATGAGTGGTTTGATCCATATCCCACAGCGCAGGATTCGCCTGACACGGCCGCTGCTCGCGGGCCTCCACCCGCGAGTCGGCAGCAGTGGACGCGGGGCGCGGGTGGAGCGTGATCGATGACTCGTCTCGACGATTGAACTCTTTACGGACACATCGCAATGTGGGGCAGTCGATCAGCTCGTCGGTGTAGACGAATCCGCAACGCGCGCAACGACCGCCACCCGGGGCAGGGGAGTGCTGTGCAGCGATCCGAAAAAGTTGATCCGATGACGAAGCATGGAGAACATTCGTCTGACCTCGCATTTCGGTCTTCTTGACGCTCGGAGCGTCAGCTAATCTGTGCATTGCAGAACTCGCTTTCTGCGTAGGAAATCGCTGGACGGGCTGTAACCCCGTGTGGCTCGGTCCCCTGGCCGTTGGCGCGGCTGGGGGACTTTCTTCGTCTGGTCTCGACCATCTGGCGGGCGGTTGCCTTTGAGGGATCGACTCACCGCTAACACTTACGTAACACACATATATTGGTGTTGTGAACATATCTAATGAGTATGCATTTACGCAACACTTATATAGTTGAATGTGTGATGACGTGTGAACCGACAGTGTCGGGCAATTGGGTTTTCTTTAAGTACGCTGCTCCCATGCCCGATATGCAGCAGTTCGCCGACGTGGTCCATGTGCGTCGACGACAGTTGGGTCTGAGCCTTGCTGCAGTCGCTGCACAGGGAGGCCCCTCTGAGCCGACGATGGTGCGGATCGAGAGTGGTGAGTCCCCTCCTCTCCGAATGGCAACGTTCTCCAAACTGGACCATGTATTGCAATGGACTGAGGGCAGTGCTGCCACTGCATACGAGGGTGGTCACCCGACACCTCGGGGATCGGCAGTTGTGGGGGCCCCCGCCGGCGAAGTGGTCATTTCATATTCGGCGTTGGGTGATTTCGTTGAGGTGAGTGCGGAACTTAGGCGATTGGCCGATGAGATCGACAACTCTGAACTTTCGGACGTAGTCGACCGGTTGCGTACTCTCATCTCGCCACATATCGGCAAAGTAGCGTCAGCGATGCTCCGCAGCCAGGGTGAAAGCGGCCATGTCAGCCCCGCCTGGGTTGCCCAAGCGCTCGAGGATTTCTGGGCAGTGCCGCCGGACGACATCACTCCGGCGCGCACGAACGCCAACAAGCGACGTCGCGCATTGGCTCGGGAACTAAGACGGGAGGAGAGCGATGATTGAGGAAGTCACCACCAAGCAGAAAGTCGAGCTTCTGCTGAGTGTGACCGGCTTGAGTAGTGGAGAGGTCGCGCAGGCTCTCGGGTGCTCCGAAGCGCAGCTCCGCGCCGGAGACCTCACGGCCGAACAGCAACAACATTTTGTTGATTTCAGCGAGGTTTTCAAACGCAGCAGCACGGCCAACGCCACCTATTTCGGGGTTTCTGGAGAAAATGAGGCGTACACAGAGCTGCGGTTATTGCAGGTGCTTGTTGCCGCCGGACCGGAATGCGTGATGTTGCGAGGTTCTGCCAACGCCAGCCAGCGCAAGGCGCTTCTTGTCAGCCTTGAAGGGATTTCGCATCCCACCGCTTCGCAAGATTGAACACGTCACGAGCGCTGATGTGCGTCTCTGCGAGAAGCTCGGATCGGTTGCCGTCGAGATTGCGTTCCAGAAGATCAGAGCGGGTGGCTGTTTCGGGATCAATTCCTAGTTCGTAGATGGCATCGATGCACTCGGTGATCATCCGGACAACCCGGGCGTCAGGCTCGAAGTGCCGCATATCGAACTTCACACCTGGTGCCGCATCAGTGAGGTCTTCCCATAGTCGTCGTAGCTCTGTGACGTTAACGGCAGATCGAACAGACGACCGCTCTGCCGTGCGTCGGATTACGGCGGCAGAACCCACGAGTGCGACAACCAAGGTGAAGTAGGCAAACAGGTTGCCATTTGTGTTTCGCTGCAATTGCTCGGCAGGACCGATGTCACCAGTCGCTGCCCGCACGGCGTACCAAAGCAGACTTATTGCATTGAGGCCTGTCGCCAGAAAGAGCGCAGCTGTCGCCGCGGCCGGCGCAAGCAGCCCCGCATGTGGCTTGTCGGTTCGAATGGCAGCGGCGAGGACTATCACTGCGTAGACCTCGAAGACCACGATCGCGCCGGCGTAAATGGTGAAGTAGGACAGCGAGAACACCTCAGGATCGACGGATTCGATGACCTGCGCCCGATTGCCGGCAAAAGCATCAAGAGATGCCAGACCGACCGTCGCGGCAACGAGGCCGAAGATCAGAAGCCCTGGCCGAAGCCGTCCTACCGCGCTGGCAGCGGCCCATGCAGCGGCGGCCGCGGCCGCTACACAGAGAATGTGAGCTATCAGTCGGACGGCCCGGGCGTCTATCGCTGAGGTCAGTACATCGTTGATCGGTCCGAACTTCAGAGTGTTCACTGCGGTGAAGCACAGAATCAATACGGTGACAATCTGCGCATGCCGTGTGCGTACCAGCACAAATCGAGCGGAAACAACGAGCCAGGCAAAGACAAGGGTGGCAAGATCAATCGAAAGTGGGAGGTGGTTTCTCATCGGCTTCCATACGCTTGAATCATGTTGTTGGCGCAAATTACCTGTACCGAGCTGCGCAGAGCCTCGAAGTCGAGATCATCGAAAAGCGTCAAGAGTAGGAGCTTTGTCGCCAGATACTCGGCACCATGTTCTGTGGTCGTGTCGTAGTCAGTGCGTTTGAGGGCGTTTTTCAACAGTGCCGGTGACAATGACGGAAACCATGCGCTGAGCATCTGGTCGTCTAAGACTTCGGTCATTGCACAGCTGTGATCGAGAAGGATGTGCGCGAGTTCGTGACAGATGATCAATGTCGCGCGCCACGATCCCGTCCTGTGGTCATAGAACACATAGTCGACATTGTTGCGAGCGCGGAGCAGGAATCCGGAAGGGCGATCCTCTACTTCGGTGACCGGGAACGGAACTAGAACGACGGTTCTGCCAGTGCGATCGAAACAAAATTGACGCAGTTCGTCAATGGTGACCACTTGCCGTTTCATTGCTTGAGCAACGATCCGACGGGCCTTCAGTCGAGTGAGTTGCTTTCTTATTCCTGTCATGTCGCACTCCTGAGCATTGCGCGGACGGAGTCCGGGTCTATGCATTCCGCGACCTGATGCGGTCCGATACCCACCCTGCGCAGCACCGGGCCTTGGCCGTCGTCGAGGACAGTCATACGGCCGGTAACGGTCGACAGGCCTGCCCTGAGAGGATCGATTAGGCAAGCAGCAGCGACGCCGTCGTGTGCCGGGACTTTCCACAGCACCTGAGCGTCGTACCCGTACGTACTGCCTCGTTGGACCCCATATGCGTGGTGGATACGGCGCAGCGAGCCGCCGAGAGTGCCTTCACCGAAATCTCCGTCCTCAAGGAGGACTGCGCGGGTGACGTCGGTTCCCACCCAGACCACCGGAAGCGCAGAATCCGCGACAGTCTGCGTAGCCCGAGGATTGTGGCGGGTATTGGTATCTCCTACCTCGTTCAGCCAATCGTCGCGGTTCTGTCCGTGGCCGGCCATGACCACCACACGGCTCAATAACTCGGGTAGCCGAGGTTCGAGCGTGAGTGCAGCTGCCAAATTGGTCAGTGGGCCGATACACAGCGCTTCCGCCTCACCGGCATGGTCTCTGGCGAACTGCACAATCCTCTCAGCTGCACCTTGCGGGCCAGTCCAGGAAGGTCGAGGCTGCTCGGTGTCACCGAGCCCGTCAGAGCCGTGCGCATCACCGCGCCGCCACGAATCCTTCGGAGGGGAACCTGCGACAACAGGAATGTCGATCGCGCCGGCCATATCCAAGATGTACTTCGCATTGGATGCGGCTTCGGTGGCTGTGCAGTTGCCCCACGTGGACACCACGCAAGCGAGAACAATGTCCGCGGTGTGCGCGACGTAACCGAGCGCAAGTGCGTCGTCGACGCCACAGTCGGTATCGACAAGAACGTATCGCAAACTGACCCCGCATCGTTTGAGCTGTCTCTGTGCTTGCTTATCGCTAACGTAGTCGTGCTACGTGTCCATGTTTTTGTGTGATCGGGTCAGAATATCGGACATATGGGATCCCGTCGTAGTCCCGGACTGACCCGCGGGTCAGTACAACCGGGCCGTCTCGACAACCTTCCACGCGATGCATCATGAAGAACTTACGAAGAAACCCCTGGTCATACTCGCCGTCGAGCATTGCACTGATCAGTACCGGATGTTGTCGATGAGCCACTCTCCACCATGTTTGGTGAGGGTGATCCATACGGTGGCATCCGGTGTGACCGTGGTGGTCTCGTCGTCGGCAATTGCGGTTTGGTGGATGCTGGCCACGCGGTGAATGAGTATGTCGGTATCGGGTGGGCAGCCCGAGCACCCCACGCTCACGTCAGCGACAATTTTTGCGTTGTCCGACGCCCACTGACTCCATTGTGCGCCGGGGCCACGCCCGGTATCGACGTCGACGAGCAGCGAGGCGGCCAGGGGCTCGGTGAACCACTTCCGTGCGCGTGCATAGGCATCGGTGGGGCTGCGATCGGTAGCCGGATACCACGTGAACGCGACGGAGAGTGCTTGACGCACAGTGTCTTCCGCTGCATCGGTATCCGGGTTCGACGAGACATCGACGACTGCGGGCGATGTCATCGTTGTTGTCGTGACCGTGGACGGTGTCGCCGAGGTATGTCTGGGTGCCGCGGTGCCAGTGTCCTCGCTCCCGAAGTCGGAGAACAAGAACACCAGCCCTGCAATGATCGCTGCGGCTACGACCAGAAGAGCAAATGTGCGTGTGTTGCTCATATGACCCTCCGGGCTTTCATATCGTTCTGCAGCGGAGCTTGTTTGACGACGTCCCCGGTGGTGGGGGCGTGGATCATCTGGCCGTTTCCGATCGCGATTCCGACGTGGCCGGGTCCAGATCCTGACCATGATCCGAAGACCAGGTCGCCGGGTTGTGCTTGGGCGATCGGGATCTCGACTCCGACGGACCATTGCTGCTCCGACGTGCGAGGCAACGTGACCTGGTTCCCGCTGCCTGTGTAGATGGCGTAGCTGGTCAGTCCGGAGCAGTCGAACCCACCGCCGGTCGGTCCCCCGATTCCGCCGCCGCCCCAGACGTACGGGGTACCGAGGTATTGGCGTGCAGCCTCGACGACCTGCGCACCGGAAGCGGAGCGGGGGGAGACGACCAATTCTCCGCTACCTCCGGGCGCCGCAAATTCTGCCTCGTAGGCAAGCACTTTCGCGACGTACGGCTGTGTCTGGGTGGTGTAGTCGCCGCCGCTGGGCATGCCGCCGGCGTTCTTGACCGCGCCTTCACCCGCGTTATATGAGGCGATGTAGAGCGATTTCGGATCGCCTGTGACGGATCCGTCGGCGAGCCACCCGTCGACCTGCGCTGCGATGGCGCAGAAATACCGGCCTTGAGCCATGATCGCGTCCCCGTCGTCCCAGATCGAGGTCGTGCCGTTGCCGTCGTCGTCCCGGCCGTAGGAGGCGAACGTATGGTCCATGAACTGCGTGATGCCCTTCGCGCCGATCTCGGAGGTCCGACCACGCACGAGCCCGGATTCTGCCTTCGCATCCGCAGCTAACAGCGACGGTTTGATCTGTGGGCACAGCGACCCGGCTTTGCGGAACCACTGTTCCATCTCAGGAGGAACCGATCCGGCCTTGAGGTCACCGCCACCCGCCACGCCGAATCCGGCGCAGTCGATCGACGATGACGATGCCACCAACTCAATAGCAGGCGAGTTGCTGCCCACTTCACTTGCCGGAGAGGGCGCGCCGCCGAGTTTGATCATCGGATCAACGGCTGTTCCGCCCTGCAACCGTCCACCTTCCCAATACTCGAAATGCAGGTGCGCGCCAGTGGATTGGCCGTTGTTTCCGATGTTCGCGATGTGATCACCGGCTGTGACCTGCTGGCCTTCCTTGACGAGGACGCCGTCGTCGAACATGTGGCCGTAGACGGTGCTCACGGGCTTGTCGTCGACAAGCGAATCGAGCACGATCCAGTTCCCGAACCCGGAGGCAGGGCCGGCCTTGACGGCGACGCCATCAAGGGCAGCGTAGATCGGTGTCCCGACTTCTCCGGCGAAATCCACACCCTTGTGTTCGGTTCCCCAGCGATGCCCGAATCCGGAAGTAAACGTCGTCGTGCCGTCTTTGGTGGGCTGTGTGATCGGCCCCGATGCTTTCAGTTCCGTATTGCCCGGCAGAGTTGCCGGACTTCGATCGGATGTCGACGATGTCCCGCAGCGTGATTTCTTGATCACCGGTTGTGCCGCGAAACCGCCACAAGCAGTGAGCGCGAGCGTGGTTGCGGCGGTGAGCAGGGAAAGAACGATCTTCGTGCGAGTGGCGAAAAGGGGCTGTCGGGTACGCGTTTTCGTCATCACATCGCCCCCGGCAGCGGGGTATCCAGATTGGGAATCGGGATCGGGCCGGGTGCCGGGATGGGAAGAAGTTCCTGCGAGGTCGACGGCGGCTGCGATGTGGTTGGCGCGGGGTTCTTTGGGGTCGACGTGGGCGTCGTTGTGCTGTTCGGTGCCGTCGTAGTCGGGGCGGCGGGTTCCGAATCGCCGTAACCGGTATCGAGGGTCGGCAGGGGTGTGGTCACGAGCCATGGCCGCGTCCCGGATTCGCTCTGCGCGAGGTGGACTTTCAATGCTCCGGCTGACGTGGGCACAGTCACTGTCGTAGCGTTGGGTCCGTCTGCGGGCGCTGTTGTCGTGTGTGTCGGGCCGGTGATCGCTACGGCAACGGTCGGGCGGGCGGCCCGGAAGTTCGGTGTCAGTGCGTTGTCAGGGACGAGCACCGCTAGTTCGGAAGCCCAGGCATCGTTACTTGCGGCGTGATCGGTGTAGTGGTGCGCGTACGTCATCGCTGTTGCTTGCGCGCTCAACGCCACGTCGGCGCTCGACATCGCAGCGGTGTGCGCTTGCGTGACTTCCTCGCTTGCATGCGGCGCACTCGCGGGCTGTGCGGTGTTCGTGATCTCGCGGCCGGACTCTGCTGCTGGCGGTGATTCGGCAGTCGTGGTGTCCGGTGTTCCGAGGATCTGGCCGAGTATGACGAGTACGGCAAAGACACCGGCGATGGCGATAGCGAGATTCGTGCGTGAGTAGAGGACCCACCGACGGATCGGGGTCAGGACTGGGTTGTGGCCGATTGCGGGCATGTCAGTTCGACCTCTCGCGATCGACGGCCGGTCGCGCCGGCGGAGTCCACACCGATGAGGTGGATGGGCGCACGCTTCTGCGAGATGAATCGCTGGAGCCGGAGATGCCACCGGTAGTCGCGGCTGCGGCGGCTCTGTGTTCGCTCGACGTGGTGGTGGGTGTGAAAACCTTCATCGGTGCAATGACCGAGCTGGTTCCGCCGTTCCACTCCTCGTCGACCGACGGACGTTGTGGAGCCTGCCCGAATCTGCGGTTGCGTTCGTCGTGGAGGTCGGTACCGGTACGGGCACGTTCGCTGTGGCCGCGCCGTCGAGCAAAATCAATGTCGTCCTCTGCGGGGTCGCCGGCATCGGTATCGATGCCGGCAGAGGAGATTCCGGTCTTGGGTCGCAGCGCTGCCGCACCTGATGCGGCAGCGATCCCGGCGATACGTGCATCTCGCTCGCTCTCGCGCCCGAGGGAGGTGCCCGGCACCCGGTCGGAAGCAGCGCGCGCGGCAGCGCGGGCATTGTCGGAGTCTTGCTGACGGCGGGCGATGAGTCCGCGGCCTTCGGGGCGCACGGGTGTGGTGTCGTCGCCGTCTTTGTTGTCGCTGCTGCGGTGGAACGCTCCGACTGTCTTTTTCGCCATCGCGGCGGGTCCGCCGACAGCCAACGATGCGGCGTCGAAGGCTTTGTGTTTGATCGACGATTTCGCGCGGACAGCTTTGCGGTTGAGTGCACCGGCGGAGTTTTGTCGGAAGGTGCTCGAGATCCGTTTGAACGGGCGCATGATGAACCAGCAGATCAACGACAGAATCACCATGAACCACAGGCGCCACGAACCGTCGACCGAGCCGTTGTCGACGTAGTAGAGGTTGACGAGCGCAACGAGATACAGCGCCACGATCGTCGCTCCTGCGACACCCCACAGGTAGGCGGTGCCGATCATCCGCATGACGCGTTCGAGGAATCCTCCGGAGAGGACGACGAACGGAACCCACATCGGAGCGAACAGGATCGCGAAGCGGATAGACAGCAGCGCAACAATTTTCAGGATCGACGCGCCGGACCACAGCAGTGACGGTAACCCGACCTTCACCATGGACAGGAACCCGGTCGAGGTTCGGCCACTGTCCTTACCTTGGAATTGGGTGTACGAAAGGTTTTGTGCGGAGAGGGGTTTGATGATCTCGTCCTGGAAGCGGGCCGCTTTCGATTCGGCGAGTTCGTTCGCGGCGTCGGTATCGCCCTTGACTCGCTCCTGCTCGTCGTAGGTAAACGCCAAGGTGTCGCGGAGTTTGGGTTGGAGTTGCTGATCCGGTGGTACGCCGGATTCGTCGAAGTTCGGCCCGAACCAGCCTTTGGAGATGTCGGGCAGAAGTATTTTGTCCATGAGGACGTTGCGGGGATCGGTTTCCAGCCCTGCCGCCTCGAACACTTCCCCCTGGGTGCCGGTGATCAACTGCCCGAACGTTTCGTCGGCGACATTCATCGCCTTCTGGGGCGCTCCGATCATCAATGCCCCTAATGTCACGGCGGCGGCGGCGAGCATGACCGTCTTGGTGACAGCAGCCGCGTTGGACTTGAGCGCGTTCCACAAGATGGCTGTTGCCCCGCACATCAGTGCCAGTCCGATCCATTTTCCGTAGACCTCGGACGTACCGGTGGCGATGGAGGCGACGATCGTGTCGAACTGATCGAGCGCGGGCGTGATCCCGGCTTGGGCTGCTTCGGTCCCGGACTTCGTCTGATCGTCGAGCCAGAACGCGATCGCCGCCAACGACTGCCCGACCATCAGAAACGCGTTGCCGGTGCTCGTATCCGCGACCGCGCCTGGCGCGCGGACCAAGTCTTCACCGCAGCCGAGGTCGTAGGTGTACCAACGCAATCCGGCCCACCCGTAGGTTTGGTAACCGGTGGGGTTGCCGTTGTGGGGTGGCTCGGTGGCGCTGCGGGAATCGAAGACAGTGGGAAAGACTGCGTTCGGGAACTGCGGCGACGGAGCTTCCTTGCAGTCGAAACCGCCCGCGTGCGCGGTGCCCAGTTGCGGGCCGACCAGTGCGATCACCACCAGCGCGAATACTGCGAACAACCGGATGAGCCTTGCGGGCACGCCCAATGTCGGGACGTCCGACTCAGCGTCGTTCACGGCGCGCCACCGGAGTCGATGGTTGCGGCCGCTCGTGGACGGGAGTCGAGGGCCTCGAAGACGTGCGCGAGGTGGGTGAAATCGGTCCAATCGCAGCGGACGATCTCGATGTCGTCGGCCATCTTCATCACGAACCGCCGCGCCTGGTCGACGTGCGAGGTGTCGGTGTCCGGGTCCAACGTGTCTTCGCCGCCGCCCCCGAGATCGGCCAACGTCGCCTCGTATCCCTGCCCGGCCGGTAGGTTCAGCAACTTCAATGCGCCCTCGATGGCGTGTTCGTTGCCGCCGAGGTCTCCGATGATGACCTCGTAGGTCAGTGCCGACTTGTCGTCGGTGCCGTCGACACCGAGGTAGTCGTCGGGTAGCTGCGAGCACACCAGTGCGCGGACGTTGAATTTGCGGCTGTCACGTGCGATTCGGAGATTCAGAGTGCGTCCTGCACCGGTTTGTTCGAGGTACTTGTTTTCGTCGAGGAAGAGGATTTTGCGGGCCTGGCGTGGCTTGTCGTAGATGAGTCGGTTGGCTTGCCACGCAGCCATGTGCATCAGTGGTGCGGCCATCCGTTGTTGCGGTGTCCACTGCGAGGACGGAACGCCTTCCGGCGGGAGCTGTAAGCCGGGCATCGTCAGGATGGTCAGGCGCTCGTCGAAGGTGGTGTCGGCGTCGAAGCCGCCGAGGGTGCCGGGCTTGGGGAACAGCACCCGCGCTTCAGCGAGTTGGGACATCATGTGCAGTTTCTGATGAATGCTGCGCGCGGTGGTCTTGACCTCGGTGTCCTGTTCGTTTTCCGCCATTGCGGCGAGTTGATCGAGAACCTGACCGAGGTGATGGTCGGCGTCGCCGCCGACGTTGTGCGCTGCCGTGTGGAGGACACTTTCCGTCCATCGCTGCTCGACGTCCTTGTCGGTGAGCATCATTTTCAGCACCGACACAGCGCATTCCATGCGCTCTGCGGCAGCTGCACGCAGATCCGCTTGGTATTGATCTGCCGCTGCTGCGGCCGGATCGGGGTCGAGTGCGTAGTGCGAATGTGTGGGGGAGTACTCCGGATCGTCGGGGTCCGGGTCGGCGATCACGCGGTACGGGTTGAGTGCGCCCGGACGTGAGCGCCCGGTCAATGCGTAGACCCTCGTGAACGGCGCCAGTTCCGGCAGTGTGGCCAGCCGGGCGAGCGGACCGGACGGGTCGAGGATGACTCCGTAGGCTCCGGCGCGGACAGCTTGGTAGACCGTCATTCCGGCCAGGAACGTCTTACCCGAGCCGGGGACGGCGACGATGGGGGTGAGGCCGGATTTGTCCTTGTTCTCCGGGCCTGCGAAGCAGTTCCACACAGCTGGCCTGGGTGCGATCGATGCGGTCTGTCCGACGATCAGGCCTGTCCGGTCGCCGATACGGTCTCCGACCGCCGCCATGCCCGCGGAGGCGTCGTAGACGCTCATGCGGCGCGCGTGGGCGATGTTCGCTTGCCGCTGGCCGGGAATGAACTCGCGGAGTAGTTGGTACTGCCCGTGCTCGTGCTCGAGGATGATGTGCGGGGAGTACATCTCCTGCAGGGTCGAGACCTTGCGACGCACCTCGTCGGCGTTCGCTCCCACGACCGCCATCCGCCACCACCCCTTGACCCGGGTCGAGAGCCCCGAATGATCGTGTTCGAGTTGCGTTTTGATCTTCTGCGCCGTCGCATGTTGTTCGGTCAATTCAGTGGGCGGGCTTTCGTCGTGTTCGACCGTGTAGTGCTTGAACTGGTTGGTGATCTTGTCGGTCACGAAGCGCATCGCGCGGGCGGTCGCGGTTTTCTCTTCGAGCGTGATGCGTTCGGACCATTCGAGGGGCTCGCCCGATCCGTCGCCGATCACCTGCCACGGCAACATCTGCTCCGGGATCGGCATCGGCGCCATGCGGCCGATCGTCAAGACGATCACGGCAGCGCTGTATCGGCGCCCGTCGACGAGACCGGAGACGGTGGTGAAGCCGTCGCCCGGGGTGAGCGAGAGATCGGCGAGGTCTTCGAGGGAGGCGATGTCGGTGTCGGTCCAATCGCCACCGCCGGAGATCACGCCGTCGATATCGAGCGGGAGACCGATCGCCGCGGAGCGCCGCAACAGGTAGTCCATCTGCCCTGCGGTGGCCGGGCGTGCATCGGCTCCGCGTGCGGCCATGATCCGGGCCAGGGTCGCCAGATGCTCGTCGAGCATGGCTGTTTCGCGGTCGAACGACTCGTCCGCCCACCGCGTTACGGCTGCGCCGATCCGGCCGAAGCTGGACAGCCACAGCGCGAGGTAGTCGAGCCCCCTGCTCGACATCGAGCGCGCCGGCAATTCGATGCCCCAGTATCGGCCCTTGATCGTCGGTTCGGACCAGAGCATGCCGTGCTGCTGACCGCGCAGGTAGTCGTTCCACGAGAGAGCGCCGTCGACGTCGGGTAGGGGTGTCGCCCACTCGTGATGCGAGCGTGCCCATGCTCGGACCGGCCACGGCGCGCGGGTGAGCCGACGGTGCAGGTGTTCGACGCCCGCCTCGCGCAGGTTCGCCAGGATCAGCGCTTCGTCGCGTATGTAGCGTCGCTGCTTGGGTGTCGGGCGCATGTTCCACGGCCCGGGCGGTTGTACGAACCATGCGGTCGCAGTCCTCGGTGTGCGGGTGATGTTTCCTGCTGTGCCGCACAGTTCCAACTTCACGCTCTTGCGGTCTTTCGCGACGGTGCGGGCAGCGCGTTCCTGGTCCTTGACCGTCTCGGACTTTTTCGCGCGGGCGGACTTACCGCTCGTGCCGCGTCCTCGGCGTCGACCGCGACCCTTGTCGGGGATCTCGTCGGCGGTTGTGATGCTCGCGACGCGGTCATCTGTCTCGACCGGTTCGGGCTCGTCCCACACATCGGGGGTGTATTGCGGGGTCGGCTCGTGGTGATCCGGTGGCGCGGCGGTGCGTGCCGCCGCCCAGGACGGCGGCAGGGCACCGGGCGGAACGACGGGGATGTGGCCGGTGCTGCGTGGGTCGAACAGTGACGCGACGTCGTTCTCGTGCGTGGTCATCAGATGTTCGCCTCACCGGTGGTAGCGCAATGGTTGTGGCCGCCAACGCCACGGCGAGTCCGATCAGGTGGTGGAAGGGTGATGTAGATGCTTTCGCCGGCCTTGGGTGGGCGCGGAGAGGTGAGGTCGTTGTAGGCGGCTGTGATCACCGAGCGCAACGGCCGGTCCGCGCTGATGTACTTGGTGATCCGGCTCGACACCGCCACCGTCGAGACGACAAGAATCAGAAACGTGCCGTAGCTCAAGGAGAGGTGGAGGATGGATCGGGCGATGATGAACAGTACGAAGAACGTGCTCAGGCCCACGCCCACAGCCGAGTAGCGGATCGGCACAGGAAGCGTCTTGCCGGTCGGCCCCAGGTAGTGGTTGTCGACTCGGTAGATCAGGTCATCGGTTTCGATCACGGGTGCTCCTCGGCGGTGAACTCTGATGCGGGTGGCGGTCAAGGATTTTCAGATGCCGAGCAACCCCAACGCCCACTGACCGAGGGCGTCTTGAGCGGATTGATTGGCTGCCAGCGCAACGAACAGCAGTCCGACCACCGAGAGTCCGCCGATCGTGACGACCTTCGAGACATTGCCCTTGAGTGCACCGAGGAGAAGCGCGCAGGCGATGATCGCGATGATGGTGACCGCACCGTTCGATCTGATCCAGCCGGTCAGCCCCTCGGTGCTCGGCTCGGCGAGATAGGTGACCGTAGATTGGTGAACGGGCCGATACGCGGTCTGGGCGATTGTGCTGACGGCGTGTGCGAGGGCAATCATCTTCGTCTCCAACGTGTGTGATTCTGCGGCGTCCCGCGTGGGTGGGATGAGTGCAGACGGTAGGTAGCGCGGGCCCGGTTTCCAAAGTGACTGTGGATAACTCGCGCCACCGACCAAAATGGCGGTCACCGAACATTGGATGCGGTGCGCGTGGTGGAGCGGACGAAACAGGTGCGGTGAGCGAGTTGTGTCTGTGGGTCGGCGAATTCACCTCGAACGAGCTGATCGAATGCTGCCGTGCGGGCGCGCCGAGCGTGTCGAGGGATCGCGGTACGAACAGCGCTCACAATGGCGGGCTGGGTGTACGCGGGACGGGGCGGGTGGGGCAGGCGTCCGAACGAGCGCCCCTGGCGGGGGTCACTCCCCCCTCCGTTCCTCCGGGGGGAGTGTACTTGCTGAAATTGCGTCGCGCACAGTCAGTTTCGAGGGCGCTCAAGTATTGCCAGATCAGACGCTACGGCGAGCGATCTCGCACTCACTGACCTGGCCGCTTCTGCGAGCGGTACGGCTTGGCTCGTTGACCGTTCGGAAGAGTGCTCTCCGAACGCCTTTGAGAGCGCTCCGACAAGCGCTTCGAAAAATAGTTATCCACAGTCACATTGCAGGGAATTTTCGCCCCTCGTAGCGTCCTGCCCTGACACCCCGCGAACGTCGCGGTAGCGGTGAACAGAAGGGGGAGAATGATGGCGGAACCAGATCCGATCCGCGACTTCATCGCTGACCTGTTCGTCGACGTGTTCGCCGGCGACAAGAAACGTCCGACCGTCGACGGCATCGACGACCTGACAGCGCGCCGCTTCCGCCCCGTCTCCCCATTCTTCGCCGCCCTGGCCGCACTGGCCTACATCGCACCGGATCTCGCTACACAACTCCCAGTCGAGAGCTTCGCGAAGATCGTTGCCGTACTCGATCGCGTGCACAGCGCCGCAGGCCCGCTGATCGCGATCACCATCGCCGCGGCCGTGCTCGACACCGGCCGGTTCCACTCGCACCGCCACCGCGTCACCGTGGCCGCCCAACTGCGCCAAACCACCGGGCATGGCGCACTCGCGGTGCGCGTGCCGATGCTCTCGCGGGGCTCAGCGATCAAGTCCGCACGCATCAAGCTCCCGGTCGGCGCGGTCATCCGCCCGAAGCAGATGGAAGAGTTCACAGCGGCAGTGGCGAATAGTGTTCGCGGTTCGAAGTGGACGATGAACGTCTCGCATGAAGCACACAAGAATCGGCTGATGATCGCGAGAGCGTTGACCGTGGCAGATCAGCGCAGCGTCCGACACAAGGCACTCGCCGGTTCACTCGAAGGCGCCTCGATCCTCAAAGACGCGAAGGTGAGCGTGCATTCGTACGGCGACGACGGAGTCGAGACCGGATACCGCATCGGGTTCACTCCCAACCTCAACAGCGGATCGGGGGCGTTTCAGTACCGCGTCAACGAAGCCCTGATCGCCATCGCCGGCGAACACGAATCCGGACAGAACTGGGACGTGCAATGGTCACCCGACGCGGGAGAATTGCTGCTGACCCTCAAAGCGCCTCTGCCCACACGGGTATCGCACCCCGCCCCCAGCGAGCTGACGTCGATCGCCAACCGCTATCTGCCGTACGCAACCGGGGCGGCCGGCACGGTGGCCTACTGGGACGTCTCGACCAAATCGAACAAGCCGCACTGCCTGATCGTCGGCCCGACCGGAGGCGGCAAAACCTCCGCCATCCGCACGATCTTGACCGAAGCATCCTTACGCGGAATCCCGTTCATCGGCGTCGACCCGAAAATGATCGAACTCGACGGCCTTGAGGGCTACCCCGGCTGCGGCGCGATCGTCTACGACCCAATCCGGGCAGCGATCTTCATCCGCGCGTTGCACGCGGAAATGATGGCCCGCAACCAGTACGTCCACGTGAAGAAAATCGAACCGTCCCAACTTCCGCTGTTGATCGCGGTCCTCGACGAGTTCTTCATCCTCTCCGCTGCGTGGACACGCCTGAAAAAAGATCCCGACGAGGACACTCGCACGCTGATCGCCACGTTGGACCCCCTCGGAGCGTGGGCGGAACTGTCCGTGCTCGCTCGATCTTCCGGAATCCGTCTCCTCCTGGGAGTGCAGCGTCCCGACGCGTCGTTGTTCGGCGGGGCCTCGGGAAACGCGCGCGACAACTTCGGCACTCGCCTCTCCCTGGCGAACCTCTCCCAGGACGGTGCACAGATGGTGTGGGGCGACGCGCACCAAGGCCGCAGCATCGACACCTCGATCCCCGGCCGCGCCATGGCCACCGGACCCGACGGAACACCGATGGAAGCGCAGGTGTGGTGGACACCGAATGTCGACCGCCACCCGAACAAGTGGAACCAACTCTCGGCCGCGGATATCGCGATCATCGACGCACTGCAACCCAGTAGAGCACCGGAATTCATGTGCTACTCACGAGAACTGCGCGAATTCCTCGAAACGGAACGCGCGCTGGCGACGAAGAAACGCGAGCACGGAAGCGTGGCAGAACCCGTCCTCCTCGGCGATGTCCCGGTCGCCGATATCGCCGATGCGATACCCGCCCACGCACTCAAGCCGGGGACCACGATCCTGCTCACGGACGAGCACGGTGGCTCGGACATCGTCACCGTTGCCTCCGTCGACGCCAAACCCACCGGAACCACCATCACCATCGACACCGGTGGCCGTACCCGGGCCAAGGTGACTTTCGATCCGGGCGAAATCGTGCTTCTCGCGGGCGCCGATCATGACGCCGAATTCGCCGCGTAACCCGCCGCCGCAACCAACGAACCGAGTCCGCGCACAACCCCCCGCATCGACGCCGCGAACTGACCACAAACACCGATCCGTCCACCGAGAGGAAACCAAACATGGCCAGCCGCCGAATCTCCCAATCCATCAGCCCCACATCCACCGACGTCGAGGCGCTCCGTGGACCGTTCGTAGCCAAGGGAGCCAACGACCCCGTTATCCTCGAACTGCGTACCGCCCTGAAAGAGGGAACGCCGGAGTGGCTGCCCAAGCTCGACGAGAAGGTAGAACTCACGGTCGAGCGCCTGGCCCAGATCAAGGAATCGGCAGGTTTTCGGCGCGCAATCATCGGCGCGTTACCCGCAGGAGCAGCCCGCGACGGAGCCCTCACACAGCTGGCTCGGACCGAGGAAACGATCGACGACATGTTGAGCGAACTGGGTGCCGTCGGCGCGTTCGGAGCGGGTTCCTGATGAACACCAGCCTCTGGCCGCGAGCAGAGATCACCGGGGCACGGTGGTCGCGCCGCCATCGCTACGCCACCACATGCGTCGTGCTGATCGGAGCAACGCTGACACTCAGCGGATGTGGCGGCGACGGAGGTCGAGACGCGAAAAGCGTTTCCGCCACCAACACCGGGCAGATCGTCAGCAAGTCCAGGAACGACTACGACAGCATCATCATCGGCTGGGGCGAGAAGCACTCGCCCGCCGAAATCACCACGCCCTCGCCCGACGACGTCACCGCACGGTGCTTCGGGAACGGCGATGACCTCTCCGCCGTGATCACCGCTCCCTACGGATGGAAGATTTCCGTCTCCCACCCCTCCGAAGTCCTGAGCGTTCAGAACACCGAACAAGACCTCACCGCGGAGCTGGACACCTCGAACAAGTACTACCCGGATCTGCGGGAAATCGACTGGTCCACCCCGGACCATGTCGACATCGCCGCCGCACCCCGAGTGCCCGACGACTGGTATTCGCCCTACGGCGCGAACCAGCAGATGTACGTCTCCATCCACGTCGACTGCAGCTGACCGAAGTACGTCCACACCCCTGTATCGCCTCGGAAACGAAAGGACCATCATGAGGACCGACCAGATCGTCGCCGCAACGGACAACAACCGGTCCGCCGCCGCATCAAGTGGGGTGAACGCGTGACGGCGGCGCTGGCTGTCGAGGTCACCTCGGAGACGACCGCACGTGTGAGCGGATCAGGGACTACGGACGTAGAACTGGCAGCTGGTAACGAAAAAGCGCTCTTTCACGCGATCGAAGAATTCGCCAAGACGGAAGCTGCCGATTCCGGCGAGTCCGTCGAGGTATCGGTGAGCGGGTTCGGTGCCACCACACGATTGACCGTCACCCCCGAAGGACACGTCGCGGTCTCCGGGCCACCACCCGCCCCGGTAGCCGTACCCACGCCCACAGTCGACGAACCGGTGAGCGTGCGCGCCACTGCCGTGAACCCGCAGCGCCCACCCGCCCCGGCGCAGGATCGGCGCAGCGATACACCCCACGCCCACCACACCGACGCAGGACAGCGCCCCACGACATCGGTACTGGCAGCCCCACAGATCAACTCAGGGTCAAACGAGCCCGCCCGCATAGGAATCCGCGGCCGACTCAACGCCGTCCTCAACTTACAAATGGCGCCGAAAGCTGGGTCCGCCGAATTGCGTCACCGCGCCGCCGTCGCAGCGATCACCGGCCCGATCCCGGACTTCTCGGTAATAACTCTCGCCAATCCCAAGGGCGGCGTCGGTAAAACCCCGCTTGCTGCGGGACTAGCGGCCGTCATCGCAGAGCACCGAGGAGCGGGAACGCTCGTCTGCGCCGATCTCGCCGAGATCGGTGGCAGCCTCGCCGACCGCGTCGCCGTGCCGCCCCACCAAGAACAGGACGTCTCCGCACTTCTCACCGCCGCCGCAACCGCAGGGGGCAGTATCCGTCCATCGACACTCTCGCGGTACCTCGTCCGCCAGCCCAGCGGAGAGGACATCATCGCCGGAAGCCAAACAAACACCGCCGCCGCACTGGGATACGACGACGGCACGAGCCTGGCGAATGTTCTGGCCCAGCACCGCGAGATCCTCATCGCCGACACCGGCAACAGCAGCCTCGCCGGAAGTTGGCAATGGGCCGCCGCGGCCGCGAACGTACTTGTTGTTCCTGTTCCGCTACGCCGCGACGCAGCAGCAGCAGCGCACCGCATGCTCCTCGACATCATCGCCACTGCTGGCCCGGACGTACTCGCTCGCGCCGTCGTCGTCATCACCGACGGACCGGGCGATGCACCGATGGTCGAAACCGAGGCAGTCGACGCGTTCATCGAACTCGGCGTGCGCGCGGTTCTGCGGATGCCGTTCGAGCCGCTGTTCGCCTCTGGCGAGAGGATCGCGGCGAACCAGCTGCGCCGCAACACCACTGACGCTTTGACCGTCCTCGCGGCAACGGTCATCGCCCTCATCGCGGACGCACCGGACTGAAGACTCCGCGCAGCCAAATCTTCCTATCTTCGCGCACTTCACGTTTACACAACTCGAATCCCGCTCTCACGAAAGGTCTCACCATGAATGTCGACATCACCGCAGGGAACCGAGCAACGCGCCGCGCACAGCAGGGAGGACGTCACCGCCGACAAACAGCAGTCCGTCACGGCGCCGTCGCTGTGCTTGCAGCGGCGGTAGTAGCCACAGGTATCGCCGTCGCACCGCCAGCGATCGCAGTCCCCGGCCAAGCAGGTATCACCGACGGCGGGGGACAGGCCGGCATCAGTGCCGGTGGCGGCGGCCAGTCCGGTGTAACCACCGAACCCGTCCCGCCGGTTCACACTGAGCCGATTTACTGGGTCGCTCCGCCCCCGCAGTACCAGAACATCACCTACCAGCCGCTACAAAACTGGGACTACGACGCCAATACCTACACAGCACCGAACAACACCGATGACGCCACACCGATCAATTACAGCCAGCTCCATCTCCCCAGCCCGGTCGAGATCATCGCGCCGATCATCGCCCCACTCGATACCCTCCGCTTCGGCACATTCCATATCGCGCAGCCGAACTGGGTTTCCGATGCAGACCTCGAACGGACCAACAACACCACTGCCGTTGTCGAGTCGATGGTCGCGACGTTCTGGCATTCGACCGGTGTTCCCGTGGACAAGGCAAGCCGCGAGTCCGCAGCACAGTTCGCCGGCGCAGCCGGCGGCGCATTGACCGGCGGGCTAGCGCTCGCAGCACCGTTCGCCACAGGCGGTGCGTTGATCGGCGGCACCATCGGCGGCAATATCGGCATGGGCTTGGGTAACGTCTTCGTCCCCGGTATCGGTTGGGTGGCAGGCGGATTGGCCGGAACCGGCGCAGGCGCAGGTATTGGCGCACTGGCACTAGGTGTTCCGGCTTTCCTCACGGGCGCAGTCGGCGGCGGAATCGGTGGATTCGTCGCGGCAACCGCATACGGTGCCGGCGAACTCGGAGAACCCGTCGACATCGAGATCCCGGACGTCGACCAGCCTGCAGTGACCGCGCAGACCCAGCAGGTCCTCACCGAGTGGGAGAATTCCGGACCGGTTGGGCAGTTCGCAGTCAACACGGTCCGCGACACGGTCGCTTCCGCACCAGCGATCGATGCGCAGGTCCGCGACTTTGTTGCCGCACAGCCCGGAGGTGAGCAGATCATCGAGCAAGTCGATTCCGCACTGACGGACTTCCTCACCAACGCCACTTCTGGTCTGGCTTCCTCACTGATCAGCGACGCAGTCGGAGCAGGAATTCCGGCGTAAGCCCGTTCGATCAGGGACATTCGGGGCGAGTGGCAACTTGCCGTCCGCCCCGGACCATTCCTCCACCACCGCAGAAACAGGCTCGGCCACCGAAAGGGCAACAGCGATGAAGAACACGAGCAGGCACCCCGCAGTGATCGACCTACTCGGCGGCGCGCCCCTGCCCACACGCACCGGTAGACCCGCAGGTGTCACCTCGCCCCAGCCGGACAAAGTATCGAAACCGCCGCGCGAGGAACGCTCTCGATCACCTCGCCTGCGCTACGTAGCTGCCCTGATTATGGTGGTCGCGCTGTTCGGGTGGTTCCTCCTGCGCATCTTTTCAGGCCAGGGCGACACAATGCCGGCGCACCTCGTAGAGGAGTCGGGCGCATCGAATCCAACCCTGGACGCCGCTCCGCAGACACTCGCGGCCGAACCCATCCCCGCGGTAGATCCCGGCGCCTGCCGCACGGACCGCGGTGACCAGAAGAGTGGCCCTGGCGTCATCGCAGCATTCGAGTACGCGTACTACATCACCCGCTCCGGAGCAGCGGTCCGCGCACTCACCACACCCGACACCTCACTGCCCCCGGCAGAGAAAATCCAAGCCGGAATCGACACCGTCCCAACAGGAACCACCCACTGCGTACGCATCACCCCGATCACGACCGATGTCTACTCCGTCGCACTTGCAGAGATGCGCCCCGGCGCCGAGCCTGCACAGTTCCCCCAGACCATCACCACCACAAACATCGACGGCCGGTGGTTCGTCGACGTCATCAGCTAGAACCGACACCACTTCCGCACACGCACAAGGAGAATTCGTGAACCCCAGAACACTGATAGCAGGCGATCCATCCTCGCCCGTCATCTTGCACGTCCCGCATGCCTCCCACGTAATTCCAGGTGAGATCCGCTCATCGCTAACCGTGACGGATGATCAACTCACCGCCGAACTGGACGAGATCACCGACGCCCACACCGACGTCATCGCGCAGCACGCCGCCCGATCCGCCGGTGTCCCACCGTGGACGTTGCGTAATGACCTCTCCCGTCTGGTGATCGATCCTGAACGATTCCCCGACGAGCGCGAAGAACTCAATGCCGTCGGGCGCGGTGCGGTATACACCCGAACCTGCAACGGAGCCGTCCTCCGCAACGAGGATGATGACGCGCGAACTGCGCTGCTCGATACCTACTTTCACCCCTACGCTGCCGCGATGTCCGATCTCGTCACCGATCGGATCGCCGCCACAGGCCGTGCCGTGATCATCGACGTCCACTCCTACCCAACCCTGCCGTCGGCGTACGAGCTGCACACCGACGGGCCCCGGCCGGCGTTGTGCATCGGCACCGACCCACACCACACCCCACAATGGCTCACCAACGCCGCCCACGCCGCGTTCTCCCCCCTGACCGATATCGGCATGAACACCCCATTCGGTGGTACGTACGTACCACTCGACCGCTACAACACCGATCGCCGTGTGTACTCGGTGATGATCGAACTGCGACGCGACCAATACCTCACCGAGAACGGCGAACTCGTCGGCATCGCCGCCGAAAACCTCGGAGCCATGCTCGGGCGCCTCGTCGATGCGGCGGATCGGGGGAGCCGGTAGATGTGCCAGAAGTACCCCGGCCCCCGCTGCACCCCACACGTGCGAGCACGCCTCGACAGCGCCCACCGACGGCACGAGTCCGCACAAGCATTGTTCGACACGAACCCAGCGATCACCCGAAACCAGCAACGACTCGTCACCGCCCGCGCCAACCTCGATGCCAGATCCGCCGAATACGACGCCACCCCCGGCGGACAAACCGAGTTGCGCAATCAACTCGGCACAGAGGACGATCCAGGTAAGCGAGAACAGCTGCAGCAACGCCTCCAAGTGGGCAAAGCGCTACGCGAGCAGCAGATTAGAGCAAAATTAGACTCCATCCGCAACGACCCGAAGGACACCAACGATGGCCACGAACGAGACACCGACCCTGACGCAGGAAGAGCGCGAAGCGTTCTGGCGTCGGTGGGGATGGAGTCCAGAGTTGCCGAAAGCCGAGCGCCTGGCGATCGAGCAGGAGTGGCACGACACGGCCATCGAATTGGCGAAGTTCCACGGCTTCTGATCGACGACCGGCACATCACGCCGGTCGCAGTACATCGACTGCAGGACGAGCGCGCCCAGCATCTTCGCAGTCTGGGGGAAAGCACTCCGGAGCTGTACGAACTGCACCCGCGGGATGCCGAGACGTACCGACGCCAAATGGAAACACTGCGCGAGGGCAACAGGTTCGCAGCTTCGGTCTATGTCTACAGCGCAGACGAGTACGCAGGTATGCGGCTGCTCGTGACCGACGACGGTCGCTCGGGCATCGCACTGAAAGACGATGAAATCGTCTCGCTCTACGCCCACCGAGACAGCAACCATCCCGGCGCCGCGAACTCGATGCTCGAAACAGCCGTCGCCGCAGGCGGGCGGCGGCTGGACTGCTTCGACACCGTTCTACCTGCCATCTACGCGAAGTCGGGATTCGTCCCCGTCGCACGATTGAAATGGAACGACGACTACGCCCCCGACGGCTGGGACTACAACACATACGCGGCGTTCAATGGTGGTCGCCCTGACGTGGTCTTCATGGCCCATGACCCGGCATCGGCGGGTTCGCGCTACCAGCGCGGATCCGGTCGCTACGTCAACTCGTACGATGACGGAATCGACGCGGTCCGCGCCCGGCTCGGACTATGAGAGATGGGCCGGCAAAGCGCGCGAGTCCGCCCATTGGTCCTGCGAATTGCGATAACGATCTGAAGTGAAAAGTTTGTCTAGTCGACCAGGGTCGAGTACTCAAAAATTGCCGGACCGCTAAGATTGGATGCAATGACCAGCGATGCCGAACAACAAGCAACAGCAGCCGGAAAGTCGCCGACCACAGGGACTTACGTGCACAGTTGCAGTGCCGGCAAACAGTCCACGGAGTTTACGAATAATCTTCCAAAACTGATGGGGGAGACCTACCAGCATTACGGCGCGCGTGGATCTGAACCAGCTCGAGAAGCACGAATTCGAGTCGAAGCCTTCATTGCCAACCACCAAACCTGCGGTGACCTCGTCTTCGAAAAACGCGTCGGCACAGCTCTGATCACTGAAGACTTCCTCGTAGCGCTCCACACGGAAGTTACGGCTCTCTGGGAAACACTCGAATCACACACCGATTCCATCACCGCGACGCCGTCCTGCGTCATAGGCGAGGACAGAAGGTACGTTTTCGCCGTCACACCCATTCGGAGCCGAGGCTTCTTTCGCCGAAACCGCCACCAGGCCAACACTATCAAGTTAGTCGGCGCTAGCGGATTTACACTCATCGCTGCAGGAAGCGCTTGAGGAATGGCGTTATCCCTGTCCGCTGTCCTCGGGTTGATTCCAACCCGCCCTGTGAACGAGGGCGCTAGATAAACCGCCCGGGAACTGTTGAAGGTGCGGCGCGCAACCGCATAGCGGTGTTTACATGTATGGTCGAAGTGTAAGCCTTGATGCCGCTGTCGGCGTCTTCCCGGTCTCGTCGGTCCCCTATCTTGTGTGGCCGTCGAGACCGGCCCGGCTTAAACGACAAGCGCAACGTTGCGTCTTCCCTGCTGGTTCCCGGTGAGAGGGCGATGTCTTGCGCCCGGCAGCTGGCCTGCAAGAATTGCGGCTTCAGAACGCGTCCATCACGGCGACACCCCAGTCCATTGCCTGCAATTGCGGGGGTATGTGGTTCTCGGTCGTCAGCGGAAAGCTCACCGGCGCAAGCGTGTGAATGCGGAACGCCGGTGAGCGGAGCGCACCGAAACTGATCACGGTGCACCTTCTCCTTCTGCCACCCTCCGGCCGTAGCGGTCGGTTGGTGGGTCAGCGCGGCAGCCCCACGCCCGCGAAAATGCCGCCCGCACCTTGTATGCCCAAACAGTGAAAACCTGAATCCCAACAGGCGAATGTCGCTGACGAAGCCGTTGGGGAATAACTGCTGGGATCTGTCGCCGCGACGCTGTGAACTCTCGGGGCTTTTCACATCTTCGATCAGCCTTGCGGCGAGTGCATGCACGGCTGCGCGCATCCGTGCTTGCGTAGATGCGAGCATGCACGGATGCGTGTGTGGAAGGTGGTAGTCCGCGTGATCGGATCGAAGCCCAAGTCATCGATGCATTCGACGCCGCATCTTGAAAAGCATTGAACAGTATCTTTTTTCACTGACGCCCGACAAATAGCACGTCAAGTCCGGTGGCTCTTGTGGGTGAGAGAAAGGGAAGTTGAGGCGAGTTCGAGGCCACCCTCGGCGGTGAAGACCAGGCGGCCGTCGTCGAGGGCGATCACCTACTGCTGCACCGGCGCCCGGTCCGCCGTAGTTCGGAATTGTCGATGACGGACTCGGCGAAGTCCTCGACCACAACACGGTCCAGTGGTTGGGGATTGCTGGACCTCGATCCGGCGCCGCCGCCGTCGGGAACCGGTTGCACGTATGCGGGCGGGGCGATCGTCATCGATCTGCACTCGTGTGGGCAATGACAACGAGAGAAACGAGAGGAGGGAACACGGTGGACGAACCGATGACGCAGGAACGCCGCGAGAAGTTTGGAGGCAGTACGGCTGGAGTCCGGAACTGCCGGAGGATCAGCGGAAGGCGATCGAGGCGCGCTACACGGATCCGAAGATCGAGGAAGCCCAAGCACTCGGCTTCTGATCGACGGACAACAGGTTCGACCGGTCGTCGACCACACTCTTCCCGAGGCGGAACGCGCCGGCTTTGCGACGCGTAACTTGTCCGCTCCCACCCTCTACGAGTTGGCTCCCGCGGACGCCGGTGTCTACCGCGAGCAGATGCTCGAGCTCACCCGCAAGAATCCGCACGCCGCATCGGTTCATGTCTACGACGAGAATGAATACCGGCAGATGCGCTTGTTGGTCACCGACGACGGAAAGGCCGGCGTCGCACTCAAAGACGACGAAGTCGTTTCGGTGTTCGCGCATAAGGACAGCGCGCACTCCGATGTCGCGCAGTCGATGCTCCGACAAAGCACGGTGCTCGGAGGTCGTCGTTTGGATTGCTTCGATGCCGTCCTGCCTACGCTCTATGCGGACGCCGGGTTCGTCCCGGTTGCGTGCGGCGTGGAACGACGACTACGCCCCCGACGGCTGGGACTATCAGCAGTTCGGCCGTTTCAACGGTGGCCGGCCAGATGTGGTGTTCATGTCGTATGACCCCGGCCGTGTCGGCGGCATCTACACACCCGGGGCGGGGGAGTACGTCGACGACTACGACATCGGGATCGCCCGCTGCCAGGCGTACCGGTCCGGCATGTCGAAAGTATGAGGGGCGCAGGCACTATGGCACGGTAGGGCCGAGGACAGTAGCCGCGTCCTGGATTATCAGATACTGCAGATAACATGAACGCCATATTCATTCAGCAATACAACGACAAGGATTCCTGTGGCCGAAATATTCATTCGCCAACTTATCGACGATCTCGACGGAAAACCCATCGACACCGGATTGGGACACGAAGTCACCTTCTCCTACCAGGGAACTGATTATCGGATCGATCTCAGACCCACCAATGCCGACAAGATCGAAGCGGTATTCGCCCCGTATATCGAGGCGGCGGAGAAGGTTTCCTCTGCCGGCAAGCCCCGGACGAAAACCTCGGCTGCGGCCAAGACGTCGGGTTCTGGTCGATCTGTCGAGCAACTGAAAGCGATCCGGGACTGGGCCGGTAAGAACGGCTTCGAGGTCTCTCCGCGCGGGCGGATCAAAGCCGAGGTCATCGATGCGTTCGACGCCGCGCATTAAGGACCTGTGATCGTGCACGATCATATCGACCACGCCTCAGCCGTCAGCACACGGACAAGGCGGAGTGCAACCCAGCGGCGGCCTCAACGGAGAGCGATCGCGACACGGGACGGCATTGCTTCGGCTGCGGCCGAACATTTCAACACGGTCGGGTACGCCGGGGCGAGGGTCACTGACATCGTGGCCACAACGGGGGTCTCGAAGGGCTCGATGTATCACCACTTTCCGTCCAAAGAGTCTCTGGCGCAGTACCTGGTGCAGGGATGGGGCACCGTCCTTGTCGACACCATCGCCGACGGCACTGCCGCAGACGAGCCTGCCCTGCGCCAGGTCGCGAGCGTTCAGCGCAGACTCGCGGAGATCATCACGCACGATCACGTAGCGCGGGCCGGATTGATTTTGAGCCTCGAGCAAGCTGTCGACGAGAGCGCAAAGGTGTACACCGCATGGACGAGCGCCGTCAGCGTCATTGTCGAGCACGCAATTCGTACCGGCCAACTCTACGACACAGCCGAACACTCGCGGCTCGCAGAAACCTTGTGCGCGGGTTTCGTGGGTGCCGTTCACGTCGCCACCAGTCTCGGTGAACCCGAGACGATCAGTCGCCGTGTCGATGATCTTCTGATGCTTTGGTTCGGCAGTGATCCTGCAATGCCGGTGGCTGCCCGATGAGAATGAGTCAGCCTGCGCAGCAGATCCGTCCGAGACCCGCCTCTGTTACTGAAATGCTCCACCGGGAATTGTTTTCCGATTTCCAGGAACCACCGACTGCATTGTTCGAAACCAGCCCGGCCCGGTAATGCCGAGGTACCTAACACCCGCACGGACGGCCCGCCCCGGCCCGCAGGTCGCGTACCTGGATTTCCTGAGCGGGCCAGATGTGCTGCAAGGCATCGCTGACGCGATGCCTTGCCCTGTCACAACGGGCTGGTGACGTCAGTTAAGTGGTAGAGCTGCAATGGGGACATCGGTAGTTCGAGCGGATGAGTGCTCGATAGGTGCCCGAGAAACATTCGATTCAGACATTCTCGGGTGAGACACGAGTCCACATAGTGAAGAAACGCACGGATACCGTCGAGCAGAGGTGCTAGGTGTTGTGGGTATGGACGTTGCTGACGCAGGACTGAAGTAGACGGGCTGGTCCTCGGCGCGAGAATGGGAATTGCGAC
>NZ_JAZFNF010000018.1:0-38402 GCF_050586165.1 Rhodococcus sp. 24CO | reverse complement strand
TTCGCAACTTCCATCCTGCCGCGAAGGGCCAGCCCGTCTACTTCAATCCAGCGTCAGCAACGTCCATACCCACAACAGCTAGTGACACCGAAAGATCGGGAGGCCTGTTTGTCGGTTGCTTCTCGAGTACTTCGATACTCAGCTCGCCGGTGAGATGAGTATCGTCGACGAAGTACTCCCGGATCATGATCCAGAAGGCGCCCTCCTCAAGTGGCAGCCAGGAAATGCCCGGTACCGTAGTTTCCGTTCCACCGAGCCGGATTTCGTGGTAGCCGTCCGTTGATGGTGATAATCCAACGTCGTTCAGCGATGCGACGATTCGGATATTTCCGGACGGATCTTTGGAGTAGACGACGGCGCTCCAGTAGACACAGTTTCCTGGCCGGATTTTCATCCGGTATCGGAATGCATTGTCGACCGGTGCTGTGGTGTAGACGGCGTCCGGGCTGTCGCCGAAGATCTTTCGGGTTTCGGTCATCCACGGAGTCAGAAGCGGTGCGCGGGGATCGGCGCGCTGCACCAGAAGATCGATCCCGCCAGAGAGCAACCCGAGAAGATGAGACACTGCCGCGGCACGTTCTGCTGCGGATGCTGAAGAGGGCACCACCTCGCGCGCTACAGCGACCATCTTCGTGACAGCCTGTTCGAACGCGTCGAGGGCCTCTACCTGTTCACTGCTCATACTTTCCGACCTTCCATGTGTAGCGGGCGGCAGTTGTGTTGACTGTGCTGGTATGACGGCACACGGACCAGGTGGGTCAGGCCCTTTGCCCAAGGGCTCACAGTGGAGGTCAGTGCGTTGATCGCCGATCTGCCCGACCGTATACCGGATAGAAGGTCCGGAAGGATTCAGGTGATCAGCGTGAGACCTGTGGGTGGAACCCTGTTCTGCCGATGACGGTAGCGGATCAGGCTTGTCGTGAGCATCACTGCTTTCGTGCGGCCGGAGGGGTGCAATGTCACCGCGCGACCAGCTCGCGAGAGGGTCCTTCACTGTCTGTCGTGGAATGGTCGTGGCGACCGGCGCATAAGCCTCAGAACTGAAAAATGTGGAGTTGACGACGTGAAGTGGACCAGAATCGGTTTTCGGTCGTCGTAGACATTTCTTACCAGCAGATGTCGTAAAGGCCATGAACCGTCAGCGGCCTGGCTTTCCACAACACACTTCAGCAGTCGAGGACCACGCGCATAAGGAGCCTCGTGCGCCCACGTGATCGCGTCGCGGTCGTTGTCGAACTCTCCACTGGCGAGGACTGTGTCCGCAGAGTTGTAAATGATCCGATAATTGGGCCCCGCCAACAATTCTAACCTTCTCCAGATTTCACCGATGTCTCATATATATAGCTGCTCCAGATGCACCGTCCAAGCGCCTCCCATCTGCGTTACAGACTCACATTAGCGGTGAGAAAAGAGCACCTCGCGGCGCGCTCGTGCGCTCTCAGTTTGCTTCGTGATCGAAAAATCGATTCATGAGGCAACCCGGGGCGACATGCGTTCTATCGTGTGATCGACGAGTCCGTAGGCGCTCTTCTCGGGCGGCAGCTCACTGCTGCCAAGATTGTCTCGCCACTATGACGTCGAAGAACAACCATCCCCTTAAAACATAAGCGGCGCATCATCAGCCAGCTGAGAGAGTGCCGCACCTTGGTCAGATGTGGCCAAAGTGCGTAAACGGCGACTCACCCCTCATATTGAGCAAAAGGAACGACTTCGTGGAGACAAAATAACTAAAGGCCGAGCGAGCGAACTGCGGTCTGGACGATCGGCAACACGTCCTCCTCGAACCACGGGTTCTTGACAAGCCATGGCTGGTTCCGCGGAGAAGGATGCGGGAGGGGAAGGTAACCCAACGGCAGGTAATCTCGCGCTGCTTTGACGGTCTCGGTGAGCGTCGGCTTGCGCCGATCCCGAAGATAATGTGCCTGTGCATACTGACCGACCAACAACGTGAGCCGGACGTCGGGCAAGTGGTCGTTCAGTGCCTCATGCCAGTGAGATGCGCATTCGGATCTCGGTGGCTTATCACCCGACCTCGCTTTGCCTGGATAGCAAAAGCCCATCGACATGACGGCTACCTTGCCCGGGTCGTAGAACTGTGTAGGCGTCAGAGCAAGCCAATTTCGCAGGCGGTCGCCCGAGGGATCGTCCCAGGGAACACCCGTTGTATGAACTTTCAGTCCGGGCGCCTGACCGATCACGCGCAGTCGGGCCGATGGACCGACTTGCAGCACCGGACGCGGTCCGCACGGCAAGTGGTCCGCACAGAGCGTGCACGCACGAATGTCCCTGAGCAACTCGGCCAATGGTTCCGGCACATTCCCAATCTCCGGGGTCGAGTCGATCGTGGAAGTGACGTTGCTATAGGTGTGGTTAGGGTCGTCGCGGTCGTGTTACTGGGTATCACCAGAATTACGGTCGGAGATTTGAAGCCGTACCGGCGACAGGACGACAAGTTATTCATACAACAGGCAGCGGGGCGTTGGGCCTGTCGGTATTCGTCGCGGTTTCTCCTATGTCGCCAACTGTGCCTCGAAGACGCATGTGCCCGTCGGACAGCGCATAGGTGACGCCGGCGATCGCGCAGGCACCGTTGTCCACTTTCTCGGCGATGATCCGCGATCTCTGCATGATCAACGAGCCTGTTTCCACCACATGACGGCCTTCGAGTTCGTCGACCGTCGTCAATCCCTCGCGGCGGCCCATCAGGATAGAGGGAGCGACACGCTCGATCACACTGCGAATGAAGCCGTCGGGCACCGCGTTCTTGTCCAGGGCATCGAGAGTGGCTTTCACAGCGCCGCAACTGTCGTGACCGAGGACGACAATGAGCGGCACATCGAGTACGTCTACGGCGTATTCGATGGAACCGAGCACCGAATCGTCAAGTACGTGCCCTGCGGTGCGGACGACGAACATGTCGCCGAGGCCCTGATCGAAGATGATTTCTGCGGCTACGCGTGAATCACCGCAACCGAACAGGACAGCGGTGGGGGTGCTGTTCGTTGACCAACTTCGCGCGGTCGGCGATTCCTTGGCTCGGGTGGATGGATCTGTCGTTGACGAATCGCTCGTTACCCTCACGAAGAGACTTCCAAGCGGAAAGGGGGCTAGAACGTGGCATTCACCCATTGTGCACACGACTCCTTCCGCACTGTAGGCAGGGTTGCAAGCACTCCGCTTCGGTGAGGGCGAGTCCAGACGCAGAACACTTACATTTCGATCGAATACGTATATTGGCATTCCATGATCGACTGCGGAACTTGTTGTTCTCCCAGCGAGACTCGACAACTGCACTCCTGCACAACGATCGATTTCATGGCGAATCCCCGGGCTTTTGTGACCGCGGATGGAAGCGGCCGTATCGAGCATGATCACCAACAACGAATCATGCTGTTGGACAGTAAGTTTTTCGTGTCTGCGAAAGTTCTTCGGTTCACTTTCGTCACCGTGACGTCCGCGTCATTACCACGTTCGCTTAGCCGAGTACTCAGGACGACGTCTCCGATGAGGCCGGGTAACTCACACGCGTCCCATCCACGCACGCGAACGAGGTAAGCGTATGCGGAGGTGCCGATTTCGTGGTCATAATGTCGAGCACGACAACCCCGCGCACCACGAGCGCATCTCCGATCATCGAACGATGACATCGCCACGGCACGGCCTCCGCACACATGATCGCCGCATCGCTGTTATGTCCACGTTCCACGAGGAGGTCGATCGCGTCGGCGAACTCTTCTGTCTGCATGTAGTCCGCATACCCCCGAAATGACGCGTTCCGCCAGGCGCCGTTGATGCTGTCCTTACGAACATGACGTAAACCGCCCAATGCCGTCATGCGGCGGTACGTGATCTTCCGGGCGCGAACGCTTTCCGCCAACGCAGCCTCTTCGAACTGCGGATTATGCCGGGACTTGGCGATGGTCCGCACGTCGATCAACTTCCTGACCCCGTGAGCCTCCAACAGATCGATGAACTCCTCGATCGGATGCGTCGAGTGCCCGACAGTGTAAATCGTGATATCCGACATGACGCCACGCTACGTCGCCTCCATCCCGCGCCGCGGACGCACCACCGATCGAGGCAACGCGGACATAGTGTCATGCCTTGGTGTCGACCCTCTGGAACGCTTCTGCCGTTGGGCCCGCGATATTGCTTCCGTGGTTGCCGAACATGTGTCGAAAAACGTAATCAGGGATATTTCGACGCATATCGGGTGCCGCACGTATCTCGAGCGCGAATCAGGATCTTGCCCACCAGTGTGATGCTTTGGCTCGGGCTGGCATCACCTCGGCATCCATCTCGAATTGTGCGGGCGCGGTTGCGTAGTGGCGACACCTTTTGTGATCACCCAGCTGAATCGGTTGGAGCTTCGGTGCTGCGTCTGTTCACCCCCGGCGCGGGTCTGCGGTCTGCGTGAGCGCGCTACCGGCGTAAACGTCCTCAAGCAGGATCAGGAGACGACAAGCGGTTCGATGGCCGATGCCACGCGACGGTGGGTGAGGACCGGAGGGGTCGCTTCGATTTCCGTCGAGTGGGACGGAACGGGATATACTAGAATTAATTCTGGTTCGGAGGGTTCATGGACTTTGCTGATGTGGGCGACCCAGTCTCCACCGTTTCCGCCATAGGGTTGCCCACCGACGAAGATCTTCCGCAGTCGATGGTCGAGCGGATCACGTCGATTCTCGACACCTTCGACCGCCGATGCACTCGGCTCACTCTCGAGCAAGTGGCATCCGGTTCACGCCTGCCGCGGTCCACGGTTCACCGGATTCTCGATCAGCTTGTGAATCTCGAGTGGGTGGAACACGCCTCGTTCGGTTACTGCCTCGGGCGCCGCTTCTTCGGATTGGTCGGCGGCGATGAGGGCCGAGGTCAGCTACGAGGAGCTGCAGCTCCCATTCTGCACGAATTGCATCTGAGGACCGGGATGGTCGTTCACCTGTCGGTTCTCGAGGGGCGTGAAAATGTGTACCTCGACAAGCTGGGTGGGCGGTTCGCAGGGGCGGTGCCTTCTCGTGTCGGCGGGAGGCAACTTGCTCACGCGACGGCTGATGGCAAGGCGCTGCTGGCGTGGTTGGATCCGGAGCGCATCGACGCGATGTTCGAGGTGACTCTTCCTCGCTGTACCGAGAGAACCATCACCGAACTTGCGGTCCTCCATCAGGAGTTGAGTCGTATTCGTCATCGAGGGGGCGTGACCTTCGAATCCGGCGAGTCAACACCAGGAGTGTCCGGGGTAGCGGCGGCGATTCACGGATACGAGGGCGCGGTCGGAAGTATCGCACTGTACGGTGATGTGCGCGATGCTCAGCTCGAGCGGGTTGCCCCGATGATCACCGACGCAGTTCGCGAAGTGTCGCGCATTCTGTATCCCGACCTGGGAACTTCACACCGCAGGCGAAAAAGTCTTTCGGTACAAGCGAAAACGTTCTCCGCCGAAACGGTGAACCGCCTTAGCCGAGGCTCCCGATCTCCGATACTTCTGAGTACAGACCGCGGCCCAAGGCGGTGAACGCACTCGGATGCGCAGTGACGGGACACCGCCAATCGTGATTCGGTGGCCCGCTTCATCACCCTTATTCTCGACGACCTACGCCGTCTGGTCCGGACGTCACTTAACCCCTTGTTACCCGAAAAATTTCGTAATCGAGTATTTCCGGAACCGTTGTCAGTTACACGGAAGATCTCACGTCGGGTCGCCAAGGCACATGGCCCGATTTCTGCGTGATCTACCGGTCTGCGAACTCCCGGGCTTCGAAGTCGAGAGCCTCAGCCTCGGCGTCCATTTGGGCGGTTGCCCGGTCGGGAGCTGTCATCACGGCGACGATCGGCACGGCCAGCGCGAGTAGGCCGAATACGAAGACGGGAAACAGGAACGCAAATACTTCGAGGCCTTCAGGAACAGACGCAGCGGGATCGTGCACTACACGCACCGCGGCCATCCCGCTGTAGTGCATTCCGACGACGGCGATTCCCATGATCACACCGGCGAAGAACCGCATGACGGTGGATTCCATCGCCATCGTGAACCACAGCGCGGCGGTGCCGGCGATAATGGCGATCACGAGAGACAGCGCGACGAAGTACATGTTGTAGTGAATTTCGCCTTGAAATCGTAAGGCGCGCATGCCCGTAAAATGCATCACGTTGACCGCGACACCCATCACGAGGCCACCCGCGAGGAGCCGGCTTAAGCGGAACTCGGTTCCGATGATCAACAATCCGACTAAAGTTGCGATCACGGAAATCGCGGCGGATGTAATCGTCCAGGCCAGGTTGTAGCGGATCGGGCTGCCGGGCACCGCAAATCCGAGCATCGCGATGAAGTGCATCAACCAGATGCCGACACCTCCGATCGACAGTGCCCCCATGAACAACCAGCGCATCCGTGCTGCGGTGTGGGTTGCAGCTGCGGACTGGCGAGTGCACGCCAGTCCGATGACCGATCCCGCGACTGCAACGGCGAACGCCAGTCCGAGCAGCCAGATTCCCATCGAGAAATGGTGCATTTCATCCGACATGCGGAGTTCCTTAGGTTTGTTGTCGTCAGAGGTGTCAGTAAAGTGCAGCGGCCGCAAGACGTTCGAGTGCGTACTCGGTGATCGTGAGCAAAGCTTCCTTCGCAGATTCCCGGTTACGTGCATCGATCTCGATCATCGGAATTTGGTCGGACAATGCCAGCGCCTGGCGGAGATCGTGTGCCGAGTGAATCGGGGCACCGTCGAAACGGTTGACCGCGACGATGAACGGCAACCCGCGGGCTTCGAAGAAGTCGACAGCGGCAAAGCTGTCTTCGAGGCGGCGCGTGTCGATGAGTATGACCGCTCCGATGGCGCCGGTGATGAGGTCGTCCCACATGAACCAGAACCGCCGCTGACCCGGTGTCCCGAAGAGATAGAGAACCAGGTCGTCGGCCAGCGTAATGCGGCCGAAATCCATTGCGACTGTTGTGGTGCTCTTGTTCGGGGTCGCGCCCAGGTGGTCGATGCCGTCACTGGCGTCGGTCACCATTGCCTCGGTGCGCAAGGGGACGATCTCGGAGACCGTCCCGACAAGGGTGGTCTTTCCGACGCCGAAGCCGCCGGCGATCACGATTTTCGTCGAGGTGACGCGAGATGGCGCGTCAGAGTGCCCGAAGTCCACGGAGGGTCCTTTCGATCAGGTCGAGGCGTTCGACCGCAGTCGCATCGCTTCGCAGAGTGGCTTGTACTTCCAATGCTCCGGCGACAACAAGATCTGCCACGAGGACCCGAGCCACCCCGATCGGCACACCAAGGTATGCCCCGATTTCCGCGATGGAGATTCGCTGCCCACAGAGTGCGACGATCGATCCGCGAATGTCCTCGGGTGCAAGGTTTTTCGCGATGGCATCCTCTACCGTTGCGACGATCGCTTCGAGCGGAAGATCGATGGACGGCTTCGTCCGACCTTCGGTAAGCGCGTACGGGCGAACGAGACTCGGTTCAGGATCATCGTGCTCGGAGTGATCTTGTGGCATCGAGATCACATATCCCGACCTGATCTGGGCGCGATATCCATGGTTGTTCCGACACGATCGACCAGAGTTGCCATTTCGTACCCGATCTGACCGATGTCGCATCCAGCGACGGCCAACGCGGCCAGATAGGCGCCGCTGCCGACGCCCATCAGCAGCAGATAACCGTTCTCCATCTCGACCACCGATTGCAGGACGGCACCGCCGTCGAACAACCGCGACGCACCGGCCGAGAGGCTGGCGAGTCCTGAAGTCACAGCGGCCAACTGGTCCGCACGATCGAGAGGCAGGTGCGAGCTTGCCGCGCTCAACAATCCGTCGGCCGAGACGATAATGGCATGACTTACTCCCGGAACGTCGCGCGCAAAGCCCGACACCAACCAGTCGAGTGCGCGAGGAGTTTCTGGGGCTCCGACAGGATTCACTGTTCTCCTTCGTCTTTCTTCACATGTGTGTCCGAGTGCAGGGATGCGGGGTTTTCACTGTTGGCAGGCCGCCGTCCGCGGCTGACGCCGGACTGATAGTCACTCCACCCTCGTCTGACGTTGTCCGGGTCGGCGCTGCGGCGGTGGGACCCGGAACGGAATGGGGCATGTGTGGCCCCGGCAGTTCCGGGAACCAACCGCGCACCGCGATCCCGGATCGGCAGACCCGAATCGGCGATCCGGGTGACGGGCATGTCCGTCGACGCGCGCGCGGCAACCCAACCCTCGTCCGCTTCGGTTGTCCAGATCATTGCACTTGTGGCACTGGACACTTCGTCTGTGGGGTCGACCAGCCACTCGGACACCATCCGGGCAAAGATCGGGGATGCAGTCGCCGGAATATCAGTGGGCACCTCGGGAACATTCGCACTGAAGACATCCGCCCGCGGCGGTGTCGAGTCCCGAGTCCGCGAGGAGAAGAACGCCGCCGTGTTGGTCGGACCGGGGGTACCCAACAGGTGCCTCGGCGCTGTTTTATTGGTAGTGGGTTCAGAGTTATCCAGCTGCGTGGCAACATTATTCGTGACCAAAGGCTCTGCAGTTGCCGGTTCGGCTTCAACGACATTTCCAACACCGGGTATCCCACTGTTCCCCGGAGTACGGCGAGGAAGAACGTTCGCCGGCGGAAGCGCACCGGCTCGCGACTGCGAACCGACCGCAGCGGGAACACCTGACACCGGCGGCGGCAAAGTGAGCGCACTGCTGTTTCGAGGTTGGCGCTGCGGCAGCCCGTTCGCCGATACTGCAGGTCTCTGGACCGCCGTAGTTTCGGCATGCTCGACAGGTGTAGCTGGGTGAACGGGTGCATTCCGAACGGGTGCATTCCGAACAGGTGTGGGAAACCCTGGAGCATCAAATGGAACGGTCGGGGGGCGAACTGCGTTGTCACGGGGCGCCTCGAGCAACGCCGCAGGTAGGTGAACCATGGCGGTGATACCGCTCTGTTCGGATGCGCTGCCGGACGGGCGCAGGCGTACTGAAATATCGTATCGGCGGCTGATGCGACTGATGACAAAAAGTCCCATGTGGCGGGCGATATCGGGGCTTATCTCTCCTTCGGATGCGAGGCGTCTGTTGGCGTCGAAGAGGTCGGCTGCGGACATTCCGATACCGAGATCGGCGATCTCCACGAGCACGGAACCGTCGTTGGTGCGTGCCGCATCAATCGTCACCGCTGTTTCGGGCGGTGAGTAGCGCAGGGCATTGTCGAGGAGTTCGGTGACGAGGTGCACGACATCTGCACTGGCCTGCCTGCTGACGACCGTAGACGGAATCTCTCCCAGATCAACGCGCAGGTACTGCTCGACTCCCGAAACCGAAGCGCGCAGGGCGTCGGCAAGTGCGATCGGCGCGGTTCGTACGCGTCGTCCTTCAGTGCCGGAAAGAATCAGGAGATTGTCGCTGTTGCGGCGCATTCGGGTGGCGACATGGTCGAGACGGAAGAGATTTTCGAGGCGACTGGGGTCGTCTTCGTCTTTTTCGAGTTGTTCGATGAGGCCGAGTTGTTGTTCGACAAGGGATTTGTTGCGGCGGGAGAGCGTTTCGAACATGTCGTTGACCTGACGACGCAGCGTTGCCTGCTCCCCGGCCAGAGTGATCGCTTGGCCGTGCATGTCGTCGACAGCGCGTGCGAGTTGGCCGATTTCCTCGTGGGTGTCAATGGGCACGCGAGGGATTTCGAGGTCGCTCACCTTCTCGCCGGCACGGATTCTTTCGATCGCCTCGGGGAGTCCGTGTCGTGATGCTGTGAGAGCGGCCAATCGTAGGCGCCGGATGGGATCGACTAGCGAGCGGCTGATGATCAACGCGAGGACGAGTGCGGCGAGTAGGGCGCCGATTACCAGCGCGGCGCCTCGAAGCGCTGCGGATCGGGCGGCGCTGGTCTCGGTGGTGACGGTGGGGACGAACCGGTCGATTGCTGCATCGGTGATGGCGTCGTATTGATCGCTGCTGCTCTGCAAGCTCAGACCGATCTCTCCGCTCAGAGGGGACGTCGACGCAGTGATACCGATCTGGCCGATTCGACTCTGGGCGGATGCCCGCAGGGAGTTCAACGTGGCGAAGGGGTCCTGTGTCTTGTCAGATTCGGTGGGGAGGAGCACCCCACCCGGCGTAGCTAGTGGCATGAGTCCACCGAGGCTGGCGAGTTCTGCGCCGGCAGTGGAAGTGAGAATAGTGCGCGATTGTTGATCGAGGTTGCCGGAGCCGTAAAGAATGTGCTGATTGGCCAGTGCTCGACGGGCTCCCCACAGGGGCGCGAATTCGGCACCACGCTGACGTAGAAGTGGCAACTCGGATTTGTTCATAAGATCGGAGAACGGTATCCAGAGTTGGGTCGACACCTCGTTGAAACGGGCAACCAAACGGGGTGGAGAGTTTAAGCCGGCCGCAACATCGTCCACGAGCGCTTGGCTGTTCTGCAAAACCTTGGCGATCTGGTCGTTGAGCGCCGCGTCGGTACGGAAGACGGTACCGGCGGTAGCGAATTCTTGCATCGCGGTTGTAACTGCAGCGGTGGCAGTGGCGGTTTCGGTGCCGGAAGCGGCCGCGACGGCTAGGTCGTTCAGGGTCTCTTCCAGGCGAAGTGCCGCAGGAACAGCAAAGGTACGTTCGGCCGATGTGTTGAGGCTCGCGGCTTCGGTCAATTCGCTTTGGATCCGGAAGCCGCCGAGCAACATGGCAACGAGCATCGGAACTGCAAAGACTGCGACAACCTTCCAACCCAGGCGCCATTCGCCGATCGACCACCACGAGGTTGTTTGTGCATCGTGTTTCATGCGGACCAATGCCTCTTCGCGTCTGCTATTAAAGTCTGTTAACCCCGGTAGGGGCATTGCCTGACTTTCCTTCGACAAAGCACAATCGAACGAAAGCGATCTGAACCGTAACAGAATGATTTCTATTTCATAGGTCGAAGGTCCTCAATGTCGCATTCCTCGACTGCGGCAGCTCCCGATTTTGATGCTCCCGGTGCCCAACCGATACCTCCAGGCTGACGTACCGTACTCACCCAGAAGTGCCGCCGAGAGTCAGGGATCCAGGTCCCGCAAGAGTCGTGAAAAACTGACGGCTGCGATCGATCAACTCGACGTGAAATCGCGTCGCGAGCGCTCACTTAGTAAGTGCTGACGTTCTCGAAGTAGCGGCGGGGAACATCGAACAGCATCGCCGTGATCTGTTCCTCGGTGACGCCTTGCTCCCGCACGTACGGGAGGACCTCTTTTTCGATATGCAGGTAATCGAACCCCGGCATCATGTCCTTGAGCGCAGGGTCCATCCAGTCGAAGAAGCAATTCGCGTCGTGCGAGAGCACCATCTGCTCGGCGTACCCCCGTCGGCACATCTCGAGCAACTTCGCGACCGCGTCCGCGACGCGCTCGTCTTCCTCTCCCCATTCCTCCGGAAAGTTCTGTTGCATCTCGGTATTGAGAATGAAGATGTGCTCATGCATATAGGTTCGTCCGAGCGTGGACGTATCAATCGAACCTCGAACGGTCTCAACCTGTGCCATTTCAAGCTCCTTTCATCGGGGTATTGCCCCGTACCGATTCCTTCTCAAATGCAGGACCGAATACTCGTGGATGTGCTCGTTGCACTGTGGGTCAGACAGCGGAACACAGATTTCAGCTAGACCGGAAGCGATAAACACCAGATCGAGAACGACCCGTTTCCGAAGGGCATCCATTTACCTGCGATCGGATTCCGTATCGGTCTTCGAACCTGAGCTTGTCCGTAAAGCTCGGACATCACTCTCTTCGCGAAGAAAGTCGGGTTTCGCTGCCCCGGAGGAATTTCCGAAGTTTCGTGCCACGAGCCGAAACCCCGTCATTCGCAAAGACACTGGCGATCCGTCTGCGTCATGATTGTGATCCAGCGCGCATCAGGTGTCCCAGGTCTCACTCAGTGGAACATCCTGTCGAGTCGGTAGGTTTGCGTCATGCAAGTGTCTTGTCTGCTCATGCCGACACCGATCGACGTGAATGAACTGACTCATGCCGGTGTGGCGGGATCAGACCACAGGCAGCGATCTTCATGGCATGATCTGGCCCATGTTGGACAATCGATCAGTTCGTGGCAGGTTCGGGCTACTTGCGGTGTTGACCGTCGCGTCGGTGCTGGTCGCGTCGGGCGCCGCGTTGGCGAACCCGGAGAGCGGCGTCGGATCCGTAGGTGCCGGTTCGTTGGGTGCCTCCTCTCCGGCGGAGTCGGTGCTGTCCCTGCAGGGCAGTGCCCGGCAAGTGCCGGCCGACTTTTTCGGACTCAACGGTGCCCGCATCATTGCTCCGGAAAATGCTGCCCAATGGAATGATCCGGTTTTCCGACAAGCGCTGGGTGGCCTCGAAGCAGGGTTGCTGCGCGTACAAGGCGGGACCACTTCGCAGTGGATCGACTGGCGAACCGGCTTTTTCGACGAACGTGAGGGCAGTCTGTTCATCGGTCAGAACGAGGGCAGAGAGCCGCTGTTGCTCGAAGACTGGGCGCAGTTGGTCCGCGAAACCGGCGCCACTCCGATCTTCGATCTGAACGTGCTCACGTCAACTCTCGACGAGCAGATCGAAATGCTCAAGGCCGCAGAATGGCTGGGAATGGAAGTGAGATACGTCGAGCTGGGCAACGAGCTGTGGGACCCGGCCGAGTACTACCAACAGATGTACCCCACCGGCGCCGACTACGCCAAGGCGATGAACAACTGGATTGTTGGACTGAGGGCACAGTTCCCGGGCATCGAGATCGCAGTCTCCGGCGCTGACGACTCTTCGACGATCACATCGGTCCTCGGCGAGCGTCTGCAGCAGTGGAACGAGGGACTGTACGCAAACATCGTCGGGACGGATGCTGTCGCGATCCATCCGTACTGGGTACCCGACCCGATTCAAGCAGACGTCGGTGCGACAGTCGCAGGTGGAACCGTTGCATGGAATGCCTTCTCGGAGAAGGCGCTCGCCAAAGTTCCCCCGTCGATGTCGGTTTGGTTGTCCGAGTACAACCAGATCAATCTGCCGTTGGGGGAAATTCCGGGATTCCCGCCGCATTTGATTCCGGGTGTGCCGCAAACCTGGGCAGTGGGGCTCGGCGTGGCGAGTTTTGCGCTGGCCAGTCTCACCGAACCGAGGGTGACCATGTCGGTTATCCATGCCGCCCTCGACGGGCATCCGTCGGAACGATCACGGGCAGCGAACGGTAACGAGGAGATCCATGCGGTTCTCGCGGACGGCTCCGGCGGTTCGACGGAGTTCGGGCGTACCGCTATCAACGAGGTGTTGACGCCGATCTACAGTCGCGCTCGGGGCGGTGCAACAGTTCAGGCTTTGCGGGCAGATTCCGCGCCCACTGTGATTGCGGCATCGCTTTCGCCGCTTGGTATCTCGCAGGTGCCGGCAGTGGTTGCAACGATGTTCTTGGGTGATGATCCCGGCGCCTTCTTCGTCAATCTGAGTGATCGACCGGTCCGGGTCACACTGCCGTCGACGTTGCCGGCCGCTCTTACGGCGGATACCTTGACCGCGCCGCCTCTGTCGAACCCGGCGTTCACACCCGCCGACCCGGTCAGCAGTGCCCGTACGGTGGTGACTAGAGAGATGGTCTTGGCTCCCTACTCGTTGACCGAACTGTCCGTCGACTGAGGGACCCGTCGAACTCGTAGTCGGTTTACTCGGCGAAAATGGTCACCGTCCAGGCGAAGACCCGACGTGAAGAGTGCTTGAGGCCGTGGGCCCGGGAACCGTTCTTGATTGCTGTGTTCTAGATACAGTTTTGTGGAGTTCGGAACCGATGATCGGGTCGTGGCTCCGGCTAGGCGTCAAGTTCCTCCCAGCCAAGTGTTTTTCGGGGTCGGTCGTTGATCTCCTCCACGACTGCCAAGAGTGCATCGATGCTGTGCGCTGCCAGGCCGCTGACGCGGGTGAAAGGCATCATCATCGACGCCATCCGCGCAGTAAAGACCGCTAAGGACCGCGGCAGCGGTGGACCGGCTTACCCGGCTTCCGCTTACCTGATGAAGTCCCCACCAGTGCAGATGGCCGACGACAAGGCTCGCACCGAACTCGAAGCGTTCATCAGCGGAGCGGACGAGGCTTTAAGTCTCGACGCAAAAGTGGCCCACACCGATTCGGCGGATTCTGGTGTAAGCCACTTTTGCTGTGCAAACTACTTCTTGATCCAGGCCTCGTCCAGCAAAATGATGCTGTCCAGGCTCGGCATGAGTCCGTAGACGTTCTCACTCCACGGCACGTAGTTGGCGCCGGCGCCCCAGACCATGATCGGCACCTGCTCGTTGAACACGGTCTGCAGATCGGCCAAGGCGGCCTTCTTGTCCGCTGCCGTACCAGCGGCCTGAATCGCACTCAGCATGGCATCGACCTTCGGGCTGGAAACGCCGACAGTGTTGTTCGCCGAGGTGCTGTGTAGCGCCGAGTAGAGACGCATGAATGGTGCAGCGTCCAAAAGTCCGTTGCCACCGAGCGCCAAGTCGTAATTGTGATCGACGTAAAGGCGTTTCACCATGTCGGAGGTACTTGCGGCGTACTCGACATTTACGGTGAACCCGACGGACTGCAGCATTGCCTGTACCGCCAGCGCAGCAGCCTGTCCGTTGGGATCCGACGTGCCCATGTAGGTAATGGCGCCGTTGTAGCCGTCCTTCTTGGCGTCATCGAGCAACTGACGAGCCTTCGCAGGATCCAGCCCTGCAGGCTCGATATTGTTGTGCCAGACGGACCACGGCTGAAACATTTCCCCACCCGGCATGCCTTTGCCACCGCGAGCACGTTGATCGAGGACATCTGGATCGATCGCCAAATTCATCGCCTGTCGAACTCGAACGTCCGCGCCCGGATGTCCTGGACGATTGTTGATCTGGCCCACCATCGAGAGGCTGATGAATTCGGCATATCCCGGGAACTTACCCTTCGCAACGTCAACGGTCTCGGCGTTGCGGAGGTAAGCCATCTGAACACCGCCCGCAGCGAGTGAATCGATCTTCGCCTGCTCGCCCTGGATCGCGACGAACTTCACCTGATCCAAGTACGGCACGCCGCCCCAGTAATCGTCCCTGGCGGCGAGCAGCAATTCATCCGGAGCGGAAAACCGTTCCACCGTGAACGCACCAGCCCCGACAGGCGTGAACGGTTCTGCTGCATAAGAACTCGAGGCAACGATGACACCGTGCCCGAAGCTCAACATGGCCGGGAACTCTGCCCACGGTCGGTTCAGAGTAAAAACTACGGACGCCGGGCAGGTGAAGTCAGGCCTATGCAATGTGGCTGTATACCAGCATGGGTATGTGTCAAACCGATTTTCCGCGGAGTGGAAACAAAGGGAATATACTGAAATCAATTCTATTTCTTCGGAGGTTTCATGGACATCGCTGACGCGAACGGCACAGTCTCCACCGATCCAGTCATAGGTGGGCCGTTCGACGAAGAGCCCCCGCAGTCGATGATCGAGCGGATAACGTCGATTCTCGACACCTTCGACCGCCGGTCCACTCGGCTCACCCTCGAACAAATCTCCCTCGGGTCACAGCTGCCGCGGTCTACAGTGCATCGGATTCTCGATCAGCTGGTCAAGCTGGAATGGGTGGAACACGCATCCTTCGGGTACTGTCTCGGGCGTCGCTTTCTCGGACTGAACGGCGGCGATGACAGTCGCCACCATCTACGTGAAGTAGCAGCCCCATCGTTGCACGAGTTGCACCTGCGGACCGGAATGGTCGTTCACCTGTCTGTGCTCGACGGATGCGAAAACGTCTACCTCGATAAGCTTGGCGGAAGATGCGCAGCGGCAGTGCCTTCCCGTGTCGGTGGGAGACAACTCGCCCACACAACGGCTGATGGCAAGGCAATGCTGGCGTGGTTGGATCCGGAGCGCATCGACACAATGTTCAAGGTGACGCTTCCTCGCCTCACCTCGAAAACCATTACTGATCTCGCGATTCTGCATCAGGAATTGAACCGTATTCGTCACCGGAAAGGGTTGGCGTTCGAGTGTGGTGAATCGACGTCTGCAGTTGCGGGGGTAGCGGCTGCGATTCACGGATACGACGGTGTGGTCGGAAGTATCGCACTGTACGGCGATGTACATGATGCTCGACTTGAGCGAGTCGCTCCACTGGTCGCCGATGCAGCCCATCAGGTGTCGCGCGCTCTCTACCCCGACCTGGGAACTCGCCGCCGCGGTCGAAAAAGTCGCTCCACGCCGGTGAAAACGTTTTCGGCCGAGACGGTCAACCGTCTTCTCGCTGAATCCCCTCAGCTCCCATACTTCTGAACGAAGACGATACCGAGGGTGGTCGACGCGCGACTCGGTCCGCGAGCTCGACGAACTCTGCAGCCCCGCTGCACTTTGTTCCTTTCGGATCGACTTCACGCGATCCCACTCTGCTGAATTGGTCGAGATTCGAGAACCGTTGTCAGCCGCGGCGTAACGCGGAACAGCCTCAATGTACGGCGTTGAAACCTATGCATCGCCGTCGTGATTTCCGGTCCCTCACCCTCCAGGGTTTCGAACGAGATTCTCGGTATTCGCCCTATCGGTTTGCGGTCAAACCGTAAGGGAGCCTTGCAAACGCGACGCCGCCACAACTCTTAACCTACTTGGCCCTGTGGTCTACCGATGACCTTCTTATCTGAACCCGAAGTTCCCTCGGGGCGGAACCCTTCGAGGACCACACCTCGCGCGACGTCGAACGCTGACCCAAAAGGTTCTTCTTTGAAAAGTTCCACACGTGAGTAGATCGGCGTACATGACGAATTGTGTTTTCTGACACCAATATTCGTGTGAATCGCGGTGGAGTCCAAATGCTGCGATGACCTCGACTTTGTAACGTCTGAGACCAATTGAGAGGACAAGCATTCGACAGTAAAACCTACGGCACACATACCGAGTCGAAGTCATCGGCGCGTTTCGGGGAAAGACAATTTTGCAGACAACACGACCTTCCATGAGTGATCCGCGGCGGATCTGTACGCTTACCACGGTGTTTTTGACACTGCTTCTCCTTGGCGGGATGCTCGGCCCTGCCGTGTCATCCGCTGCTCCGGAACGTGCTTCCCAGGCGGTGCGTACAACGCCGCCGGGTGGATACGACGAACTTTGGGTGCCGTCCTCGATGGGAAATATCAAGGTTCAGGTGCAGTGGGCCGCGCGGGGCGGTAATGCCGCGCTATATCTCCTCGATGGTCTACGCGCTCGAAATGACAGGAATGCATGGAGTTTCGAGACCAACGCGCTCGATCAATACCGTAACGATAATATTACGTTGGTTATGCCAGTGGGCGGAGAATCGAGTTTCTACACCGATTGGTATGCACCATCTAACTTCAATGCTCAGCCGATCACCTACAGGTGGGAAACTTTCCTCACACAGGAGCTCCCGAATTTTCTTGCTGGGTACGGTGTTTCCCCGAACAATAACGCCATTGTCGGCTTGTCGATGGGAGGAAGTGCGGCACTGAACCTGGCGGGGCATCATCGCGATCAATTCAAGTTCGCCGGTTCTCTGTCCGGATACGTCAACATCTCGGGGCCAGGCATGCGTGAAGCGATCCGGGTGGCGATGTTCGACGCTGGACGCTACAACGTGGATTCGATGTGGGGACCCCCATGGTCATCGGGCTGGATCCGCAACGACCCGTTCGTCAATGCTGAATCTCTACGCGGATTGTCGATGTATATCTCGGCTTCCAACGGTATTCCAGGTCCATATGATCACCCATCGACACTGCCTGAGTATTGGAATACCGCAACGGGTATGGGTTTGGAGTTGCTCGCATTTGTTCATGCACGTTCGTTCGAAAGGCGTCTGAACTCTATGGCGATCCCGGCGACGTTCAGCTTTCCGCCCTCAGGGATTCATTCATGGCCATACTGGTCAGCCGAGCTGTGGATGGCTCGTGGACAGATTCTGAATACTTTGAATGCGTGGTGAGATCACATCACCTGCGCTGTTCGTGTTCGAGGCAATCCGGCCATTTCAGCTGGTAGTCCTTGTAGTTAGCCCTGAAGCCGACGGCAGCAAGGACGGTCAACCACGCGGTGAACCGTCCTTGCTGCCGTCGTATCGACGATGGAGTAAACCTTGGCGTCGATGAGCCCTGAGGCACAGCCTCGCCGAATCACCGGCAAGGGCGCTCGTCAACGCCCTGGGTGTCTGCCGACTGTACGGGCTTGGTTCGTTGCTCATCCCACTATTCGGCAGCGAAAGCTGCTGCGTCGTAAAGTCTTGTAGCGATTCGGTCGAGGTTGCCTCGGTCCTTCGCGCTCAGCACCGAGAATGTGTCGGCTTCGACTTCATCGAGCACTCGGTCACTCTCGGCGAGAATCTCTCGTCCGGTATTGGTGATCGTGACGATCTGGCGTCGTCTGTCGTTCGGGTCCCGTTCGCGGACGACATGACCGTTGGTTTGTAGCCCGTCGAGGTAGGCGACGATGTCTGCCGGGTCGACGACGACTCGTTTAGCGAGTTCTTTCTGGTGGCACGGCCCGAGCTCCTCGAGCGTGCTCAAGATTGCGTGCTGGTTCGGCAGGAGCCCCACTCCGGCGAGGGCTTCGGCATAGATCTGCCTGATCCGTAGAGCAGCGCGAATGAACACGAATCCTGGCCGGCGTGACAGGCTGGGGGCGTACTCTGGTGAACTCATGACCCAATTATAGGGCGCCCTAATGTTTGCTCATCCAACGATTGCGCTTGACTGATATCGGTGGCGCTCCGAAGGAACACGCCACCGACGTAGATCGATAGCGGGTCTTTATGCGCCGAGGTTGATCGTGCGTTGTTCGCCGATGGGCCCTTCTCGATCGAACGAGACCGCCGATCCGACAGCGGTACCGGACGCGCTGACGTGGTTGTCGGCCTCGACGCCCATCTCCCGACCGACTGGCAGCCGAGCCAACACCAGGGTGAGGTCTGCGTTGATGAAGCTCAGCCCCCGGGTTCCTCAGTTCGTTACCAGGTTGGTTGCTTCGCCAACGATGGCTGCGGCTACGAAGGGTGATGGTGTTTCGCCCCTGACAGCGGCGATCCGCTGGGACCACATACGTTTTCGGTTCGATCCCTGGTGCTCATGGATGGCCACCGACCACCCGTCGGGGCGGTCGTCACTGCCGAACAGAGGGACCGTGATGGCCTGTTCGAGGGCTGGCAGATCGGCCGGGGGTGGTTGGGGGATCGCGGAACGACCCCACAGCTGCCCCGCCGGCTGCGCCGAGGGGCGAAGGAACACCGCGGTCGCCCGGGCGATCACCATGCCATCGTGGAGTGCGGAAGCGTCGGCGACACGGATTCGGTTACCGTCGCGGATGCGCGTGGTCTCGATGGTCAGTGGTTCCGCAGGGATCGACACAGATCGACGGTCAACTGCGAGGGAACTAGGTGGTCTGCCCAGTGGTCATTCTTGAGGGCGCTGGCAATGACCCCGCACGTTGCCCACTCGTTCCCGCCGAAGTCTGACCAATCCGACCGAAACCTCACAGTCGAAGTTAGCTCTCGAGAACCACAGTCGGGGGATGGCGATAGTGCGGTTCAATATGAAGACCCAAGCGCTGCGCCGGACATGAGCACCTCTATTACCGCCGAAATCCCCGTCCCTACGGCCTGTCGATTTTGACACTTCCGTGCCAGCGTCTCAACCGCATCGAGAATCAAAACGGTTGAGGCGCTGGCTTTTCCGTGGTAGAAGACGCCACGCGGTCACACACTTCTAGTGCAATGGTCGGAACTCTGGGCATATGACTCTCGGAAATTATTGGCACGGAGAACACGACGAAATCGGTAGATCACAGACGCGGTAAGTCGACTGATGTTTGCGTTCAGAGCGCCGGAAGCATTCCGGTTTCCCGTTCCGAGCGGGCCAACTCGATGTTCGAATAAAGTGCTGAACGCTTCAATCCTGTGTTGCGGCAGAGTGTTTCGATCTTGAACTGTCCGGTCTCGTACGTTTGCAACAGGTATGCACGCTCTTCCGGTGTGAGCTTGTGCTGCCGACCCTTCATCTTGCCGGCTGCAGCAGCCGCCGCCACGGCGTCCCTGGTTCGACTCCGGATGAGATCGGATTCGAATTCGGCCATCAGCCCGAGGACGCCGATGAACATTTTTCCCATCGGATCGGTCGGGTCGTAGATCTTCCCGTCGATCGACAACGCCACGCCTTTGGCGGCGAGTCGCTTCACCGTCTCGTGAAGATCCCCCGCGGACCGAGAGAGTCGATCGAGTTTCGTCACGCAGAAGACGTCACCTTCGCGGGCGGCGTTGATCGCATTGTCGAGTCCGGGCCGCCGAGTCTGTCGGCCGCTGATCCCGTGATCGACATACACCCGGTCGCGATCGACACCTTCCTTGACGAGAAGATCGACCTGAATCGACGAATCCTGAGCCGCTGTACTCACGCGCGCGTAGCCGATCTTCATTGCACTCCCGATTTTCGCCGTTCACGACGTCCAGCGGACGAATCGTCCGCTAGAAACTATGCCATACCGGATTTTTTCAACGGACAGCAAAATGGACGGAAAGCGCTGAAATTTCCCCAAGTGAATCGCACGTAGGGGCGTGTTTGCGATCGTCCGGTATGACGATGGTCAAAACGCACACCCAAACACGCAGGGAAGGGCTCAGCGGACTTTCGAGTTACGGATCACGACGAAGTTCACCGAACTCCGACGCATCGAGCTCGGCGCCGGGCGTGGTGAGAATCTGCGCGGGACACCGTTGCTCACCTTGATGCAAAGTCGAGCGGCGACGATCAAGATCAACTGAAATGTGCTGATCGCGCGGATCTGCTGCACAGATATGTGAAATCGTTGACCTGTGCAGCAGATCCAAGATCCACCCGAAAGCTGTGGCTCTGCGTGTACTTCGTCAGTCGAGGACGGCAATCGCTTCGATCTCTACGAGAACATCGGGCTCGAAAAGTATTTCCACCCCGATCAGTGACGCGGGCGGCATCGGCACTGGCAGGCCTACCTCCTCTGCTACTGCTTCTACCCCTGCCATGAAGTCCACGATCTTGTCCGGATGCCAGTCAGTGACGTAGACAGTCAACCGCACGACATCACGGAACCCCGCGCCGGCGCCGGCCAATCCGTGTGCGACATTGCGGAGTGCCTGGGACACCTGGCCTGCCAGGTCTGGGGGAATCGACGAATCGTCTCGGGTGTGTGCCACCTGGCCGGCCACGTGGACCTGGCGGGTTCCCGTCGCGACGGCCACATGGTGGTACGGGGTGTTAGGCAGCATACCTGTGGGGCTGAACATCTTTACGGACATAGAAATCTCTCCTGATTTCGAAAATCGAGTAAGTATCCCGTTTATACTTGGTGTCAGAAGGTAACTTCAACGAAACCAGGTTCCATGACGAATACCACGACAGACCACGACTTGTTGGTCATCGCAGCGCATCGAGAACTTCTTGGTCAGGTTCTCGACAAGTGGTCGCTGAGTGTGCTGAACGAGTTGTGCGAGGCGCCGTGCCGTTTCAATGAGCTCCGCCGAGCGATTCCGGCAGTGTCACAGAAGTCGCTGACGAACACCTTGCGCCGCCTCGAGCGGAACGGGATCATCGACCGTCGCATGCTCGACACGCGACCGGTCGCGGTGCAGTACCGGATCACACCGTTGGGCAAAACTGCGCGCGAGCCGATCGATGCCTTACTGGCGTGGGCGTCGACGAACCTGCCTCATATCGAACTGGCTCGCCGGAACTTCGACGCTACCTTCGAAGCCTGATCGTCAACCGTTCTACGGATTGTCGTCCATTTTTTCGATGGTCAAAACGTACGCCGAATCCCGCAGAAATGATTTGAGAGCGTTCCGGTTAGGTGGGCCGAGATATGGCGTGACGTGGGTTGGGCTTCACAAGGCCGGGGGTAGATTGTGCGCTTGCTCGTCCCGCACCGTCAGATTCATGACTGCCACGTAAGCGTCGGGCAGCGGATTTCCGCACGTCCCGTCAACAGGAAAAGCGACCCTCACCGCGTTTCCTGCAGCATTGACCAGCCACACAACGGGAGAGGGAACGGTGGCGGCGGTGGGGCATTCACCGAACCACGGCCGTTTGGCCGAAGGGCGATTAAGCTCCTCGACGACCGCGACGAGGTTGCCAGTCCGGCTGGTCTGGCGAACAAGCGCGTAGCCGTAATCAGCGGTGTACCCGACGAATTCGCACACAACGGCCGAGGTCGGATGGAAATTGGCGGGAATCGTTCCTGGCGCCGGCAACGGATCCACTGACGGCTCCAGAGACTGCACCCGCCCAGGGATCAAAGAAGCCAGCACTGCGGGTGCCAGACATGTCGGCTGCCCGACCACCACACCTTGCGGTGTTGGTGCCGGATTTCGTCGTTCGTCGAGCACTCCGAAGACCAGTGCCCCCGCCACGAGCACCGCACAAGTCCCGGCCGCAATCCACCACGTACGCAATCCCCGCATAGCTCACACTATGCGCACACAGCTACCGGCCTGACACGGATATCCCGAACGCCACACCATGGAAGAGGCAATAGCCGAGACGGCACGGGATTCGGCATTTACCGAATCTATTCGCTCTATTCGCCAGTCGCTGCAACTTCCGCCGGGAGCGAGGTTCGATATGTGGCCGCGGGGTAGTACACGGATGCTGCGCCGAAGGAAACGGCTGAGATCGTCAACGCAGGCCAGGCGATACTCGACCCATCGGCTCCTGCGACGGAGAGCGCAGCAGTGACGATCATCGCGACCACCACAGCCGTCGACGTTGCGAATGCGAGCCGCCACGTCGTCGGCGCCGCGGCGCGGACATTTCGCTCGCCGACCGCGAGGACGCCCTTCCCCGTCAGGATTGCTGCCATTCCCAACAGCGCGCCGGCAGGAAGCGAGCACAACGACCCGAGGCAGATCGCGGTGAGAACAATACTGACATCACTGGAATCTGCGAAGAGGAGCGCGAAGTAACTTCCTCACCTGGGCACGCACAACGATTCCTGTCCGCCTTCGGCGGCATCTGACCGCATTTCCGGCCCCACCGGCACAGACTCTCTGCGCCCGAATGGCGTACCGAGATGGCCGACCGCTTCACGGTCTGGCAGGAAGTCACCGCGACCTACGCCGCCGCCTGAAAGCGAACTGCCCGGCGGCGTCCTGTAACAGACTGTCCCAAACATGCTTCGCTGCTTGGCATTTCGATCAACTTGACAGTGCCCGCTGCTTCCCCCCGGGCATAGACAAAGCCGCGCAGCACGAGGAGGTGCTGCACGGCGGATCTATCCGTCGTAGAAACGTCAGGCGAGTGTGTCGGTGATCTGATCGAGGATGATGTTTGCACCAATCACGCCGATGCCGACCATCCAGGTTTCGTCTTCGACCTCGAATGTCTTGCCGCTCTGGACAGCGGGGAGGGGCCCCCAGAGTCCGGTCACAGTGTTCATCGTGGTTGCGCTCGGATCGCCGCCCGGGTTCGTGTAGAAAATGATGTCGCCGTCGATCTGCCCGTAGTGTTCGGGGCTGAGTTCGAGCATGGAGTACTCGTTCCAGTCTCGCTCGCCGAGGTTGAAACCGACCTGCGTCAGAATCGAGCCCGAGAACGTGTTCGGCCCGTACAGGCGGAAGTTGGTCGGCCGGAATCGAACCATGGATGCAGTTTTTCCTTCTGCGCCGACGTCCTTTCCAACAGAGACAGCACGTTCGGAAAGCCCGGTCAGGAGTCCATCCATCTCGTCGCTCTTGTTTACCGCGTCGGCCGTGATGCGTGCTTGCTCTTGCCAATCGGTGCCAGAGTTCACCGAGAAGACCGTTGGGGCGATGGCCGAAAGCTGGTCGTAGAGTTTCTCGTGGCGAACCTTCGATCCGATGATGAGATCGGGCGCGAGAGCCACGATCGCTTCGATGTCGGGTTCGGCGGTGGCACCAATGCTCTTCGTGCCCTCGAGGCCGTCGGACAGGTACGCCGGGAAACCTGATCCTGCACCTGATTCCGTGGCGCCGACGGGCATTATACCGAGGGCGACGAGTGCGTCGAGATGTGGTGAATCGATGACAACTATGCGGTCGGGTGTGCTGGGCAGAGTTGTTTCGCCCATAGCCTGTTGGACGGTGTACGCCGTGTCGGCTCCGGCAGCGTCGTCGGAGGACGCCGTGCCCCCGCAGGCGGTCAGGAAGAGCGCTGAAACTGTGACGGCTACACCGAGAACGGCGCGCGTGGAGCTTCTGTGAAATCTGGACATATCGTCACACTAAGGATTGCAATTAGGTTAGGCAAATCTAATTCGTCTGGCTATTGTGGCAAAGTGCCCGAGATATCCACTGCCCGTGACCGTCGAGCGATCTCACGATTCCGTTCTGAGACAAGGTATCCGACATCGGTCCGAATGTTGCAGGTCGTGCGGACGGCACTCATTGCGCCGCGCCTTGTGCGCCTTGTCCTTTCGGGTTCGCAACTCGGCGCATTCGAGGACGAGGCCGGCCGACATCAGGCGGTCGTAAGTACCGGGTTCGATGACGTTGTCCTTCTCTTCTTTCCGCGATTGGGAAGTGAACGGATTGCGCTGCCGCAGGTATCGGCCGACGGTGGCTTTGAGCGCCCGCTCGACACTGAAGTGATCTTTCGCGAGTACACAGTGCGACGCCTGGACGCGACCGGACTTGTCGTCGATGTTGTTCTTCATGATGCGGGTGTCGCGAGTGACTGGGTGCGCCGCGCGGAACCGGGTACATCCATCGGCGTCGTGGGACCAAGAGTCAGTCGTGCGTTGCCCTCTATTCCAAGGATTCTCGCGATCGGCGACAGCACAGCTCTCCCGGCGTTGTCCAGACTGGGTGAGTCCCTCCCTGTCGAGGTCGAGGGCGACATAGTCGTAATCGACGGCGGACCGGGGCTCGAGATTCCTCTTTTTGCACCCACTGGGGTCAACGTGGTTCGAGCGCACGAGAGCGTCGACGCATGTAGCGTGCTGTCCGGACTTGGCCTTGATGCAACTCGCACCTATGCGTGGCTCGCGGGCGAGGCCGGACTTGTGACATCGCTTCGCTCGTTCCTCCTCAGTGAGCGGGGCTTCGACAAGGATCATGTCCAATTCACTGGATACTGGCGGAACTGATGGCCTCGATGAGATGCGGCGAATCGATATACCTCTGAGGGTGCTGTCACGTATGCGGGGTACAGAGTTTTTCGGGTGCATCAGGCCATCACGCGGAGCGGTCGTTCAGGCAGCGAGGCGTAGATCGGTGACCCGATTCCATATCTGGAATCGAGCCCTGATTTCGGTGCGGCGGTTCGCGCCGAGATCAGCGAGATACCGTCGCGTCGGATGCCGCGTGAGGTCTGTGACCACGCGGCGCATGCGGAGATGGACTTGGCCCGCGCAACACTCGACATCGACATGGTCATGCACGTCGAAACCGGTGCTGTCGTGTTCGCTGATGCTCGCGCTCATATCGAGGGGTGGGGACATGACCTGAAACTCCCGGCCGAGAAGAACGGCAGCATTCACCGATTCTTGCGCGACAACGGCGCGCGGATCGACCTGGCGCAGTGCGCTGGGTCGTCGCGTTACGGTTCTTCGGCCGGGTGAGCATTCGATTTCACTTGCTCAGCGGTAGAAATAATCTGCCGTCCACGGTACGTATTTTATGTTGCTGTCGGGAAACAAGTGACGAGTACGACGATCGGTTGTCCATCGCTTGGACTGGACCGCACTCCTTTAGCCCCGCCGTGTTACGAGTTCGTCCGGGGCTCCGCTTGCGGCCTCCGTTCATTCCCTGCGATCTCGCGAGAGGGCCCGCAAACCGAGTGTGCGCTGCGGCGCGAACCTGCGGTGCGCACCTGCGGCGCATGGCGCAGCAGTCAGGGCAGAGGGGTCATTGCGTGTGGAAGGTGTACCGTCGGCGCATCGCTTCGAGAGCGCGGATGTCCTCGTCGGTGAAGCTTGACGCATGTGCCCAGGCCAGGGCCTGACGATAATCCCGGCGGCATTGTTCCAGGTCCTCGGGCGGCATTCCTGCGTACCGACTCTCGCGCGGGCTTTTCTCCGGATCGGGGGACCCTGTGAACTGGGCCAAGTACGCAGCGAGTGCAGCGGCGTGGCGACGACGATCGGCCGGCATGGAAGTTTCACCCTTTTTCGGTCGGTGAAGCGACGCGCGCACGCCTCTCGCCGCACCCGGGGCCGGCGAGCCGCAGCGGCTCGGAAGAGATTGCAGCAATAATCTGGTTATCGCCACGGTTTACTTGAGTGTTACAACAAAAAGGGGCATTGTTTACGCTTGCTGCACGTATGAGGCCGTCTTACTGAGCGTGGGCAGGAAAACTTTTCGGTTTCGGAAGCACGGTGAGACGAGTGTGTACCTGCGGGTGCGCTGGCTCGGTGTGCTCTTGGAAGTTGTAGTTGGGGATTTCAGATTTCCCCGTGCGGGTAGGCAGAGTCGGCGGCGTTGTCACGGACGTGAGGCGACCGCGTTTCTCCGGACTACCGGTCGGAGGGCGACGATAGGGGCAGGCGCACCGTGTCCGGTTCGGTTCGGTTCGGTTCGGTTCGGTGAGCTTCCCGCTGAGGGATACACGAATCCTCGTCGTGCAGTTGAGAATGTAGTTACGACCCTGGACCGGTGCGTTCTCGGTTTATCGGGTCGGGGCATCGTCAGGTAGGAGGGTTGTTGTGGATATCGCCAGATCGCAATCACAGACGGGTGGTGACATGCCCCGACGGATCGATGTCGAAAACGATACTGCTGCGGGTGAGAGTCGCTACGAGCCGACTCAGCGGCGTGCCATCCGGACCAGAGACGAGATTGTAGCGATTGCTGCGCGGGCGTTCGACGCACGAGGTTATGCAGCTGCTTCGATGAGCGCCATCGTCAGTGAGTCCTATTTATCGAAAGGTTCGATCTACTTTCACTTTCCGTCCAAGGAGTCGATTGCCCGTTATCTCGTGGCCGGCTGGATCGGTGCGGTGGAGCGATCGATCGTTGAGGCAGCAGGAGCACGGGTTTCGAGGATTGAGCAGTTGCGGGTGGTGTGTGCGGATTTGACGGAACGTGTCGGCAGTGATGTGGCGCTGCGTTCCGGAATGAAATTGACGATCGACCCGGCGCTCGGTGATGGGTCGGCATTCTCGCGGTGGGTCGCTCTGGCCGAGGTTCTGATCGAATCCGCGGTCGCTGCGGGCGAGGTTGACGACACTCCCGTGGTGCGGCGTTTGGCATGGAATGTGTGTGCGGGGATGGTGGGTAGTGCGTGTGCCTCCGCCGTTGTCGAGGGAGTTAACGATTCGGGATGCCGCATCGCAGACGTGGTGAATGCGCATATCGATGTCGTGGTCAACAACCGGAACGGCTCAGCATAGAAATGTAGCCGCCAGGTGGGTGCTCGAGATGTGCGAGAGTTCGCATCGCGCGGGGGAGCCCGCCGATCGGGGGACGACCTCACTACCTCGCGGTGGAGTGGGCGGAGTGCAGCACGGGTACGCGTGCCACCTTGAGAGCCCGCCGACATTCTGTGTGGCAGCGTGTCGGCGGGCTGTGCGCGCCGCAACCCGACCAAAGGACAGGCGCGCAGATCACGGACCCACCGCGACTAAACGTGACTGAAGCCCGGTGAGCCTGGTGCCGGCCGCCGTTCGGGGTCGTGAACATCAGGCGGCCGGCCGCACGCATCCGAACTGTCGGGACAGATGCGCACCACTGCGGCCCGCCAGAACGGCCGGGGGAGGAACGGTCCGGTGGGCCGACCTTCACCTGCCCCGAAAGGTTGCATCGTAAACATGAGGCTGGCGGTAGGCGATCGGTTTCGATGTGGGATTAGCCTGCTTGGGGCGAAGGGGGCGCAGAGTTCCACATGGACATGACCAGTGTTCCCGAGATCAGGTACGTCGCACTGGCGGTCGACGGGAACGGTGCTTTGTATCGACGCCGCTCAACGGCGAATGCGATACCTGCGACTGAGAATGTGACGGGGATCAGGAGTGCACTGTTTGAGACGGGACTGGCTCAGTGCGGCGGCGCAGGAATCGTCTCTGGGTGAATGCCGTCTTTACTGCGAGTAGCTAGGCCGACACTTCGGCAGCGGGGGCGGTAGTCGATCCTTCGGAACGGCTGATGTCACCGTAGTCTGCGTCCGCGAAGATCTTGTTTCCGTCTGCTTCGAGCTGCCCGAGAGCGGAATCGAAGGCGTCGACGAGCCAGGCATGCGTAGAGTGGGTGAGGAGTTCGTCCGGTGCGGCGTCACCGTGGGTTTGAAAAATTCGTACTAACCAAGAACCTTCGACCTCGGGGTCCTCCGAGAGTCCGTGTGGGGTGTTGGTGGCGATGACGTGTCGGCTGTATTCCAGCTCGACGCGGATGGCATACATGCCCGCAAGGTTGACGACGTTCACGGGACGTTGGGTGACGGTAGCCAACGTCGTCAACGCGTCGTTGTAAGTTTGCGAATACTTCACGGTCAGGGGCATGATCGGCCTGTCTGTTCGGTGTGGTCGACGCAGCTGTGGATGGCTGAAATCGGCCCGTCGCCGTTGCTTGACTCAGGACTGGCCCTGATCTTATCTCAGCGCGGCAGCGGTGGCCGCTCTTGCTTCAGCGCTTCGGTCGGGCAGATGTCCGGGTGTGGAAGCTCTTGTCGGCGCTCGGAGTGCAACGGACGTTTACCCCTATCTATTCAGGTCTATTCCACCGATTTCACTGAGAAGAATTACGGGGGCGGAGAAGCGCGTGCACCTCTGCGCTGCGATAGCGCCGATACCCACCGGGTGTGATTACGCATCCGATCTTCTCTTCCTGTGCCCACCGAGTGACAGTTTTTGGATCGACACCAAAAAGAGCCGCAACTTGTTTCGGCGTGAGAAGTTCTTCGTCGAACCCTCCACTGGTTTTGGTCACTTCTTCCCTCACCTCTTCTTCCTGTCGATTCGCATCGACCACAGCGTGGAGCGTCGGAATCGGACATAGTCCTGATTCTGGCCGCGAATCCGACAGGTCCACTTGTCAACATCGCCATGGGTGTTCGGTTGATCGCTGCGGTGCAGGTGAGTGTTTACTGCGGCGGGCTGTGCGCATCACCGCTTGGGGGTGCGGTGATGTAGCAGGGGCTATAGGGACCACGCCGGTACCGGCGCCGTTGATTGCAGGGCGGGTCGGGCAAGGGGCAACGGCTCATCGTTGCGGTGTGTCGGGGGCGATGCTCGATGATTGTCCGATCGGTATTCTGCGGGCAAAGGACTCGGAAGGGTTTCCCCTTCGTGTGAGGGACTAGGCACTATGGGCCTTTTCGTGAGAGAGGGGACGTCGATGTCACCGATTTTTCCTATCCGGTACCAATTTCTCATCGACGGAGAAGTGTCGGATCGTGTGAAAGCCGCTTTTCCGCAGCTGCAGGTAGGGCGCTCGGTAGGGGGCTTCACCACGCTTTTTGGTCTTGTCTCCGACCATTCGAGTCTGCGCAGCATCATGGCGCGGCTCGATGTCCTCGGGCTTACGTTGGCCGAGTTACGGCGTTTGCCGGATTGAGCTCACGCGTTCGGCACAGACAGGGAAAGTGCGGTGTCTGCGCCCGGTTCGAGAGTGGTGTCCTCCACAGCGGCGACCAGCTCGATCGAGCGGGACCTAAAACATGTCTGGCCTGACGTTCGGGCAGCCGCTGGTGGGATACCAGCTGGGCAATTGTGCTCACCATGCTCTCCATGGCCGCCGAGAAAAGACGCTGACACCGGCGTTTTCGGTGCCGCCATACGGGGGTATGCGTGTGATGCGCCGTTTTCACTGGCGTGAGGCTGTCGCGCTTAATCCGCCAACCGGCTGCCACGGTCGGATGGTGGCAGTAGGGAAGGTGCACCGTATTTCGTGCGGTGCTCTGAGCTCACCGGCGCTCCGCATTCACACGCTTGCGCCGGTGAGCTTTCCTTTCCGTCGTCTCCGTCGACTAACTTTTCAGGACCATCTCGCCTCACCCTCACGACCACCTCGGCCGGGTAGGGGTTCATCTCGTCTTGATTGTGGGGCACAGGGGACGCCGCGGCGGGACTGCACAATGGCGTTGTTCTATGACATCGCTGCTAAGTGGAATACGATCATTGCTCTCCAACTGTTCGTGCGCACTCTTGAAGTTTCTATGCCGTTACGCTGCAATATGTTTCATGTTCATGGCACGAGGCGGGGTCTGTCGGGACACTGACACGGCCAGTATCGGATTTCCTGCCTGGCCTGATGAATGTTGCGCGGCGCCTTCAGGCGGTTAGGCGATATCGGCGAATGCAATGATGTTGTCGTTGTAGCTGCGGGCGGTTTCGTCGAAGGATCCACCGCACGTGATGAGCCGGAGTCCGGGGCGGTCAAGGTCGCCATATACGACGTCGGTGGGAAATTCGTCCTTGGGGAAGTGTTCGATGCTGGTGGCGGTAAACACTGTGCGGCTTCCGTCTTCGTCGCTGATGATGATTTCGGCTCCTGGTTCGAGATTCCTCAGATCGAAGAAGACTCCGTCGGCGCCTTCCCAGTCGACGTGGCCGGCGATGATTGCCGGTCCGACCTCGCCAGGGGCGGGAGCACCGGTGTACCACCCTGCAGCCTTCCCGTCCGGTGGGACCTCGAGTGTTCCATCGGTGGCGAGTCCGAGATCGATGATGTTGGTGTCGACGCCGATGGACGGGATTTGAAGCCGTGCGGGGCGGTGTGCGGCCGCTTCCGGCTGTACAGAATCGGGAGCGCTCGACGCCGGTGGGGCATCTTGACGAGACGATGAGTGCGATGGTGAGTTTCCGGTGTCGACTTGCCCGTCGGCGCATCCGATCACTGTCAAGAGTGCCGAAACAGTAAAGACGAGAGCCGTGATGGCTCGGCGAGATCGCGGAGCCATCACGAAGTTGCTGTCTTTCATCTATCGACTTGTCCGCCGGATGACGAGGGTTGATGCTGCCAGGACGCCGAAGAGCAGGGCGATCCACCCGCCACTCGACTGTCCGGCACGTTGGGATTGCGTGCTTCCGTCGCCGGTGTCGACTGACCCCCGTGGCACCTGCAGCACCTGCGGGGTTCGACCACTCGGGGATTCCGGGATTGCAGGTTGAGTGGTCGGGGCACTCGTTCGAGAAGCTGACGTGGTCGGCACCTGAGATGGGACAGTTGCTGTCCCGGACACGGCAGGAGGTGTTCCCGGCAGTGGCGGGAAACCGGGAATCACGGGTATGGACGGAATGTTACGGCTGGTCGTGATGACCGGGGGTACGCCCAGAGTGGTTGTGGTGGTTGTTGTTTCCGCAGGTGCGCCAGCCGTGGTGGTAGTCACCTCGGGCGGGACCCCCGTGGTGGTCGTTGTTTCCGCAGGTGCGCCAGCCGTGGTGGTCGTTGTTTCCGCAGGTGCGCCAGCCGTGGTGGTCGTTGTTTCCGCAGGTGCGCCAACCGTGGTGGTCGTCGTGTCCGGAGGGACCGTAGTCGTCGTAGTAGTGGTCGGGGCGGTAGTCGTACCAGGCGGTGCACAGGTCGGGATCGTGATGGTGTTCGTATCGAGAGTGACCGCGCCATTGATCGCCAACAATCTACCTTCGACAGTTGCCTCAGTTGCGGCAGTAATGTCTGTCAGCGCCAACAGGTTTCCTCGAAACACCGAGTTGGTGCCGAGGGTGGCGGAACTTCCAATCTGCCAGAAAACATTGCATGCCTGTGTCCCGTTGATCAGCGCGACGGTGCTCGACGACGATGTGATCAGTGTTGATCCGGCTTGGAAGACGAAGACGGCATTCGGGTCTCCTTGCGCGTCGAGAGTGACGGTTCCCGACAGCGCAATCGATGAACCGGAGTTGTAGACACCTGAAACCAGTGTCCGGCCGGTCAAGTCGGCTCCGGTCGGTTGTGTGGGCCCTTGACCGGCGAGTGTGTTGTAAGCAGTCAACACGTCCGGTTTCGCTCCCTGCGATACCGCGTCGCCGCCATGGTTGGTGCCGGTGATCGTCAGGTCCGATACACCGGTGATGGTAGGCGTCGGATAAGTACCGATATCGCCGCCGAGCGTTGTCGGCCCGGTGTTGGTGATTCCTGCTCCGGCAAGTACTGCAAAGGGCTGTGCGGTACCGAGTCCGACAGAAGTCGGTGCCGCGCCGGCAGTGCCGGCCGGCAGGACGAGAAGTCCGACGGAGAACACGGAAATCGTTGCAATGCCTGATAATTGAAAGAACCGCGAGCGTCGTGTTGCGGTGAGTGCTGTCATGTTCTGTTCATCTTCGATCCTTTGAAGAAGGGACTCATGCGACGAAAGTGAGTCCGTACGTTCCGCGCCGGCTTCGGCGCCAGGGACGTATCGACGAACGCCCACGTAATTCCGGACATTCCGGTTATACGACGTGTATATACGTTGTATATGTAGGCGCTTCCGAAAGGTAAACCAATCCGGACGTTCTGTCAATGTGTAGGCATACGGTGTATGTTTTGTGGATGGCCGAAACCCCCTCGAAGCACGTCAGAGTGGAACCGTTTCCAGTTACAGGCCGCGAAGCGCCGATCAATCGCGCCGTAGTTCTGTCGACGGCGTTGGCGATCATCGACGCAGAAGGCGCCGAAGGCCTTTCCATGCGGCGACTGGGGAAAGCGCTCGACAGAAATCCGATGACCCTCTACAGGTATGCGGCAAACAAAGCAGCCCTGTTGGACGGGGTCGTGGAAACAGTGCTCGAACAACTGGTCGTCGACTCATCCGATCCCGACTGGAGAGGGCAACTGCACGCGGTTGCCTATGAGTATCGCTACCTCGCGCTCGCGCACCCCCACGTAGTTCCTTTGCTGGTCACCCGTCCGTTGTCGACGCCGCTCGGATTGCGCCCTCCAGGGACGCTGCGTTACCTCGAGGCGATTCTGGAACTGCTGATACGCGCCGGTTTCACCCCCGAAGACGCATTGCACATCTACAGAGCGGTGTTCGGTTTCCTCAACGGGCACATTCTCAACGAGCTTCAAGAAATAGTCGAAAATCCCGAGGAGACTGACGATCTCCTGCGACTCGGTCTGCATCGGCTTCCGCTCGCCGAGTTTCCGAGACTGCGGTCGATGGCTACGATCATGGCCCACTACGACGGGCAGGATGAACTCGAGCGCGGTCTGGCAATCCTTCTGGAGGGTCTGGCGACGGCGGGCCTTGACCCCGTGTGATGAACACGCTTCATCTCTCAGACCAGGGAAAGCGAGTAGATCTGACCCGATGATCAAAAAGAATTACTCCGAAGAGTTCCGCCGCGACGCAGGTTCTCCTGGGAATTATTGCCAACCTGCGGCAGCTTCGCCCTGAACTGGCATCGGTGCTGGTCACCACCATCTCGAAGAACTTCCTGCCACGACGACGCATGCCCTCGTCCTCGCGGGCGGCACAGTCGTGGCTTGCGGTAGTGCCGATAACACCTTGACCTCCGACACGATCACACATGCCTTCGGCCACCCGATTGTCATCGAGCGCCGGGCCGGACGATGGTCCGCCACCGGAGCAGTCCGAGCCCACAGCATCTAGCCCGCACTCCTTGAATCCAGGCGTAGGGAACAGTGATCAAAATTTCCAATGCCGTTGACAGACACAGGCTGTGCGACTCGACTTCCACGAGGTGGTTCGGGTCGGCACCGTTGACCGCCGCTCACGCGACTTCACTGCTACGGTGCGGATCACACTCCGGCCGAGGAATCGCACTTCAAGCCGGGTGGAATCCTGCCCTACGCCCTACGCCCTACGCCCTACGCCAATTGCTCGAACAGTCGTAATGATCCACACGTACCGAACAAAGGACACTCCATGATGAAACGATCGTTGGAAGCACTCGCCCGCGAACAACTCGAGAAGGCGGCATCGGCCACGAGCGGACGCGCCGCGCACACTGTGTACGGCGGTCATGAACACGTCCTGCGTCAGACGCTGATCGCGTTGACAGCAGGCCAGGAACTCAGTGAACACGAGAATCCAGGCGAAGCGACAGTGCAGGTACTTCTCGGGCGGGTGCAACTCCGCGCTGGGGACGTCTCGTGGGAGGGCCGGCGCGGCGATCTGCTCGTAGTGCCGCAACTACTGCATTCCCTGGAGTCGATCGAAGATTCGGTAGTGCTCATGACCGTGGCGAAGCTTCCCTGACCATCGCCGACCAGTCTCGTGGTTTGCTGAGGTGCACACATCTGCTGAACCAGTGCAGTCGACTTCTGAAACTGACACTGGACGTACCTCACAAGCAATGGTGTTCCACAACTCGTCGATGATCTATTTTGATGAACCATCGATATCGGACATGAGTTTCGGAACATGCGGCGTCCAGTTCACCGAGAGGTGTTCCCCGATTCCCGAAAAGCACCGTTTTCAGAACACCGGCGTTGTGTCGGCACCTTACGGAGCCGGTCGATCAATCAGATCGACCTCACGCACTCTCGATCGTGGGCCGAGTTATTTGCGAAGGAAAGCGAGAATCAACCGCAGCTCTCATAGACGCTGGCACCGTTCTTGGGACCCAGTCAGACCTACCTCACTCATCGCCTCCTTCACCCCTGTTATCCAATAGTTTTAGCTTCCCTCCCCGGTGATAATCTTCCGACAACGTCAACCACGGTGGGATAAGTACATCCCAGCCCACCGCGCACCTGGCTTCCCTGCCCTTAGGTACGGGTTCACCCACAACACCCCTATCGAAGAACGGGAAGAGACATGACCGGCGAGGAAACACAGTACGAGGTCACTGAGATCAAGGCGATCCGGGGGACAGAGGCGAAAACGATCACAAGAAAGCAGCAGGAAGGCTGGGAACTGGTCACCCAACAGCAGGGCACCTTGCGAACCACCATGACCTTCCGCCGGCCAAAGCCAAAGACGCCCTGGCGATTGTGGGCAGTACTAGGCGGTGCCGCTGTCATCCTGGCGGGCATCATGACCGTCGGGGCGCTATTGGAAGACGACAGCGACGCCTCCACGACCGAAGCCGGGGCAGCCTCGAGCACCGAGCAACCCTCCCCGCAGCCTGCTCCTGAACGGTCAGCGGAACCTGCGGCCCCGGAAACCGCTGAGATACTCACCATCGACAACAACGAGGATCTCGCCCGGATCCTGCACGATACGGACCAGTGCGGCCAACCAGTCGCTGATTTCGCCACCCAGTATGCGGGCCGGACCATCCAGTTCGACGGTCACATCGCCGCGATGAACAACTTCAATAACAAAACGCGCTACGACATTCTGATTGGCGCCAGAGATTTCGACTTAAGCGACCTCAGCGGGCCGGATTTCCAGTTCCGGGACGTCAACATCGTGTCTGATCTACATCTCATCGGTCCCGACATCCCCGACACCTTGGGGGTCAAAGACACCCTTCGGGTCACCGCGGTCGTGGGAAAATTCGAGGAAAAGAGGGGCTGTCTTCTCCAACTTGACCCAGTCTCCACCGAGATCCGATAGCAACCGCCCCATCACTAACACTCCGAGCCGATCATGATCCGCCTGGCCAACTGGTTCTTCAATCTGCCGCTGGTGCCGTGTCTGTCGTAACCGCCGCACCGCCGTCATTCCGTCAGCAACGTCCATTCCTGCAGTTCCAGGACGATTACGGCGCTTCCGGTTGCACGTACGCCGGTAGTTTCATGCCTCGTTTGCGACGTGATTGAGTGTCTCGAATTAGAATCGATTGCACGTCCATCGCGATCTTGACAGGTGGGCGTGTCGAATTCTCTGCCAAGATCAGGTCTATGTCCGATTCTGACGCTCGACGCACTGATCCCATTGCGGTGGGTTCTCGGGTGACGGTGATCCCGTCCTCCGGATCACAGGCCGGCGATACCGCGCCGCAGTCCGGTGTCGTGGTCGAGGACTTCGCCGATACCGTCATCGAGAGCTCCGACCTGGGGCGGGATTGGGCGCCGGTGCGGCGGTGGGCGATTGCCCTCGACGACGGCCGTTTGGTCTTCGCCGCCGAAGGCGGTCTCAAGCTCGCCTGAATCTTTCCCTCTCTCACCGAGAAGAATCACGGGATAGAAGTACGCCACTCGTTGATGCCAGCGAGAAAAGATGCTGTTCAGTGCTTAATGTGCGGCGTCGAAAGCATCGATTATTTCTGCCTTGATCCGTCCACGAAGGGAGACCTCGAAGCCGTTCTTGCCAGCCCAGTCCCGGATCGCTTTCAGTTGCTCGGCGGATCGACCAGACCCCGACATCTTGATCGCAGTCGAAGTATTCGCACGCGCCTTGCCGGCAGCGGAAACCTTCTCTGCGACCTTGATATATGGAGCGAACACTGCTTCGATCTTGTCGGCATTCGTGGGTCGAAGATCGATCCGATAATCGGCACCCTGATAAGAAAACGTGACCTGGTGTCCCAATCCGGCGTCGATGGGTTTTCCGTCGAGATCGTCGATAAGTTGGCGAATAAATATTTCGGCCACAGGGAATCCTCTTCGTTGCATTCTGGATGAATATCGCGTTCATGTTATCCGCAGTATCCGATAATCCAGGACGACCCAGCTTCCGCCGCACGGACCACCAACCCCACCGGCGACCTCGAGCGCGCCCACAGCGGTCTCGGCAGCCGATCGGACCCGATTTTCGGCGCCGCCGAACGATGTTTCATAAACGGTCTTGGTCTCAACAGGTCAACGCATCACCGACGATAACGGATCAACCCCAGAAGATCGGATCGCCACCGTTTTCGATGTGATCGAGCAAATCCTGAATATGAGGGCTCGGATCCACAAACTGGTAGCGGTGAAATTTGAGGTGGCGATCCCGCCAATACAACGCCCACAACCCGGTTTTCTTCGTGTAACACAGGCGGGCGATCGGAAACCGCGTCCACTCCGGACCGAAGTCCTCCCGCCACGGCGGCCGGCATTCGCAGATCGTCACATGACGCGGCGCGATGTCACATTCGACCCGGATCTCCTGCCAAAACTGTTCCGGCACTCGACTGGCTCAATACTTCACGACCCGCGCGACATCGAGCTCGAGAAGACCGGTGGCAGCCATGCCCCCATCATGCCAACCGCCGTGATGCCCAGCTTTGCTATCCGGTTGCGCAGGAACCGAGCACCTGTTCTTCTCGTTGGCGTGGACTGTCCCAATCGAGCACACGCCGAGGCCGATCGTTGAGTCTCGCCGCGACCCTATTCAGGTCATCTTGGGCGAAACTGCGCAGGTCAGCGTTCTTGCGCAGGTACTGCCGCAGCAACCCGTTCGCGTTTTCGTTCGTCCCTCGTTGCCATGGATGATGCGGAGCGCAAAAGCAGACAGGCGTGTCGAGCGCTGCGGTGATGCGCTCATGTTCGGCCATTTCCCGTCCCCGATCCCAGGTCAACGAACGACGCAGATGCGCAGGTAGCCGGCCTAGATAGGCAATCAGCGCATCCGCGACCGTCTCGGCCCGGTACCCGTCAGGCAATGCCACCACATGCACGGCGCGTGATTGCCGATCCACCAGCGTCGCGACCGCTGACGGGCGGATTCCGAACACGAGATCACCCTCCAGGTGCCCGGGCTCACTACGATCGTTTGCCGCAGCTCCTCGAAGATCGATCGAAACCATATTTCGTATCCGCCCACGACCGTGGGAGCGTTTCTTCCCGCGCGGCCGACGAATCGGCCGATCGGTACGCAGTTCGTGAAATACAGTGCTGTCGAACACTTTCCGCGACGGAATGTACAGGCAACGGTAGATCGTCTCGTGCGAGACCCACATCTGCGGATCGGCCGGGTACTCGCGCCGACGCCAGACGGAGATCTGTTGCGGTGACCACTGCACATTCAGCTTCGCAGTGACGGTCTCCCGCAAAATCGGCCGCATATGCAGCGTCGAAAATTTGGGGCGGCGAGCACGGACATACGCCGCAGCATCCGCCCGGGCCGCCCGGTAAGCGACACGTCCGCCGTTGCGGGCGATCTCACGTGCAATCGTGGACGGGGATCTTCCGAGTGTCTCGGCGATCGTCCGAGCACTGTCACCTGCGGCAATCCCGCGCGAAACTTCTTCGCGTTCACCGGCGGTGATGTGGCCGATTCGCCGTGCTCGTGGGACTGGTCGAATACCGCCGGACTCACGTAGGAAACGACGAATTCGGGGCATCGTTTCCCCGAGAACCCGCTCGATTTCTCGTAGCGATTCTCCCCGGCGATGCAGATCCCAGATCAGGTTCTCCTGCTCCACCGTGAATCCCAATGCCTTGCCACCCATCCATGCCTCCACGATCACGCATCATCTCACCAGTAGTGATGCGTTGACCTGTTGAGACCAAGGTCGTTTTTGAAACGTCGTTCGGAGAAGCGGAAAATCGGAGCCGATCGACTGCAGAGATCGTCCGGGGCCCCGCTTGAGCGGTTGCCTGCAAGCTATCCGCATGTATGTCGTGGGCTATAGGATCAGCTTGTTGTAGGAGGAACGGACGTTGGTGACGCCGTGCCGGCGGTAAGCGGCGGGCGGTCGTCCTCCGCGTGCTGAATGCGGTCGGTGATAATTATAGTGAATGTTCCACA
>NZ_JAZFNF010000017.1:0-41931 GCF_050586165.1 Rhodococcus sp. 24CO | reverse complement strand
GTGTCGTCATCTCGGCACCTCCTCGCCGAGCATTCACTCAGCTAGTCGGGCCGAAACACCGTTTTAGAGACAGTCCCTTCCCTTCTCGCCTAACGGGATTCAGCAGGTCTAGAGGATTAGCCCGTGCGCATCTCGCGGACGGTCTTACCCGGCACGTCTGGATTTGCGGTCGTTGCGCCACGGGCCGTGCCACCTCCCGTACATGTCCTCGTGGACCACCTTCTCGCTCAGATCCGTGACCTCGCTCGACAATCCCAGCAGGAGAGGGGTTGCCACGTACTGAACTTTGGGGTTCTTGTTTCGGTGGGGTGCATCTGTTGGCTTACCGCGCCGTTTGATTGCGCATAATCCGACCATCTGCGTGTTCCCAGCGTTGAATTCCGAGTATGCGGTCGAGGTCGTGATGAATGCCGGGTCATAGGGCATGACGATCCGAACTCCCTGCTTCTTGATGTACACGACTGGGTCGACGTTCAGGTCCCCGGTCAGTGTGGGTGTGGCGCCGGGCTCCGGGCAGTTCAGGGTGAATACACGCCTGTCGAACACCAACAGTTGCCCGTTCCTGAGCGACCGCAGGTTGAGATTCTGGGTGAACCGTCGGACAGGGAGTTCGACTTCTCTCATCCGAGTGACAACGGATCCCACTGCCGCGGCAAGAGTGATGATGTTCCGCTGACCGTGCGGTGGGATGTTCGACATATCCGACGGGATTCCGCGGGTTGCCAACAGCGTGTTCAGTCGCGGGACGTTCGCGTAATGCAGAATGTCGATCCTCGGCACGCCCCCGGGTATTGCTTCCTTTCCGGGCTGCGCCGCTGTCACCACGGATCCGCCGGCCAGGCCCTGCCGAGATTGGCTCACATCACGAGCCTGCTGACGCAAACGCTTGAGGTCCGCAGTCGGCGGAGCACCGGACAGGATGAGAACGAGCGTTCCGAACTGCTGGGTGTCGGAAGGGGCTACCGCTCCCTTGAACCACTGACTCAAACTCGATGTACTCAGCTTCACGTTCCGGTTCGCGGCATCCGCGACCAGACTTTTGAGAGTCGGTTTGTGCGCTCGTTCCCAGAGGTCCGTCAGCGCTGCGCCCAGACGCATTTTTGCATCCACCGGCTCGGACATTAGATGTTCCTCTCGAACCTGGTAGTTGTCCGAGTTCCGAGAGTCGGAATTCCGGCGCACCCAATCTGAACAGGCAATTGACAGACTCTAGCGCGGCGGAACATCGCCGGACAGCAGCGTGTGGGAGAGAACTGAAGGCAGCCCGCACACACTGCACCCCAAGGAACCAACTCATGCCACTGCTCGACACCTTCACCCAACTCGGTCACGACGTCATGCCGCACCTGGCGCTCGCATACTTCGCCCTGATCACCGCGATATCCCTGATCGCTGTGTGCGCACGTTCCAAGGAACGCCGTGGCGATGCACTCGCAGTCCTTCGCACACTACTTCTCCGTAACAAACGCAAAGGGCGGCGGTGATGTCCTCGTGTCGTAAAACTGCTCACTGCACAAGCAGGAGCTCGTTCACGCCGCTGAACTGCGAAGACGACACGTCCCCGACCGTTTTCGTATCCGCTGGGGGCGACCTTCCGGCGCAGTGCATGTGTCGACGACAGGAACCACACATGCTCAGAATCGACCTACGGGGTTGTCTGGACAAACAACAGTCACATCACCCCTCTCGCCTAACCTCCGGTACGAGTCGCACAGACATCGAGCCCTTGCCGAAAATAGGCTTTGAACAGGAATGATGACACCTGCTGACCGTTGTGGCGGCCACATTGATACTGGTCGTGATCCACGTAGGGCCAGCAGTGACGCTGGGCATCGCCATCAGCGGCGCGATTGGGCCGCGCACGTGGGCGTGCGGAGAATGTGATCAGATGCCTACGCCAGGCAGTCACGACGCTCGGCGATCACGATCAGCACCGCGACTCGTCTGCCCGGCCAGCCCTGGAGTCGTTGCGTTCATCGAGCACTCGATCAATAACCGACGTCGAGATCGACAAGTCCCGCCCCTCCACCGAGCGGAGGTAGCGGCGGACATCGGTCAACATCGCCAACTCTTCATCGAAACGATCACTCACACAGGCAGTATGCAGCTCGCATCCTCCCAAGAGGTTCACCTGCACTCCCGATACAAAAGTCGGCGATGGCGCATCTCTCCGATCGGCATGTGAAGGGGCAACAAATCGCCCTCTGAGCAGCAGTGACGACACGTCCCCTGACTTCATTTTGGCGTGCTGCTCCCAATCTCGGGCAGAGCGCGGACCGGCGGAATAACCCGGGGCCGGCGTTCGTTGTAGAGGCTGTCGGTGCTGAAGTTCTTTGCCCCGGGTACCACCGAAAGAAATGCCGCTTCGAGCGGCCACTTGCCGAGAGGCGCAAGACTGGCACCGACCCTTTTCAAGCCGCTGGACACCCTCTTCGGGGCCGGCGGCTTCGCCATGTACCAGTCAGAAGGCCAAACGGCACCCCGCACCGCCGAAGTCGCACGGGATTGCTTTCGACAGCGCTATTCGCCATTCCCACGGTAACGGCAGAACCCAGATCCACCCACCTGCGATCATCGGTAATCACTCCTCAAGTTGGACCGATCAGTGACGGCCGGGGAGGTCGACTTCATCGGCGGTCTTGTCGACGCGCAGACCCTTGAATACTGGGTGCCTGAGGCCACCGCCGGTGAACTCCCTGTATTCCACATCGCACACCAAAAGAGGTTCACACCAACGGGCTTCGCGTGCGATTGCTCGTGGTGGCGCGATCGTGAACGGACTGGTGGGGCGTTCAATTTCGAGGAGGCGCTCGCGTAGTTCGCGGCGCTGCCTCGAAGAAAATCCACTGCCGACGGACCCGATATAGATGAGCGCGCCTGAATCGTCGTGGGCGCCGAGGATCAGCGATCCGATGCCTCCGGCCGCACTGCCCGAGCCCTCGACGAATCCTGCCACGATTGCCTCTGCTTTGGCGCGGAGAGGCGTTTTGATCCAGCTAGGAGACCGTTTCCCGGGCTGATACGTCGAGTTGATGCTTTTCGCGAGAATCCCTTCGAGGTGGTGTTTTTTCGCGACCTCGAGCATCGCGGCGCCATCGACGTTGAGCCAAAACGGGGGGACTTTGATGCGTGGGTTCTCGATGCTGAGGCTGGAAAGTGCTTCGCGGCGTTCGAGATACGGCAGTTCGGTGGTCGAGGTGCCGTCGATGTCGAGGACGTCGAAGACGTAGTAGGTGGTCAGGGCATCGTTTCGGAGTTCGGCGGAGGGTGCGCGGACATGCATTCTGCGTTGCAACCGGGCGAACGACGGAACACCCTTGTCGAGGGCGACAATTTCTCCGTCGAGAACGGTTTCGCGGTGACCGAGCACAGCGGCGAGGGCGTCGACGATCTCCGGGAATGACTCGCTGACCCGGTTGCCGTTGCGCGACCACAACGCCGCCGTTTCCTGACCTGTGGTGGCGATCGCCCGCATGCCATCCCATTTTCCCTCCCAGGCCCTTAACTGCACTATCGGTCTTGACCGCCTACCGCGCCGCTTAGTCCCGTCCAGCCTCAACCATCTTCCCCGCGAGAGCAGTGGGGTTAGTGAAAATGACCTCGTGACTTCCGGGCATCTGCACAATTCTGCATAAACCCAACCGACTTGAAAAACGCGGATGCCAGGCGTATTCCCCATGCGGCATTGCGGTGTCTTCAGTGCAGTTCAGATAGGACGCCTTCAAACGGCCGGTGGCGATGAGCTCGTAGAACTTAGTTAACTCCACTTTATCTTCGAGCATTGAAACGGGAGTTGCACATAGGCTTTCGTATGCGCGCCAAGCGGTTTCGTGATCCGCGTCGTTCAGGAATGCCTCGCGCCACACCTCCCAGGGCAACTCGAACATGCCGCCGGAGGACCCGCCCTGCACCATCTCACGGTAGTGCGGCGGAGATTCATCATTGATGCTCTTGCCGCTTTCGAGCACAAACGCATTCCAGAACACGAGTCGTCGAATGCGATCAGGGACCGCCTCGGCGACTTTGGAGACGATAGTGCCTCCAAAACTGTGCCCTACCAGGATGAAGTCCTGGATATCCTTGTCGACGATGTATTGCACGATCGAGTCGACGCCATCCGCGTGCGAGACACTCGGGTCCGACTCACGGAACCCCGCCACGGTCGGCGTGTACACACGATGACCATCCGCTCGAAGACTCTCGGCAACTGGGGCCCAGTGATCTCCTGTATGCCAAGCACCGTGAATTAGTACGAACGTATACGGTTTCGACACCGCCGCCTCCTCGAATTTATGACCACTTCACCGCGACACGGAAAGCCCTTCAATCGCGCTAGGACGGCCACCGAACGAATGGAATGAGTATGTGCGACAAGTCATATTCCCGTCCAATGCGATTGGAGCTGCGAGGTATACCTAGAAGGCATATCTTTCGAGGTTAAACCGCAGTCCATCGCCTACTGGTGAACCTTGCGAGAGTGTTTCCTCAGACGCGGGCAGCCAAGGGACGCCTCACTGCCGAGAGTTGGAGTAGGCGAACACACCAGGCCAGCAACCATGCATTATCAAGAAATCATCCCGCAACACCATTTCCGTGCTCGACCTGCAATGATGCGATCCTCTAGTTCAGTTAAGACGCCAGCGCTCACCGGTCGGGGAATGCCCGAGAGTGGCGAGCATCGGCGGGACCGGCTTTCCGGTCGCGGAGCTCATATATCGAGCGTGCGCGGGTTTAAGCTGGTTTCGCCGGGTTTTCCGCGGTTGAGACAATAGTGGGATGAGCGAGATCGCAGACCCGGACAAGCCCACACGGTGGACGCCCGCCCCGGACAACGGGCAGGCCGGCACCGTTCTACTTCCCCACGGGGATTTGGGCATATCGCTACAAGGGCAGCGATGAGCTGATCCCTCTGAAGAAGCCGGCAGACCTCGAGCCCACTGAGGCCGGCGAGTAACCGACCAGGTCGAATCCAGGCGAGCGAGGCCCTCACCGAGGTGAGGGCCTCGCTCATAGGTGACACAGTCTGGTCGTAAACATGTAAGATGCTCGACTCCATCAGACGAAACATATTGACACACAACAACATTCGAAAACACCCAATAACGAGACTCACAACGCCCCCACCCGACACGCATCACTCCCCCACACCACCGAGCCCGAGCACCCCGCCAGCCCCCACCGCCGGCGCCTAATTCGCCGGCGCCCCACAACACCCACAACAACCACCAGGGACATGTCATCACCCCGAATCACACGCGACCTACACTCGCAATCAGGGCGAAAGAAGACGCTCAACGATCTGATGGCGCAACTCAGACCCGACCTCAGTCGGGAACCGCTCGGCGTCCTCGTCGACTGGCGGAAGGTCAGCAGCGAGGCAGTCCACGCGTGGTCCTGATGTTCGACGTGGAGACCGCCGACGGCATCTCGTTCTGCGGTATCGCAGACGAAGACCTCACGATCACCGAGCTCACCCGACTCGCCCCCGGACAGACGTTGCCCATGCGCTACCTGCCAGCCGTCATGGACCACTACGCCGCCCTCGCCCGAGACGCGGACCCCACCCACGTGCAGGGACTCTACGAGCAGGCGCGGCTGGATCCGGTGTCTTTGGTCAAGGCGACGATCTGGAACGGACGACACCGTCGTGGCTGCTGCCGCGCCGGTCGCCGAGAAGCCTGTGACCCGAAGCTGCTGTTCGTCATCAGTCCCGCAGCCGACGCATGCGATCTGGCGCGACGAAGCCGGAGCGTCAGGCGATACGATTATCGCCCGAATCCGGCAAGGCCGAGGAAGGCAAGGAGTACCGTCGAGGCTGCGAACGTCGATCAACTGGCATCAATGTACGTCGAGACGCTCCGGACCCGTGCACAACTGCGCAGTCGAGATTCGTGGTGTGCATCGAGAAGTCGTAGTCCATGAGAATTTCCTAACGTGTTCGACGACGATGATCAGCAGCCGTCGGTATTCGTGGCCGACCCCTTCAGCGTCGGCGGGCGCATGTACCGGACCTCGTTGCCGCGCCGACTGGGGTGTCGGATTGACCGGTTCGGCGGGTCGCCATCGATTCCGCCCGCGAGTGTGGGCAACTGCAGGCCCAACCGTGACGAGGCCGTCCGTTTCCGTTCACCGCATTGATGAGGGAGTCCTGGAGGTGTTTCGGTCGATGTCCGCTCCCAGGGGCCGCCACCGAATCACTACCAGGCAGTGAAGTGTCCCATTCGCATCTGGATCAACCGATACTGGAATGGGATGTGTACATCTGGGTCTGGCGGTCTACAGGGTGGAGCAGCGGTCGCGGTGCCCTTCCGTCTACATCATTCCCCGGCTTCCGTGTGCCCGTACTGGATGGAGAAACTCGTGATGAGATGATCTATGTCGAAGGTGCGCCCGCGAGTGCACAAATTGTCTAGAGAGACGGAGTACTGATTTGGCCGCCCCTGGTTCAGTAAGAGCCATCGACCTGTTCTGCGGGGCAGGTGGGCTTGCTTGCGGACTACAACGGTCCGGGGTGGACGTCATAGCTGGGATTGACGTCGATCCTGACTGTCAATTTCCGTTTTCGACCAATAATTCAGCCGACTTCTATCTCAGAGACATACGCACTATCAGTGGAGACGAACTTAAAAAAATGTGGGGTCGGGGCGATTCGTTGAAAGTATTGGCTGGATGCGCTCCATGCCAACCATTCTCCAAACTCCGCCAAGCAGGCAAGAAAAGCAAAGACGAAAAGTGGAATCTCCTCCGCGAATTTGGCAGGCTTGTTGACGAAACAAGGCCGGACTTCGTTACGATGGAAAATGTTCCGGGACTTGCAAGTACGGATGTGTTCTCCAACTTTGTCTCCGAATTAATCGCAAACGGATACCACGTCGACCATCGGGTGGTGCATCTTCCCGACTATGGCCTGCCCCAACACCGGAAGCGACTAGTACTTCTCGCTTCGCGTACCGGAGAGATCCAGGTCCCGCGAGGTACCCATAGCGCGGCCGACTATGTCACGGTCAAGGACGCAATCGGCTCAATCGAACCGATCGTCCACGGCCAGCAGAGCCGCTCCGATCCGATGCATCGAACGCAGGCGTTGAGTGAGAAGAATTTACATCGGATTCGCTCATCTAACCCTGGCGGAACTTGGCGTGAGTGGCCCGAAGAACTCCAACTTGCATGCCACAAGAAGGATACTGGGAAATATTATGCCAGTGTATACGGGCGGATGGAATGGGATTCCCCGAGTCCGACAATCACAACTCAGTTTTACAATTACGGCACCGGCCGTTTTGGTCACCCTGAACAAGACCGAGCCATTTCCCTGAGAGAAGGATCGGTTCTTCAGGGGTTCCCACCGGAGTACCAGTTTGTGCCCGCGGGCGAACGAATCACGATCGACAGAATAGGCCGCCTGATCGGGAATGCAGTACCACCGATATTGGGGACCGTAATCGGAAAATCAATTATGCGCGCATTATAGAGCCCAAATAGCCCGAATTATTTATATATTCCTCGAAATGGTTGACAACAACCTCCATATACTCGGCAGCGAGCGTGAATATTTCCCTTAAGTCGGTTACTGTGCTGTCCTGACCGACTTCAGAGAATGCTCGATTCCCGTGAGCCAAATCGTTCCTTACCATGACGAGACCTTCAAGAAGGGTACGATCATTGATCGCTTTCCTCTTGACCCTCGTATGCAACTCAGGAATAATTTCAAACTCGATCCCGACTTTCCGAAGCGCCTTCTCAACATTGGAGTCTGTGCAGTTTCCCGATGGCGCCGAAAAGACAAACTCCGGGATAGAGGTACCACTGGCATCGTTAAGTAGATCCCGGGCAAATACGGCCGCTTTCTCATGGGAACTAGCCATAATTCTATTTCCATACTTTGACACCAGATATAAGTCAAAGATCTCTTGCTTCAAATCTTTAATGGAAGTCGCCGTACCCCTGACTGCAGATGACAGATCCTTTAGACAGACGGACATCGTGGACTCAACCATGTTATATATCATCACGTAGCATGATGCTCTTAATATTCTGAGAGTTTCCCCCTTCGGCGCGTCACCGCTTGCCGCCGTACTTAGCCCCTCTGCCTCCTCAAGATATGCGAGGAGGTTCTCTGCCTCCCCGCACCTTTCCTGGAAAACATCTCTCGCCGCGGTCACGAAACCGATCCCAGCAAACCATCCTTAATAAAGGCAATTCTTTGCCTCAGTCGAGCCCTCGCGTTCGCACCATCGGAACGGACGATCGCACCAAACTCTTCACTATCAAGAAGTTCTTTCAGTTTATTCTTGTCAACCCGAAGGTCGGGGATCTGTTCAAGCGCCTGCTTCGTACCGATCGCGATAGCTTCGTACCGTGTTTTTGGTGTTGCGGCGGCGCGCTCATTTTTCTTGAATCCATAAGGGGTACTCGATGCGATAAACTCCATCGTTCGATTGAATTCCTCTCTCATCGAGTTCGATCGTTCAGGATTTCGAGTTAGTTCTTCGCTCATATTTTTTGCGTATGCAAATAGGTAGTCGGCTACCCTATCTCTGTATCCGTCCAAGTCTCCAGAAAGTGCAAAGAACCGCGAAACGAGCTCTTCCCGGGCCCTGGAGTTCTCTTGCATCTGAGACATCGGGGTCAAGCTCTTGAAGATTTCAGAGCCTGCAAGTTCGGTGACAAGATCCGTGAATGGACCTGGCAGCGCTCCTCGCCGTATCTCGGCCGGATTTGCGCTCTTGCTACCCGTATTGATTCGATCAAAAAGCTCAGCCCGAGCTTGATCATCAGCCTGCTCATCGAGAACAACGCCTCGAATCGTGCGATTCTTCAACTTTCGTTGCCGCGATTCCTTCAGATCATTAAAACAAAATCCACTGACTTTGGTGAGCGATTCCAGTTCGCCAAGACGAAGGTTTCCGTCAAGAAATTCGCTAATCGTTCTGATCCGCTGTGAACCATCTACTATCTCAAGTCGCCCGTCTGCGTTGTTTTCCCAGAAGAATAGAAAAGGAATCGGTAAACCCATCAGAAGGGATTCGATAAATCTGTGCTTGCGATCTTCCTCCCACACATACTCCCTCTGATACTCAGGAATGTAGAAATCATCCGACCGCAGCTTGTCAGCGAGGTACTCGATCGTGTATTCGACAGTGTTGTAGCCAATTTTCCGGGACTCCTCGTCGATCTGCGCTTCAGCAGCCTCTGTGTCGAGGCCAGAAGGTCTCTGACCTGCCGCAATCGTAGTTTGATCAACCTGAGCCGCCATTGATGCCCTCCCAAATCCCGCCAACAAAGCAAGTCCAGCCACTATATGGGTCGGTAGATCCATGCCCGCACGCGAGTGCCGAACCCGACACTTCATTTGGCCACGATCAAATCCTATGAGGCTCCGGACCCAACCTTCAGGAACCTGATGCGGCACTCTCGCACCCCGGAATTCAGGAATCCCACCCGAGGAAAGCGAGAGACAGACCCGCATAGGCGATCTCGAAAAAGTACCTACGCGTTGCAAGAACCCGGAGAAGCCGCGAACCTGACTCTGCGAGCACATCGCACCACTCCAGGACGATCTCGCCTGGCTCACCCAACCCGAACCCGCGGGCCGATGGTGATCCTATGGTCACAATGGCCGAATGACTGTGGGAAATCGTCAGGGAGTACAACCAGTGACGCACGGGCCTCCCCGGATTTCGACGCCCGGCCTGAAAGCACCCACCGCCCCCGGCACTGAGACGACCGAGCACGCACGCCAGCCACGGGCGTCACCCAAGTAGGAAAGCAGCATTCCCGGCGCAAGTAATACAAAACTCAAGTAACAGTTACCGGGCGAAGACTGGCATCCGACACTGAGTGCCATATATGGTTCTTCCGCTCTCGTGACTGCTGAGCCAGTCGCAGGATCGAGCCGTCCCGCCGGCGTGACATCCCCCAGATCGTCGGCGGGACAACATAATCGATAAACGTCGCAATGCTTTTCATCTCCGTTCCCGGCACCCGGACCCATTAAACGGCCGACCATCCACTCTCGGCGAATACGCCTGTCGTCGGTCGACCTCGGTGAGCAGCCAGACGCTTCTGGGACATAGGTCCCTTAAAAATACGTACCGGATGGAATATTATTTTCAGCGCACAGATCTTCCGGGCTGATGTGCTTCAGTCCGAGAAGTCGGTACAGGCCTTGTCGGACCATCCGTAAAATCCGAAGGCCCGACAAGGCCCCGGCATCTACTCGGTCCAGTTCTCGAGCACGGCATGGCCGGCTAGCCAACTGCTGGGCGTTTGTGTGTGCTGAAATGTCGATGATGCGCACGGGTAGCTGAATACGGTTCGGCGCCCTCGACACAGGAGATCCGATGTGGTGACAGATTCGGGTGTGAAGCAAATCGGCGTCGTGGAAGATCATTCCGCAGTGATACTGGGGTTGAAGGCCATGTTGGCCGACCACCCCAATGTGGAAGTCGCGGCAACGGCCCCCACGGTCACAGACCTGCTGAATCAACAGATTCCGTTGGATTTCGTGCTGCTCGACCTACGACTGGCAGACGGCTCCTCCCCACCGCAAACGTCGACACACTGCGAACAGCAGGATTAGAAGCACTGATATTCACCGGCGCCGAAAACCCCTACCTGGTCAGATTGGCAGCGAAAGCCGGCGTGCTCGGCGTTATCCGCAAGTCAGCACCGACAGAGCAGGTCGTCGACGCCATCGCCGCAGCCGCCGCCGGCCACCCTGTGGCAACCACAGAATGGGCCGCTGCGATCGACGGCGATCCGGACCTAGGCGACGTCGGACTCAGTCCGCGACAACAAGACGTCCTGACCTTGTACGCCTCCGGGGAGAAAGCCGACCGCGTAGCGCGAATGACCGGCCTGACCCCGCACACCGTCAACGACTACCTCGCGCGTATTCGCATCAAATACGCCGACGCGGGACGGCCGGCCCGAACGAAAACAGACCTCTACAAACGAGCCGTCGAGGACGGGTGGCTTCCGGTGCCGGAGCATCCGGTCCGATGACGCATCAGATACCCCTTCTTCCACAGTCTGTCGCTCGAACCGAAGACACCGACCGGATCTTGCGGATGTTCGCCAGATTCACCAGCATCGGATACGCCGCGTATCTGTGATCTTGTGGCCCTCGATCACCGAGCTCGCACCGCGCATGGACCCGTGGTGGACGCCGACCATCGTTGTGGTCGTGTTCGGATGCGGACTCTTACCAGGCGCATTGTCGTTCCACACCGATACACAGGCGATGCGCACCTCCGCCGCCGTCGCGGCGACAGTGTTCCTGCTTGCGGTCGCCAGTTGGCCGGCGACATGGAACGGACCCGACCTTCCCGCCAGTGACGGCGTCTGGCTCGCCGCGTTCCCCGGGTTGGCGAGCCTTGCTGCAGTACTGGCATGGCCGATACCGGTTGCATTCGTTCACCTGGCGATCGGATGCACCACTGTTCAGACGATCAATCTCGTTGCCCGCGACGGCGCACAAGCAGGGATGTTGATCCCGGAGATCGCGTTCGCGATCATGTTCTGCACCTTGTTCGTCGGAGGCGCCGCGATGGCGCTGCGAACCGGTCGACTTCTCGATGCCACCACCGACGAGACATACGCCGCCGCCGCTGACGCGGCGGCCCAACGCGCTCGCATCGTCGAGCGTGAACGCTTCGACGCGCTCATCCACGACAACGTGCTGTCCACACTTCTGGCCGCCTCACACGGCCAGCCACACCATCTCGTCCGAAGCCTTTCGGAAACGACTCTGGCAGAGCTCGACCATCTCCGAACCGGAAGCGAACCAGGACAACCGTTCTCACTCGCGCACGCTCTCGTTCACCTGCGAACCGCGGCCGCCGACGCTGACGATCAAGCCCCGTTCGACGTGATCCACGCCGATGCCGCACCACTGCCGTTCCTGTCTGCCGAGTGTGTTCGCGCACTGGGATCGGCATTGTCCGAGGCCCTGCGCAACTCTCGCCTCCACGCCGGCCCGGATGCCCTGCGGACAGTCACTGCGACGGTGACCGGCTCGGGAATCCGAATCGAGGTCGCCGACAACGGTTCCGGGTTCGTCACCTCCTCAGTCGCGCCCCACCGACTCGGCATCACCGTCAGCATTCTCGGCCGAATGCGCGCCATACCGGGCGGCTCGGCACACGTGGACACACATCTCGGCGTCGGCACAACAGTGCACCTGGGATGGGAATCCGTATGACGCACCACGACAACGATATTCACGACGTTCGAGAACTACTGGGCCTGCGCACCATCGCAGCGAAAATCGTGGTCACCGCGTACGCGGCGACGTTCGCCCTCGTCGCATGGTCCACGAACCCGCCCGGCGGCGGATGGTTCGAATTCGCCGCGTGGATCATCGTCAGTATCGGGGCGCTCGGACTCATCCTGGTCCCCGGCGACCCACTGTCGATCCTGGCTACTGCGTACCTGACCGTGTCCGTACCGATTGCGGTCAATCTGATCTTTGCCGTCGCCCCGGTGCCGATCGACGGGCTCCTGCAGTTGTGGCCGCTGGCAGCGTCGACGGCGATCTACACCTACATGTGTGTCCGGGGGCGCACCGTCTGGGCGTGGATCGGTATGGCCATCGTCCTGGCCAGCTGCATGCTCTGGGCGGAACGGACCGGTCAAGGCGCCATGTACGGGCTGTCGATGTCGGCGATCAACCTCGCGCCGCTACTCATGGCGACCTTCTTCGCCTGGACCATCCGGCCGGCCGCACGCGAGATCTTCGCCCTACGCCGGCAAACGACGCTGCGCGCCGCGGCCGAAGCGGCCGACACCGCCGTCCTCGACGAGCGCGATGCGCAACTCACACGCCTCGACGACCTCGCCCGCCCGCTCCTCGAACGCATCACCGGCGCCCACCCACTGAACGAGCAGGAACGCCTCGACTGCCAACTCCTCGAAGCGCACCTGCGCGACACGTTGCGAGCCCCGACTCTCGTCGTCCCCCACATCGCCGCCGAAGCGCGTGCAGCCCGTACCCGTGGTGTCGAAGTCGTCCTGCTCGACGACCACGCAATGGACACCGCACCCGAAGAAGTACGAGAGCGCATAGTCGCCGCCGCCGCAGACGGCCTCGCCCACACCCCAGCCGGGACGATCACGATCCGCATCCTTCCACCCGGCCGCAAGGTCCTCGCCACCCTCGTCCACAGCACCGGCGACACCATCGTCCGACTCGAATACGGTCACGACGGTCACCCCCTCGCCCCACGCATCTGATCCCACCCGACTGCTCTCAGCAACTGTGCCCCCATTTTTGGGGTCTCGGCGTCTCGGCGCCACCGGCGGAATCCGTTACCGTTTGAACCCACTCTCTGCGGATCGGATGGTCGGTTTCAGCGGGTGGCGCACCACCCGAACACCGACACGTTCTTCTGGACCGACCACGCACTTCGAGATCGCGCCCCAAAGCGCGCCTCAGCCGACAAGGAACCCCATCATGCGCACACTCTGCACACTCCGGTCGACGCCACTGGGCTCGATCCAGTCAAGAGCCAGCAAACACCCAGCGGGTCGCGCAACAGTCACCAGGACTACCGCATGAACAGGTGAAAACTGAGCTACGGCGCCGCAAGGAATCACTCGAAGGACATGCGCGGGTGGCGACAGAGATTCCCGACGCGCAGCACTTGTCGCTTCCCGCGTAAAGTTCAGCAAACTTCAACTGGCCAAGATAACGCTAAGAAAAAGTATGTGCGCCCTACACCGAGTGGCGTGTAGGGCTAGTCGACCTGGAGGTTTCGAGGATGGTCCGCAAATGGCAGGCAACAGTACTGTCGGTGGCAACAGCCGTCATCGCGTCAGTCACGGTGCCACTATGGGCCGCGCCCACGGCCTCGGCCGCGAACTCGGACTGCGTGCCAGTTGTGGTGATCCCGCTGCGCGGAAGTGGCGAGACCACAGTAGGTATGACGAGCTACCCCGATCAGGTCGGAGGCGGCTGGGAAGGGCCGACTCTCACCAAACTGCTCGGGCCCGCTGCTTGGGGCGGCTATCTGCGTGGGGCCCCCATCCTGGACGTACCGGCTCCGGGCGGAGCACTGGGCGAGCAGGGATACCCGGCGGTACCGGTCGTGCTCATGGAGGACGGCATTATCCACAACGCGAACGAGGTTATTGCATCCGCCAACGAGGGCGCGGGTGCGGCGGTGGCGGTGTACAACCAGTTCAGTCAGGCGCCGGGGTGCGCAGCTCCGAAGGTCGTGTTCGTCGGGTACTCGCAGGGCGCGATGGCAGCTCGGCGTGCAGTGAACTTGGTCAATATCCTCAACCCCGGATCCTCCCCAGTTGCAGGGGTCTTCTCGGTCGGCGACCCGCTGCAAAAAGCTGACGCTGACGGTGTTTTCGGGAGCGGCTCGGACGGTCAGGGCGTGTTTCGGACGCTGCTCGGCGACACCGATGACGAGTTCTACTCACTTCCTGGCCTCGACCGGGTGTCGATCTGCCACGACGACGATGTCATCTGCTCGGTTGAGCCGCCGTTCTCGTACGACACACATCTGACGTACTTCAACGACCGCATGAACTTCGTGACCAGCGCCGGTGCGGCGCCGTCGTCCACGAGCGAGGTCGAGTACATGTCGAAGGCGCTGCAGGCCACAATCACCAAGGCCCGCCTCGACTACGGAATGGGACCGAAGATCGAGCCGGTCAAGGACGTGTACGGCGTCGGTGATTCGGTCACCGCGACCTACAGCCTGGATCGGCCGGCGGTATCCGGCGATCGCTTGAGGATGTACGAGCTGTATCTGGCGCTCGTTCAGTGCCAGGTCGGGATGGGTATGGCCAACCGAAGTGCAACGCCGGCACCGGATGCGCTCGACATTATTCAAATCAACGCCAACGGGAAGCGGCTGACCAGCATCGAGAGCCTGCTCGGCTACAGCGAACCGATCGCGCTCGCCCCCGGCGCGACATCGGTGTCGGTGCGCATCACACTGAACAACGCCGCCCTCAAGAGTGCAGCGCTGACGAAGTTCCAGCCCGGCCCGCTCTACGCTGACGAAGACCGCTTCGACATCAACAGCAACGATATCTTCGACGGCACCGAAGCTTACGCGGCCTACGAACATGTGCTGTCGGGCCGTTGTGGTGGGCTCGATGCCACCGGACCGGGAACGAACTGGTTCGCCGGCATCGTCAACGACGACAACGAAGTGGTGCAGAGCTGGCAGGACTCGCCACCACTGAGACTACGGCTGCTCCCCACCGGATCCCCCGACGCATCTCCTGGATACGCCCGCGGACAGGCGCTGCGCTTGAACATCACCGGGCTTGTGGGCGAGCGCGGCTACAGCATCTATTTCGAATCCGATCCCGTCCTTCTCACCACCGTCACCGCTGACAACGACGGCACCGTCACGACGGACGTCACTATTCCCGGCGACGCCGAACCTGGCCGGCACCACATCGTGGTCCGCGAGAGTGACGGCAGTGAGGCCGCGCGCGTGGCCTTCGATGTGAACGCGGATACCTCACCGGGTCCCGTCGTCAACATCCCGATCGAAGGTGACGAAACGACAACCGAACCACCAACGGCGGGCAGCGCAGGCTTTGGCAGCTAAAAACCCTGAAAGGTCTTCAGTTGCGATCTATTCACCGACGGATCAACGATCCACTGCCGGTGAACCCGTGGCACACCGAAAACCTAGATGTAAAAGCAGTGCACCGATCATGGGCCTCGTCGGCGATCTGGGGGTGACGCCGACGAGGCCGAGCGCCACACCCGGGTTCGGGTCGGGAATGCGGTGACGCCATAGACGACCGCACAACCTTTACCCCTGGATCGGGATGTGTGAACAACGGCCGAAAACTGGTTCTGGCCCAATTTTCGTGATCAATTTTGAATACGTCAGTTGCTGAGGAGCTGCGGCCATGCTCCTGCCCGCGGCCCCTCAGCGGCTGTATCCAGGCCGTTCCCCAGGTGGCGGCCCACTTCGCGAACAACCAACGGGAGCGACCACTCGCGTCCGAGGTAGATCAACTATGCACGGGCGCATAGGTTTCCCGCCAACAAAGCTGGAAGATCACTCCGCTGGCGAGAGCTTTCAGAAACCCAGTCTTGTCTGACAGGCTGCAACTTGGCCCACCCGACCCGCCCCGAATGGGTAGTCACGCACCTGACCTAGGTACCATCGGGTAATCACATTTCCAGGTTCGATGTCGATCACGAAAAGATCTTCAGCAGAACAGGATTGGTCGGCGATTGTCGACGGCAACTTAAGAATGGTTCAGGCCTAATTCCAGCCCGTCGTTGACACCGGTACCCGCGGTAATATTCGGGCCACGATTCCGGAAACTGAATGGATCTCCCTGGCTGACGACGCGCCGAAGTCGACAACATCGACACGCAGATACTGATATCACCGGCAGCCACACCAACCAAATCGATCGCGGCGCCGCGTGGTGCGAACGAATTGCACGCAAGTCACAACAGTTTTCAGAACACCAGAACGATCATCGACCGCCATTTCCGCTCCTGCCGGAATGACACGCAACGAGGCGAGCTATCACGAAAGGTGCGCTGAAACCTTGTCAACAGTCGTCAACACGTTCCCGGCTTGCATCGGTCGATCATCTTGTTGAGCCATGCGGCGCCTACGGGGTTGGCGCGATGCACCCGAATCTCCTGTGGCCACACGCCGTTCTCACACATCCATCGAATAATCACTCGGGCAGTGTCATTGCCGCCCAGGTCGTGAGCGAGAGAGAGTCGTCGCACCATACCGAAACAGAGTGCATCGATCGCCCCTGAACTCGTCCTCGCCCACGCCCACCCAACCGGTGGGGGCTCTGAGTCGTCGACCCAAAGGTTCATGCTGCAGTCCTCTTGTCTCGTCAACTCGCTTTGTCAGTAAGCAATCCCGGGCGGAATACACAGACGCAAGTGCTGTCAGCCTCGCCGCTCGAGAGCAGTTCGTCCGCCTCAGCCTAGGACGTTCAGCCCCGCTGTAAGCAATTCGGAGCCGAGACTCACCCTTGTCGACACTCGAAGCAACAAGCAACAAGCAACCAACACACTCTGAGTTGGAGTCCCCCGAGTCCGGCACGCCTCAGCGTGGCCTTCCAAGCCCGGCGGCGCCGCTGGCACACGGATCAGGGATACAGAACACCTGAATCAGTGATAGAAGACCGGGTCGATGTGCGGGAGATCCCACGTGAACCGAACACGCAGACTTCCTGCGTAATTCGATACCGCTCATACTGTTGATACGCACATCGTTGATAGCACACGACATTTCGGCGCAGAATACCCACTATGAGGTCGTCGGCCGCACGACTGAGGAACGACCCGAAGTGGAGTGAAAATGTCGAAAACAAATGCAGTAGAGACTCTTTCACGATGGACTGACGCGGGAGCGATGTGGCGAGTTCTCGACCGGACCCCTACATCGATTACCGTGTCGATGTGCCGCTGCGACGGCGACGAAGAAATGGAACGCCTGACCACTACCGACCCCGAACTTCTCGCCTGGATCGGCGACCGACAGACCAGCAACGAATAATCAGCCCACCACCGGACGCTGCAGCGGACACGAGGCGGTAACGAAGACTGTCACGGGCATCCAGGGAAGGTATCCCAGCGAGGTCATCCCGGAAACTGCTAACGCCACGCGCAATTGTCAGTCACACAACATGACGAGGATTTTCATATCCGGTGGCACGGTCGACGAAACCCGAAAGCTGGTGTTTCAGAGCCCCTCGCAGGGTGAATCCTGACGGCGGTGATGTTCTCCCTTCACAAGACGACCGCCCAAGCCCCTCTCGGACCGCCGCCAGGTGACTCCACAGAGATCCGAAACCGCACACGTCGTCACCGACAATGACGGCCCCATTCGAAACGGATCCCGGGTCGTGTGTAACGTTCCCTACCAACAAATGGATAACTAGAATATTGCTGACACATGGTACACGCGGGATGAGAGATCACTGATCGAACTCGACAGAAAACAGCAGGAAACACACAGCCAACAGTAAATCGCCCCTCACCAGGAACGATTCGCACCGGAGCCGAGAAGAAGGCCTAAGCATCGATCCATTCGCACAGACCGTGGCACCCTCACACAGCGTCGGATCGGCTATCACTGTGACCGGAAGCCCGCACCGGTCGATCCGGGAACACAACATCGGCGCAATCACCTTCGAAAGGCGAACACCCATGCCCGCAGACCCTGCGCACCACGCCGCGTTGCTCGCGGCGTACCTGGCGCAATTCGACCTCGCCACCGACCGCGCGTCGGAGGAGAGCACACACCCCGGATACGCCGACGTCCCAGACACCGACCGCGCACAACGACATCAGGACTACCAACGAGCGTTGCACTGGGCGCAAACCTCCACCTTCACGGACATCGTCGTCGACGAACTCGAGACGATGCGCCGACGCTACGGATTCCCACGCCGATAACCCACAGAAAAAGTGGCTCACACCGGCAGTGCGATTTCGATCTCTCCGACAGCGCTCAACCTCAATCACGACCGGTCTGTCTGATTTGATGCTCAGGTGAAGCGAACTTTGGTCTTCCTTGCAACTGCAGCCGCAGTACTACTCTCCTCGTGCTCGGACACCACCGACAGACCTAGGGTTAACCCCACCGAAATGGCGACAAAAGCTACCTCAGGAAACCTGGACGAATACGCGGCCAGTATCAAAACGTCCATTCTCAACGGGGCCGGACTCGACACCACCACACAGGCATGCGAACAGGGCATCGACTGGATCTGCTACATCTCAGAGATCACATCAAGCACAGAATCTGCTGCGACCGTCACCGTGCAGATCGTCGAATCCGACAAAGAATTCGGAAGCACAGTCGCCCGCGGCGTCTACACCCTCGCAGGCGCCACACATCCGCAACTCGAACGAATCCAAGTCAACAATGCCACCGACGACACCATCGCCGACGAAAACTTCACATAGCATTCCAGCCTCAGCTGCAACCACGATCTCCCCCCACCGATCTCGGCCCTGCGTTCATGTCACGGCATACCGCCGGGGCTCGCCTGCGGATGCGCAGACGAGCCCCAAAGATCGCCGGGTTACCAGCCGGACGGGAGTGTTCAGATGTCGCCGAAGGCGCCCGCGTAGCGGATGACGCCACTGGGCACGGGTTCGGTGCCCAGGCTCAGCACCATCAGCGCGTCGTCAGGGACGGACATCTTCATGGTGACGCCGTGGGCGGCGGCGCGGGTGAGCCCGAAACGCGGGTAGTACTCCGGATGTCCGAGGACTGTAACGAAATGCTCACCCCTCGCCCTGGCGGCCTCGAAAGCCGCGCGGATCGCGGACGATCCGACGCCGGTTTTCCGGTACTGCGGCAGGACCGCGCACGGTCCCAGGCACAGCGCCGGGGTATCACCGATGTGTGCACGGGTCAGCAGAACATAGCCTACGAGGGCGCCGGCGTCGTCGAGAGTGACCAGCGACAGTGCGTCGCTCCAGGCGGGGTCCTGGCGCAGAGCGTCGACGAGGTCGGCCTCCTCGGCGGTGTCGAACGCGGCGAGGTTGATCTCGCGGATCGCGGCGATATCGGCGTCGGTCTCGGCGCGAGTGGTCCAGTCGGTACGAGAATTCATGATTGTCCGCGCTCAACAGTATTCGGTTCTGCCCCGAGTCCAAGACGTACTTCGAGAAGAAGAAAGCCGAAGGAAAACGCGGAAATGCCGCGGTCATGGCCCTCGCGAGACGCCGAACCAACGTGTTGTGGGCACTGATCCGTGATGAACGGATCTGGGAACCGCGCAACTCCGCGAGCACTGATTCAGCGATAGCCGTATGACCAGAGCCGACTGCCCCATGACAAAAACCTGCCCAGACGCCATCTGGACTGGCGCGCAATAGGTTCAGGTTCCAGTGGTCCAACGAACTAGTTAGTGATTGTGCGAGCTGGCTTTAGCCAGTATGCATTGTGATGACATATCCCGCAGGGTCCCGGAAAGCGAAGGTATCTCCAAACGGGCTGGCGAAGGGAGGCGTGACGATGTCAACTCCTTCTGCCGCGAGGTGGTCGTGGAGTGCTCGCGCGTCTTCGCACGCGAACCACAGCGCGACGCCCAGGCCCGGGAGGCCGGCTGCCAGATCCGTGCCTGGCGATGGGCCCCGCACGCCGAAGGCGATCGGTGATGTCGCGAACACGACCGCTCCGGGCGGTGACTGAGGCGCACGCACCATTCCGACGATGTTTTCGTAAAAACTTGCAGCTCGTTCCACGTCCGCTACTTGGAGGGCGAGGAAGCTTGGTCCGGTCACTGTTGTGATTGCCACTGTGGTGTCCTATCTGATCAATTCTCGTCAAGTTGTTGACGAGCCGAATGTATGTCAAGATGTTGACGTGAGTCAAGTGGATGTTGACACCTCGATCGGATACGCCCTCAAGCGCACGACCTCAGCGCTGCGAGCAGCGCTGGACGAATGTTTGCGAGACCTTGAGCTAACCGTTTCGCAATACTCGAGCCTGGAACTGATTTCGTCACGACCCGGTTTGTCCAATGCGGATCTCGCGCGGGGCGTGTTCGTCAGCCGACAGGCGACACACCAACTCTTGGGCGGGCTCCGGCGACGGAACCTCATCGAGGTGATCGGCGAGGGCCGTGAGCAGAAGCTGCTTCTCACAGCGGTCGGCGCAAGTCGACTCGAGGAGGCATCGGCAGCCGTCGCCTCCATCGAGGAACAAATGCTCGGCGGATTGGATCGAAGCCGTCGAAAATTGCTTCTCGACAGTTTGAATGCATGCGCATCGGCCCTGACCACACCCCCCGAGGCTGATTAGAACGTCCACGGACACGGTTGTTGACGACGGTCGAAAACTGGTTCTGGCCCACTTTCCGTGACGGCTCCACCTTCTCGCCGCGTGTCGTTCGGACAGGACTTGGACCGTGCGGGAGATGATCATTCTGGTGTCCTGAGAACTGTTGTGACCTGCGCGTCCTTCTTCCGCATCTGGCGAGTATCGACATCGATTCGGTCGATGCGACCGCAGGCGGAGTTCGTATTCGGGCGTCGCCGTTGTCGACTTCAGCGAGCTGCCCGGCTTGCAGTGTTTCCTCGAAACGCGTGCACAGTCGGTACGAACGCATGCTCGCCGATACCGCTATAGCTGGCCGATCGAGTTACGCCGTCTTGCAGGTGCGTCGATTTCTGTGCTCGAACACCGGCAGTGACCGACGCACATTTGTCGAGCAGATCGACGGACTGACCAAGGCCTACGCACGAACCACTCCGCTGCTGCGCGAAATCCTCGAGAAGATCGCGCTGGCGTTGGCCGGACGAGCCGGATCGAGGTTGGCGTCTGCGGCTGGGAGTTTCCGTCGGACGTTCCACCCTGTTGAGGCTGGTCCGAGCGCTACCGGATCCACCCACGACCACTGTCGAGGTGCTCGGCGTCGACGACTTCGCGCTGCGGAGACGACATCGGTACGGCACGATCCTGATCGACATGGATACTCACAAACCTGTCGACGTTCTCGCCGACCGGAAATCCGAAACAGTCACCAAATGGCTCACCGAACATCCGGGCACCACGGTGATCTGCCGCGACCGCGCCGGCGCGTATGCCGAAGCTGCCCGTGCCGAAGCGCCCGAGGCGATCGAAGTCGCCGACCGCTGGCACCTATGGCGCAATCTTGCCGAGGCAGTGGAGAAAACCGTTGCAGCCCATCATCATTGTCTACGAATGGCCGAGACTGAGCCTGAACCTTCGATCGAACGCACCGCGTCGGAGCAACGGAGGATGGTCGCCGAACAGGTACACGCCACCCGTCAGGAGAGTTCGATACTCGCTGTCGCCGCGAAACTCCGATTCGAGGCGGTCGCGGCCCTCAAGAACAAAGGCATGGGAATCAGATCGATTGCCCGGCAGCTTGGGTTGGCGCGGGAGACCGTTCGTCGTTTCTACTACGCAAGCAGTGTCGATGAATTGTTGGGAGCGCCGCGAGCGGGCCGGCCAACTACGCTGGACAGGTTCGCCGAATACCTGCACGAGCGCTTCAACGACGGATGCACCTCCGCTACTGCACTTTACGAAGAACTTCAAACATTGGGATATCGCGGCAGCTACAGCTCCGTCCGCGACTACTCGAGACCGCTTCGTTCCATCGGCGCTGCGCCGGCCAGAAAGCAGATAGATGAGCGAGAACTACATCCCACGTGAGCGGTCCAAGGTGGAAGCAGCGGCATACCAGGCGACGAAGCACACGCGAGTGATCACGGATGCGGATCTCGTTGCGGTCGTCGAGGCGCTGACCGGCGCCTCGGTACCGCAGGCTCCGCGAGCCGACATCGCTTTTCCGATGCCTGGCGATCCGGACGGCATCTTCAACTGATCGACGTGAGGCGCCATGATCCTGAGTGCGGGCATTGTCGCGCAGTGGTTGTCAGGGCTCGATGCCCGAGCAACCACCACCGCGTACGGGGGCGGCCCCGACTCTCTCGAGTTGAGTCGGGGCCGCCGCTTGTGTTCGTTCGGTTATTCGGTGTCGAGGGCGACTCCCATCGATCGGGCGACCTCGACACCGATGGCGACCAGCTCGGCGATCATTTCGGGGTTGACTCGAGTTGAGGTGGAGTATCTGCTGCAACGAAATTCGGACGTCCGCCGCAACTTGATCGTCATACTCGTGTGGCTGGGCATCAGGCTCCAGGGCATGGAAGGAGTCGTTTGATTGCAACGTCCAATGCGGCCACCGCCTCCAGTTCCCTGTCCCGGTCGTACAGCATCGTCAGCGCGAGACCGTCGCTCAGTGCAATCAGTGCATCGGCCACAGCAGAAGTTTCGACGTCTGCAGAAAGAGAACCTTCTCGCCGGCCCTGAGCGAGATACCCGGTGAGCGCTGCACGAATTTCCGTGTCGACTGCGATGGCGGCTTCGGAATAGGGTCGGTGCCCGATCGCTCGGACTGAAAATTCCGCCCAAATTCGGGCTTCGGCTCTTCGTTCGGCGTCGAGTGGAAGCGTGGCGAGCAACCAGCTCCGCACTACGTCGACCAGGGCTCCGGTGCGATCGACTGAAAGGATCCTCGCTTGCACCCGCTCACCCACGAGTTGCATTGCGAATTCAAGCATTTCGTCCTTGGTGCGGAAGTACTTCTGGATTGCACCGACGGAACAGCCGGCACGTTCAGCGACTGCTCGGATGTTTGCTCCTGCGAGGCCTTCGTCGGCGATCAATTCCAGCAGCATGTTTCCGACGTGTCGCCGGCGCTCGGTTGGGTCGTATGTCTGGGGCACAGCATTGAGCATAGAATACAAATGTATTCTATGCTCAATGCTGTCAGTTGCGAACGAACGGAGTACGAAAAATGTCCGACTACACGCCAACTCGTCGAGCTACCGATACAGAGCGCCTCGATGCAACGCTTCACCTGACGGACGCCTTGACCAGGGGCGCCTTGGACGGCGAGGAGTACAACGATCGGATCGAACTCGTAAACAGCGCTCGGTCGATCGACCAAGTCACAGCCACGCTGGTCGACTTGCCTCCCTTACTGCCTGCCTCCACCGCGAGCGAGGAACGCAAGAGAGACGATCTACGAGAGTGGCTCAATGAGTGGCAGTACTGGCTAGGCGGTTCGGTGCTGATGGTCGGCATCTGGGGAGTGCAGAGTTTCATGGACGGATCTGCGATCAAGTTCTGGCCGGGAGTTCCTATTGGAATATGGGCTGTCGTACTCATCGCGTGCGTGTTCTGGCCGAGCGACGACCACGAAAGTAGTTGACCAGGACGAGGCTGGACGACGCATGTTCCGAAACTCATGTCCAATACCGATGGTTCATCAAAATAGATCATCGACGAGTTGTGGAACACCATTGCTTGTGAGGTACGCCCAGTGTCAGTTTCAGAAGTCGACTGCACTGGTTCAATAGACGTGTGCACCTCAGCAAACCACGAGACTGGTCGGCGATGGTCAGGGAAGCTTCGCCACGGTCATGAGCACTACCGAATCTTCGATCGACTCCAGGGAATGCGGTAGTTGCGGCACTACGAGCAGATCGCCGCGCCGGCCCTCCCACGAGACGTCCCCCGCTCGGAGTTGCACACGTCCGAGGAGTACTTGCACTGTCGCTTCGCCTGGGTTCTCGTGTTCACTGAGTTCCTGGCCCGCTGTCAACGCGATCAGAGTCTGACGCAGGACGTGTTCATGACCGCCGTACACGGTGTGTGCGGCGCGTCCGCTTGTGGCCGATGCCGCCTTCTCGAGTTGTTCGCGGGCGAGTGCTTCCAACGATCGTTTCATCATGGAGTGTCCTTTATTCTGTACGTGTGGATCATTAAGACTGTTCGAGCAATTGGCGTAGGGCGGAATCCCACCGGGCTTGAGGTGATTCCTCGGCTGGAGTGTCGATCCGCACCGTAGCAGTGAAGTCACGTGAGCGGCTGTCAACGGTGCCGACCCGAACCACTCGTGGAAGTCGAGTCGCACAGCCTGTGTCTGTCAGCTGCATTCGAATTTTGATCACTTTTCCCCACGCTTGGATTCAAGGAGTGCGGGCTAGATGCTGTGGATGTTTCGCTCGGTTTCACGCTTGGTTTTCTCCGTTCGCAGGAGTGCGGCCTCGGCCCGGAGCCGGGCGGTTGCTTGTTGCGGTGTCTCGCCGGGGCGGGCCCCGGCGCGGTGGCGGTACGGATATGCGGGTCGGGATTCCTGCATTCTTCAGCCATGTGGTCAGGGAGCCGTGGGATATGCCGAGATCGGCGGCGATACCGGCCCCGGTCGCGCCGTCGGTATCGCGGTACAGCTCGACTGCGTCGCGGCGAAACTCTTCGGAGTAATTCTCTTTGGTCATCGGGTCAGATCTTCTCGCTTTCCCTGGTCTGAGGCCAGGATCAAGCGTGTCGATCACACGGGGTCAAGGCCCGCCGTCGCCAGACCCTCCAGAAGGCCAGACCCTCCAGAAGGATTGCCAGACCGCGCTCGAGTTCATCCTGCCCGTCGTGGTGGGCCATGATCGTAGCCATCGACCGCAGTCTCGGGAACTCGGCGAGCGGAATCCGAGGCAGACCGAGTCGCAGGAGATCGTCAGCCTCCTCGGGATTTTCGACTATTTCTTGAAGCTCGTTGAGAATGTGCCCGTTGCGGAAACCGAATACCGCTCTGTAGATGTGCAATGCGTCTTCGGGGGTGAAACCGGCGCGTATCAGCAGTTCCAGAATCGCCTCGAGGTAACGCAGCGTCCCCGGAGGGCGCAATCCGAGCGGCGTCGACAACGGACGGGTGACCAGCAAAGGAACTACGTTGGGGTGCGCGAGCGCGAGGTAGCGATACTCATAGGCAACCGCGTGCAGTTGCCTCTCCAGTTTCCCCTGTGCCCGACAATCAAGACGACGGGACGAAACCTACCGGCCGAGGTGGTCGTGAGGGTGGGGCGAGATGGTCCTGAAAGTTAGTCGACGGGGACGACGGAAAGGAAAGCTCACCGGCGCAAGCGTGTGAATGCGGCGCGCCGGTGAGCTCAGAGCACCGCACGAAATACGGTGCCCCTTCCCTACTGCCACCATCCGACCGTGGCAGCCGGTTGGCGGATTAAGCGCGACAGCCCCACGCCAGTGAAAACGCCGCATCACACGCATACCCCCGTAGGCCGGCACCGAAAACGCCGGCGTCAGCATATTTCTCGCCGGCCATGCAGAGCATGGTGAGCACAATTGCCCAGTTGTTATCCCTCCAGCGGTTGCCGAACTTCAGGCCAGACATGTTGTAAGTCCCGCTCGATCGAGCGGATCGCCACTTTGGAGGACACCACTCTCGAACCCGGCGCACACACCGCACTTTCCCTGTGTGCGGGAACGCGTGAGCTCAATCCGGCAAACGCCGCAACTCGGCCAACGTGAGTCCGAGGACATCGAGCCGCGCCATGATGCTGCGCAGACTCGAATGGTCGGAGACAAGACCGAAAAGCGTGGTGAAGCCGCCTACTGAGCGTCCTACCTGCAGCTGCGGAAAAGCGGATTTCACACGATCCGACACTTCTCCGTCGATCAGAAATTGGTACCGGGTAGGAAAAATCGGTGACATCGACGTCCTCTCTCTCACGAAAAGGCCCCATAGTGCCTCGCCTTCTCACACGAGGGGAAACCCTTCCGAGTCCTTTGCCCGCAGAATACCGATCGGAAAATCATCGAGCACCGTACCGACACGCGACGACGATGATCCGTTGCACCTTGCCCGACTCGCCGTGCAATCAACGGCGCCAGTACCGGCGTGGTCCGTAAAGTTCCTGCTGCATCACCGCGCCCCCGAGCGGTGATGCGCACGGCCCGCTGCAGTGAACACTCACCTGCACTGCAGCGGGCCCCCATACACGCGATACACAGACAGAGGCTCTGAGTCGCCCGGTACGACGAGGTCAAAACGCACGCCTAATCCGCAGAACCCTCTGAACGCGATTTAATTACTGGACTCTTGTGTCAATCAACTCTGACCGACACAAAACGCCGGTAGTTTCCACTACTCGTCTGCGCGCGATTGATTTATCTCGAATTCGAATCAACTGAACACCCATGCGATGCCGACGAGTGGACCCGTCGGATTCTCTGCCAGAATCAGATCTATGTCCGATTCGGAAGCTCCACGCACTAATCCCATCGCGGGGGTTCCCGGGTCACGGTGATCCCGACCTTCGAATCCAGTCCGGCGACACCGAACCCCAGGTCGGTACCGTGATCGAGGACTACGCCGATACCGTCATCGACAACTCTGACCTGGGACGGGATTGGGCACCGGTACTGCGGTGGGCAATCGCCCTCGACGACGGCCGACTGGTCTTCGCCGCCGAGGGTGGCCTCGAACTCGCCTGAATCATTACCTCTCTCACCCGAGAAGAATCACGGAATAGAAGTACGACACACGTTGGGTGTCAGTGAAAAAATACGCTGTTCACAAACCTCAATGTGCGGCGTCGAAAGCATCGATAACGTCGGCTTTGATCCGCCCACGTGGGAGACGTCGAAACCGTTATTGCCGGCCCACTCCCGAATTGCTTTCAGTTGCTCGACAGATCGACCAGAGCCCGACGCTTTGACCGCGGCCGAGGTTTTCTTACGGGGCTTGCTAGCAGAGGAGACCTTCTCTGCAGCTTTGATGTACGGAGCGAATACCGCTTCGATCTTGTCGGCATTGGTGGGGCGTAGATCGATCCGATAATCAGCTCCCTGATAAGAGAAGGTGACTTCGTGTCCTAATCCGGTGTCGATGGGTTTTCCGTCGAGATCGTCGATAAGTTGGCGAATAAATATTTCGGCCACAGGGAAATCCTCTTCGTTGCGTGTTGGATTAATTTCCAGTTCATATTATTCGCGGTATCCGATAATTCAGGACACTCCTACCGCCACGCCGACTACCCACCCGCCGGCGGCCCCGGACGAGCCCGTGGCGGTCTCGGCGATCGATCGGCCCCGATTTTCGGCGTCGTCGAACGGCGTTTCATAAACGGTCTTGGTCTCAATAGGTCAACGCATCACCGACGATAACGGATCAGCCCCAGAAGATCGGATCGCCAGCGTTTTCGATGTGATCGAGTAAATCCTGAATATGAGGGCTCGGCTCCAAGAACTGGTAGCGGTGAAATTTGAGGTCCCGGTCCCGCCAATACAACGCCCACAACCCGGTTTTCTTCGTGAAATGCAGCCGGGCGATCGGAAACCGCGTCCACTCAGGGCCGAGGTCCTCCCGCCACGGCGGCCGGCATTCGCAGATCGTCAGATGACGGGGTGCGATGTCGCATTCGACCCGAATCTCATGACGCAGACGATCGGGAACCCTACTGGCGCAATACTTCACGACCCGCGCGACATCGAGCTCGGGAAGACCGGTGGCAGCCATGCCCCCCATCATGCCAACCGCCATCGGCGCCGGCTTCGCTATCCGGTTGCACAGGAACCGAGCACCTGTTCTTCTCGCTGGCGTGGACTGTCCCAGCCGAGCACACGCCGAGGACGATCGTTGAGTCTCGCCGCGACCCTATTCAGGTCATCTTGGGTGAAACTGCGCAGGTCAGCGTTCTTACGCAGGTACTGCCGCAGCAACCCGTTCGCGTTTTCGTTCGTCCCTCGTTGCCACGGATGGTGCGGGGCGCAAAAGTAGACGGGCATCTCGAGCGCTGCGGTGATGCGCTCGTGTTCGGCCATTTCCCGTCCCCGATCCCAGGTCAACGAACGACGCAGATACGCCGGTAACCTGCCCAGATAGGCAATCAGCGCATCCGCGACCGTCTCGGCCCGGTACCCGTCCGGCAATGCCACCACATGCACGGCGCGTGATTGCCGATCTACCAGCGTCGCGACCGCTGACGGGCGGATTCCGAACACGAGGTCACCCTCCAGGTGCCCGGGCTCACTACGATCGTTTGCCGCAGCTCCTCGAAGATCGATCGAGACCATATGTCGTATCCGCCCACGACCGTGGGAGCGTTTCTTCCCGCGTGGTCGACGTATCGGTCGATCGGTACGCAGTTCGTGAAATGCAGTGCTGTCGAATACTTTCCGTGACGGTATGTAGAGGCATCGGTAGATCGTTTCGTGTGAGACCCACATCTGTGGATCGCCTGGGCGCTCACGCCGAAGCCAGCCGGAGATCTGTTGCGGTGACCACTGCTCATGGAGTTTGTCCGTGATGACTGTCCGCAGAATCGGCCGCACACTCAGGGTCGACATTTTGGGGCGGCGAGCGCGGACATAAGCGGCGGTATCGGCGTCTATCGCCCCGTAGTTCTCGCGCCCACCGTTGCGGGCGATCTCGCGTGCAATCGTGGACGGTGATCTTCCGAGTTTCTCCGCGATCGTCCGAGCACTCTCGCCGGCGGCGATTCCTCGCGAAACTTCTTCTCGTTCGACTGCGGTGATGTGGCCGGCCCGCCGTGCTCGTGGGACCGGACGGATACCTCCGGACTCCCGTAGGAAGCGTCGAATTCGAGGCATTGTTTCTCCGAGGATCCGCTCGATTTCTCGTATCGATTCTCCACGGCGATGCAGATCCCAGATCAGGTTCTCCTGTTCCACTGTAAATCCGAGTGCCTTGCTGCCCATCCATGCCTCCACGATCGCGCATCATCTCATCAGTAGTGATGCGTTGACCTGTTGAGACCAAGGTCGTATTTGAAACGTCGAAGGCGATTTTCGATGAGCTGGGAGAAGATCTGTTCCAAAACTCGTGTCCAAAACTAATGGTTCATTATTCGACGTGTCGGTGAGTTCTGGAACACTGCTGCCTCATGGGTGAACTTTTGGGCTACGCGAGGGTCTCGACTACCGACCAGACCAATGATCCGCAGAGCGACGCTCTGAGCACTGCCGGCTGTTTCAAAGTCTGGACCGAAACCGCCTCCGGTGCAACCACCACCCGACCGCAACTGAGCGACCTACTTTCCCATCTTCGCGAGGGGGACACATTGGTGGTGTGGCGACTGGACCGGTTGGGTCGCTCACTCCCCCATCTGTTGCAGACGGTAGAAGATTTGGCGGCTCGCGGTGTCGGATTCAAATCGTTGACCGAAGCGATCGACACCACCACCTCCGGCGGCAAACTGATCTTTTCCATCTTCGGTGCTCTCGCCGAGTTCGAACGCAATCTCATCCGGGAGCGGACTCAGGTCGGTCTCGCTGCAGCCCGAGCCCGCGGCCGCACCGGTGGCCGGCCGCCGAAGATGACGTCGACGAAACTCGCACAAGCACAACGGATGCGAGAGAACGGAATGCACCTGACCGACATCGCCGAAATCATCGGCGTCGGCCGCACCACCCTCTACCGGCACCTGAAGTGAAGTAAGCTCCACCGCCCAGGGACGATCCGGAATCAACTTTTTCGAGAGACCTGGCCGGCTTCTCATCTAGCAACACGGTGGAAGTCAGAATGCTCCACAGGTATCAGTGAAACCGGCGATCCCTGCCCGGGATGGAGGCAGGCGGCCGACCAGGTGCACACCACTCGTCAGGAGAGCTCGATCCTCGTCGTCCGCACGAAGAATCGTTTCCAGGCGGTCACGACTCTCAAGGATGAAGGTTTGGGAATCAGAATGACCGTGTATCCGACTTTAATCGTGAGTATCAAGGTCGGTGGAGGCCTGCGATGCGAATGGCGCATAAGTGAGCGCGATAGCAGCTATTGCGCCTGCCAGAGCTACCCACAGTCCGGCGCTGGCAAAAACTCGGTATGCGAGTGCTCCGATGACAGCGCCTACAGCGAAGGCAACAGAGAGCTGCATCCTACATACGAGTCGTCGATTTGCATGGCGAGACAACACTCTTTCAGTTATGTACTGGATAGTCGTCACGAGTTGTCCGTCAGTGTTGATCAGAGTGCTTGCGGCGCCGGCGGCAAGCGTTACAAGGAACCCCACGACTGCCGCCGTGGACGAGATCGTGATGGCGACTCTGGTCGCTGCAAGCAGAATAATTGTTACCGCCAAGACCCGCGCTGGCCGCTGCGGTCGTTGACGGATGAGCAGTGTTGCGATGACGACGCCGGAGACGAACCCTGCCAGTACGCTGGCGACGGTTACCGCCAGTGCAGGGATATTTACCGACCAGGAACCGGTCTCGGTGATGGTTGCGTTGTCGGACGAAATGAAGGTGCCACCGACCAGAAAGATCCCGAAAACGTCGAGGAATCCGACGTAAGCGTTCATTGCTATTTCGAATGAGGATCGTGGAAACGGGCTTTCACTCACGATGACGCCACCCGAGATCGAGCGCCAAGTCAGGTGCTCTCTTTGCGCGGTTGCATTGGTCTCCAAGACCTTTCGGCCTCTTGTAGGTTGTGTCGCCGAATCGTACGGTGAATCTGACGTGGTTCAGAGAATACGCCCGTCCTCCGATGTGGATCTGGAGACTCGGGAGAGGTGTTTCTGGTGGGCGCCCGCTCCCTCAACCAGGCTCGGCACTAGGGTGCGTTTACCAAGCATTTGCTTGGTTAGAGAAGGGGTGACGCCGTGGTTTCGGCGCCGTCTCCGCGTCAGCGCTGAGGAAAGTGGCTGCGCGGGCCAGTGTGGAGGAAAGGTTCTCAATGCCTGAGGCATACATCATCGACGCGGTACGCACAGCAATCGGGAAGAAGGGCGGCGCTCTCTCTGCCGCGCATCCCGCGGATCTGGGTGCCGGCGTCATGACACATTTACTCGAACGCACCGAGATCGATCCGCACTCCGTCGACGACGTCGTCTTCGGGTGCGTCGATGCAATCGGACCGCAGGCAGGAAATATCGCGCGCACGTCCTGGTTGGCAGCTGGACTTCCGGTCGAGGTCCCCGGGGTGACCGTCGACCGTCAGTGCGGTTCGAGTCAACAAGCCGTTCACTTCGCCGCCCAAGCAGTGATGAGTGGCACTTCGGACCTCATCATCGCCGGCGGAGTGCAGAACATGAGCCAAATTCCCATCGCATCGGCGATGACAGTGGGGCAACAGTTCGGGTTCGACACACCGTTTCACGGTTCGGTGGGTTGGCGCCGCATGTACGGCGATCAGGAGATTTCCCAGTTTCGTGGCGCGGAGATGATCGCCCAGAACTGGCAGATCAGTCGCGACGAGATGGAGCGGTGGGCGTTGCAGAGTCATGCTCGGGCCAAGCTGGCGATCGAGAAGGGTCATTTCGAGAACGAAATCGTCCCGGTGGGCGACTTCCGTGTTGACGAATGTCCGCGAGAGACCAGCCTCGAAAAAATGGCTGCCTTGCCGTCACTGCTGCCAGATGGCCGGATCACCGCGGCCTCGGCAAGTCAGATCAGCGACGGGGCCAGCGCGGTGCTCATCGCGTCCGGCGCAGCGGTGGCACGTCATTCACTGACTCCGCGAGCGCGCATTCATCATCTCAGCGCGAGGGGTGCGGACCCGATTTTCATGCTCAGCGCGCCTATCCCCGCAACCAAGTACGCACTGGGCAAGTGCGGTTTGAGTATCGACGACATCGATGTGGTGGAGATCAACGAGGCGTTCGCCCCGGTGGTCTTGGCGTGGATCAAGGAAACCGGTGCCGATCCGGCGAAGGTCAATGTCAACGGCGGCGCGATCGCTCTGGGCCACCCACTCGGAGCGACAGGAACCAAACTGTTCGCGTCGATGCTCAACGAGCTCGAGCGCACGGGGGGCCGTTTTGGTCTTCAGACGATCTGTGAAGGTGGCGGGACCGCGAATGTGACGATCATCGAACGCTTGGGATGACATCGGTCCTTGGCTGCACTCCGTAGCCGAAACAGCATGGGTCGCCCGATGATCACGTGATCATCGGGCGACCTCAACTATCAGATCCGTTCGATGATCGTTGCGGTCGCCAGCGCCCCTCCGTTGCACATGGTGATCAATGCCGTTGCGGCGTCGCGTCGTTCGAGCTCGTGCAGTGCCGTTGCGATCAACCGGGCGCCCGAGCTGCCCACAGGATGTCCGAGAGCGATCGCGCCGCCGTTGACGTTGACTTTGTCCATATCGGGGCGGTGGACACTGGCCCAGGACAGGACGACGGAGGCGAATGCTTCGTTGATTTCGAACAGGTCCAGATCGGCAATGCTCATCTGTGCCCGTTCCAGCACTCGTTGTGTGGCTTGGACCGGCCCGTCGAGATGAAATTCGGGCTCCGCACCGACGAGGCACTGCGAAACGATCCGGGCTCGTGGGGTGAGGCCGAGTTGCTCGGCGCGGTTCTGATCCATCAACAGGACTGCGGCTGCGCCGTCGGAGATCTGCGACGAGGTACCTGCAGTGTGAATTCCGCCGGCAATGATCGGGTTGAGGGCGGCCAGTGCGTCAGCGGTCGTCGCCCGCAGACCCTGGTCCTTCTCGACCATCGCATAGTCGGTGTTGGGCTCCGAGGACTGGACAGGTGCCATGACCGGCAACACTTCTGAGTCGAATCGGTGTTCGTCCCATGCCTGTCGCGCCTTTTCCTGGGATTGCACGCCGAATGCTTCGATGTCGGCGCGGGTCAGATTCCTGCGGCGGGCGATTCGTTCGGCTGCCTCGAACTGGTCGGGCATGTCGATATTCCACGAGAGTGGGCGGCGCGGTCCGGCGTGCTCGCCGACGTTGGCACCGAGAGGTACTCGGCTCATTGCTTCGACGCCGCAACCGATCCCGACGTCGAGTGCGTCGGTGGCGATCAAGCCGGCGATCAGATGGGTTGACTGCTGGGCTGAACCGCATTGGCAGTCGATGGTGGTGCATCCGGTTTGCCAGGGGAGACCTGCGTGCAACCATGCGGTTCGCGTCACATTGTTGGACTGTTCACCGGCCTGGGTGACGCAACCGCCGATGACTTGTTCGACGATCATCGGGTCGATTCCGGAGCGGTCGAGCAGCCCTCGTTGGGCTGCCCCCAACAGCTCGGCGGCATGCAGACCTGACAGCCAACCTCCACGTTTTCCGATGGGAGTTCGGACGGCCTCTACGATCACGGGATTTCCCATATTTGTCGTACCTCCTGATGTAACTCGAATATTAGAACTTGTTTGTCTAGTTGAACTTCGACGAATAAAGCTATACCACAACATATTTCAACAGCATCGAGCAGTTGGACTGAAACATGTTTCGACAATCGCAATCGACCTACTCGCCACAAAACCTGCGATACCGACGGAGACTCACGCAAATTGCTAAGATTCGCAAGTACCACAACCCGTGGGGACTTCTGCACTCGATCGCAGGAGCAGGACAGCGGCGCGCGCCGAACACGAAGCGTGCCGGCTGTCCAACTCGAATGACAGGAGGCGTCGTGGTCGTGAACTCGCGCCAGCCGCTTTATCAAATGAAAGCCGACTTCTTCAAGACCTTGGGGCATCCTGCACGCATTCGCGTATTGGAGCTTCTGAGTGAGCGCGAGCACGCCGTCTCGGAAATGCTGCCCGAAGTGGGCATCGAGGCGGCAAATCTGTCTCAGCAACTGTCGATCTTGCGCCGCGCAGGTTTGGTCACAGCACGCAGGGAAGGCTTGTCCGTGTCCTACGCCCTGACGTCTCCCCGCATCGCCGACCTGTTGACCACCGCCCGGGCCATCCTGACGGGCATGGTCGCCGGCCAAGCCGAGATGCTGGTCGAAGAGATTCCGGAACCGCCCGCGTTGGCGGGCAAGCACAACAACTAACTCGCAGCACTCGCCGAAGCTTCGCCTGCACTTACCCGCTAGTTGCGAAATTTCTAAAGTGCGTACATTGTAGAAGAGATGAACCGAAGCGTCCGGCGGATCGATCCGAAAGAGGTTGTCAACGGTGACGAACAACAACGACGTCCAGTCGGACAACGGGCTGTTCATCGGTGTCGATGTGGCGGTTGTCGGGGTCTCGGCAGCCAAATCTCATCGCGCCGGGGCCAGAACACGATCACCATGGGAGGCCATGGAGGACTATGTGGCCATGATCGCTGATCGGACCGCTCTGCACGCGGTCCGATTGCCCTTAACCACCGCGGATGTCAACACCGTCATCGCCCGCGTCCTGGGCTTGCAACCGCGGATCTCCGCAGCATTCGTCGTCGGGCTGGACGCGAACGCAGCGGTAGCACTTCACCAGGGCGTGGCCGAACGCGGCGGTCCGCTTGTCATTACCGAAACCGATGTTGTGACAACAACTCTGACGGCTAGGACGATCTCGACCCTGAAAAATCTCGAGGTCGGCCCGCGTGTCGGGCAAGTCGTGATCACCGGGGCCCATCGGGCTCCGATGCTCGGGCAGGCTCTACTGATGTCGGGTGTCGCCGGCATCAGTAGTTGGCGTACGAGTGACGCACATCAGTTCCCGTTGCACCGTCTGATGGAACACAACGATGTTCTCGTCGATCTCGATCGCTGCGGGAGAGATTCGGTCACCGCGAACCGAGTGGTCGCCCTCCCCTACGAGAGCTTCGACCACGGCGCCGTGGTGCTTCCGGGTTTCCTGAGTGTGTTGTGCGGCCACGGCGTGTCCGCTCTGACTGTGGAGATGATCGCTGCGTGCGCCCGCTCCCTGGCACTGATCACACCATCGGGGTGCACTCTCCCGTCGCCGGATGAGCGAATGCTGCTCTCGTCCATCGCGCGACAGGTGACAAAATCCCTCGGCCACACCCCTCCCTACAGCACTCACCAGCACTGATCCAGCTTTTTCGCGTAGCCGCTCGGACGGGCAGCCGTGCACCGAACATATGTCAGGAGACACAGTGACAACCCATATCGACTCCGGTCCGATCGTTGCCCACAGCACTCGGTCCGACATTGCGGCCTGGGTCGCGGAGATCGCGGATCTGACCGCACCACGCAATGTGGTGTGGTGCGACGGATCCGACGAGGAATGGAACCGGCTGACCGAAATACTCGTTGACAAGGGCACTTTCGTTCGATTGGAGCAAAAGCCGAACTCGTTCCGGTGTGTATCCGACCCCGAAGACGTCGCCCGGGTCGAGGACAGAACGTTCATCTGTTCGCAGTCGCGTGATGATGCGGGGCCGACGAACAATTGGATGGATCCGCTCGACATGAAAACGGTCATGACCGAGCACTACCGCGGTGCTATGTCGGGCAGAACCATGTATGTCATCGCATTCTGTATGGGTCCACTCGACGCCGCCGAACCCAAGTTCGGGGTGCAGATCACGGACTCGGCATATGTCGCGGTGTCGATGCAGGTCATGACTCGATCCGGCACACAGGCCTGGGATGCTCTCGGCGGCGGCGCCGAGTACGTGAAATGCCTGCATTCGGTCGGAGCGCCCTTGTACGACGGTCAGCTCGACGTGCCGTGGCCGTGCGATCACACCAAGTACATTTCTCATTTTCCCGAGGAACGCACCATCTGGAGCTACGGTTCCGGCTACGGCGGCAACGCGCTACTCGGCAAGAAATGCTATTCACTGCGCATCGCCTCGAAGATGGCGAAGGACGAGGGCTGGCTGGCGGAGCACATGCTCATCCTCAAGCTCACTTCCCCGCAGAACTCCGTGCGATACATCGCGGCAGCGTTCCCGTCCTCGTGTGGCAAGACGAACATGGCCATGCTCGATCCCACCCTCGACGGATGGACAGCGGAAACCATCGGTGACGATATCGCCTGGATGCGCTTCGGTGACGACGGGCGGCTCTACGCCGTCAATCCGGAAGCCGGTTTCTTCGGCGTCGCCCCGGGTACCAGCACCGAAACCAATCCCCACGCAATGGCGACGATCGACAAAGGGAACTCGATCTTCACCAACGTGGCGCTGACCGATGACGGCGACGTGTGGTGGGAAGGAATGACCAAGGAACCACCGGCGCATCTCACCGATTGGCGACAACGTGACTGGACACCGGGATCCGGTACACCGGCGGCACACCCGAATTCGCGGTACTGCACCCCGATTGCTCAGTGCCCGACAGTTGCCCCCGAATGGAACGATCCAGCGGGCGTTCCGATCTCGGCGATCTTCTTCGGCGGGCGGCGCGCCACCACCATCCCCCTGATCACCGAATCCTTCGACTGGCAACACGGGGTGTTCCTCGCCTCGACACTCTCGTCGGAGACCACGGCCGCCGCCGCCGGAGAGGTCGGCGTCGTGCGCCGGGACCCCATGGCGATGTTGCCGTTCCTGGGCTACCACGTCGGAGACTACTTCCAACATTGGCTCGATATCGGATCTCGCACCGATTCATGGAAACTGCCGAAGATCTTCTACGTCAACTGGTTTCGCCGCGGCGACCACGACGAATTTCTGTGGCCCGGTTTCGGGGAGAACTCTCGGATCCTCAAGTGGGCACTCGAACGCATCGAGGGTACCGCTGACGCCGAGGTGACCCCGATCGGCAATGTACCGACCCTCGATTCGTTGGATCTGACCGGTCTGAAACTTCATCGTCCGACCGTTACCGCTGCTCTGGCAGTCCATCCGACCGAGTGGGCATCCGAACTCCCCCTGATCGACGAGTGGTACGCCACGATCGGCGGAAACACGCTCCCCGATGCGCTCCGCGAAGAGTTGCGTGCACTTCGGCAACGGCTATCCAGCTTCGACTACGAGCTCACAGACGCTATTCCCACACGTGACAGCGATTTCCGGCGAGTGCGCACGCACTCCGACGATCACTGATCCCCTCGAGCTGGACTTCCAGCGCCTCGCACGTCGAACCTGCTCGCGCCGGAAGTCCTTTCGGAAGATCCCGATCCGGGTCATGACTCCCTCAACCGCCCGGATCGGGATCTTCTTCCGAATGCCCCCAGTCCATTCCCAGCCGGCTGCGACGGTAAACCTGACTTACGAGTACGCCGCCGCGCCCAGAACAGCAGTCGCCAACTGGTGCTCACCGCACCATGGGCACACATCGCTCCCCGTAGGCACTGCAGACCGGCGGCACAACCAGGTACATCCCCGGCATTGCAGCAACGGCGCACACAGCAGCCCGCGTAGTGGCGTTACACGCATCACTACTCCCTCCATCTGATTACTTGCTAATGTTAGCAAGTAATCAGACTGTATTTCGCTTTCTTCTCGCAGTACCGAGGACCTTATGACCGAAACGCCCGCATCGAATTCCACTTCGGCACCTGAGAACACGCTCGGTCGAGCCGCCCAGGCCGTGCGGGACCTGTTGCCCCGGTGGAGTGAATGGAGTTCATCGCTGCGCGCTCCCGGCGCAGACCTGTTGGCCGGCCTGATCGTCGCCCTGGTTGCGCTTCCTCTGGCCCTGGGATTCGGCATCTCCACCGGACTCGGCGCAGCCGCCGGCCTGACCACCGCGGTTATTGCCGGAGCGGTGGCCGCGGTGTTCGGCGGATCTCGCTTCCAGGTATCGGGCCCGACCGGCGCCATGACTGTCGTCCTGGTCCCCATCGTCCACGAATACGGCGGATCCGGTGTGCTCGCAGTCGGGCTGATCGCCGGCATCGTCCTGATGATCCTGGCATTTGCCGGAGTCGGACGGGCTGTCCGCTTCATGCCGGCACCCGTCATCGAAGGGTTCACCGCCGGAATCGCCGTGGTGATCGCGCTGCAACAGATACCTGCCGCGTTGGGTATCACCGACGCCGAGGGCGACAAGGTGTGGCGTAGCGCGGCGGACGCAGTCGCCAAATTCGCCTCACACCCGTCGATCCTCACACCCGTGACCGCACTCGTAGTGGCCGTCGCCATCCTCATCGGTGGACGCTACCTGCCCAAAGTTCCCTTCTCTCTGGTCGCAGTCGCGATCACCACACTCGCTGCGCAACTGTTGCACCTCGATATCGCCCGCATCGGTGAAATCCCTTCCGGAATCGCCGCTCCGACGTTGAACTTCCTGCACCTCGGGGACCTCACCTCACTGCTGGCCCCTGCACTGGCAGTAGCCGCGCTGGCAGCGCTCGAGTCACTGCTGTCGGCGACCGCGGCGGATTCGATGGGCGTCGGGACCCGCCACAATCCCGACCGGGAGCTGTTCGGACAGGGTTTGGCGAACATCGCCGCGCCCCTGTTCGGCGGAGTCCCCGCCACCGGCGCAATCGCCCGCACCGCGGTCAACGTCCGTTCCGGTGCTCGTAGTCGCCTGGCCGCACTGACCCATGCGGTCATCTTGGCCGCGATCGTCTACCTGGCATCGACCCTGGTCGCCGAAATACCCCTGGCCGCCCTCGCCGGCGTTCTGCTCGCCACGACAGTGCGCATGGTCGAAACAGCCTCGATCATTGCCATCGCTCGCGCCACCCGCGCGGATACCGCGGTCATGGGGGCGACGTTCCTGGTCACCGTCGCACTCGACCTCGTCACCGCGGTAGCGGTCGGTGTCGCGTTCGCGGCGATTCTGGCGCTGCGCGCTGTCGCCAAATCGGCCAAGATCGAGCAGGTCCCACTCGACGATGACGGACATCAGAGCGAAGAACACGACCTGCTCCGCGAACACATCGTCGCGTACCGCATCGACGGCGCATTGTTCTTCGCCGCAGCCCACAGGTTCCTCCTGGAACTAGCCGACGTCTCCGACGTCAAGGTGGTCATCTTGCGGATGTCACGCGTGACCGCTATCGATGCCACCGGTGCCATCGTGCTCAAGGACGCCATCGACAAACTCGAACACCGCCACATCACCGTGCTGATCTCCGGCATGAAATCCGAGCATCTACGGCCGCTCAAAGCCTTGGGCGTCTTCACCACCAAGGACAGCGAACGCAGGCATATCTTCTCCGACACACCCCGCGCCATCGAGTACGCCCGAATGCTGGTGCTCCCCAGAAGCCATTACACGTCGATGAATATCGAGGAATGAATCATTATGTCCCAGAACGGAAATCTCTCCCATCCCACCTTCGCCCAGCATGTGAAATACCTGGCGGGGCGAACGTTGCCGGACGAGTTCCTCCCGTGGGTGATCGAGGACATCACCGGCCGCGGCGCATCCCGCCGCTACGCAACCCGGTGCATCGTCCCATTGCTCCCTATCCTGGCCGGTTTGTTGCTGATTCCCGGTCCCTGGATCATCCGAATCAGCATGGTGCTCCTGCTGTTCCTCCCCTTCGTCTACTTCCTTCTCGCCTTGAAGAAGATCTATCTGCGGCACCGGTTGGTCAGCCACGGGTTGAACCCGTCGCTCCTCGATGTGCACGAGCAAAAGAAAATGGACGAAGAAAAACAGGCCTACGAGTCTCGCTACCGTCCATGAAGACATCGAATCAGTCATTCCCCCAACGACATGACGATCTCGGGGTACACGGTCAACTCGAACGAGGCGTCTGTTGAACCAACCACAGAAATCCCTGGCATCGGCAATGCTGTCCGCCGCCGCCGTAGTACTGGCGATGATCGGAGTTTTCTTCCTCCTCACCTCGTGAGTGGCACTGACCCTGCACAAAATACATCGCGCCGCGCCGTCGGCACGACAATCGGCTGACCCCAGACTGGAGAACGAATGTTGAAAACACCCACTGTCATCGTTGCCGGAGCCCGCACCCCGCTGGGTCGACTCCTCGGTTCCTTGAAGGACCTTCCGGATCCGATCTGGGCGCAATCGCCATCAAAGGCGCACTGGACAAGGCCGGTGTGGCTCCCGAACAGGTCAAGTACGTCATCATGGGCCAGGTTCTGACCGCCGGCGCCGGCCAGGTACCGGCCCGTCAGGCTGCCGTCGCAGCCGGAATCCCGATGAGCGTTCCGGCCCTGAGCATCAACAAGGTGTGCCTCTCCGGTATCGACGCCATCGCCCTGGCCGATCAGCTGATCCGCGACGGAAAACGCGACGTCGACATCATCGTCGCCGGCGGTCAGGAATCGATGAGCCGTGCACCGCACATGCTTGAAAAAAGGCCGCGAAGGGTTCAAATACGGCGACGTCACCATTCGCGACCACATGGCCTACGACGGCCTGCACGACATCTTCACCGACCAAGCGATGGGACTGCTCACCGAGCAGGTCAACCAGCAGGACGACAGCCACATCACCCGCGCGGAACAGGACGCATTCGCCGCGGCCTCACACCAGAGGGCGGCCCGCGCCTGGAAAGACGGACTCTTCGACAACGAAGTTGTTCCGGTCTCCATCCCGCAGAGCAAGGGCGATCCCATCGTGTTCGCGCAGGACGAGGGCATTCGCGCCGACACGACGGCAGAATCGCTCGGCAAGCTTCGTCCCGCCTTCAGCAAGGACGGCACCATCACCGCCGGCTCCGCCTCACCGATCTCCGACGGTGCCGCCGCCGTGGTCGTGATGAGCAAGTCCAAGGCCGAAGAACTCGGATTGACATGGATCGCCGAAATCGGCGCCCACGGCGCCGTCGCCGGACCGGACTCCACTCTGCAGTCCCAGCCCGCGCGCGCCATCGCCAAGGCCTGCGCGAACGAAGGCATCGACCCCAAGGATCTCGACCTCGTCGAGATCAACGAAGCCTTTGCAGCAGTCGGCGTTGCGTCGACGCGTGAACTCGGCCTCGATCCGGCCAAGGTGAACGTCAACGGCGGCGCTATTGCTGTTGGGCACCCGCTTGGAATGTCCGGCGCGCGCATCGTCTTGCATCTGGCTCTGGAATTGCAGCGCCGCGGCGGCGGAATCGGCGCCGCGGCACTGTGCGGCGGCGGCGGCCAGGGCGACGCACTGATCATCCGCGTCCCCAAGACAGGCAACAAGACGTAAGCGTCCACGTGCCCACGGCAGACGAGTCACAAGAACCCGGCAAGTTCCGTCGGTATATCGCGTCCGGTGGCGGGCACGTCGACTCTGCCTCTGCTCGGGACAGCCGGAACGATCTCCGCCAACATGCATCACGCCACCAGATTTTTCGGCCGACGACGCCGCGCTCTCTGCTCCGTAAACCTGACGAGATGGTTCACGAAATCGAAAAATCAGTATGCCGACCGATCACAGAGGATGTACCCGTGAATAATTCACTGCCGCCGTGCCCACAGTGCTCCAGCGAATACAGTTACGAGATAGGGGCGCTCTTCGTGTGCCCCGAATGCGCTCACGAATGGACATCTCACCAGGGATCGCAGATGGTCGACCGGTCCATCGTTGTCGACTCCGTCGGAAATGAGCTTTCCGACGGGGACGCGGTTATCGTTGTGAAGAACTTGAAGGTCAAAGGCAGCCCGGCAGGAATCAAAGCTGGAACCAAGGTGCGTAACATACGCCTGGTTGACGGTGCCGACAACCATAATATCGAATGCAAAATCGCCGGAATAGGGTCGATGCAACTGAAATCCGAGTTCGTCAAGAAAGCATGACAGCCCCGTCGATGTCACAGGGCGCTGAGGAATTCTCGTGTCCATGATCCGGGTGCATGTGGTCTTCGCCGTTCTCGCGGGCCTGGGTCTCGCAGTTGCTGCACCCTACGCTCTCTGGCTTGCACGGCATCGCCATACGATGGTGTCGGCGGTGAACGGTAGTGGGTACTAGCGTGTTTCGGGTTTGCGATGATAACTGTCGCGGCGATCGGCATTGCCGTCACCGGCATCTAGCTGTATGAGGTACGGACGTTAGTTACGCGGTGCCGGCGGTAAGCGGCAGGCGGTCGTCCTCCGCGTGCTGAATGCGGT
>NZ_JAZFNF010000016.1:0-44181 GCF_050586165.1 Rhodococcus sp. 24CO | reverse complement strand
GGATACCCCATACAACTGCTCCCCGGGAGTCGAAACTGAATTCCTCAGTCCAACTTCCGGGGAGCGGTTCAATCGGCTGGGGGCATTCGTGTCGATTCAGCGAAACACTCAGACGTCCGCGTTACCGGCCTTCCACACGTTCCACGGGATGTTCCAGTCCCCCAGGCCGTCTGTGCCCGACAGCGTGCCACCGACAGTGTTCTTCACGATGACGATGTCGCCGCGCTTGGTGTTGTCGTACACCCACTTGGCGTTGGCGGGGCTCAGGTTGAGGCAGCCGTGGCTGGTGTTGGAGTAACCCTGCTGCCCGACAGACCACGGTGCTGAATGGAAGAAGATGCCGCTGTAGGACATTCGCGTCGCCCAGTCGACCGGAGTCTTGTATCCGTCAGCGGAAGTGACAGGCACTCCGTACGTCGACGAGTCCATGACCAAGTTCGCGAACCGGTCACCGATGATGTAGACACCGTTGTCGGTGGGAGTGCTGTCCTTACCCATCGACGTGGGCATGGTCATGACAGTTTCGCCGTTGACCTGGAATGTGACCTGTTTCGTGTTGTCGTCGGCAACGGCAATCACGGAATCACCGATGTCGAAGGACGTCGTGGCGTCTTCCTGACCGAAGACGCCTTTGCCCAGATCGCGGCCGTAGACGTTGACCTTGACGTCGACCTTGGTGCCTGGCGCCCAGTACGCCTCCGGACGCCACCGAACCTCACGGTTGTTGACCCAGTAGAAAGCACCTTCGACAGCCGGGGTCGTGGTGACGGTGATCGACTCTTCGGCAGCCTTGCGATCCGGAATGTTCTCGTCGAACTGCACGGCGATCGGCTGGCCGATACCGACGACGGAACCCTCACCGGGCATCACGTACGGCTTGGTGAGGTTGCCAGGCGCGCTGGTCGTGAACGACGTCACCGTAGTGCTGGCGCCGCCCAATCCGTAGGCCTGGGCCTCGATCTTGTACTTGCGGTTGTAACCGAGGGGTTCAGCGGTCACCCACGACGCTCCGTCGGCAGCGATGGTGCCGGCAACCGTCTTTCCGTCGGCGTTGACCATCCGAACGGCGGACAGACTGCCGTCGGCGACGTCGATGCGGACCGGATCGCCCGGTGAGAAACCGATTGCGCCGTCAGTGACGGTGGAGGTGACTTTCGGCTTGATGAGCTCGGTCAACGGGTTGGAGTCGATCGGCGCGGCGCCCTCGTTGTCCACGGCAGCCCCACTGGACGTGCACGCGGTCACCAGAACCAACGCTCCCAACGACACGGCGGCCATTGCGGCGCCCCTCGAGACTCGGCCTGCCCCTCCACGCACGGACAGGCCCCACCACTGACGACTCATTTGTTCGACTCCGCTTCACATGTTAACGACCAGCAATTGCGCCAGGTCAATGATGCCAGGCACAGTCGTTACTCACGGTCATGAAAAGCCCGCCGAAGAGTAACGTTCGAGTATCAATCGTTTCGTACCGATTGGAATGTTACCGATTTCGGTCAAGGTCACAGGAACCACCCGTCCGACGACGCCCCACCAGGCGATTTGCTCCCGACGGAACGGTTCGGCTAATGTTCTGTCTCGCAAGAGCGAGCGCCTATAGCTCAGTTGGTAGAGCAAGTGACTCTTAATCACTGGGTCCGGGGTTCGAGTCCCTGTGGGCGCACTTGCAAAGATCCCCACCGTGGAAACGCGGTGGGGATCTTTTTTGTGTCCGGGCGGCGAATACACTCCAGCGAACCCGACAAAATGGAGCGAGCCATGACTGATCTGCCCGATTCGGAAGTCGCATTTGCCGGTGTCGTCGGTCAAGCCGAACTGATCCGCAGCGGCCAACTGTCGGCTCGTGAATTGACCGAACATTCACTCAGACGTATCGAACGGCTCAATCCCGCACTCAACGCATTCACCCGCATCCTCGCCGACGAAGCAATCGCCGAAGCCACCCGACTCGACGAGCGCCAGGCCTCCGACGACCCTGCCGGTCCCCTGCACGGCGTGCCCATCGCGATCAAGGACGAGAACGACGTAGCCGGAACACCCACTACCTACGGCGGTGCCGCAGTCACTCGGATCGCAAAGGCGGACTCCGAGGTAGTGCGACGCTTACGCGACGCCGGAGCGATCATCATCGGAAAAACCACGATGCCGGAGTTCGGTATCTGGCCGTTCACCGAGACCGCTGCGCACGGCTACACCCGAAATCCCTGGAACACAACAGTATCCACAGGAGGCTCGAGTGGCGGCACAGCAGCAGCTGTCGCGTCGGGCATGGTTGCCGCGGGAATCGGCGGCGACGGCGGCGGTTCCATCCGACTTCCGTCGGCATTCTGCGGATTGTTCGGACTGAAAGCGCAGCGCGGCCGAGTAAGCACCGCACCGAACGGCAACCTGTGGCGCAGTCTCGGAACACTCGGCCCGCTCACCCGTTCGGTCCAGGACAGCGCACTCGTCTACGACGCCATCACCGGCACCACACCGGTGGACGACTACCGGGCCGAACCACTCGGGGCCGGCTTCACCGAAGGTTTGGCGTCCCCGCTGCGCCCCCTCCGCATTGCGGTGTCCACCCGCTGCCCCGTACGCGGCGTGAGGCCGGCGCCCGAAGTGGTTGCCGGGGTTCGTGCGATCGCAGAAATGTTGAGCGCTTTGGGGCACCACGTCGACGAACATGATCCCGAATACCCGGATGCAACGGCGTCGTTCCTGCCCCAGGTACTCGGCGGCGTACGCGACGAGGCCTTGCGCGTCGATCGGCCCGATCTCCTCGAAAAGCGAACTCGCGCACTGTCTTCGATCGGCAGGATCGCATCATCCCGGCGCGTCGGCCGGGCCGCGTACCGGCGTGGCCAACGGATCGCGCACACCGTCAACCAGGTTTTCGACACGTACGACATAGTGCTGATGCCGACCACACCCGCCTTGCCACGACGGATCGGTCAACTCGAAGGCACAGGACTGCTGTCCGCCGTCCGCAAGGCTTTGCCGATCGCGGCGTACTGCTCGATCTGGAATGTGTGCGGCAATCCGGCGGCGGCCGTGCCGGCAGGATTTTCGGCCGGCGGACTCCCCCTCAGCGTCCAACTGGTGTCGCGACCGAACGGCGAGCTGACAATTTTGTCGCTCGCACATCAGCTAGAGGGCCGGATGGGGTGGACGAATTCCCGTCCGCCGCAGGCTTGAAAGGCACGTGCGATGTAACTGCCGTCACGATTGGAACGACGCGTTTTGCAAACTGAGGAGCCTGTCGGCTAATGTTCTGTCTCGCAAGAGCGAGCGCCTATAGCTCAGTTGGTAGAGCAAGTGACTCTTAATCACTGGGTCCGGGGTTCGAGTCCCTGTGGGCGCACTTGCTAGAAGGCCCCCATCTCATCGAGATGGGGGCCTTCTTCATGTCCGACGTCGCTGAGTGATCAGCGAATGATCTTGCGAATGACCAGGAGTCCGACAACGGATCCCACGGCGATCAACGCGTACTTCACGTTCGGCTCGTTGAGCTTGGCGAGCACCGTCTTCTTGGTGTTCTCGACCAGCCGCTTCGGGTTGGTCCGTACCGTCAGTTCGTCGAGTGTGCTCGCGAGCTGGTTACGCGCCTTCTCGATCTCGCGCTCGATGCTCTCGGTGTCCCTGGGCACGTGTCCTCCAACTTGTCTGTGTGCTGTCGCTTGATGTTCGTTGCCGCTACGTCCGTGCAGACGCCAGGCGTCGACACCTGGTTCTACCGTAGAGGAGCAGATTGCTCGCGCGCCCACCTGGCGCGCAATTTCTCGACTAACCTCGATTCCCGTGACCGAGAACAGTAGATTGTCTGCCGGCGATACCGCGCCGGATTTCACGCTCCCCGACGCCGAAGGCAACGAAGTTTCGTTGCACGACTACCGAGGCCGCAAGGTCATCGTGTACTTCTACCCGGCGGCCAGCACGCCGGGCTGCACCAAGCAAGCGTGTGACTTCCGCGACAACCTCGCCGAATTGAACGGGGCCGGCCTCGACGTCATCGGCATCTCACCGGACAAGCCGGCCAAGCTCGCCAAGTTCCGCGACAACGAGGAGCTGACCTTCCCGCTGCTCTCCGATCCGGAGAAGGCGACGCTGCAGGCCTGGGGCGCGTTCGGCGAGAAGAAGATGTACGGCAAGACCGTCCAGGGCGTCATCCGATCCACCTTCCTCGTCGACGAAGAGGGAAAGATCGAAGTTGCCCAGTACAACGTCCGGGCCACCGGTCACGTCGCCAAGTTGCGACGCGACCTGTCCGTCTAGCTATTCGAACCGGCTCAAAAACAGGGCTTGCGCGTACGCGAGATTCTCGATCTCCGACGGGTCGACGCTCTCGTTCGGGGCATGGATGCGGCACTGCGGTTCCTCGACGCCGATCAACGCGATCTCCGCGTCGGGGAACTGCTCCGCCAGCGCGCTACACAGGGGAATCGAGCCTCCCTGTCCGGCAAATCCGACTTCGGCGCCGTACGCCGCACTCAGAGCCGCTGTGAGCTGCTTGAATCCCGGCCCACCCGTGGAAGCACCGAACGGCATTCCCGTCGCCTCCGGATCCACGCTCACCCGCACGCCCCACGGCGCCGCAGCCAGCAGATGCCCGATCAGCAAGTCCTGGGCCTCGGCGGGGTCCGTGCCGGGTGGAACGCGCAGGTTCAACCGTGCGGAAGCTCGTGGCGTAATTGCCGCAGCCGAGCCGACCACGGGCGGGCAGTCGATCCCCAAGATCGTGAGCGCCGGCCGCGCCCACACCTGGTCGGCCACAGAACCCGAGCCGACTAGATCGACCCCTTCGAGGACTCCCGCATCGCCGCGGAATTGTGTGTCGTCGTACTCGACGCCATTCCAGTGCTGATCGCTGACAAGACCGTCGACGGTGGTGTTGCCTTCTTCGTCGTGCAGGGTTGCCAGCATCTGCACCAACGCGGTCATCGCGTCGGGCGCCGGGCCGCCGAACACCCCGGAGTGCACCTCACCTTCGAGCGCCGAGACGTGGACGACCACATTGGCGATACCGCGCAATGACGTCGTGATCGTGGGCTCCCCCACTGCGGTGTTGCCGGTATCGGCGATCAGTATGACATCGGCGTCGAACAGTTCGGGGCGCTGCCTCAGCAGGTCTTCGAGGCCTCCGGTGCCCATCTCCTCCGAGCCTTCGGCGACGATTCGCAAGTTGACAGCCGGCGCCTGCCCGGCTGCTGCGAGCGCTCGGAGTGCGGTCAGGTGCATCACGAGGTTGCCTTTGCAATCCGACGCGCCTCGCCCGTACCACCGTCCGTCGCGCTCGGTCAGCGTGAAAGGTGGCGAATTCCAAAGCTCTTCGTCTCCGGGCGGTTGAACGTCGTAGTGGCAGTACAGGAGAACGGTCGGGGCATCCGCCGGGCCAGGCCGAAATCCGATTACCGCGGCGGAACCGTCCGACGTCTCGACCGCCTCGGCGTCCGCAAATCCCTGTTCGCGGAACGCGCCAACCACCCAGGCGGCAGCTGCCGCACATTCTTCCGCCGGGAATTGCCGCGCATCCGCGACCGACCGCAACGCAACCAACCGCGTCAGATCCTCGTGGGCGCGGGGCATGAGCTCGCGTACTGCAGCTCGCAACTGTTCGGCCATTTTGGTCTCCTTTTCTCGCCGACTCCAGTGTGCCCGAATCACCGATGAGCAACCCTCTCCTCCAGCGCACGTTCGGTCCCCTAGTATCGAAGGGTGGCAACGTCGTCGGATTTCCAGCAGTCGGTCGGGTGATCTTTCGGTGAGCCCGGATATTCCACAAGTGCCAAATTCTGCTGCAGATGCCGATAACCTCGAATCTGTGCAGCCATCCACCCGCAACCGCCTACGCCGCCGGCCGGACCCCGCACTCGAAAATTCTCAGAGCGACGCACCTCAGGAACTGCTTCCACGCAAACGTCCGACGCAGGAACGAAGCCAGCGCAAGTTCGATGCTCTTCTCGCCGCCTCTCGCGAACTTCTCACCGACGTCGGTTTCGAATCGTTCACGTGCGAAGAGGTCGCGGCGCGCGCTGACGTTCCCATCGGGACGCTGTATCAGTTCTTCGCCAACAAGTACGTCATCGTGTGCGAATTGAACCGTCAGGACCTCGTGGGGGTGCAACACGAACTGGCGCAGTTCGGCGGTGAGGTGCCGTCACTCGATTGGCTGCGGTTCCTCAACAGTTTTGTCGACCACATGGCCGGACTCTGGACATCCGATCCGTCCCGCCGCGAGGTGTGGTTGGCAATGCAATCCACGCCGTCCACGCGGGCAACCGGTGTCATTCACGAGAAGCAGTTCGCGGAAACCGTCGCCAAGATGCTTGGTCCACTCACACCGCGCTCACCGCGGGATCGCCGCATGATGATGGCGGAAGTGCTTGTGCACGTGGTGTATTCGATGCTGAATTTCTCCGTGCAGGACGGCCAGAGCCACGCCGACGCCGTGGTGGAACTCAAGCGTCTGATGGGTGCGTATCTTCTGGTGGCGGAGAAGGAATCTCGATTGAAGGGCCGCGGCACAGCCGACTACGAGGACTGACGCCAGCTCGACCCTAAGTCGATTCGATCACGGCGAACGCGCCGGCCATGTCACCGTCGTGCGTCAGCGAAATGTGAATCTTCACGTCGGTGAGGTGTTTCGCGACGTCGCCCCGCAATCTGATGCTGGGGCGCCCCCACGCGTCGGAGACGACTTCGATTTGATTGTGGATCATCTCCCCCAGCACCGGTGGGCTGGCGAAGAGAGCAGTGGACCACGCTTTGATCACTGCTTCCTTCGCCGCCCACCGGGCCGCGAAATGTCTTGCCGGATCGGAACTCCGAGTATTGGAATCCCGACGCTCACCCGGTGTGAAGTTGTCGAGCATAGCCGTTCCCGGCCGTTTCAGTTGCTCGGCGAACTCCGACACCGTGACGAGGTCGAAACCGATACCCAGAACTCCCATCCTGCGATTATCTACTTGCAGCCAGGAAGATTCGAGCGGTAACGCTGATCTTCACCCAGGCGTGCGTTCTCGCTGAGGAGAACATCCGCTTCGAGCTGACGCGAAGCCTTTGCGGGCGTTCCGTCGGCGCCGAGACGACGATCGGCGGGACGCTCGTACAGGCTGTCGCCACCGCACATTGCCTTGGCGAGGCGACGCTGACCGTCGATGGTGCGCTGCTGTGCGGCTGCAACATAGTCCGCACGCTTGTCGGCGGGCACCGACTCGACAAATGCCTGCGGGTGGACAACCGCGATCAGTCCGGAGACGTGACCGAAGCCCAGGCTGGTCAGCAGGCCGGCGCGCAGCGGGAGCTGCTCGCCGAACTTGAGCGGCTGACGTGCCCACACGAGGTGCTCGAACTCGGCCATCTTGTCGTCGACGCAGTCGAGGCTGCGGTTCGGCGGGATGACGCCCTGGCTGAGCACCTGGCACAGACCGATCAGCTGGAAGGCAGCTGCACCGCCCTTGGCGTGGCCGGTCAGGCTCTTCTGCGACACCACGAACATCGGAGCACCGTCACTGCGACCCAAAGCCCCGGCGAGACGCTCGTGCAGTTCTGCCTCGTTGGGATCGTTTGCCGCGGTGGACGTGTCGTGCTTGGAGATGACCGCGATGTCGTCCGCGCTGACGCCGAGGGCGTTGAGCGAAAGTGCGAGCTGCGAATCCGCTCCGCCGCGTCCGGCACCCAGTGCGCCGATTCCCGGAGCCGGGATCGACGTGTGGACACCGTCTGCGAACGATCCGGCCCAGGCGACAACGCCGAGAACGGGCAAGCCCATTTCCAGTGCCAGGTCACCGCGAGCGAGCAGGATCGTGCCACCACCGGCGGACTCGACGAAGCCGCCGCGGCGGCGATCGTTTGCCCGCGAGAAGCGGCGATCTTCGATGCCCTTGGCGTGCATGTCCGACGTCTTGGCCGTGGCCGACATGTCACCGAAGCCGATGATGCCTTCCGCGCTCAGGTCGTCGAATCCACCGGCAACAACCAACTGGGCCTTGCCCAAGCGGATCTTGTCGACGCCCTCTTCGACGGACACGGCTGCCGTTGCGCAGGCCGCGACGGGGTGAACCATCGCGCCGTAGCCACCGACGTACGACTGAACGACGTGCGCCGCAATAACATTCGGCAGAGCTTCCTGCAGGATGTCGTTGGGACGGTTCTCGCCGAGCAGCGTGTCGATGTACAAGCTCCTCATGGACGTCATGCCGCCCATGCCGGTGCCCTGCGTGTTCGCCACCAGGCTCGGGTGAACCCAACGCAGCAGTTCGCTCGGAGTGAAGCCGCCCGTGAGGAATGCGTCCACTGTCGCAACGATGTTCCACAGTCCGACGCGGTCGACCGAATCGGCCATGTCGGCGGGGATGCCCCACTTCGTGACGTCGAAGTTGGTCGGAATCTGGCCGCCGACACTGCGCGTCAGCTTCATCTTGCGCGGAACACGGATCTCGGTGCCGGCGCGGCGCGTGACCGTCCAGTCACCGGACTCGGCCGAAACCGACGCCACTGTGTTCTCGGGATCGGATTCGACGAAGGCCTGAGCCTCTGCCTCGCTGCCGACCACGAAGCTCAGATCCTTGTCCAGGAACACGGAGGTGAGCAACGGTGCGGTGTTGTCGATCATCTGGCCTTCGTCGACGTAGCGGCGGATGCCGCAACGCTCGACAACTGCGTCGTGGTACTTGTCGGCGATTTCCGCCTCTGGCACCAGATCGCCTGATTCGACGTCGTACCAACCCGGCTTGGGGTCGTTCTCCCAGACGATCAGTCCGGTGTTCCACGCCAATTCGAGAACGCCTGCGGCAGAAAGCTGCTCGTCGACCTCCATCTCGAAGCGGGTACGCGAGGAACCGTAGGGGCCGAGCTCTCCGGCGCCCACGATGACCACGAGGTCCGCGGGAGTGACATCGAGTTCGGGCCAGCTCGGAGCCTTGATCGAGGCATCGATGCGTGCCGGTGCGGACAGCGCGAGGATGGTGTTCTCGTCGACTGCTTCGTCGACTGCCTCGGCAATCTCTGCGGTCGCGGCGGCTTCCTTGGCGAGGGCGCCCAGGTCGAGGTTCGCCTCCGCAAGTCCACCGGTCAGGTCGACCTCGAGCGGAGCCTTGGCTGCGCTACGACGCGACTGCGCGGTAGCCGTCTTCAGCAGTTCGGTTGCCATTTCCTGGGTGGACCAGGTACGGACACCGGCAGCTTCGACAGCGTCGACGATCGGATCGTTGTGACCCATCAGACCGGTTCCGCGGACCCAGCCGATGACGGCGTGTGCCAACGTGACTCGCTCGGCCCAGTTACGCTCGGCCTTCCAGCGGTTGACCACGGCGATCAGCGAAGCCTTGGCCTCACCGTATGCACCGTCACCACCGAACGTTCCGCGGTTCGGCGAACCTGGCAGGACCACGTGTAGGTGCGTGTCGACGTCGCTGTCGTAACCGATCTTCGACAGACCACCGATCAGGCGCTCCACCGACCACAGCAGCACGCGCATTTCCATTTCGGCGCGAGCGCCGGCGTCGGAGAGTTCTCCGCCGACGCGAGGAGCCGCGAACGGGAAGAGCATCGTCGGCGTCATAGCCGGCTTGATCAGCTTCTTTGCGCCACCGGCATTTTCGGTGGCCTCGTTGCCGATCCAGTCGATCAGTGCGTCGACGTCGGTGTACGACGCCATGTTGGCAGGAACCACCCAGAGAGCGGCACCGGCACGAGCGTTCTCGCGGTACAGGTCGCGGTAGAAGCCGAGACGCGAGCCGTCGAGACGCGACGTGGTGACGAATACCGTTGCGCCACCGGCCAGGAGCTTGCCCGTGACCGCTGCTGCGATGGAACCCTTGCTGGCTCCGGTCACGACTGCGACCTCGCCGGCCCACTCGGGTGCGTCGGATTCTGCCGTCACAGCCGCATCAGCGATGCGGGTGTAGACCTCGGCCAGCGTCGTGCGGCCTTCGTCGGTGGCGCGGGTGGCCCACCACTTTGCCTGTGCGGCAACGGTGGAACCGGCTCCGATGAAGTTCTCGACCGACAGGGTCTCGCTGCCCAGCCAAATACGTGCGAGATCCTCACGCGCACTTGCCCAACGGTCGTCGAGCAGGACCGCCTTCTGAGCGTCGAACGCCGGAGCAACCAGACGCGGCCAGTCGGAACCGAGTTCAGCCGAGACCAGGTCGACCAGTTCGGTGTCCTCGACGGTTGCTGCCGGAGCCTCTTCGCTGAGTCCGAGCTGCTCGAGCACGAGGCGGGCGGCCGAAGCCAGAACGCCGTTGCGGCCCGTGATGTTCTCGGTGAACTCACCCAGAGCGGCTGCGTCGACGGTTCCACCGCCGCCGCCACCGGTTGCCGGCAGCGAAACGCTGGTGCCGCGAGCGGAGGCAACCGAAGCAACGGCACTGTCGATGACTGCGTCGACTGCTGCTGCGTCGGCAAGAGCGCCGGAGGTCAGGCCGCCGAGGTCGCCGCCGCGGATGCTGGCACCGTCACGGGTACCGAGCGCTACCGCTGCGGTGACGTGGTGCGCCCAACCGTCGCCGAGTTCCCAGACCTTCTTGACACGATCGGCGATGTAGCCGGGACGCTTGCCCGAGGGGCCGAAGACCTTACGCAGGTGATCGTTGATCGAATCGGAAAGTACCGGTCCGAACGGCTTGTACGTACGGGCCAGCTTGTCGACAGTGGCTGCGAGCGAGCCCATGTCGGCATCTGCCGCGCCGTCGATGGCGCCGAGGGACAGCTCGGAACCGAGGTCGACCAGAAGCTGGTTACGACGTGAGGACACACCGTCGCACAGTGCCTCGATCGTGTCGGCGGGACCGACCTGATCGGGACGCAGCTTGGTCCACAGGCTGATCAGAACCTTCGTGGCGTCCGGCGCCTTGAAGGTGATGTCGTCCGGACGCGGTCCGCTGGACGTCGCGACGGGTGCAGCGGCGACCGGTGCGGCGGCGGCAGCCACCGGAGTGGCGGCGGGTGCTTCCACCTCGTCGTCATCGTCGGCAGCGGCCGGATCGACATCCGTGCCGTAGACGATCGCAGCTTCACGCTCGATGTTCAGAACCTCGACCGGGTAGCCGAAGCGGCCCGGCAGCTTGAGGGTCTGCGATGCGAGGTTCGCGACGGTCGGGGCAGCGCCGAGGCCGACCTCGACGAAGCGCTCGACACCGAGTCCACCTTCGGACTCGTCACTGAACAGCAGATCCTGGGTCTCGATCCAGCGGACCGGGCTGGCGAACTGCCAAGCCAGCAGCTCGATCAGGATGATCCGGGACAGTTCGTGGCTGCGCATTGCGTAGCTGTCGAAGTCAGCAAGGACTTCCTGCAACTGCTCCGACGGCACCAGGTCGGCGATTTCCTGAACGAAGTCGCGGCTCAGCGAGAAGAGCCTCGGAACGAGGTTCGGGATGTAGCGGCCGATGAGGATGTCCGGATCGATGTCGTGCGGGAGCAAGTCCTGCAGGCATACGCGGAAGTCCGCCACGCCGCCGCGAAGGACGGTGGAGTGGAACGGCACGTCGATGCCGGGAACCTGGATGTAGGCGCGCTTGCCACCGAATTCCGCACGGAGACGATCGATCTCGACCTCGAGTGCGTCGAGGCCGGCAACGGATCCGGCGATGGCGTACTGGCTGCCACGCAGGTTCAGGTTGACGATTTCGAGGAACTCACCGGACGCCTCGGCAACACCGGCGACAAAGTCCTGCACGTCGTCGTCGGACACACCGATCTGCGACGGGCGGATGGCAGCCATGCGGTAGTCGGAACGGCCCGCTGCGTCACGGGGAACCAGCTGGTGCATCGCGGAGCCGCGCTGGAAGACAACCTCGAGGAGAGCTTCGAGCGGGAAGACCTCGGCAACAGCGGCGAGTGCGTTGTACTCACCCACCGAGTGACCCGCGAGGAGCGAGCCTTCGATGAAGGTGCCGGACTCACGCAGTTCAGCAACCTGGGCAACACCGAGAACAGCCATCGCGACCTGGGTGAACTGCGTCAGGTGCAGAACACCGTCCGGATGCTTGTGCTCGACGCCGCGTGCCTTGACGGTGACCGGGTTGTCGCGAACCACAGCAAGAATCGAGAATCCGAGTGTCTTGCGGGTGTGCTTGTCCGCGCGCTCCCAGACGTCGCGTGCTGCCTTCGAGCGAGCGCGGGCGTCGAGGCCCATGCCCGGACGCTGGATGCCCTGGCCGGGGAAAGCGTAGATCGTCTTGGGTGCAGCGGTGCGTCCCGTGGCAACCATGACCAGGTCACCATCGATCCGGCAACCGACCTCGACGATCTCGGCACCCTGATCGATACCGATGCGATCGACGCGGACGTCGATCTCGGCGCCGGGGCGGACCATTCCGAGGAAACGAGCGGTCCACGCGGTCAGGCGACGCGGCGGGGTGCGAGTCTCGGCCGGGTCCACTGCGGTGACAACCTGCTGCGCTGCAGCGGAGAGCCACATACCGTGCACGATCGGGGTTCCGAGGCCGGCCAGCAGAGCGGCGTTGTCGGAGGTGTGAATCGGGTTGTGGTCACCGGAAACCTGAGCGAATGCGCCCATGCTGACCGGAGCCAGGATCTTCGCGTCACGGCGACGACGACGCGAGGTGTCGATTGCTGCATCGCTGATCGATCCGCCGGCGCGAGCCGGGTCGGCGAGTTCGCCTGCACCGGTGCGTCCGCGGATCGCGAAACGCTCGGTCATGGTGACTACTGCGGGGGCCTCGAGGCCCTCGCCGAGCATGGCACCGACCTCGACCTTGACCTCGACGACGCGACCGAGGTCCGTGTCCAGAACCGAGGCGACCTCGGCGTTGACCACGAGAATGCTTGTCTCGGTCGGAAGTTCACCGACCAGATTGACGGCGTGGTCGAGGTGGACCAGGTCGAGCATGCCTTCGATGACTGAAAGACTGTCCAGCTTGGCTGCGCCGAGGACGGCGAAGACGGCGGGCCAGCACGCTCCGACAACCACGTCGGGAACGGCCTTGCCGCTCACGCTCAGTGTGGTCGGCAGACCGGAACCGGTGACTCCGGCGTGATCGGCGATGCGGTCAGGTACCCACGCCACATTGAGGCGCGCGGTGCCGTTCTTGACGGTCGGAAGTTCCTGTCCTGCAGCAACTGCCAGCAATGCGGACATCGCGGCTTCGGCATCGGCCTCGGTGACGACCGGAGCGCCGCCGTCGACGACGGAGCTGGGAATGGTGATCGTGATGTCGACCGACTTGTCGGCGACCAGCGGAACCGAGAGCAGGACGTGCGTCTCGTCGACAACTGTCAGGCTCGATCCGGTCGAGGCGTGAACAGCCTTGTCGGCGGACTCGGCACTCCACTCTTCGAGGTCGCCGAGACGACGTACCGGGTTCTGGGTCAGGCGGCCGGCCCACTGGAGATCCGGTGCCGAGAGAACGGCGTCGAGCAGTCCGGGAGCAGAATCCTGGTGGCGACGGCTCGCGAGGACAACCGGAGTGGTTCCGGCAGCAACCAATTCGTCGTATGTGGCCTTCTCGAAACGATCGAGCAGGTCACCGACGGGCTCGTCGACACGCGTGATGCCGGCAACGGCAACGGTGCCGGGGATGACGCACACCTGATCGGCGGTGTACCGCGGATCGTGTGCCTGCCACAGGGAGTCACTGCGCCACCAGCGGCGCACGTCACCGTCGACGACGGGAACGAAGTTGACCGGCTTACCCGGCGTCTTGCACAGCGAGATGAAGAACGAGACGTCTGCGGGATGCAGAACCGTGCTCGTGTAGTCCGGGTACGACGCCTGCAGTGCGCAAATCGCAGCTTCGGGACGCTCGAGGGTCTCGGCATCGCCGAACAGGGTCGGGATGGGGCCGCGGTCGACGGGGTGCAGACGAGCCTCGGTGCGTTGGAGCATCTCGCCGAAGCGGGCACGCCAGGTGATGTCGAGCCACGGGCTCGTCGTTGCCTCGGCAATAGCGTCCTGAAGGTCTGCGCCGCAGTCGAATTCCTTGGCCGCGTCGATACCGACGGTCAGCTCGAGGTAACGACGCAGCCACTGCGCGTACGTCATGGTCTCGATGTCACCGAAGTACGGCTTGGCGGTGACGTCGAGTGCGGCGATGATCTCGTCACGGCGCTCGGCAACGGCGTCGGCATCGCCGGCGACCTCGTCGAGGAGGCGTCCGGTGCGCGATGCGGCGTTGTCGATCTCGTGGATGTCGGCACCGAGCTGGCTACGGCCCGAAGCCATTCCACCTTCGGCGGTACCCGCACCGACCCAGTCCGGAGTACCCGGTGTGTCGACGAGGAGCTGCTTGACCTCGGGAGACGTGGTGGCCTCCAGCGTCGCCATGGCTGCCGTACCGACGAGAATGCCGTCGACGGGCATTGCCGGGAAGCCGGCTCCGACAGACCAGCGGCCGGTCAGGTAATCGGCTGCGCGCTCGGGTGTTCCGATGCCGCCGCCGACGCAGATGATCAGGTTCGAACGCGTACGCAGCTCGGCGTACGTGTCGAGAAGCAGGTCGTCGAGGTCCTCCCACGAGTGGTGTCCGCCGGCGCGGCCACCTTCGATGTGAACGATGACCGGGAAGTTCGGAACCTCGTTGGCGATGCGGATCACCGAACGGATCTGCGCCACGGTGCCCGGCTTGAATGCGATGTTGGTGATGCCGATCTCGGACAGCTCTTCGATAAGCGCAACGGCCTCTTCGAGTTCCGGGATACCGGCGGTGACGATGACGCCGTCGATGGGTGCACCGGCAGTACGAGCGCGCTGCACGAGGCGCTTGCCACCGAGCTGCAGCTTCCACAGGTACGGATCGAGGAACAGCGAGTTGAACTGGACCGCGCGGCCCGGCTCGAGGAGCATCTTCAGTTCTGCGACACGGTCTTCGAAGATCTCTTCGGTGACCTGTCCGCCGCCGGCAAGCTCGGCCCAGTGACCGGCATTGGCAGCAGCGGCAACGATCTTGGCGTCAACCGTGGTCGGAGTCATGCCGGCCAACAGGATCGGTGAGCGACCGGTGAGCTTCGTGAAGGCAGTCTCGACGCCGATGCGGCCGCGGGGAAGCGCTACAGGCTTGGGCGCGAATTCGGTCCACGAACGTGAGACCTCAGGCGCAGCACCGGGGGTGAGCAAGTTGCGATGTCCGCCGCGGGTGGACGCGGCGATGATGCCAACACCCTGCCCACGCAGCGAGGACGACGTCATACGGGTCAGCTGATCGCTGGGTCCGAGATCGAGAATCCACTGCGCGCCGGCGTCGATGGCACCATTGACGGCCTGCACCCAGTTGACCGGGTCGACCAGGATGGCCTGCGCGAGTGCGCTGGCCCGATCTGCGTCGAGGCCGCAGCGGGCTGCCCAGCTGCCGACCAGGTCGACTGCGTCGGCGAGCGCCGGGTGGTGGAAACCGATCTCGGTGTCGAGCGGGTCGAAGGTGGGAGCGAAGACCGAACCGCCGCGCTTCTTGCCGTCGCGCTCGCGGGCTTCGGTCGCTTCGATCTGCTCGCAACGTTCCTGCACGCGGGCCAGCTGAGCGGGCGGTCCCGCGAGGACAACACGGCGGCGGCCGTTACGAATAGCGAGGACAGCTGCGCGATTGTCCGTCGTGGTCTGGGCCAGTTCGGCGACAATCGCGTCGAGGCGCTCGGGATCGACGTTGGACACCGCGACCATCGGCTTGCCCGACGCGCTCGCGATGATGCCGCGGCGACGACCGACCAGGCTGGCTGCGGCGCCGACGAGCTGAGCAACGGCAAGAAGCTCGCCGTCGTCGTTGCCACCAGCTGCAACAGCAGCGGTCGCGAGCACGCCCTGCGAGTGTCCGATGACGGACACGGGCGGATGCGCTGCAATGTCGAGACCCTGCGCAGTCAGCGCACGCAACGCCGCAAGTTGCGTGAGGAAGACGCCGGGGAGTGAAACAGGGGCTGCGGTGAGTGCTGCAGCAGAGGGACCTGCCGGCTTCTCACCTTCTTCTTCGTCCACGATCTCGGCTTCGAGAATCCACGCGACCGGATCGAATCCGATCGGGCGCACCACCACGAGGTCCTGCGCGAGCGGAGCGAGGCGCGCTGCCGCGTCGTTGACCAAGTCGGTGAGAATCGGCTCCAGGCCGTTGTCGCGGCTGAGTTCTTCGAGCGTGCTGAGCCACGGGGCGCCCTGTCCACCGAAGGCAAGGGCGTACGGCAATCCGTTGTTCAGTGAATCGACGAGCGCACCTTTACTGTTCGTGCGGGAGGCTCCCCCGTCGACGCCGACGCGGCGTCCATCCTTCGAGTCGCGTCCGTTTCCTGTAGGTGTCGTGTCATCGATCGTCACGCGTACGTCCTCTCCTGGTCACCTCTGCGGCGAGGTGGGAATTGTGGGTCTGCCCGGGGCGCACGTCTTGCATATCGACCGAAAGAATCGGCATGTCTGCGCCTTCCGTGCACGTTAAGGCTGACACAGGATCATGAGGATTTCCTCACGTTTGCTGGCAGCTCGAAATACTGGACTTTCCAGCCGGTGATCTTCCTCACGGGATGTCGAGAAAGTGACTCGTGAGTAGGTCGCAAACCCGCTGCCAGGGACTGTTACTCGGATTTCCACAAACCTGAGGAACTCCTCATATTTATCGTTACCAAATCGTTACCCTCTTGACGGTTGGCCCATCGCGTGCCTTTCACCCCAAAACCTGTCGGACTCCCGCGCTAGGTTCAGCGCGTCCGATCGGACAACTTTCTCGGGGGGAGAAATCATGGGTACCGACACCACAAAAATCGTCATCGACTTCATCGCACGCGAGCTGCCACAGTCCGCGTGGCCGCACTGGACCGATGGGTGGGCACACGAGGCTGAAGCAGCCATCCTCGACGCGGCCTTCTCGGCCCGCGCCGCGTACGGAACACCTACGACGGGCGTGCGAGCCGTCATCACGCGGTGGCGTCACCACCGCCAGTCGGACGCGCCACTCGACAACCTTTCCGCTCTGGCAGCCTTTGCCGAGCGCGGCGACGAACTGGCCGTCATTCTCGGTAACCGTCAGCGGGTGCCTGGCAACTACTCCACCAAAGCAGAGGCCGCAGCATTGGGCGCCGCAGCACTGGTTGCCGTCGGATGCTCCGGTTGTGCAGATATCGGCAACACCGACGCCCATCGAGCGGCAATCATGTCGGTTCCGGGGTTTGGAACGCGCACATTCGACGCGCTGTTGTTTCTGTCCGGCACACTCACACCCGATTCGGTGGAACTACTGACTCGTTTTGCCACCGAGGCAGCCGGTAGCGCCGAACCGCTGGGCGGCGCAGAGGCAACCTCGCTGCTCGCTGCGGTGGCTGCTGAATTGAATGTCCCCGCAACAACTCTCACGCACGCAGCATGGCGGTACCAACGCACCGCCGAACAACCACGGCGACCGGCAAAATCGGACCCGGTTCCAGCCATGTGAGGGCCGTGCCCACTGCATATGAGGGCCGTGTCCGCCGCGGGGTCGGCAATCGCGTATCCTGTGAATTCCGCGCGCGAGTGGCGGAATTGGCAGACGCGCTGGATTTAGGTTCCAGTGTCTCAGGACGTGGGGGTTCAAGTCCCCCCTCGCGCACAACGCTAGAGCCCCATCGAGATCGTTTCGGTGGGGTTCTGTTTTTGTGTCTACGACACCGTGTCGGAGATCGCAGGGCGCGGCACTATAGCTCTGCGGTACCGTCGTAGTGTGTCGAAGAAGCCTACAAAAAGCCGACCTGCGCTGATCCTGCTGGTTCTGGTGTCAGCAGCGGTCTGCTTGTCGCTCGGCTGGTGGCAGTGGGAGCGCTTCGAAGCTGTGGGCGGCAGCGGGCAGAACCTCGGCTATGCGTTGCAGTGGCCACTGTTCGCCGCGTTTGTGGTGTACGCATATCGCAAGTTCGTTCAGCTCGAGGATGCCGATCCGGACGAGGTCGAAGCCGAGGAAGCCGCAGCGGAGCCGCGTGAGATTCCGGCCGATCTGCTACCGCAGCGTCCCCGGGCACAGTTCGGCGACGCGGAACTCGATGCCGATGACCCCGAGGCACGCCAAATGCTCGAATACAACGACTACCTTGCGCAGCTCGCCGCTCGCGAGCCCGATAGGAGCACTACGTGAGTACCGGCCCGGAAGCGAGCACCGCTACCACCTCAGACAAGGCCACCAAGGCGCAGGCCGAGAAGCAGAAGAAGGTTGCTTCTGCGCTTGTTCGTTACCGCGTTCTGGCGTGGATCACCGGCCTGTGGCTGCTGTTCCTGACCGGTGAGATGGTCTACAAGTACCTGATCCTGGAAAACTCCGCCGACGCTCCGTCGTGGCTGTTCTACATCGGCCAGATTCACGGGCTGTTCTACATGCTGTACCTGGTGTTCACGGTCGACTTGGCTATCAAGGCGCGCTGGAAGTCGGGCACGACGGTTGCCACGGCACTGGCCGGCACCATTCCGTTCCTGTCGTTTGTGTTCGAACACAAGCGGACCATCCAGGTCAAGAGCGACTACAACCTCTGATTTTCCGTAAAGCAAAGGCCCTGAACGTGATTGACGTTCAGGGCCTTTGCCGTGTGTGCGATCAGCCGGCCAGTGCCGCCAGCGCGGGCACCAGTTGCACCAGCGCTCTCCCGCGATGCGAGGCCGCGTCCTTCTCGGCCGGAGTGAGTTCCGCCGCCGAGCGGGTGTCACCGTCTGGACGGAAGATCGGGTCGTAACCGAATCCGCCGTCGCCTGCCGGTTCCCGGCCGATGACGCCGCGCCATTCGCCGCGGACCACGGTCTCGTCGCCGCCGGGGATCACCAGTGCGCAGGCGGAGACAAAGGCCGCGCCGCGCCGCTCGTCGGGCACGTCACCCAACTGAGCGAGTACCAGCGCAGTGTTGGCGCCGTCGTTTCCGTGGGTACCGGACCAGCGGGCAGACAACACACCGGGCATCCCGTTCAGCGCATCGATCTCGACACCGGAATCGTCTGCGATACACGGCATTCCGGTGGCAGCGGCTCCGTCACGAGCCTTGGCGAGCGCATTCTCTTCGAATGTCGCGCCGGTCTCGGGCGCTTCCGGAAACGGCGGCACCTCGTCGAGCCCGACCAGTTCGATTCCGCTCACGCCGGCCGCGTCGAGAACGCGATGGAGTTCCTTCAGCTTCTTGGCGTTTCTACTTGCTACCAATACTCGTACGCTCACAGCTCAGGCACCGAACTTCTTCTTGGGTTCCGGGTTCTTGGGTTCGGGCAACGCACCCGGATACGGCTCCGCCAATGCCTGACGCTGGATCTCGAACAGCTGCTCGCAGCCCGCCAGCGCGGAGTCGAGAAGCTTGTCCAGGGTCGAGCGCGGGAACGTGGCGCCTTCGCCGGTGCCCTGGATTTCCACCAAGGTGCCGGTATCGGTGGCGACGACGTTCATGTCGACCTCGGCGCGCGAATCCTCTTCGTACGGCAGATCGAGGCGCACTCGTCCGTCGACGACGCCGACACTGACGGCCGCGATGCCACACGAGATGGGCTGAGGGTCACTCAACAGATCGGCAGCGCGAAGATACGTCACCGCGTCGACGAGGGCTACGTACGCACCCGTCACGGCAGCGGTACGGGTGCCACCATCGGCTTGCAGGACATCACAGTCCAGAGCAATGGTGTTCTCACCGATGGCTGCGAGGTCGATGCAGGCCCGAAGGGATCGACCGATGAGCCGGCTGATCTCCTGGGTGCGGCCACCGACCTTGCCCTTGACGGATTCACGTCCACTGCGGGTGTGCGTCGCTGCGGGCAGCATCGCGTACTCGGCGGTGAGCCAACCGAGCCCGGAACCCTTGCGCCACCGCGGAACACCCTCTTCGACGCTGGCCGTGCACATCACTCGGGTGTTTCCGAACTCGACCAGAACCGAGCCGGCCGGATGGCTGGTGAACCCGCGGGTGATCTTGATCGGGCGAAGTTCGTCGTCCGCCCTGCCGTCTTCTCGTGTAGTCACCTTCGTGAGCCTAGCGTCCCACCCCAGGCAACACGTCAGATGTCGTAGACGCTTCCCGCGGACACAGCGTGAACCGGTCCTGCGAACTCGGATTTTGCTTCGGCGATGACGTCCTCACGGGACGTCCACGGCGGGATGTGGGTGAGGAGTAGTTCCTTCACTCCGGCCAACGTCGCGATCCGGCCGGCTTCCTTGCCTGACAGGTGAATACCTTCCGGCCGATCGGGACTGTCCGTCCACGACGCCTCGGAAAGGAGGATGTCGGCTCCACGGGCAAGCTCGACGACGTTGTCACACATCCCGGTATCGCCGGTGTAGACGAGAATCCGGCCGTCGGCGTCCGTGATCCGGAATCCGTACGCCTCGGGCGGATGATTCATGCGACTTGCCACGACGGTCAGTTCACCGAAGGTAACGGGTTCGTTCTCCGACCACAGTTTGAGATCGATGGTGTCGGAAATATCGTCCATCTCCCCCGCGCACTCGGCGGATGACGTTCCGATCCGGCAGGCGGTATCCGTCGGGCCGTACACCAGCGCTCGCCCCTCGGGCCGGTTCGGATGGTAACGACGCCACACGAGCAGGCTCGGCATGTCGAGGCAGTGATCGGCGTGCAAGTGCGAGAGCAGAATCGTCGCGTCCCCTGGGTCCGCGTACCGCTGCAGAGCCCCGAGCACTCCGGGACCGAAATCTATGACGAGCGGCGGGGTACCCGGCGCTGTGAGCAGGTAACCCGAAGCCGGTGAATCCGGCCCCGAGACGCTGCCGGAACACCCCAGGACGGTCATGCGCATAAGGTCATGCTGCCACGTCGACCCGTCAACAAAAAAGCTCCCGGTCGTTTTGGCGAGTCGAAGTCACACCGCCCGGTGGCTGTGACCCACGTCCGATCAGAAAGTTGCTGGTCGGGCAGGTGTTGTGGCGCCGGCGCGGTTCGCTCGATCGCCGGAGGAGAGTGCCCACGCCGCTACGACGCCGCCGACCGCACCGAACAGATGCCCCTGCCACGACACTCCCGGTGTGCTGGGCACCACGCCCCACAGAACTCCGCCGTAGATCACGAAGACAACAACACCGATCAAAATCTGGCCGAAACTGCGGGTAAAGAATCCACGCGTCAACAGGTAGGTCACCCACCCGAAGATCAGCACCGACGCCCCGACGTGATTGGTATTCGCTCCGGCAACGAGCCACGTCCCGACCCCGCCGATCACCCAGATGATTCCGGTCGCGGCCAACCCCCTCGATATGCCGGACACCAGAACGAGATAGCCGAGGATCAGTACGGGAATGGTGTTCGCGATCAAGTGCGCCCAGTCGTCGTGCAGCACCGGCGCAAACAGGATGCCCCACAAACCGTCGAGCGTTCGCGGTGAGACCCCAGCGTTCTGGACGTTCTGACCGGAAATGACGTCGATGATCTCGATGACGTACAGCGCCAGGACAAAACCGCCGACCAGCACCGCGGACTGCTTCCACACCGACGGCGGCTTCGGCGCGGGAACCGGTGCCCGTGAACCGAAATCAGGACTGTTGAAATCCATCGTCATCGCGTGCGTCCTCACAGTAGATGTGTCTACTTCGAGGTTACCGGCGCTCGCCGGGCTAGACGAAAGCCGACGGGAACAGGTCTCGGTAACTCGGGATCCCGGCCACGGATGTCGCGTCGAGAATTGCCTTGACGATCGCGCGTTCCACGACCTGGGCGGCAGCCGCACAGACAGCGTCGAGGATCGGCAGATCCGCGGGGAACGCCGCCGGTACCTCGATCGCCGATTCCGGTGTGTGCGTTCCCGTGGCAAGCGCAAAGATCGTGTCGCCGTCCAACGGTGAATGGGCCGGACGGATTGCCCGGGCCAAACCGTCGTGACCGGCAACCGCAACGCGTCGGCACCCGGCTTTGCTGAGGGCCGCGTCGGTAGCGACGACGCCGATGGTGGTGTTGAGCACCGTCCCTTTGGCGCCGATCGCGTTGGCTGCGTCGAGCTCGCACGGTATCGGCATGCCGATCCCGAAGGACGCCTCCCCCTCGGACCCGACGCCCCACGGCAGACCGGTACGCGGATCGAAGACAGAGCCCACCGGGTTTGCCACGATCAGGGCCGACACAGTTGTCCCCTTGGCCGGTCCGTCCGTGATTACGACGCTGGCGGTTCCGACGCCGCCTTTGATCCCACCGGCTCGGGCACCGACACCGGCGCCCACTGTTCCGGTCGCACATTCACGCGACGCGGATTCTGCTGCCAGATATCCGAAATCGGCGTCAGGCCGAATCTTCCAGTCCCCCACCGGAAGATCGAAGATGACGGCGCCCGGCACGATCGGCACCACCTGGCCGGGCAGGCCCATCGCGATTCCGTGGCCGTGTTCCTCGAGCCAGCGCATGACACCGTCGGCGGCAGCGAGGCCGTAGGCACTTCCGCCGGTCAGGAGCACGGCATTGACCTGCTGAACCGAATGACTCGGGTCGAGGAGATCGGTTTCGCGCGTACCCGGCCCACCACCCCGAACGTCAACTCCGGCAACCACTCCCGCCGGAGCCAGCACGACGGTGCATCCCGTCGCCGCCCCCGACCCCAATGCAGCGTCGTCGTCGAGTCGATGATGATGGCCGACAGTCAAACCCGCGATGTCGGTCAACGAATCCGTGGGGCCCGGCGCCGTGGTGATCACGGCATGAGCGCCTGAACGAGCGAATCCTGCATCCATGTCAACCAGTGATAGACGTCAAGATGCGGTGCCCGCGGATCGTCCGGCTCCAAACTTTCCGGAGTGTCTGCATCGATACCGAGATTGGTGCCGAGAGCCAGGCGAACGTCGTTGAGTGCGGACAGCCACGCGTCGGCCTGCTCCTGGGTCAGGAGGACCTTGCCGCCGTCTACGGGAAGCGAGGCCAGCAAAACCCTGCCGGCAGCCTTCTTCGCGTCGATGATCTCGGGTTCGTGCAAACTCCGCAGCGCACCGTTGACATTGGCGCCGGCGTCGTCGAGATCATCGGAATCCGGGGACGCCTTGCTGGGGTCGGTTCGCTGAAAATCGGGGAGCAACCGCGCCAGAACCGGGTTGTCGGGCGCTTCCGAATTACCGGTTCGAAGACCGGTGAGCGCCGCCAACTCGTCCTGCGGTGCGCCGGACTCACGATCTTCCAGCAGTCCGATCACCGACTCGACGAGCGAACTCAGAACGGTCACCTCATGAGCGTCCATCTCGGATTTGAACTTCACTCCGGAAAGCGAGTTCTTCTTGATCCACGTCCGCACGCGTCGGACTCCCCTCTTGTGATCGGTTCGAACTGGTCGAAGGTGAGCGAGTCCTACGTGTCGTCGCGCTGCATCGTTGCCCAGAGTCCCGCCGCGTGCAGACGCCGAACATCGGCTTCCATCTTGTCGCGCGAACCACTGGACACGACGGCCTTGCCCTCCGAATGGACCTTCATCATCAAATCGGTGGCCTTGGCCTTGCTGTACCCGAACAGCTTCTGGAACACGTAGGTCACGTAGTGCATCAGATTGACCGGATCGTCCCAGACGATCGTCACCCAAGGCCTGTCAACAGCTTCGATGATTGCAACAGCCTCCGACTGCTCCGGAACCGCGCGCGGCGCAGAGGCAGTTGTGGAAACAGTCGCAGAGCCGAAAACCATGTCTCCAGGGTACGGCGCGATCCGAGGCGACAACACCCACCCTCGTGGTCTCCCGCCTAGAGTTATGTGCGTGCCTACGCAAATCTCCGACACCCGTGACGCCGACGCGAGTACCGCTCTGCTCACCGACCAGTACGAGCTCACCATGCTCTCTGCCGCACTGGCCGACGGATCTGCTTTCCGTACCTGCAGTTTCGAGGTATTCGCGCGCAGACTTCCCGATGGCAGGCGCTACGGAATCGTCGCCGGTACGCAGCGCCTGCTCGACGCTCTCGAGCACTTCCGTTTCGGAGAACCCGAACTGGCGATCGTCTCGAAGTTCCTGGACGACACCACCGTCGAGTGGCTGCGCAATTACCGCTTCTCCGGCGACATCGACGGCTACCGCGAAGGCGACTTCTACTTTCCCGGCTCACCGATCCTCTCCGTCCGCGGTTCGTTTGCCGAATGCGTGTTGCTCGAGACATTGGCCCTTTCGATCCTCAACCACGACAGCGCGATTGCGTCGGCCGCGGCCCGCATGGTCAGTGCCGCAGACGGTCGACGGCTCATCGAAATGGGTTCACGCCGGACCCATGAGCAAGCCGCGGTCGCGTCGTCCCGCGCCGCGTACCTTGCCGGATTCGACGCCACTTCCAATCTCGAAGCCGTCCGTCGCCACGACGTTCCGGGCGCGGGTACCAGCGCCCACGCATTCACCCTCCTACACACAACCGACAGCGGAACCGACGAAGCCGCTGCCTTCCGCGCGCAGGTCGACGTACTCGGTGTCTCGACCACGTTGCTGGTCGACACCTATGACATCACCGAAGGCGTGAAAACCGCTATCGCCGTAGCCGGAACCGAGCTTGGTGGGGTGCGTATCGACTCGGGCGATCTCGGGGTGGTCACCCGCCAGGTCCGCCGACAACTCGACGACCTCGGCGCCACCAAGACCCGCATCGTCGTCTCCGGCGACCTCGACGAATATGCCATCGCCGCTCTGCGCGCCGAACCCGTCGACACGTACGGCGTCGGCACGTCCCTCGTCATCGGCTCCGGCGCTCCGACGGCCGGCATGGTCTACAAACTTGTCGAGGTCGACGGAATTCCCGTCGAGAAGCGCAGCACCAACAAAGCGTCGCGAGGTGGAGCGAAGAAGGCACTGCGCATCGCCCGCCCGACCGGAACGCTGGTCGAGGAAGTGATCTACCCCGCCGACGCACCCTCGCCGTTCACCGCTGCAGATGGCGCGACCGAGCTGATGATTCCGCTCGTACGCGGCGGCAAAACCGTCGACGGCGTCCCCACACTCGAAGAGAGCCGAGCTGTCGTGAAGGCCGGTCTGGTCAGCCTCCCGTGGGAAGGTCTCAAGCTCTCGCGCGGAGATTCCGCGGTGCCAGTCCGATTTGTCGGTGGAGGTCAGCGATGACGGCACGTGCATTGATCGTGGTGGACGTCCAGAACGACTTCTGCGAAGGCGGTGCGCTTGCCGTGGACGGCGGCGCTGCCGTAGCAGCGGCAATCAACACTTTCGTCGATTCGCACGAGTACGACGCCGTCGCAGCGACCCGCGATTTCCATATCGATCCCGGTGCGCACTTCTCGGAGAACCCTGATTACGTCGACACCTGGCCGGTGCACTGTGTGGTCGGAACCTCGGGCGCGGACTTCCACCCGGCATTCGATGCAACAATCGCCGGTTCCGCCGTGTTCTCCAAAGGTGCGTACAGCGCCGCGTACTCCGGGTTCGAAGGGTTTTCCGAGGACGGCACAACGCTCGAGGAGTGGTTGCGGGCCCATGACATCACCGACATCGACGTCGTCGGCATCGCTACCGACCACTGTGTGAAGGCCACGGCACTCGACGCGGTCCGTGCCGGCTTTGCCACCACAGTCCTCCTACCACTCACCGCGGGTGTGGCAACCGCCACGATCGAAGCTGCTTTGACGCAGATGCGCGAGCACGGAGTGCAGCTCAGCGGCCGTGACGAACATGAGCCTTCGAGTGGCGTCGATATTTCTGACGTAGGTATCCACTAACCTGCTTCAGTGGCCGATGAACTTCCGAATGTCCCCGAACTGCTTCGCACAGCGGTGCAGGCGCTGGGCGGTGCCGAGCGGACCAGCCAGCTCACGATGGCGTCGGCGGTAGCGCATTCGATCGATACCGGTGAGCATCTTGCCGTCCAGGCCGGCACCGGTACGGGTAAGTCGCTGGCCTATCTGGTGCCGAGCCTGCGTCATGCCGTCGAGTCCGGTCGCACCGTCGTCGTGTCGACGGCCACCATCGCGCTGCAGCGGCAGTTGGTCGATCGTGATCTCCCCCGCCTGGCCGATGCACTGAAGAAGCCTCTCGGACGCCGCGCGGAATTCGCAATCCTCAAGGGCCGCAACAACTACCTGTGCATGAACAAGATCCACACCGGCGCCTCCGAGCAGCCGCCGGAGGACGAACTGTTCGATCCGTTCACAGTCTCCCGCCTGGGCCGTGAAGTGGTGCGCTTGACCGAGTGGTCGTCGGACACCGACACCGGCGACCGCGACGAACTCGTGCCAGGCGTGTCCGATCAGGCGTGGCGGCAGGTCAGCGTGACGTCCCGCGAGTGCATCGGAAAGAACCAGTGCCCGGTCGGCGAGGACTGCTTTGCCGAACGCGCCCGCGTCGAGGCATCGAAGGCAGACGTCGTGGTCACCAACCACGCCCTACTCGCGATCGACGCCATCACCGGCATCCAGATCCTGCCCGAGCACGACGTCGTTGTCATCGACGAAGCCCACGAACTGGTCGACCGCGTCACCGGAGTCGCGACGGACGAACTCACCGCGGCCGCCATCAGCGCAGCCGCTCGTCGCTGCGGCAAGATCGTCGAAGAACAAGACGCCGATCGGCTAGAGGCCGCCGGCGAGGGCTGGGCCGGACTCCTCGAAGAACTTCGCCCCGGACGATGGGACGGGCTTCCCGACGGCGCAGCCCCGGCACTCGCAGCCATCCGCGATGCCGCGTGGGCCCTGCGCACGGCTATCGGCCCGGCCAAGCCCGGCATGATGGCGGCCGATCCCGAAGCCGCGGCCGCCCGCAATGCGGCACTCTCCTCGGTGGAAGACATTCACGACAGCGCCGTACGAGTGCTCACCGCTTTCGACGAACCAGATCCCGCCCAGCGCAAAGACGTCGTCTGGCTCTCGTCCGACGAGTTCCGTGGGTCGGTCCGCCGCTCCGTCCGGATGGCCCCGCTGTCCGTCGGCGGTTTGCTGCGCTCACGCCTGTTCGCGGAATCGACCGTGGTGTTGACGTCCGCAACCCTCACCGTCGGCGGTTCCTTCGACGGTCTTGCGATCAACTGGGGACTACCCGCGCAGTCGTCGGTTCGCCCCGATTCCGGAACCGCGATCGGAAGTGAAGCACCGTCCGACGCCAACGCATTTCGTTGGAACTCGGTCGACGTCGGATCGCCGTTCGACCATGCGAAAGCCGGAATCATCTACATCGCCCGTCACCTGCCCACACCCGGCCGGGACGGCTTGTCCCCGGTCTACCTCGACGAAATCGCCGAACTCGTCGAGGCTGCGGGTGGGCGCACCCTCGGGTTGTTCTCGTCGATGCGCGCCGCCAAAGCCGCATCCGAAGCCATGCGTGATCGCCTCGACACACCGATCCTGTGCCAGGGCGACGACGCCACCGGAACACTCGTCAAGGCCTTCGCCAAGGACGAGCCCACATCACTGTTCGGGACACTGTCCCTGTGGCAGGGCGTCGACGTTCCCGGCCCGTCGCTATCACTGGTGATCCTGGACCGCATTCCGTTTCCGCGGCCGGACGATCCGCTGCTGATGGCTCGTCAACAGGCCATCGAGGCGCACGGCGGAAACGGCTTCCTCAGTGTCTCGGCCAACCACGCAGCGCTGCTCCTCGCCCAGGGAGTCGGCAGACTACTGCGCAGCGTCGACGACAAAGGTGTTGTGGCCGTCCTGGATCCGCGTCTCGCAACAGCCCGGTATGCCGGGTACCTGCGGGCGTCGTTGCCTCCGTTCTGGGAGACGACCAAACCTGAGGTCGTCCGCAAGGCACTGACCCGTATCCGCGATTCACGGCCCTGACGCACTTCTGCCCCGGACCTTCTCGACATGGTCCGGGGCAGAACGTGGGACTACAGGGACGGCGTGGTCACCAATCCCAGTTCAGATGCATCGACCAGCAGACGGTGATGCGGGAGAACCCTGACCGTGTAGCCGACCGAGCCCGAAACCGGAAGTGCCACTTCCGCTTCGAAGATCTCGACGCCATCCTCCGAACCGAAATGCGTCATCGGGAAGGTGACCACATCGGTCAGTTCCTCACCCGGAGTGACGCGTCCGATGACGGCTTGCACCTCGACGTCGGAGACCGACAGATCAGCGAGACGAACCTGAGCCTTCAGCGAGAGAGTCGCACCGATTTCCGGGGTATCCGGCAACCCGGAACCGTCTACCTGCACGACGCTCACGGACGGCCACTGCGATTCGATGCGTCGACGGAACTCGGCAACCTCGCGCGCTCCGGCGTAGCTGTCGGCCACCACAGCCCGAGCAGATTCTGCCGACGGCGCGTAGTACTGCACTGCGTAGTCACGAACCATGCGTGACGCCAACACCTTCGGGCCCAGATTCTCGAGTGTGTGGCGAACCTTCTCGACCCACCGCGTCGGCAGGTCGGCAGCGTCACGGTCGTAGAACGTAGGCAGCACCGCGTGTTCGAGCAATTCGTAGAGCGCGCTCGCTTCGAGATCGTCACGGCGAACGTCGTCGAGGACGCCGTCGGCGGTCGGGATTGCCCACCCGTTCTCACCGTCGTACATCTCGTCCCACCATCCGTCACGGATGGAGAGGTTGAGTCCGCCGTTGAGTGCAGACTTCATCCCGGAGGTTCCGCACGCCTCCAACGGGCGCAACGGATTGTTCAGCCACACATCGCAACCCCAGTACAGGTACCGGGCCATCGACATGTCGTAATCCGGCAGGAAGACGATGCGATGACGGACATCCGTCTCGTCGGCAAACCGCACCACTTGCTGAATGAGCGCTTTGCCACCGTCGTCGGCGGGATGCGACTTTCCGGCCACCACCAACTGCACTGGCCGCTGTTCGTCGAGCAGCATCGCACGTAGTCGATCGGGGTCGCGCAGCATCAGGGTGAGTCGCTTGTACGTCGGCACGCGCCTGGCAAATCCGACAGTCAACACATTGGGGTCGAAAACGCCACTGGTCCAACCCAGTTCGGCTTCGGTGGCGCCGCGCTCGAGCCACGACGCTTTCACGCGTCGACGCACTTCGGTGACAAGCTTGCCGCGCAAGTCGTTGCGCGTTTCCCAGAGTTCCGTGGCGGACAGTTCGTGCAAGCGTTCCCAGCCGCGCGATTCCTCGAGCTGATCCTGACCGACGATCCGGCGGGCGACGTTCATCCATTCCGGCGCCGCCCAGGTAGGTGCGTGAACACCGTTGGTGACCGAGCCGATCGGCACCTCGTCAGCGTCGAATCCCGGCCAGAGACCGTTGAACATGTCGCGACTGACGATGCCGTGCAGCTTCGACACACCGTTGGCGCGCTGGCCCAGGCGAAGGCCCATGTGCGCCATGTTGAAGATCGACGGGTCGGACTCGCGGCCCATCCCGACGATGCGATCGACAGTCAGTCCGGGAAGCAGCGTCGATTCGTTCTCGCCGTTGGAACCGCCGAAGTAGTGGCGAACCAGATCCGCCGGGAAGCGGTCGATTCCGGCGGGCACCGGAGTGTGGGTCGTGAAGACCGTTCCGGCGCGAACGGCCGCCAACGCCGAATCGAAATCCAGCCCGCTGGTGGTGACAAGTTCACGGATTCGTTCTATACCGAGGAAACCGGCGTGGCCCTCGTTCATGTGGAACACCTCGGGATCGGGCAATCCGTACGCCGCGGTGTACGCCCGAACCGCACGTACGCCACCGATACCCGCCAGGATTTCCTGCTTGATGCGGTGATCCTGATCGCCGCCGTACAACCGGTCGGTCACGCCTCGGAGATCGGGATCGTTCTCGGCGATGTCCGAATCGAGGAGAAGCAGGGGCACTCGGCCGACCTGCGCGATCCACACCCGCGACCGGAGGACTCGCCCGCCTGGCATCGCAACGTGGATGACTACCGGTGATCCGTCGTCGGACGACGGGCCGGCATCCGTCAGCAAACGTAGAGGCAACCCCTGCGGATCGTGGGGTGGGTAGTGCTCGGCCTGCCACCCGTCGGCTGTCAGGGACTGGCGGAAGTAGCCGGAGCGATAGAGCAGTCCGACACCGATCAGCGGCAGTCCCAGATCCGATGCGGCCTTGAGATGATCGCCGGCCAGAATTCCCAGGCCACCCGAATAGTTCGGCAGAACTTCGCTGACGCCGAATTCCATGGAGAAGTACGCAATTCCCCCAGCCAGCGACACCCCCTTGGCCTGTTGCGACTGGTACCAGCGCGGAGTGCTCAGGTAGCCGTCGAGATCGGCGGCTGCTGTGTCGAGGTCGGCAAGAAACGTATCGTCGCTGCTGAGCTCGTCGAGCCGAGCGGGATCGACCTCTCCGAGCATTCGAACCGGATCGAACTGAACTGCTTGCCAGAGTTCAGGGTCCAGGCGCGAGAACAGATCCTGAGTCTCGGGATGCCAGGACCAACGCAAGTTGGTGGACAAGGGGCCGAGCGCTGCAAGGCGCTCCGGAATGTGGGCTCGGACAGTGAACCGACGCAAGGCTTTCACCCCGCGAACCCTAGTCGAGTTGAACCACCGTGTCCGCTGGAGCGACGACAAGGCGCTGTACCCACTACGGTTGAACTCGGCCACACCAGTAACACTCCACCATCAGAAATGGAGCTTCCCGTGACAGGACGCCTCGGTATCGACGACGTGGTACCCGCGATCTCGGGTAACTATCCAGCCAAGGCCGTAGTGGGTGAGGTGTTTCCCGTACACGCCACGGTATGGCGAGAGGGCCACGACGCAGTTGCGGCCACCCTCACCGTGCGCGGACCCCGCGGAACCAAACCGATACGCATCCAGATGGACCCGGGCAGCGAACCGGACACCGTTGACGCCGTGTTCGTCCCGTCCACCGAGGGACTCTGGACGTTTCGGATCGAGGCGTGGAGTGATCCCGTCGCAACCTGGAAACACGCCGTCGAAGCCAAACTGTCCGTCGGACAGGGCCCGACAGAGCTAGCCAACGACCTCGAGATCGGCGCGCGGCTTTTCGAACAAGCCGCCCAGGAACAGCCCCGCGCCAACCGCGCGAAACTGGAGGCGGTGACGGCGTCGCTGCGCAGCACCGCGCCTGTGACAGCCCGGGTCGCCCCCGCATTTGCGTCGGATGTCGCCGAGTTGCTCCGGGCGCATCCCCTGCGCGAGTTGGTCACCAAGGGCGAACCGCACAACGTGCTGGTCGACCGCAACCGAGCACTGTTCGGATCGTGGTACGAGTTCTTCCCTCGCTCCACCGGCGGCTGGGACGAGAACGGGGTTCCGAAGCACGGCACGTTCAAAACCGCGTCGGAGGATCTACCGCGCATTGCCGCAATGGGTTTCGACGTTGTCTATCTGCCGCCGATTCACCCGATCGGTGAGATCAACCGCAAGGGCCGCAACAACACGCTCACTCCCGAACCCGGGGATGTCGGATCGCCGTGGGCCATCGGCTCTGCAGACGGTGGACACGACGCGGTTCACCCGGAACTCGGCACGCTCAAGGATTTCAAGGCGTTCGTCTCGCGCGCACGCAAACTCGACCTCGAAGTGGCACTCGACCTCGCACTCCAATGCGCGCCCGATCATCCTTGGGCAGCAAAGCATCCCGAGTGGTTCACTGTTCTGCCCGACGGCACCATCGCCTACGCGGAGAACCCACCGAAGAAGTACCAGGACATCTATCCGATCAACTTCGACATCGACCCAGACGGGTTGGACAAGGAAATCCTGCGGGTCGTTCGCCACTGGATCAACGCCGGGGTCAAGATCTTTCGAGTCGACAACCCCCACACCAAACCGCCCAACTTCTGGGAAAAGCTGATCTCCGAAGTCAAGAAATCCGACCCCGACGTGCTCTTCCTGGCCGAGGCGTTCACCCGGCCGGCCCGCATGTACGGCCTGGCCCGACGTGGCTTCACGCAGTCGTACACGTACTTCACATGGCGTGTCGCGAAGTGGGAACTCACGGAATTCGGCAACGAACTCGCGGCCAAAGCCGACGAGGCGCGCCCCAATCTCTTCGTGAATACCCCGGACATCCTGCACGAGTCGCTACAGCACGGCGGACCCGGAATGTTCGCGCTGCGAGCAGCTCTCGCCGCGACACTCGCACCGACGTGGGGCGTCTACTCCGGATACGAACTCTACGAACACCAAGCGGTGCGACCCGGCAGTGAAGAATATCTGGACTCCGAGAAGTACGAACTACGTCCGCGCCGGTTCGCGGAAGCCGCTGCGCGCGGCGAATCCCTCGAGCCCTGGATCACCACGCTCAACCGCATCCGCCGCGCGCACCCCGCGCTGCAACAACTGCGCAACCTGCATTTCCACCACATCGACAACGACGCGATCATCGCCTACTCGAAGTTCGATCCGATCACCGGCGACGCCGTACTCACCGTCATCAACCTCAATCCGTTTGCCGCGGAAGAGGGAACGATCTGGCTGGACATGCCGGCACTAGGGCGCGAATGGCACGACCACATGAGCGTGCTCGACGAAGTGAGCGGCGAGCAATACCAGTGGGGCCAAGCAAATTTCGTTCGCCTCGAGCCGTGGCGGTCCGTCGCCCACATTCTTGCGCTACCGCCAGTTCCCTACCCCGCCAGAACTTCCCTGGCATACCGCGGAGGTAAATGATGGCCGCCGAACTGCCTGCCGGAGTTGCTCCAGAGCCCCACGATCTGGAATTGCTTGCCCGCGGCGAACACCACGATCCGCACAGCGTCCTCGGCGCGCACACACACCCCGACGGAACAGTGCTGCGTGCACTTCGGCCACACGCCGAGTCGGTCGACGCCGTCATCGGCGGGAAGACCTTTCCCCTCCGCCACATTTCGGGTGGAGTGTTCGCCGCACTGGTCCCCTACCCGGAGCTCATGGACTATCGGTACTCGGTCACCTACCCCGGTGGTCATACCGTCGTCGTTGCCGATCCTTACCGATTCCTCCCCACACTCGGCGAACTTGATCTCCACCTCTTCGGCGAGGGTCGGCACGAACGCCTGTGGGACATCCTCGGCGCCCACCCGCGCAGCTACGAAACGCCGGACGGAGTAGTCGAGGGAACCTCGTTTGCGGTGTGGGCACCCGCCGCCCGCGGAGTCACCGTTATCGGCGACTTCGACGGCTGGGGTGGGCAATTCGCGCCCATGCGCGTCCTCGGTTCGACAGGAGTCTGGGAACTGTTCCTGCCCGGAATCACGGCAGGCGAACTGTACAAGTTCCGCGTCCACGGGCGAGACGGTTCGGTAGCGGACAAGGCCGATCCCATGGCCTTCGCCGCCGAAGTACCGCCGGCAACGGCGTCACGGGTGAGCACCAGTTCCCACATCTGGCACGACGCAGAGTGGCTCGAGGCTCGCGCCCACATCGACCCAGCCCAGTCACCGATGAGTGTGTACGAAGTACATCTCGGATCCTGGCGCCCTGGCCTCGACTACCGGCAGATGGCCGAGCAACTCGCGCAGTACATCACCGAAACCGGGTTCACCCACGTCGAATTGCTCCCAGTCGCAGAGCACCCGTTCGGCGGTTCCTGGGGATATCAGGTCACGTCGTACTACGCTCCGACCGCACGATTCGGGACACCCGACGATTTCCGCTGGTTTGTCGATCACCTCCATGCCGCCGGCATCGGCGTCCTCGTCGACTGGGTTCCCGCCCACTTCCCCAAGGACGAGTGGGCACTGGCCCGCTTCGACGGCACTCCGCTCTACGAACATGCCGATCCACAACGCGGCGAGCAGTTGGACTGGGGTACATACGTATTCGACTTCGGTCGACGTGAGGTCCGCAACTTCCTCGTTGCCAACGCACTGTTCTGGCTCGACGAATTCCACATCGACGGCCTCCGCGTCGATGCGGTCGCGTCCATGCTCTACCTGGACTATTCCCGCCCCGAGGGGGGCTGGACTCCCAACATTCACGGCGGCCGCGAGAACCTGGAAGCAGTTGCCTTCCTTCAGGAGATGAACGCCACCGTCCACAAGAAGCATCGTGGCGTTGTCACCGTTGCCGAGGAATCGACCGCGTGGCCTGGGGTCACGCGCGCGACCAATGTCGGCGGTCTCGGATTCAACATGAAATGGAACATGGGGTGGATGCACGACACCCTGGGATTCCTGGGCCGCGACCCCGTCCACCGCACCTACCACCATCACGAGATCACCTTCTCGCTGATGTACGCGTGGAGCGAGAACTACCTGCTGCCCATCAGCCACGACGAAGTCGTCCACGGCAAGGGAACCTTGTGGACACGTATGCCCGGCAACGATTTCGCGAAAGCCGCGGGGCTTCGCGCGCTCCTCGCCTACATGTGGGCACACCCGGGCAAGCAACTCCTGTTCATGGGCCAGGAGTTCGGCCAGACCGCCGAATGGTCCGAAGAACGAGGCCTCGACTGGTGGCAACTCGACGACCCCGACACCGGCAATCTCCACCGCGGCGCGATGAAACTGGTCAGCGATCTCAACTCTGCCTACCGCCGGCATCCGGCGATGTGGACCCTGGACACTTCACCTGGCGGTTACTCGTGGATCGACGCCAACGACACCGAGAACAACGTTCTGAGTTTTCTGCGTTACGGTACTGACGGCTCGATTGTCGCCTGCCTCTTCAACTTCTCGGGCAGCGAACACTCGAGCTACCGCGTCGGGCTACCGGAGCCCGGCCGATGGGTGGAAATCCTCAACACCGATGCGCAGACGTACGGCGGCTCGGGGGTGGGCAACCTCGGTGCGGTCACAGCGACGTCGCAGTCGTGGCACGGTCGGCCGGCGTCAGCTCAGGTCGCACTTCCCGCCAACGGCGCGATATGGATCAGTCTGGAGCGTTGATGGTGGGCCGGCGAGCAGCACTAGTCACTTCGTCGTTGTTGGCAACTGCTGCCGTGTTGACCGGCTGTTCGCAGACGTCGAGCGGCCAGGCCGTCTCGATCTACCACGATCCGTTCCGCGTTGCCGGCCTCGACGCGTCGTCCGGTCCGAGTGGTCTGCGGCCCGGTGCGCCCGACGCCGAACGCGACATCGTCGGCACCAACGGCGGTTCGATCGACGCCCTCGCTGCCAACGCGATCACCGACATCGAAACCTATTGGAACACGCAGTATCCGACCCTGTTCAACGAGCCGTTCCAACCCGTCGACACGCTGATCTCCTGGGATCCCACCGAATCGAACGGCCCGGACTTCTGCGAAGAGACCACCGAAGACCTCATCAACGCCGGCTACTGCAGCCTCGACCACACCATCGGCTGGGATCGCGAACTTCTCCTTCCCGAGGTGCAGGAAAAGTTCGGGGACGTCGCCGTCGCGTTCATCTTCGCGCACGAGTACGGCCATGCCGTCCAGCGCAAAGCCGGAATCGTCGAAGGTGGGTCCGAATCGGCCTTGGTGCGCGAACAGCAGGCCGACTGCTTCGGTGGTGCATTCCTGCGGCACGTTGCCGAGGACAAGGCAGCACACTTCACCATGAACACATCCGACGGCCTGAACAAGGTGCTCGCCTCTGCGGTCGCTATCCGTGACGACGATCCCAACGATCCCGACTCACACCACGGTTCCGCGTTCGAACGCGTCACCGCAACTCAGATCGGGTTCACCGACGGCGCGTCTGCCTGCACGCGGATCGACCAGGAAGAAATCGAATCCCGGCGGGCCGAACTGCCCCAGCAATTCGACTCCGAAGACGATTCAGGAGAACTTCCCGTCACCGAGGAAACCCTGCAGGAGTTCCTGACGACGTTCCAGTCGGTCTTCGAATTGGAGAATCCGCCGACAGTCACCTTCACCGGCGCGGACACCGGATGCGCCGACGCCGTCGCCACCGAACCGGTCTCGTTCTGCCCCTCGACCAACACCATCGGCATCAACGTCGACGAACTGGCGGAACGCGGAACGCCGGGACGGCCCGGTCGACGCGAATTGATGCAGACCGACATCACCGGTGACTACAACGCATACGTGCTGCTCGCGTCGCGGTACACCCTCGCGATGCAGCAGCAACGTGGCCAGGCACTCGACACACCACAGACCGCGCTGCGGGCGGCGTGCTTGGCCGGAGTGATCACAGCCGCACTGAGCCCCACCAACGCAGCCGAGTCCGGTGCGCAGGTCACCCTGTCCCCGGGCGACCTCGACGAAGCAGTCTCCGGCTTGTTGACGGACGGGTTGGCTGCCAGCGACGTCAACGGCGACACCGTCCCGAGCGGCTTCGCCCGGGTCGACGCCTTCCGTACCGGTGTGCTTGGTGGGCAGGTGTCCTGCGACAGCCGCTACACGGAGTAGCGGCCAGTCGCGGGAGGCCTAGTAGAGCGCTGCCGCCAGTTTGCGGCGCGCTGCCATCACCATGGGCTCAGCGGGATCGAACAATTCGAAGAGTTCGAGCAGACGCGTCCGCGCTGCTGCCTTGTCGTCTCCTGCACTGCGTGACACGACGCCGATGAGGCGAGCAAAAGCTGCTTCCGGCTTCTGTCCGGCCATCTCCAGGTCCGCTGCCGCAAACTGCAGTTCGGCATTCGACGGATCTGCGTCGGCGGCCGCGACGGCATCGGGGTCGGTGTTCTGGGCACGCGCCATGAACTTGACCTGGCGAACAGCGTTGAGGGCCTCAGCGTTTGCGGGCTCGGCGTCGAGAATCACCTGGTAGGCGGCAATCGCACCGTCGAGATCACCGGCGTCGAGAGCTGTTTCGGCAGCAACGAACCGTGGATCTTCCACTTCTGGTTCGTCGCTCTCAGCCGTCGGAGCAGGACCACTGAGCTTGCCGGCGGTAGCTTGCAGAACAGCGGCAAACCACTGAGTCAACTGCTCTTCGGGCTGTGCGCCCTGGAAATCGGCCAACGGCTGGCCGGCGGCGACGGCAACAACCGTCGGCACCGACTGGATTCCGAAGGCCTGCGCGATCTGGGGGCTCACATCGACGTCGACGTTCGCAAGAATCCACTGGCCACCGGCCTGCGCGGCTAACCGCTCCAGCACCTCGGTGAAAACAACAGACGGCTCGTACGCGCGCCCACCCAGATTGACGATCACGGGCACCTGGCTCGACTTGACCAGAACTTCGGCCTCGAAGTTCGCTTCCGTCACCTCGACGACAGACCCATTGGCAGCAGAAACGGCCCCGTCGCCGCTGGGATTACGCGGAGGTGGGGCCGTGGCCCGCTCTTTGAGAACGGACAAGTCGACTGCGCCGCTCATAGCGGCTGCAACTGCTGACGAACGCGCTGGGGGCCTGGATCCTGGTCGAGTCACAAGTCCCAGTTTGTCACGAGTTGCCGGAACCTTCGAAGAGGCCTACTTCACTTAAGCGAGCGCGGGGTCTGAAGCGGCTGTGTTCACCTTGGACAGTTCCGCCAACTTGCCTGTGCGCGCGGCCCACGCTTCGAAAACGATCGTGCCGAACGGCGGGATGCTGGCAAACAGTGCCCAGAACGTGGTGACCAGATTCCACTTCAACTGCTTTGCAGTCCAGAGCGCAACCAGGATGTAGATGACGAACACGGCGCCATGGAAGGGACCGAAGATCTTGACGCCGGCCACCATTCCCTCTTCGGGGATGTACTTGAACGCCATTCCGACCAGCAATCCGAGCCACGTGAAGGCCTCGAGGACGGCAATGAAACGGAACCGCTTTGCGGTGGTACTGAGATCGAAGACGTTCGCCATGAACCCCATTGTGCCCGAACAACTACGACGCCCCGTAGTGGTGTGAGAAATACCACGAGGCGTCGTAGAGCGAACTGAGGTGTTCAGGTGTATTTAGACGCTCAGGCCTTCGGTACGCGGACGATCAGTGCGTCGCCCTGTCCACCGCCGCCGCACAGTGCGGCCGCGCCGATGCCGCCGCCGCGGCGAGCCAACTCGAGTGCCAGGTGCAGTGCGATGCGAGCTCCGGACATCCCGAGGGGGTGCCCGACGGCGATGGCGCCGCCGTTGACGTTGACCTTCGCCGGATCGAGGCCGAGCTCCCGCGTCGAGGCGATACCGACGGCCGCGAATGCCTCGTTGATCTCGACGAGATCGAGATCGGCGGGCGTGATGCCTTCCTTCGCGCAGGCCTTCGCGATGGCCCGCGCCGGCTGGGACTGCAGGGTCGAATCGGGTCCCGCGACCACACCGTGGGCGCCGATCTCCGCGATCCAGTCCAGGCCGAGTTCTTCGGCTTTGGCTTTGCTCATCACGACCACGGCGGCGGCGCCGTCGGAGATCGGTGAGGCGGAGCCGGCGGTGATGGTGCCGTCCTTGCTGAACGCGGGACGCAACTTGCCGAGGGATTCGACGGTGGTGTCGGCGCGGATGCCCTCGTCCTGCGCGAAGACGATCGGATCGCCCTTGCGCTGCGGGATCGAGACGGGGACGACCTCGTTGTCGAAGAGGCCGTCTTTCCAGGCGCGGGCCGCGTTCTGGTGCGAGGCCGCGGCAAAGGCGTCCTGCTCCGCGCGGGTGATGTGGGTGTCGTCCTGTTGATTGACCTGCTCAGTGAGCAGTCCCATCGCCTGATCGGTGAAGATGTCGTGCAGGCCGTCGTAGGCCATGTGGTCCCGCATCGTGACGTCGCCGTACTTGAACCCTTCGCGGCTTTTTTCGAGCATGTGCGGTGCGCGGGACATCGATTCCTGACCGCCGGCGACGACGACGTCGAATTCGCCGGCGCGGATCAGCTGATCCGCCAGGGCGATGGCGTCGACACCGGAGAGGCACACCTTGTTGATGCTCAGGGCGGGAACGCTCATCGGGATGCCCGCGGCGACGGCAGCTTGGCGGGCGGGCATCTGGCCGGCTCCGGCGGTGAGCACCTGACCCATGATGACGTACTCGACCTGCTCGGGGGCGACACCGGCCTTATCGAGGGCGCCCTTGATGGCGACGGCGCCGAGATCGGACCCGGACAGGTCCTTCAACGAACCCATCAAACGACCCATCGGGGTACGGGCTCCGGCAACAATCACAGAACTGGTCACGATTTCCTCCGGCTGCAAAAAGAGACATAGTCTTCGGGCGCACGTGGTATACGAGCCAAGTCACATCCCGACGTGTACTACTTAAACGGTAGCGCTACCGTGAACGGTATGACACAGACCTCCCCCAGTCCCGCTCTCGCAGCGCTGTCCTCCGACCTCGTCGTCGCCATCGACCACGTCGGAATTGCCGTTCCCGACCTCGATGTCGCCATCGCGTGGTACACCCAGCACCTGGGCATGGTCTCGACCCACGAAGAGGTCAACGAAGCACAGGGCGTGCGCGAAGCCATGCTCTCCGTCGTCGGTGCACCGGCGGGCTCCACGGCCGTTCAGTTGCTCGCACCCCTCGACGAGAACTCGACTATCGCCAAGTTCATCGACCGCAGCGGCCCCGGACTGCAGCAGCTCGCGTACCGCGTCACCGACATCGAAGCTATTTCCGACGAGCTCCGTGCACGCGGCGTCCGGTTGCTCTACGACGCACCGAGGCGCGGCACCGCGAACTCACGCATCAACTTCATCCACCCGAAGGACGCCGGCGGTGTGCTCGTCGAACTGGTCGAACCGGCCGCGTCGCACTAGTAGGCCCGACTCCTGCAGGTATGCCAGGTAGATTATCGCCATGGCATACGAGCAGGACCGCGGTTCCATTCAACTTCCGTTTCAGATCGCACGGAAGGGATACGACCGCGACGAGGTACGCAACTACTTCGAGCGATTCGACGTAGAACTGCGTGTGACGGCTGCGGATCGCGATGCCGCAGCCGCGCAAGCCCGCGACCTTGCCAAGCAGTTGGACGATGCCCGCGACGACATCGACGATCTCCGTAAGGACGTCGACCGCCTGTCCGTTCCGCCCACCACCGCGGAGGGCATGAGCGATCGCATCAGCCGCATGCTCCGACTGGCGTCCGACGAAGCATCCGAGGTCCGTGCCAAGGCCGAGGCCGACGCAGCAGAGATGACCTCCATCGCCGAGCAGGACGGTGCCCGCCTACGTGGGCACTACGAGTCGTTGATCGCGGAGCTCGACGACCGCCGCAACGCGATGGAAACCATGCACGAGCAGACCATGTTGCAGGCCAAGACCGAAGCGGCGCGCATCGTCGAAGCCGCGCAGGCCGAGCGCGACCGTCTGGCCGCCGAATCCGAGGCAAAGCGAACTCAGATTCGCGAGGATTTCGACATCTCGATGGCCGAACGACGCGCCAAGGTTGTTGCCGCAGTCGACGAACTCGAAGCATCCAGCAAGGCAGAAGCCGAACGACGATTGACCGACGCCACCCGCGAAGCTCAGCGTCGCCTACAGGCCGCGACAGATCAGTCCGAGCGAAAGATCGCTCACGCCAAGGAACTTGCCGAAGAACTGCGTGTTCTGCGTGGCCGTATTCTCGCGCAACTCCTGGGAATCCGCGGTCAGCTCGATTCGGTACCCGCGATGCTCGCCTCCGTCAACCGTGAGAGCGAATTGCTCGACGCGCCGACCACGCCGCCGTCCTCGGAATTCACCGACGACGAGTACGAGGAAACCAGTTACACAGAGTCCGAACCGGAAACCGACGACTCGGACGATATCGAAGACACCAACACTGCCGAAATCGACACCCGCGAGGTCGAGCAGCGGGCGCAGTCCCGAAACTGATCCGTCACGACCACCGTCTGGTCAGGCTGCGGGTGCCGCGGCCTGACCAGCATCCGGTGTGCCAGTGCCGACGCTCCGCAGCCCCACCAGGCTCCGACGGCCACGTCACCACATGCGCAACTCCCGGCCTGATGTCGTGGTCGCAACCGGGGCATCGATAGAACTTCGTGGCATTGGCTCCCGGAATCGGCCGAACCATGTACAGCTCGCCGCCCGGTCCGGGTTCTTCCCGGACCACCGCCCCACCAAAAAGCACACCCCGCGGTTCTTCCGAGGCCGGACCTCGTCGACTGCCCGTACGACGAGATTGTTTCGGCATCGGTTTGCGGCGAGGCATTAGAAAAGCCGGAACTCGGTGCTCTCGGTCCCGCGCAAGGCCTCGTAGTCGAGGACAAGGCAGCGAATCCCGCGGTCGGTTGCCAAGGTCTTGGCCTGCGGCTTGATCTGTTGCGCTGCAAACACTCCCGTCACCGGAGCGAGCAGTGGATCACGGTTGAGCAATTCGAGATAGCGCGTCAACTGCTCGACACCGTCGATCTCACCGCGACGCTTGATCTCGACGGCAACCGAAGCACCATCGGCATCACGAACCAGAAGGTCGACCGGCCCGATGGCCGTCATATATTCGCGTCGTACCAGGGTGTAGCCCTTACCCAGCGTTTCGACATGCTCTGCGAGAAGCTCTTGCAGGTGCGCCTCGACGCCGTCCTTGATCAAACCAGGATCGATACCGAGTTCGTACGACGAATCATGTTCGACCTCTTCGAGGGTGATCCGCAGTTCTTCGCCGGCCTTGTTGGTCACGACCCACAAAAGGTCGTCACCGTCACCCGTGGTCTCGACCAACCAGCACGGCGGGCTCATCCAGTTGAGCGGCTTGTAAGCCCGGTCATCAGCATGGATGCTGACGGAGCCGTCCGCTTTGACCAACAAAAGTCGTCTGGCGGTGGGCAGATGGGAGGTCAATCGACCTACGTAGTCGACTCGGCAACGAGCTATAACTAAGCGCACTGCACCACCCTAAGCGATCGGTGCGACTAGTCTCGACACACTATGCAGCCAAGCAACGTCCCGAGCGCGCCCCTAGGGTCGTGGCTGCTCGGATCAACAGACGAGAGTCCCCGCCGACGACGCATTCGCGTCCAAGCCCTCCTCACTGCTCCGCTCCTGGTCACTAATCTGATCGGGTCCGTTCTGGCCGTCGTTCTCATCGGAGTTGTTGTTCCAGGCCCGAGCATCATGCGATCGGAGTTCGCGTGGATCAACTTCATCGCGGTGCCGATATTCACAGCGTGCGTTTTCATCGTCGGGCTGCTCTGGGGAACTACACGCCTCATCCATGATCTTCGCTGGGCAACGGACAACGTCCCGCCGACAGCGGAGAATCAACGCGCCGCGCTACGCGGACCGTGGCGTCTTACTCGCGTTCAGGTCGTCCTGTGGTCGGTGGCGTTAGCCACATTCACCACCATGTACGGGATCGTCGACGCCAACACCATCCCGAAAGTGTTGTTCACCATAGCTTTCAGCGGAATCACGACCTGCGCGTTCTGTTATCTCCTCAGCGAGTTCGCGCTTCGTCCCATCGCAGCCCGCGCCCTCGAATCCGGGACACCCCGCAAATCCGCGGTGCTCGGGATTACCGGGCGCACCATCCTGGTCTGGATGCTCGGCAGCGGTGTCCCCGTCACCGGCTTGATGTTGATCGCGATCTTCAGCTTCATCCGCCCAGCCTCCGGACAGGCTCTTGCAATCGCCATTCTGGTGATCGGCGGAATCACCCTGTGCGTCGGACTCGGGCTGACCTATATCAACATTCGATCTGCCGCGGCGCCAATCCGATCCGTTCGCCGAGGCATGGAGCAAGTCACCCGCGGCGATCTGAGTGCTCACGTCGTTGTCTACGACGGCACCGAATTGGGCTTGCTCCAAACCGGTTTCAATCGAATGGCCGAAGGACTGCGGGAGCGTGAACGCATTCGCGACCTGTTCGGACGACACGTCGGGCATGAGGTTGCGGCCAACGCGATGCGTCAGAATCCCGAACTCGGCGGCGAGGAACGTGATGTATCCGTTCTCTTTGTCGATGTCATCGGTTCCACCACGATCGCCTCGACAAACACCCCTACCGCCGTCGTCGCATTGCTGAACAGATTCTTCGACGTCATCGTCGACGAGGTCGACGGGCACGGCGGATTTGTCAACAAATTCGAGGGCGACGCGGCCCTTGCCATCTTCGGTGCGCCGAACCGGATCGACAACCATGCGGGCAGCGCGCTCGCAGCGGCCAGACAGATCCAGATCCGTCTATGCGCCGAAGTACCTGAAATCAATGCCGGCATCGGCGTCGCGTCAGGTATCGCAGTTGCCGGAAATGTCGGCGCGCGTGAAAGATTCGAGTACACCGTGATCGGTGATCCCGTGAACGAAGCGGCCCGTCTCTCCGAGGTGGCCAAGACAGTACCGGGAAACCTGGCAGCGTCAGGCCGCGCGGTTGCGGCGGCACACAACAGCGAAGCCGACCAGTGGCAGATCACCGACAGCATCACACTGCGCGGCCGCCTCGAAGAGACAGAACTTGCGATTCCTCGTGAGCCGGCGGAAGGCCTTGTATCGACCCCCGTTCCGCCGACGGACTGAATCCGGTTACGAGCCGAAGATTTCCCCGAGTTGATTCAGTATCGACGTTGACGGATCGGGCTCTGGGGATACCGGCACTGTCGGCGATACACCTGTTGTCGGCGATACCGGGCTGACCGTACTGTCACCGCTGGCAATGTTGAACTGACCGACGGTGGACGCAGACTGTGCGGGCGTCACACCGAGACAGGTGTAAATGCCGCTGCCGCCATTCGAACTTGGCCAGATCTTTGCTCCAGACGACGGGTTGTCGTTCCCGAAAGACACCTTCGAGTACCTCACGCTCACATCCGGAATGTCGGCACACGTCTTGATCCCGGAGAACTTCTCGATGAAGCCGATAGTCGTACTCTTCAGTCCACCGAATGCAGCTGGAGTGGACCACGACCCCATCTTTGTGACCACTCCGGTGGAATCATTGGTGATCGTTCCCGACCACGTTGTTGCCGTCGACGACGAACCCGACTTCGTGATGTCGAAGGAATACGCCGTTCCCCGCGAATAGGGAACATCAATTGCACAGGTGACACCATTGCCACCGTCAGCGCCCGATCGACATTCCGAAGACAGCGGCACACCACCGGCACCGAACAACGAGAACCGAACGCCGGCGGTGCCGTCCGGGTGCGGCTGAATGCCCGAGTAGTAGCCGGCTCCACCCTTCTCAAATATCTGATACTGGGCATAGTAGACATAATCGGAGCTCAAAGGAGTGTCCACCGCAACCGTGTAATGGAAACTGTCGATCGTTTCAACCGGCGTGCGGGGAGTCACGTCGTAGGAGATGAAATGCTGCGGATTGCCGGCGGGTATCGACGACGCCCCAGGCGCGGCAGCACTCGCCACCCCGACAAGTGCACAGACGGATCCCACTGCAACTATTGATGCGCCTACCAGTCTTTTCATACCTGGCAACGTACACATCAAAACAATTCACGAATACACGATTTGAGAAACTATTTCCGAATTCTCGAGTATTTTCATCGAATTCAGACATAGAAGTAAATTCGACTGTTCTATTTGCAATCAATGAATAGATATATCCGAATTCTTACATTCGATTGCAAATCTACGATTGTCTGTATATGAGCTTCATGTTTCGGGGACACGAAAAAGCCCCCAACCATGAAGGTTGGGGGCTTTCTCAAGTTGTGTTCGGCGGTGTCCTACTCTCCCACACCCTGTCGAGTGCAGTACCATCGG
>NZ_JAZFNF010000015.1:0-49924 GCF_050586165.1 Rhodococcus sp. 24CO | reverse complement strand
GACGTGCCTCACCTGTTCCAGAACATCGGCGACGGCACCTTCTTCCACTCCGGTCAATTGGCTGTCCAGGCGTGCATCGCTGCAGGCGTGAACATCACCTACAAGTTGCTCTACAACGAGGTAGTGGCGATGACCGGTGCGCAGGACGCGGAAGGTGCCCTCTCCGTTGCTCAACTCAGCCACAAGCTGACCACCGAGGGTGTCAAGCAGATCATCATCTGTGCGGACGATCCGGGCCGGCACAGCAAGCGTGCCCTGGCCAAGGGCACCAAACTCTGGCACCGCGATCGTCTCGACGAGGCTCAGAAGGAGCTTCGCGAGATCAAGGGCGTCACGGTCCTGATCTACGACCAGCACTGTGCGGCCGACGCGAGACGTCAGCGCAAGCGCGGCACCCTGCCCACCCGCAACACGCGCGTCGTCATCAACGAGGCGGTGTGCGAAGGCTGCGGTGACTGCGGTGTGAAGTCGAACTGCCTGTCGGTTCAGCCGGTGGACACCGAGTACGGTCGCAAGACGAAGATCGACCAGACGTCCTGCAACACCGACTACACCTGTATGGACGGCGATTGCCCGTCGTTCGTGACCGTCGAACTGGTACCGGGTAAGAAGGCTCCCAAGGCTGCTCGTCCCGTCCCGCCGGTGGTCGCAGATCCTGATCTCGGACCGCTCACCACAACCCAGAACGTCTTCCTCGCGGGCATCGGCGGCACCGGCATCGTCACCGTCAACCAGGTGCTGGCAACAGCGGCACTGCGCGCCGGCCTCGAGGTGGAGAGTCTGGACCAGATCGGCCTCAGCCAGAAGGCCGGACCCGTTGTCTCACATCTGCGTTTCAGTTCCGGCGCGCTCGAGCCGTCCAACCGCCTCACCCCGGGCAGTGCGGATTGCATCGTTGCCTTCGACCTGCTGACCGCGACCGACAACAAGAACCTCGACTACGGCAACCACGAGTCGACCATCTCCATCGCATCGACGTCGCAGACGCCGACCGGAGACATGGTCTACGACAAGGAAGTTCGCTACCCCGAGGAGTCCTCCCTCCTGGCTCGCCTGGACAAGGTCTCGCGGACGCTGCGTTCGTTCGACGCACTTGCCGCGGCGCAGGAGCTGTTCGGTAACACGGCAGCAGCCAACTTCCTGCTGATCGGTGCGGCATACCAAAGCGGGGGACTTCGTCTGCCGGCTGAGGCCATCGAAGAGGCGATCGGCATCAACGGTGTTGCCGTGGAAGCAAATATCGCCGCATTCCGCTGGGGCCGCGCGGCAATTGCCGACACGATTGCGTTCGAGGAAGTCACGACGCCTGCCAAGTCCGTCCGCACACCGGTCGTCGCACCGGCACACATGTTCGCCGGGACAACCTTGGCTGGTGAGACCCTGCGACTGGTGGAACTGCGTGCTGCGCAGTTGATCGAGTTCCAGTCCGTCAAGGTCGCTGCGCGCTACATCGATCAGGTTCAGGCGGTCTGGACCGCCGAGCGGGCCGCAACCGAGCGCACCGACTTCAGTGAAGCGGTCGCCCGTGGCCTGTTCAAGTTCACCGCGTACAAGGACGAGTACGAAGTTGCTCGCATGCTGGTCGATCCCGCCTTCATCGACGAGGTCAAGTCCCAGGTGCCTGCGGGTGAGAACCTGACGTACAAGCTGCACCCGCCGATTCTCAAGGTGATGGGTCGTAAGAAGAAGATCGGGTTCGGGCCGAAGGCGCATGTGGCGCTGAAGGTTTTGGCCAAGGGCAAGAAGCTTCGCGGCACCAAGCTCGATCCGTTCGGTTACATGCACGTCCGCAAGGTCGAGCGTGAACTGCTCGAACAGTACGAGACCATCGTCGCGGATCTGTCCCGCGCCTTGGGCACCGACGGTTACGACCGCGCCGTCGACATCGCGGCACTCCCGGACATGGTTCGTGGTTACGAGGACGTCAAGCTCGGCAACGTCGAACTGTACAAGGCACGCCTGCGTGAGTTGGGTGTCAACGGCTAACTCGGTACGAGGGATGACTGTGCCCCAGCGACCACGTGTCGCTGGGGCACAGTTGTATTGAAGGTCGATAGTTCAGGAGGGTGGGAACTGTCCGTCGGCAACCACAGCGCTTCCGTTCCAGGTGAAGTTCACGACGCTCGGTCCGCCCTGTGGACAGCAGAACGCATCGTCGTCCAAGAGCCAACGGTATTGGACGGACACCGAATCCTCGTTGCTGTCGATGACATGTGTGTACGAGTACGGCTTACCGGTAGCCGTGCCCAGGTAGCTCCCGTCGCGGAAAAACAAGACGTGCGACTGGTACGTCGCATCCCCGATACCGTCGCCGTCGACCGAAACCCAGAGCAGGTCAGGGCAATTACCGATCTGCTCTTCGCTCGCGGATCTCGGTATCCAACTGCCCCCGTTGACGTCGGTACCCAGCGTGCCGATCGCATCGGCGACGAGTGCGGAGCCGACATCCAAACAGGGGCCCGAGGCGGGTACTGCTGTCGTTGTCGTTGTCGTTGTCGCCGGCGTGGATGTGGTTGTGCTGGTGTCTGATTGTGACGGGAGGGAACTCGTCACGGTCGCCGCGACATCATTTGTCGTCGTGGGAGCTGCCGAGGGTGTACTCGATACCGCTCCAGGCGTGCTTTCGGTCGACCCGCAGGCAGCGACCGTCACCAGTGCGGTAGCCGCGATGACGGCTGAAATCGGAGTTCTCCTGCGCATGCGTCCTCCCGAGAGTGTGGATTCAGGTGTTCGAGCCCCTCCCTCGTTCTGTCGCCGCGCTACGCGCTTGCGTTATCGAACTGCCGGTAACGATCAGCTCTCGAGTTTCCCCTTGACCTTCACGCTACGTCATGGTTGACACTGGGTTCATGCGTATAGGACAGCTAGCGGAGGCTGCTCAGACCACACCGAGGACTGTGCGGCACTACCATCGGCTCGGGTTGCTCGCGGAACCCGTCCGGCGGGCAAACGGATATCGCGAGTACACGATGGATGACGTCGTACGGTTGGTCCGTATTCGCTGGTTAGCCGAGCGGGGTGTCCCGTTGGGTTCGATAGCGGCGTTGTTCTCCGCAGACACCTCGGAAGAAGGTGTGAGCGATTCCGTTGCCGATCTCCGAGCGTTGATCGGAGCAGTGGAGGTCGAACAGGCAAAACTGGCGCGTCGGCACGTCGGATTGACGTCGATGCTCGCGGACGCCGAGAGTGGACGCACCGTTTCTGCCTTGCCTGTGGAAGTTGCGTCGGCCTTGACCGAGGCCGTCGATTCCGCGTCGTCGCCGGGAGTGCAGCGAGCGCTCGAGCGTGAACGAGATCTCCTCGAGGTGCTGGCAATGACGGGAAGCGCTCCCGAACAGTTTTTACGCTCGTACGCGTCGGTGATCGCGGATGGCAAGAAGCGTTCCCACTACCTCGCGTCGCTCTCGGAATGGTCGAGTATCGAAGGGAAGGAGCCGGTTTCGATCGAGCGCGCAATCGAGCAGCTCGCATGCAGCATCCTGGCTCAATTCGACGAACAGGCAATTGCGGACCTGAGATCCCAGTCCGCCGGTGTCGGACTGGGCATGCCCGTCTCTCTCGACGATGTTGTTCCGGACCCGGCGCAACGTGAGGTAGTACTGCGGGTTCAGCGCGCGCTCGTGGCGCGAATGGCTGGCGAGGGTGAGGGGCGATGACAGTCACGGGCACAAACCTGTGGGCACTGTGGCTCTGGATTCGAGGCCGTGACGCAGTCGTGGAGAAGGGTGCCGTCGTCGTTCGATCCAGCGGTGGATCGTTGGTTCTTCCTGTCGCTTTCGGCATTGCCACCGTCATCGAAATGGCTGTGCTGCACCTCCTTGTGCCCTGGACGTGGCTCCGTGTGGTTCTCGCAGTGGCGTCCGTGTGGTCGTTGGTGGCGCTGTTCGGCTACCTGGCTCTGCATCGGGTTAACCCACACTTCGCGACGGACACACGGTTTGTGGTGCGGCAATCCGGAACAGTCATCGCTTCGATCCAGCGAGGGTTCGTCGCGTCGGCGGCGTGCGTGCGCCGATTCGATACAACAACACCGGAGATAGAAGGCGGCCGGTTGACCTTGCCGAATCTCGACGGAACCAACGTCGATGTGGTTCTGCGACAACCGATCCACGTCGAACTGCCCGCGCTGATCCCACGATACCGGCAGAGCGGATTCGTCGACAGGATCAGCCTGTACGTCGACGAACCCGCTGATCTGGTGGGACTGTTGTCGAAGGTGCCGTGAATGTCGTTGGACTACTGCGGGTTTTGTGCGGAGTTGACGTAGCGAACTGACCCGGCGACAACAGTCATCGCGATCTCGGTGGTGAGAAGTGAGTGGACACCTTCTGTGAACGGATCGTGTTTCAGTACGACAAAATCGGCAGCTTTTCCCCGAACCAGTTGTCCGGTCAGGTTTTCCCACCGACACGAGTAGGCCGCGTCCCGAGTGGCGTGTGCCAGAGCTTCTGCGAGAGGAAGTGCGTACTGCGGGAGATTGGGTGGCAGCGACGGATCGATGGCCGACATACGGGTAGTGGCGATGAACATGTTCGGCAGCGGTGGGTGAGGCGCAGTCGGCGCGTCCGATCCCAGCGCGAGAACCGCACCGGCCTCGGTGAATTCGGGCCACGGATAGGCGCGATTCACGCGATAGTCGCCGAGCATCGCCCGCCAGTTTTCTTGAATAGCGGGATCCGCGTGAACTGGTTGCATCGAGGCGATTATTCCCAGGCGGGTGAGCCTTTCGACGTTGTCTCGGGTGATCGACTCCAGATGTTCCATTCGGTGCCGGCGGGGAATGTCTCCATTGGTTGCGATCGCGTATTCGAGTGCCGTCAACCCGATCTCGGACGCCTCGTCGCCGATGGCATGCATGGCTATCTGCAAGCCTGCGGCGTCGGCGGCGGTGACGACGGGGATCAATGACTCCAGATCCCAGATGGGTTCGGCGTTGGTCCCGTCCGAATACGGCTCTTTCATTGCAGCAGTACAGCTGTCGATCACTCCGTCGATGATGATCTTGATGCCCGCGACGGCGAGCCACGGACCTTGGACGCGATTGTGCAACTCGATGACCTCGTGGACCTGCCTGACGTTGTCGGCGTCGTTGTCCTCACGCGTCATCAGCCAATGTGCAGCGACCCGCAATGGCAGTGTTCCGTTCCCCGCATCCAATGCTCTTTCCAGTGAAGCTAATTCGTCCGGGCCGAGCGCCATGTCCACTGCGCCGGTCACGCCGTCTTCGAGATAGCGTCGGAACGCGAGCGCCAGGGCGGTGTCCCTGTCCTCGTCGGTTGCGAGTTCAGCCAGCTTCGGCCACACATAGAGCATCACGGCGGTCTCGTACAGCATTCCGGTTGCTTCTCCGGTGCTCGGGTCTCGATCGATGCGACCACCGATCGGGTCGGGCGTGCCGGCATCGATGCCAAGTTCTCGTAGCGCCGCGCTGTTCACCCAGACCGAATGCAGATCGTTGGCGTCGAGGTACACGGGACGATCAGGCACAACGGCGTCGATCATCTCACGCGTCGGGTGCTGCCCACCGAGTGCCGAGAACAGCCAACTGCGTCCAAGCAGACGTGGGGCGTCGGGGTTCGCTTCCGAGAATGTGCGGATGCTGGTCTGAATGTCGGCAACACTGGTGGCGTCGAGTAAATCGAGCTTCTGCAGTGAGAAACCCATCATGATCAAGTGGGTATGCGCGTCGACAAACCCTGGAAGTACCACGGCGCCTTGGAGATCGACCACGTCGGCGTCGGGGGCAAGGATTTCCGCGAACTCGGACTCTCCCGAGAAAATGAGCTGCTGATCCTTGACGACCAGCGATTCGGCCCACCCGACTTCGGCTGCAGTGAAAATCTTCCCGTTGCGGTAGTGAGTGATCCGCTCATTCATGACTTTTCGTGATCCTTACGCGATGACGGTGGTTGTGATAGCGGCGCTGTGGTGACGATACGCACCCTCGGTGCGCGCGGACAGTCGAGATACCAAGGCGAGGGGGGACCAGCAGAAGGGAGTTGATGGAGGCGATTCGTCGAGTATGGGGAGTGGCGCGTCGACCACTAGGTCTAGCGAATTTGATTCGTTAAATGTCCGTTTCACGCGAAGCTGGCGTCGCCGATCTGTTTCTTGTTGTGAGGCATATGCTTCCGCAATGGCTGAGATTGCCGAACGAACCCGCTACTTCGAGCGCTACGTCACTTTCATCGACGCGATCGTCGCCATCGCGATCACGTTGCTCGTTCTGCCGTTGGTCGAACTGACCAGCGACCACCACGGCACAACCTCTGAGTTGCTGCACGAGAACGCTGCGCAGTTCTACTCCTTCGCGCTGAGCTTTCTGGTGATCTTCCGGTTGTGGTGGTCGCAGCATCGGTTGCTTCGTTTTGTGATCGACGCAGACAAGGTGGTTGTGCGCGGGTTGGCACTGTGGGTGCTGACCATCGTGTTCTTGCCCTTCCCGACGGCGTTGGTTGCCGCGCCGTCGCAGGATCTGGGAACCAGGGCTCTCTATATCGGGACGATGGCCGCCAGTGCTGCGTGCCTGGCAGTGGTCGCGTGGGGTCTGGTCCGCAAGCCGTCGTTGAGTGAAGAGGGTGCAAAACCCGATCTCGCGGCCGAGGTCGTCACTTTCCTGATACTCGTGGTGGCACTACTCGTCAGTGTGCTCGTGCCGGCGACTTCGTACTTCCCGCTGTTTCTTCTCTTGCTCTCGTCGCCGATCGAGAAACTGTGGAAACGAGAAACTCCGCTTAGGCTTCGGCGTCATGGAAGCAGAGCTTGACCATCTCGTTTGAGGCGTGCCGCGCGCCGAATCTGCGCACGCGCGGACGATCGAGCGCGCGTCCGCACAATCGCCCTGCGGCGTCGCCTGTCCAGCGGGAATCTCGAATCCACTTCCGATGTTGAAACAAATCCACGCCTTCGGGAATTGATTCGCCTCCGAGCACGTTACTTGAGTCAAGAACGCTCAACTTACTATTAGGAGGCTTCGGAATGCCAGCATTCTTCGGGCCCGAGGGTCCCGGTCGCATCGACCTTTCCCGGCTCATGAGCAGGGCCACCCAGCAACTTATGGCTGAGGCTGCTCGCGCAGCGTCTGCTCGCGGTGATTCGGATCTCGATGCACTGCACGTTCTCCGCGTCATGGCGGAGCAGGACCCGGTCCGCACGCTCATGCAGCGCGCCGGGGCCGACCCGAAAGCCGTGGTCGAGGCAATCGACCAGCGGCTGCCACAAGGCCGTGAGCAGGGCGGCTTCACTGCGCCCGTGCTCAGCAGCGCCGTAAAAACTGCACTACTCGAGGCGCATCAGTTGGCTCGGGCATTGGGATCGACGTACATCGACCCCGAACACCTCTTCATCGCGTTGGCCGGCGACATGGATCACGTTCCCGGTCGTCTGCTCGCTTCCGCCGGTGTGACGCCGGAGAAGTTGCAGAACGCCGTTCGGAATCCGAATGCACCTGCCGAGGAGAGTGACTCCGACACTCCGATGCTCGACAAGTTCGGGGTGGACCTCACCGATCGCGCCCGAAACGGCGGCGTCGATCCGGTGATCGGCCGCGCCGACGAGATCGAACAGACCATCGAGATTCTCTCCCGTCGCACCAAGAACAACCCTGTTCTGGTGGGTGAAGCCGGTGTCGGCAAGACCGCCATCGTGGAGGGTCTGGCTCAGCGCATCGTCGACGGTGAAGTGCCGGACTCGTTGGTGGGCAAGAGAATTGTCCAGCTCGAACTGTCCAGCATGGTCTCGGGTACTCGGTACCGCGGTGACTTCGAGGAACGCCTCACCAAGGTCATCGACGAGATCACGGCCAACAAGGACGAGCTGATCGTGTTCATCGACGAGATGCACACCATCGCAGGTGCCGGCGGCGGCGCCGAGGGTGCGATGGATGCCGGAAACATCCTCAAGCCCAAGCTCGCTCGCGGTGAACTGCACATCGTCGGTGCCACCACACTCGACGAATACCGCAAGCACATCGAGAAAGATCCCGCTCTCGAGCGTCGCTTCCAGCCTGTTCAGGTGGGGGAGCCGTCGATCGAGGATGCTATCGCGATCTTGAGTGGCTTGCGCAGTCGCTACGAGGATCACCACAAGGTGCACTACACCGACGAGGCGATCACCGCTGCGGTGGAACTGTCGGCTCGCTACATCGGCGATAGGTTCCTGCCGGACAAGGCAATCGACTTGATCGACCAGGCCGGCGCCCGGCTCCGTCTGAAGACGACCACCGTGGACACCGCTGCCTTGACGCAACGTCTCGAACAGCTCGAGAGCGACAAGGAGAAAGCAGTCGCCGACGAGTTGTACGAGAAGGCGTCGCAGCTGCGTGACGAGATCAACAATGTCACACAGCGTCTCGAAAAGGCGGGGACCCAGGCTCCCGTTGCGGAGGAAACACCGGACGTGACTGCGGAGCAGATTGCCGAAGTTGTCGCTCGCGCAACGGGTATCCCGGCCAGCCAGATGACTCAGGCAGAGAAGGATCGCCTGCGTCGGCTGGAAGAGGAACTGCACAGCCGGGTGGTCGGTCAGGACGATGCTGTGCGCGCAATCGCACGCGCAGTGCGTCGCAGCCGTACCGGTATGAGCGACCCGAATCGACCCGTCGGGAGCTTCCTGTTCCTCGGACCCACCGGTGTCGGTAAGACAGAGCTGGCAAAAGCTTTGGCTGCCACACTCTTCGGTGACGAGAACAAGATGCTGCGCTTCGACATGAGTGAATTCGGCGAGAGGCACACGGTCAGCAGGTTGGTCGGTGCACCTCCCGGATACGTCGGCTACGGCGAGGCCGGACAGCTCACGGAACAGGTGCGTCGTAACCCGTACTCGGTGATCCTGCTCGACGAGATCGAGAAGGCACACCCGGACGTGTTCAACACCTTGCTCCAAGTGCTCGACGACGGACGACTGACCGACGGCCAGGGTCGCACGGTGGACTTCAAGAACACCGTCGTGATCATGACCAGCAACCTCGGCTCGGACATCATCTCGAGCAAGTCCGGTGGACTCGGCTTCATCACCGGTGACGCAGAGTCGGCGGAGAAGCCGCTGCGTGATCGTGTGATGGCTCGGCTGCGCGAGTCGATGCGGCCTGAGTTCCTCAACCGTATCGACGAGATCGTGATCTTCCGCAAGCTCGACACCGAGCAATTGCACCGGATCACGGACCTGCTGCTCGAGGACAGCCGTAAGCGGTTGCAGTCCAAGGGCATCGAGATCGAGTTCACAGCTGACGCGGTGGACTGGATTGCCGAGCACGGTCACCAACCCGAGTTCGGAGCCCGGCCGCTCCGCCGCTCCATCCAGCGGGTTGTCGACGACAAGATCGCCGACATGCTGCTCGACGATCTCCTCGAAGAGGGTGGCAGCATCACCGTCGCGGTTGACGAGGGTGAGTTGGTGTTCAGCTAGGGGTTTCGCCCCTGTGCGCCTTTCCGGTAGTGGACGCTACCGGAAAGGCGCACAGTCGTGTAGCCCCAAGAATCTCCGCCGCCAGCGCGTCGTTGTGCCGGAAGAACCCCGCATTGGTGCGCGGTCGGGGGAAGGCCGCAGACCAGTTGTGGCCGGCAACCCAAGGTCCGACTGCAAAACGACGGGGATGAACTGTGTTGTCGGCGTGGCAGATTCGCGACGTCCCGTCCACGGCCAGCTTTGCTGCGCTGTCAACGGTGGCCCGTAGTTCAACCGCCTCGCCGCGCCGGTGCAGGGAACGCAGCAGTGCGTCGCCGCTTGCACTGATGGAGGCAACGGGCAAGCGCGCTTCGATGAGGGTGCGCGTAGCGACGATGTCGGTATGGGATGCGCTGCGCGCGACAAACAATCCGTCTCCGGTCGACGGATCTATCTCGGTGGAGAAAACGGTATCGGGGCCCAGGAACTGCACTATGCCTGCTTCATTGAGTGCCAGCAGTTGCTCGAGTCGCTCCGGCGGCGGACCACTGGCAATGAAGCTGAAGAAGGAATGCAACCAGCCCTCTACATCTTTGGCGACCGATTCCGCCGGAATTCGGCCACGGCGCAACAACTCTCCGACGGTCATGTACGACGACAGCAGTGCCGAGAAGACAGCGGCATCGGCGCTGAAATACGGATCCGATCTGCGCGAAATATCGGCCCTGACGTACTCACTGATCCGTTTCTGAACTGCGTCCAATCCGTCGTAACGTTCGCCGCCGAGTGGACGGTTGAGCCGCTCCAGATCGATTCGGTCTTCCGCTTTCGGCACGGCGTTCTCGATCAATTCGTCCAGACGCGGCGATCCCCAACTCAGCGAGGCAAATTCGTTGTCGAATTCTTCCCACGTGCCCACAGTCCGTTCCGGATGTGCAGCAAACAGTTCGTAATAGTGCGCGCCCGCCAGTTCCTTCGAGGCCAGCGGCCAGATATCTTCGTGGAAGTTCAGCGGGCCGTCGCCAGGCACCAGATCCGCGGTGAAGAACCTCGGTAGCGGCGGTCGAGCGTCTTCAATCGAGTACGAAATCTTGGAGTGGTAGGGAACTCCTCGACGCGATCCCGCGTACAGAAGTGGTTCTCGACCTGACGGCGAGTACACAAGGTTGCCGTTGTCGGCCCGTTCGAACACACCACCGCGACTCTCTGCGAGTAGCACCATCCAGTCGATGAACGCCAGTCCCAGGCCCGCGATCAATACCGGCTCACCTTCGGCAATGATGCCGGCGTCGAGGTCTGCAGTGTATCCGGGGCCGACGTAGGTCAATCCGTGTTCGGCGGAGAAGTCGCTCAGGTGAATCTCACGCGGGGCGGCCAACGCGTCCGGGTGTCCCTGGGCCAGCAGGACACTCGTTGCCTCGATCACGCGACCGTTGTCGAGTCGGACGATTTGCGTACCGTCCGCGTCATCGATCTCGATCACTGACCGACGATGTATCCGAACGTCGACGTGTAGCGGTGCAGAATCGACAGCCGATTGGAATACCCAATGCAGATAACGGCTTTGCAAGGATCTCGACGCAAACGACGCCGGTGTGACGGTCGGAATCTCGTCTGCGATTTCGGGGAAGGCGCAGAGCTCATCCGCATTCTGGGCGACCCATTCGGCCAGAGTTGGCCCCGGCACGATCGGACCGTCGACGATTGTGGTGCTGTCGGTGAACATCGTAACGTCAGCGGTAGTGGAGTTCATCCACAGAAGAGGGGCCTGGCTGCCACGCCAGATGCGTCCGGCGCCAGCTGGATACGGGTCGACCACATGAATTTCTAGTGGCGTCGGGTCTGAGTTCACCGCTTCCTGCGCGAGGATGCGTTCGAGTACGCCGGTGCCACGAGGACCGCCGCCCACGATCACGATGACTGCAGCATCCCCCACTGACGTATGGGGTCGGTCGGCGTCCACAAATCCTCCATCGGACCTGGCAGAAAGCACCCACACCTCAGGCAGAGGGGGTTGCTGCGACGTCAGGGAGCCAGGACTCTCGATCGCTCGAAGATGGTGAGCCTTAGTCTTATCCGTCGAGGGTTGTGTGGCAAGGAATTCCGGATATCGGATCAGCGTGAATCAAACTGTTGTGACGATCATTCCTGCGGATAAGGTAGATGGCTACTGCTGTTCTGACTCACCGATACGGGCCGACCCAGCTGAGGGAACGCGCGTTGAGCGCACGACGGTCGGTCACACACCTTGCATCCTGCTCCGATCGGGACGATCGTGGCCGGATCGTCTGTCTGTATGCCGCGCGAATAGACCATGCGCTCCGCGTAGGTGATGTCGCAGCCGAGTCCGATGGCAAAATTTCGTTCGGGGGCAAGGTACCCCAACCCGCCGCTGTGTGTCGTGCGCGCAATCCACAGATACGTTCGCCCGTCCGGCATCTTTGCGACCTGAGTCAGGATGCGGCCAGGGCTGGCGAATGCTTCGTGCACTACCCACAGGGGGCAACTACCGCCTACCCGTGAGAAGTGAAATGCGGTGGCTGACTGACGCTTCGATATGTTTCCGGCGCGGTCGGTGCGTACGAAGAAGAACGGGATGCCGCGCTGCCCGTGTCGCTGCAGGGTGGACAGGCGGTGGCAGATGGTCTCGAAACCGACCTCGAACTTCAGGCTCAGAAGCTCGATATCGTAGCGCAGGGTCTCCGCGGAACTCAGGAATACGCTGTAGGGGAGCAGTAGTGCACCGGCAAAGTAGTGGGCCAATCCGATGCGCGCGAGAGCGGCGGACTCCGCGGTCAACGACTCATCCTCTGCTGCAATGGAATCAATGAGTTCTGCCTGGGTGAAGAAGGCCAACTGCATTGCGATCTGGAATGCGCGTTGCCCCGCGGAGAGTCGGCGGGCCAGGGTGAGAAGTGATTTTTCGCCGTCGTAGAACCGTTTGGGCTCCAACTTGTCCGGCTCGTCAGTGCGGATGCGGACTGTGACGCCATGTTGATCGCGCAATAGTCGAGCCAACTGAAGATCGAGTGCTCCGACGGTCAATTTGTTGTCGACAAAGAGCTTTTCCGCGGCGTCGTCGAGGGCTGCGATGTGATTGCGGCGATCGTAGAAGAAGTCGCGAACCTCTTCATACGGCATGGGCATCAGAGCGGTTTCGGGAACTGCATCACCGGATAATTGCGTCGAGAATTGATCGAGTTGCTCGGTAGCGGCATGTAATCGCCTGTGCAGCATCACCAATGTGCGTCCGACGGCCGGCATCCGGGCTACCAACTCGTCCACTTCGGCCAGGGATACCTCACCGGATTCCGATGTCTCGGCGAGAGCTTCGTGGACATCGGCAACCAGACGCGCATCGGAGTCCGACGCGAAGAACTGGACATCGAGGTCGAATTCGGAATTGAGTTTCAACAGAACCGGGACGGTCAGCGGGCGTTGATCGTTCTCGAGTTGATTGACGTAACTCGGGGAGAGTTCGAGCACCTTGGCGAGTGCGGACTGTGACAGGTTGCGTTCGTCGCGGAGGCGTCGTAGACGGGCACCCGCATACATCTTTTTCATCGAATCTCCTCGGTACTAATGAAAGATCACACTACCGAGGCGAAGTTCGCAACGTTCGCAACTTTGCAAGGTCGCTGTTGCACAAATAGGCATATGTAAGCACTTTTGCGGGGTCCTCCGCGCTGCGTAGCGTGCAAATAGATACCGAAACACGTGGAAAGAGGATCATGAAGACGCATCTCGTACGCACTCGCCGCTCGGCCGAAGAGTTCCCCAAGGACGAGCATCTGGCGTGGAAGATCGCGGAAGTTGCGACAGATTCCGTCGAGGTTGCCGATGCGAGCGCCGACATGATCGTCAACAGGATCATCGACAACGCGGCGGTTGCCGCCGCCTCCCTGGTGCGCCGTCCCGTAGTGAACGCGCGTGCCCAAGCGCAGTCGCATCCATACAGCCCCGGTGCGACTGTGTTCGGTGTTGCTGGCACCTTCTCGCCGGAATGGGCGGCGTGGGCCAACGGCGTCGCGGTTCGTGAACTCGACTTCCACGACACCTTCCTCGCAGCCGAGTACTCGCACCCCGGTGACAATATTCCGCCGATCCTCGCAGTCGCCCAGCACACCGGACGGGACGGCAAGGACCTGATCCGCGGACTCGCAACGGGATACGAAATCCAGATCGACCTGGTTAAGGCGATCTGCCTGCACGAGCACAAGATCGACCACGTTGCTCACCTCGGTCCCTCGGCCGCCGCCGGAATCGGAACCCTGCTCGGACTCGACACCGAGACGGTCTACCAAGCGATCGGCCAGGCACTGCACCTCACGACGGCCACCCGTCAGTCCCGCAAAGGTGAGATCTCCAGCTGGAAGGCATACGCTCCAGCGCTGGCCGGAAAGGTTGCCGTCGAAGCCGTTGACCGTGCGATGCGCGGGGAAGGCGCACCTTCTCCGATCTGGGAAGGCGAAGACGGCGTCATAGCGTGGATGCTCGGCGGACCCGAGAAGGAATACCATGTTCCGCTGCCGGGTACCGGTGAGTCGAAGCGCGCGATCCTCGATTCCTACACCAAGGAGCATTCCGCGGAGTACCAGAGCCAAGCTCCGATCGACCTCGCGCGTCGGATGCGTTCGCGTGTAGGTGATTTGGATCAGATCGCGTCGGTCGTACTGCATACCAGTCATCACACGCACGTCGTGATCGGCACGGGCTCCGGTGATCCGCAGAAGTTCGATCCCACTGCTTCGCGCGAGACCCTCGACCACTCCGTGATGTACATCTTCGCTGTGGCCTTGCAGGACGGTACGTGGCATCACGAGCATTCCTATGCTCCCGAGCGCGCGCAGCGCCCGGACACGATCGAGTTGTGGAACAAGATCTCCACGCGTGAAGATCCCGAATGGACCCGTCGTTACCACTCGATCGATCCGGACGAGAAGGCATTTGGTGCCCGCGCCGAGATCACTCTCGAGAGCGGTGAGGTCATCATCGACGAACTCGCCGTGGCCGACGCACATCCGTTGGGCGCGCGTCCCTTCGCTCGCGATCAGTACATCGCGAAGTTCCGCACCCTCGCCGAGGGCGTCATAGAGCCGGGTGAGCAGGACCGCTTCCTCGACGCTGCGCAGCGCACTGCAGAGCTGAAGGCGGGTGAGCTGAATCAGCTCACCTTCACGGTCTCCGACGACGTACTCGCTCGGGCACCCAAGGTCACCAAGGGGATCTTCTGATGACGGGCCTTGTCGCAGCCTCGACGTCCGCCGCGGATAAGCGCATCGCTTTCCGGGCAGGCTTGACGTCAGGCAAGATACAGCGACTACCTGGTGCCATCAATCCGTTGACGGCCAAGCTCATTCAGGAAATCGGGTTCGAAGGTGTCTACGTTTCCGGCGGAGCATATTCTGCCGGGTTGGCGCTTCCCGATATCGGACTGACCACGCTCACCGAGGTGGCCGGCCACAGCAGGCAGATTGCCCGCGTTACCGACCTTCCGACGCTTGTCGACGCGGACACCGGATTCGGTGAACCCATGAGTGCTGCCCGCACGGTCACGATCTTCGAGGACGACGGCATTGCCGGTCTGCATCTCGAAGATCAGATCAACCCCAAGAGGTGCGGCCATCTCGACGGCAAGGCAATCGTGCCCACCGAAGACATGGTGCGCCGTGTTCGCGCCGCAGTCTCGGCGCGGCGCGATTCCAACTTCGTGATCTGCGCACGCACCGACGCCGCGGGGATCGACGGCATCGATGCCGCGATCGAGCGAGCCAAGGCGTATGCCGATGCGGGTGCCGATCTGATCTTCACGGAGGCCCTCGCTACCGAGACCGACTTCGAGAAATTTCGTGCGGCAGTAGATGTTCCGTTGCTCGCCAACATGACCGAGTTCGGAAAGTCGAATCTCATCTCGGCAAAGACGTTGGAAGCGATCGGTTTCAATGCCGTCATCTACCCGGTGACCACCCTCCGTCTGGCGATGTTCGCCATCGAGAAGGGGCTACGCGAGATTCACGCGAAAGGCACACAAGAGGGACTGCTCGGTGAGATGCAGCACCGCAGCCGTCTCTACGAAATTCTCGAGTACGAACGTTACAACGAATTCGACAGTGGCATTTTCAATTTCAGCGTGGAGGGGAGTAGGACGTGACCGAACAGATTCCGACGATCTACAAGGGTTTGGCTGGAGTTGTTGTTGATACGACGGCTATCTCCAAGGTAGTGCCCGAGACGAATTCGTTGACGTATCGCGGCTATGCGGTGCAGGATCTTGCCGCCAACTGCAGCTTCGAAGAAGTTGCGTACCTACTCTGGTACGGCGAACTGCCGACTCCCGAGCAGCTCGAATTGCTGTGTCTGCGTGAGCGTGCAGCCCGCCGCGCCGATCGGTCGCTGCTGTCACTGCTGACGAAAATGCCGGACAACTGTCATCCGATGGACGTGGTTCGCACTGCCATCAGCTATTTGGGCGCCGAAGACCCGGCCGAGGACGACAACTCGGCACCGGAGAATCTGGCCAAGGCGCTGCGCATGACAGCGGTTCTGCCGACCATCGTGGCTGCTGACTTCCGCCGGCGTCGTGGCCAGGATCCCATAGCGCCGCAGTCAGAATTGGGTTTTGCCGGGAACTTCCTCAACATGTGCTTCGGCGCGGTACCGGACGAGGCAATCGTCAAGGCTTTCGAAGTATCCCTGATTCTGTACGCAGAGCACAGCTTTAACGCGTCGACGTTTGCGGCTCGCGTCGTGACCTCGACGCTGTCCGACATCTACAGCGCTGTCACGGCCGCCATCGGTGCTCTCAAGGGCTCGTTGCACGGCGGTGCAAACGAAGCCGTCATGCACGACATGCTCGAGATCGACGATCCCGATCGTGCGGAGGCATGGATGTCGGCCAAGTTAGCCGCCAAGGACAAGGTGATGGGCTTCGGACACCGTGTCTACAAGAACGGTGACTCGCGGGTTCCGACCATGAAGGACGCCCTCATCGAGGTCGCTGCGGTCACCGATGGCGAAAAGTGGGTGCAGATGTACGACATCCTCGAGAAGACGATGGTCAGCGCCACCGGAATCAAGCCGAATCTCGACTTCCCCACGGGTCCCGCTTATTACCTCATGGGCTTCGACGTCGAGATGTTCACTCCCATCTTCGTGATGAGTCGAATCACCGGGTGGACGGCACACATCATCGAACAAGGCCAGTCCAATGCGCTGATCAGGCCGCTGAGCCAGTACTCCGGCGTGCCGCAGCGAACGGTCGTGGCCTGACACCTTCAAGACTGCGTCGGCGAGGTTCGGTTCTGGCATCACCGTCTCCTGGCCTCGTCGACGCTTTTTCACGCTCGATCGTGTAATCAGAGACGCTGCCCCCGGAGAAGTCCGTAGTCTTCGCGGAGCCAACGGGTGAACCGGTCGCCATCCATCTCGGTGGCCTGTACCCGCGGTAGGACGCGGGGGTCGTCGCTGTCGATGGCCGGCATCGGCACGCTCGTGCAGGCGACGTCGACTCCGAGTTCGCGCACCGCATCCCGGGCAGTGTCGTCGAAACGCCCGTACGGGTAAGAGAATCGAGTGACCGGACGGCCGGACAGCTCCTCGATCTTGCGGTGCCCCGCGCTGATTTGCGTGTGCTGCCGCTCGGCGGGAAGGTCCGTCAGCGAGACGTGGTCGAGTGTGTGACTGCCGAGGGTGATCAGCGGGTGATCGGCAAGTTGCGCGAACTGTTCCGCGTCGAGCGCCACTCGCGCCGTGGGCGTCGTCGCCGCCCGGCCTCCCCAGGCCAGCAAGTAATCAATCGCGTCGTCCTGCTCGGCCGGCTCCAGCACGACGATCACGTCCCAGAGCGCACGAAACAACGCCTGGCGCGAGGTTGTGATCTCGCCGCTGTCGGCGCGCCATCGTGCATTCGTCTCGCTGTCGCCGGGTCGCTCGTTCAGAGTGAAGTCCCGCCGGCCTTGTCCGAACGGAAAATCCAGCCGATCCGGTAGTGGTTCACTGCTCGGCACTGCGCGTTGCAAACCGTCCCACCAGAATTCGCGGGTACGACCGACGGCGTTTCCGATGACGAAGATGGTTGCCGGAATCTCGTAGCGTTCCAGTACCGGCAGTGCGGCGACAAGGTTGTCGACGTAGCCGTCGTCGAACGTCACGGCCAACTGTGAACCGGTGCGCGTGTAGGCATCGCGGCCGGCGAAGTCCACGAGGTCGACGGCGGCACGCGCCTGGGCGAGTACCGCCATCTGGTCGTCGAATGCGTTCGGGGAGACACAGATTGCCCAGGGATCGTAGGTCTCCTCGCTGATGCAGTGGTACATCAGGATGCCGCCGCGACGCCGTTGTTTCCGGGCGCGTAGCCGGAGCATCCGGGCGAGGGCGTCACGCCTCGACATCGTCGCCCTTGCGTGCTGCGACCGTCACGATGACGGGGTACTCGGGGTCGAAGACGTTCAGTTCCTGCCTCTTCAGCTCGCGGTCGGCCATGCCGTGCAAGAACGCGGTAGCCGACAGCACATTGCCGAACGCGCGCACGTCGACGCTCTCGCGCGGGAAGGGGCCGTCGAACAGTCGATTCACGGCCAATTCGGTGAATGACCAGTACCAGGTCGAGTTCCACACCGGGTCGGCAATCTGACTGATGCCTGGCACGGTGCACAGCACCACGCCGCCGGGCTTGAGGATGCGGTGGAGCGTCGCCACCGCGGCTTTCGTATCGAAGATCATCTGCAGCGTCTGCGTCAGGATGATGCAGTCGTAGGTGTTGCTCGGCACGTTCGGCGCGTCGGTGAGATCGGCAACGTAGGTCGCGTCTTCCACGTCTGCGACGTGCAGCATGTCCGAGCGGGTGACACCCTGGCCGAATCCCTGGGTGTAGGTTCGCTCGCCGATCTCCAGTACGGATCCGGTGATCAGGCGGCTGTGCGAGTCGAGGAAGTTCTCGATGTAGTAGCGGTCGATCGGGCGCCCACGCTCGAAACCGTATTCACGGCAGATCGGCTCGATCCGTCGGAGGTCGCCGAAACGCACCTTGCCGACACGCGGCTTCTGCCGCCGATCATTGATCACTCGGAGCACACGGCGGTAGTTGTCCTCGCCCAGAACCGTGCGGGCAAGTGAAGTCCTACTGCGCTGCAGAAGCGTCATCGTCAATCCGTTCTCGGTGTCGGCCAACGGAGTCGGCACAGCCGGCGCAGTCGTCCGCGACCTGGGAACCAGCTGTGTACTCCCTGTGAGTTAGGCGAACCTTACCTAAGGTGGATGTGTCCGCTTTCAGGGGGTCCACCGGAATCTCCAACGGACGAAGGAACACCTCGGCGCGACCGGAACGACGACGCCGCACAGGAGTCCCACTGAAGTAGCGGGACCACCTGTGCGGCGTCGAGACGAGCTATGTGGTTGTGCTTATCGATCTGCCTGCGTGGCCGGGAGGATGCGCGCGCTGACCTCGCCGAATCCGATGCGCGAACCGCCGGTTCCTGGTGCGGTGGCCGAGATGGAGATGACGTCGCCGTCTTCGAGGAAGGTACGAGTCTCGTTGCCGACAGCGACGGGTTCTTTTCCACCCCAGGTCAGTTCGATGAAGGCGCCGCGCTGGTTCTTCTCGGGGCCGGAGATGGTTCCGGACGCAAAGAGATCGCCGGTGCTCGCGACTGCACCGTTGATGGTGGTGTGGGCCAGCATCTGTGCGGGCGACCAGTACATCTGCGCGTACGGCGGACGGGAGACGACATGTCCGTTCCACTCGACAGCGAGATCGATGTCGAGTCCCCACTTTTCCTCGCCGCGCAGGTAGGAGAGGGGCTCGGGATCCTGGACAGGAGTGTCGATGCGGGCAGCTTCGAGAGCGAGAAGCGGGACGACCCACGGGGAGATGGACGTGGCAAAGCTCTTGCCCAGGTTGGGGCCAAGCGGAACGTACTCCCACGCCTGAATGTCACGGGCAGACCAGTCGTTCACGACAACAGCGCCGAAGACGTGGTTGGCAAACTCGTCCGGCGTGATGGAATCGCCCATCGTCGACGGCGTTCCGACGATGAAGCCCATCTCGGCCTCGATGTCGAGGCGACGCGACGGTCCGAAGTCCGGGTTCGCCTGGTCAGGGCTCTTGCGCTGGCCGCAGGGACGAATGATGTCGGTACCGGATACGACGACGGTGCTCGAACGCCCGTGGTAGCCGACAGGAAGGTGCTTCCAGTTGGGCATCAGGGGAGCGGAATCGGGGCGGAAGAGACGACCGAGGTTGGTGGCGTGATTCTCCGACGCGTAGAAGTCGACGTAGTCGGCCACAGTGATCGGCAGGTGCATCTCGACGGAGTCGATGGAAAAGACTGCGTCGGAGGGGATTTCCCCGGCAACAAGTTCGGTGATCTGGTTGCGCACGGAAACCCAGCGATCGCGGCCCTGCGCCATGAATGCGTTCAACGTCGGTTCCGCGAAGACGGAATCGCCGAGTGCCACTGCAAGATCGATGACGGAGTCGCCCACTCGCACGCCGACGCGCGGAGCGCCGCCTGCGGGGGAGAACACGCCGTACGGCAGGTTGTCGAGACCGAAGAGCGAGTCGGTGGGAATGTTGATGGTCGTCATGGTCATGCGAGTGTTCCTTCTGTTTTCTCGGACCGGTCGATCAGTCCCAGGTCTTCGAGTTCGGTCAAGGGGTCCGAGATGCTGCAGGTGCCGAACGAGAGGAAGCGTCGACGCACATCCTGGCCATCCAGTTCGGAAACGCTGTGTGCGATAGCGGCTCCATCCCGTTCTGCCAGTGCGGCAACAACATCGGACCGATCTCCGCCGGCAGACGCGGCGCCCACTGCCGACACGATGTTGAGAAAGCCATGCTGCTCGAAGCCCGTGTCTGGGTCGGTATTGCGAACAGCGTGATGTAGCCCGGCAGTCGCTTTGAACGGAATTTCCTCGCGGACAACCGAAATGATGGCGTCGGCGAGCTCGTTCTCGTCCGGATATGCCTCAGCCTGAACTCCGCCGGTGCGGAACTTGGCGCTGTAGCCGGCCTTTGCGAGTGCGGCAATGTAGCTGTCGCGTCGGTCGTCGCGGGGAACCTCGACAAAAATGTCGAGGTAGGGATACGCGGCGTGAATGCGTGCCAGTTCGTCGAAAGCATGATCGGCCGCTACGCCGGCCGGTGTTCCGACCTCCACCGCTACGACGTCGACGCCGGGGATGGCCAAGGCCTTTGCCACTGCGGCCGCGACGGCGTCCGGGCCGGCAGGAACCGTGAGACTCAGTGCCAGAGGATGATCGGTAGAAACGTGAGCGGAGAGTTCGTCCAATCGCGGCGCGGGGAAGACGAACGGGCCGACCAATGCTGAGTAGCCGGCTTCGAGGTACGACTGGTGCGATGGAACTGCTTCGGCGAGAGGAGCATTGCCGGGTGGGAACAGGGCGGCGTCGTCGCACAGACCGCGCAGCAGTGGGGAGATGACCGTCATTGCGCAGGACCCCGTCCTGCCCAACTCCAGGCGTAGTTGTCATCTTCGCAGGCCAACGCGCCTTCGCCGAGTTCGAGCGGCCGGAACGTGTCGACCATGACGGCGAGTTCGTCGAAGAACTCTGCACCGATGCTGCGTTCGTACGCTCCCGGCTGCGGGCCGTGTGCGTGTCCGCCGGGGTGAACCGAGATGGAACCCTGGCCGATGCCGGAGCCCTTGCGTGCTTCGTAGTCGCCGCCGCAGTAGAACATGATCTCGTCGGAGTCGACGTTGGAGTGGTAGTACGGCACGGGGATCGACAGCGGGTGGTAGTCGACCTTGCGTGGCACGAAGTTACAGATCACGAAGTTGTTGCCCTCGAACGCCTGATGCGCCGGCGGCGGCTGGTGAACGCGACCGGTAATGGGCTCGTAGTCGGAGATGTTGAAAGTGTAGGGGTACAGGCAACCGTCCCAGCCGACCACGTCGAAGGGATGCGTCGGGTAGACCATGCGGGTTCCGGCGATGCCGGCCGACGTCCGGTGCTTGACCAAGACCTCCACGTCGGTGCCTTCGGCGATCAGGGGCGCGCTGGGGCCGTGCAGGTCGCGCTCGCAGAACGGTGCGTTCTCGAGCAACTGGCCGAAGCGTGAGAGGTAACGCTTGGGCGGAACGATGTGACTGTTCGCTTCGATCGCGTATGCACGGAGCGGCTTGTCTCCCTTGGGGATCCAGCGATGCGTCGTGGACATTGGGATGAGGACGTAGTCGCCTTCGCGTGCTTCGAGTGCGCCGAAGACCGTTTCCACGGTGGCTTCACCGGACTCGATGTACACCATCTCGTCGCCGATTGCGTTGCGGTACAGGGGAGATGCCGCGCCGGCAATGACGTAGGACAGGCGGACGTCGGCATTGCCGAGGATCAGGCGTCGTCCGGTCACCACGTCGGTTTCGGCCCAGATGTTTTCCGGGAACAAGTCGTGCAACTTCAAATGGCGCGGTTTGAGAGGGTGATTGGGTGTGGTGCTCTGGTCGCGCAGTTCCCAGACCGTGGCGTCGACGATCGCCGACGGAATTTCGCGGTGGTAGAGGAGCGACGAGTCGGAGGAGAAGCCTTCTTCGCCCATCAACTCCTCGTAGTAGAGGTTGCCTGCTTCGTCACGGTGCTGAGTGTGACGCTTCGGGGGGACATTGCCGAGTTGTCGGTAAAACGCCATGTCCGGCCTCCTTCTGTGCTGTTTCCGTCTGACTCACCTTGACCAGATAGTAAACACATTAACTAAAATGAAGTGACAGGTGCAACCCTTCGAGAGGAACGGGTTGTGTTGCTAGTTCCGTCCGCGCACGTCGAACTGGCTACGATTGGTGATCAGTTTGTCCAGGAGCATCACAAGAATCCGCTGTTCAGCTTCGCTGAGGACGCTGACCCACGCGTGTTCGCGTTCGTTCTGTTCGCGAAACGCCTCGACCATTGCGTCTCTGCCCGTATCGGTGAGGTAGAGCTGCACCGAACGGCCGTCGTTCTCGGTAGGGCGGCGATCGATCAGGCCGTCTGCAAGCAGCGATTTGGACAGGTTCGATACGGCCGCCCGACTCATTCCAGTGAGCTCGGCAGCGGCTTTCGGCTCGATCGGCCCAGCCAGCCAGGTGACGAACATCAGGCGGAAGGATGACCACGACCAGCCGCGTGGCCGGTGTATCGACGACTCGAGGTCGTACGTGACCACGTTGGATGCGCGGTTGAGTGTCAGGAGAACCTCGGTGGCGAGGTGGTGGCGAAAGCCGTGCTCGTCGGACAGTCTTTTGTTCGCCAACTCGATGAACGACCAAAAGTTGAGCTCTCCGGCCGTTCCCTGAGTTTCTTCTGCTGCGGCTTCCATGGCGTCACTCTAGCGTGATTAAAGGCCACCTTTGTATATGAATGTACTAAAAAAGGGGCCTACGGCCCTTGTGCGCCTTTCCGGCAGTGCGAACTACCAGAAAGGCGCACAGGGGGCGGAGCCCCCTAAAGTTCCGCCCGTACCACCTTTGCCGCCTCGACGAGGTTGCGCAGCGACGCTTCAACCTCGACCAGACCTCGTGTCTTCAAGCCGCAGTCAGGGTTGACCCACAGCCGTTCCACCGGGACGGCCTCGAGTGCTTCGCGCAGCGAACCGGCAATCTCGTCGACGCTCGGGACCCGCGGAGAGTGAATGTCGTACACACCGGGGCCGACACCCAGATCGAAGCCCACGGCGCTGAGGTCACCCAGAACCTCCATGTGCGAACGGGCCGCTTCGATCGAGGTGACATCGGCATCGAGTCCCGCGATCGCGCCGATCACGGCCCCGAACTCCGAGTAGCAGAGATGCGTATGGATCGCCGTGGAATCCGCGACCCCCGACGTTGCCAGCCGGAACGACCCGACCGACCAGTCCAGGTAGGCCGGCTGATCAGCGGCACGCAGCGGGAGCAATTCACGAAGTGCGGGCTCGTCCACCTGGATGATGCCGATGCCCGCAGCCTGCAGGTCGACGGTCTCGTCCCGAATCGCCAACGCAACCTGATTGGCGGAGTCGGCGAGAGGTTGATCGTCACGCACGAACGACCACGCCAGAATCGTGACCGGTCCCGTGAGCATCCCCTTGACCGGCTTGTCGGTCAAGGACTGCGCGTAGGTGATCCAGTCGACGGTCATCGGTTTCGGACGGGAGACGTCGCCGTAGAGGATCGGCGGACGGACACAGCGCGTGCCGTACGACTGAACCCAACCGTTCGCGGTCGCGAAGAAGCCGTCGAGTTGTTCGGCGAAGTACTGCACCATGTCATTGCGCTCGGGTTCGCCGTGCACGAGCACGTCCAGGTCCAATTTCTCCTGGAGTGCAACCACATCCGCGATCTCGCCGCGCATGCGCGAGATGTATTCAGGCTCGTCGATCTCGCCGTTGCGCAATGCCGCACGCGCCACCCGGATCTTGGATGTCTGCGGGTACGAACCGATAGTGGTGGTCGGAAGTGGAGGAAGCGGCAGCAATTCGGCTTGAGCCTTGCGACGCTCCGCCGCCGGGGCGCGGTTGGTCGCCGAATTCAGCACGGCTTCAAGACGTCCACGCACGCCGGCGTCGTTGAGTCGCTTGTCGTCCTTGCGAGTCGACGCGGCGGCGCGGGCGAGGCCGAATTCGTCCTCGACGGATTCGCGCCCCAGAGTAAGCGCGGTGGCAAGCGTGGTCACTTCCCGCACCTTTTCGGCGCCGAATGCAAGCCAGGAGCGCAGGGCTTTGTCCAGATCCGGTTCCTGGGAGAGTGAGTACGGAACGTGCAGGAGCGAGCATGACGTGGAGACGGCAAGGGTATCGACGCTGCCGAGCAGAGCGCCCAGCGTGGACAGCGCCGAATCCAGGTCCGTTCGCCAGATATTTCGGCCGTCGACAACTCCGGCGACAACGAGCTTGCGGGCGAGGTCTGGGACGGACCCAATCGAATCACGTCCTGCGACAAGGTCGATCGCAAAACCTTCGACTGCGGTGGACGCGAGGGCGGGAAGCGCATCGCCCAACGAGCCGAAGTACGACGCCAGCAGGATTGCCGGTCGATTCGACAGCGACGAAAGCTGTTCGTAGAGCGACCGGGCGGCTTCGATCTCTTCGTCGGTGCGGTCGCCGACGAGCGCCGGTTCGTCAATCTGCACCCACGCGGCCCCGGCGTCGGCGAGCTTGCCGAGAAGGTCCGCGTACAGCGGAACCAGTTCATCGATCCGGGTCAGAAGCGGTTCTTCGGTTCCGACAGCCTTCGAGAGGAGAAGGAACGTGACGGGGCCGATGACAACCGGGCGAGCGGGTATGCCGTCTGCGAGCGCTTCCGCCAGTTCGCCGAGCACTTTCGAGGCGTCGAGCGAGAACGTCGTGGACGGTGAAATCTCGGGGACGAGATAGTGGTAATTGGTATCGAACCACTTGGTCATCTCGAGTGGGGCGATGGTGTCGGTGCCGCGTGCGGCCGCAAAATAGCGGTCCAACGGATCGGCGACGGATGCGACCCTCTCGGGCAGCGCGCCGAGAAGCACTGCCGTGTCGAGCATCTGGTCATAGAAGGAAAAGGTGTTGACCGGGATGGAGTCGATTCCCTGGTCACGGAGGTCGGCCAAGCCCTGCCGACGCAGGTCACGGGCTACTCGCGCCAAGGCGTCGGCGTCGATGCGCCCCGCCCAGTAGCTTTCGATTGCCCGTTTGAGTTCGCGATGAGGACCGATACGCGGAGAGCCCAGCACGGTCGCGGTGAATGTTGTTGTCACGGAGTTTCTCCAGATTGCCAATGCACTGATGGCCACTGCCGGCAGACGGGTACACCTCATGAGGCCGCAATCAAACATGCGACCACGTCTCGAGATCTACGCGCCCATTCCACGAGGCGGTGGACCGTCGGGCACGGCGTGCCCGACACAGTCGGCAGGTCTTCGGACTCGCGGGCGCTCGATCGTGGTGATCGAACCTACTGGCCATCGCTTCCCAGGCAAAAGCCCAGTGCATGTAGACGGCGGTCGTTCCTGCTTACCGCTGCGGGACAGTCCCGGATTTTCACCGGGTTCCCTCTCACTCCGTCTGCCTGAGCTGACGGAGCTTCGACGCCAGGAACGGTCTTCGGGGCTCCTCATGACCGCGCCGGGCGAACCAGCTGCGTTGCCCAGCATAGGGCTATGTGCGTGGGAGCAGGAAAAGCAGTGCCCGTATGACTTGTGTCGACGGGTCTAGGCGCGCCACGAGTACGAGTTGGAGTCGGGAGGTACCCGGGGAAGATTCTCGGACGATCGGAGATTTTCGGCCATTTCGACAAGAAGGGCCTGTGAGGCTGGGGACAGGTCGACTACCCGAGACGTGAGATTGCGTAGGCGATCGTTGTGAAGCTGTGCGAGCAGAATGTGGTCGGAATCGCCGCTTGCGAGAAAGGGCACTTCTTGGTCGGGGTTGAAAAAATAGTCCGGAGTCACTTCGAAGAATCGGGCGAGGGCGGAGACAACTTCGGGTGAAGGGTTGGTGCGGACGCCCGTGCGGAGTTGCGACAAGTAGGGAGTAGAGATGCGACAACCGTCTTCGGTCATGCTGCGCACAACCATGGCGTTGGTGACGTGATTAGGGGCGGACTCGAACAGCGCATTCAATCGTTGGCTGAATCTTTGCGCCATGAGCCTTCCCCCTGTGTTGTCCGCTCAACCATCTGATAACTGGTAGGTAACCAAAGGTGGGTCGGTACTCCGCTATTCGGTTCCGCAACGCATTGTCGCGGAACCAGGTAACAGGATACGTGAATATTTGGGTTAGAACTGCAGGCGGGAGAGTGATTAACAATAATTGCGACGGAATTGCCGGATACGGGACTCTATGTGGGGACCCTGCTCTTCTTATAACCAACCGTTGGCTTCGGCGATTCGAGCAGATTCTCCACGCGTCGCACCTCCGGTCTTCCCCATCGCGGACGACAGGTGATTGCGAACGGTGCCAGCTGACAGGAATAGCTCGGCGGCGATAGCTGCAACGGGCGCGCCGGCCTTCGCGGCGCGCAGTACTTCCGTTTCACGATCGGTCAGTGGAGATTCGCCGCTGACGAGGCTGTCTGCCGCCAGCGTCGGATCTACGACGCGCAACCCCGCATGGACGCGTCGTACCGCGTCGGCGAGTTGCCGCGCCGGGGTGTCCTTGACGACAAAACCGGTGGCTCCCGCGTGCATCGCCTTGCGAAGAAATCCCGGCCGCCCGAAGGTCGTCACGATCAGCACCCGTGTTTGTGGGAGCGCTTCCAGCAACGCCGACGTGGCTGCAATCCCGTCCAGTCCCGGCATCTCCACGTCCAGCAGTGCAACATCGGGGCGGTGTTCCATCGCTGCCGCAACAACCTCGTCGCCTCGGCCGACTTCTGCGACCACGGTCAGATCGGTTTCGAGATCGAGGAGTGCGGCCAGGGCGCCGCGAACCAATGCCTGGTCGTCGGCAAGTAGTAGCCGGATGCTCACGTGTTCTCCTGTTCGTGGACCTTTAGTGAAAAGCCCTGGTGCGCGGCGGCGTTGATGATCACGCGGGCTCCCACCGCTGCGGCGCGTTCACGCAGTCCGGTCAACCCGTTGCCGATCGTCGTATTCTCGCCGGAGATCCCGTCGTCGAAAATTTCGACGCTCTTCTCGTCGATGGTGATGGTGCATTGTGTTGCGGCGCTGTGGCGTACGACGTTGGTGACGCCTTCACGAACGGTCCAGGCAAACAATTCCCGCAAGTGTCGCGGCACCATTTCGGTACTGTTCGGGGAATGATCTTCGATGCCTGCAGCACGCAGAGCCTCTCGGGCGCGGGCGATCTCGACGGGGAGTGAGATGGTTCGAAACCCGTTCACTGCGGAGCGCACATCCGCCAAAGCATCGCGGGACAGTCGTTCGAGATCGTCGAGTTCACTGCGAGCGCGCTCGATGTCGACGTCCAACAATCGGTTGGCCAGTTCGGCTTTGACGGTGATGACGGTGAGCGAGTGCCCGAGGATGTCATGGAGATCGCGTGCCATTCGTGCGCGTTCCTCCATGACAGCACGCTGTTCCTGTTCTTCTCGTTCGTGGACCATCGAAATATTGCGTCTGATGAGGGACATGACGCCCCACGTGGCAAACGCGGCGGCGCACACTCCGAGCGACAGGCCCGAATAGTTTCCCCATCCGGCGCTGACACTGACGATTTCCACCGAAGCGGCAATGGCCAAGGTGAGAATGCCGCCGGCCACGGTCGGCAGCATTGTCACAGCCGTGACGGCGAGGTACGGCGCAGTTGCGAGACCGGTCGGCCCGACGCTGATGATGATCACAGCGGCGAGTGCAGTCAGGCCGGCCAACGTGACTACCGCGCGGCGAACTGTCGGTTCTCCGCTGAGAGTGAGACGGCGCTGCTGTACCCGGGCAAAGGTGTAGAGGTAGAGAGCGCCGAAGGTGAGCGTCGCAAGAATCCCTACCCAGCCCCGTAGTTCGCCGCGAAGGTTCCATCCTTCGATGAGTGGACCACCGAGAAAAACCATCCACACGGCGGCAAACAGGATGCCGAAACGATTCCGTCGCGGCGCCGCGACGGAATCGATTGGTCGAGTGGTCTTCGGCAACTACACACGCTCCGTATCTTGTTGGAACCGCCAGATCGCTCCGGCGGCGAAGATGGCGAACCACACCAGAATATTGACGATCCACGTCCAGTGGACGCTATTGCCGGTCAGCGGCGCGTGAGCCAGTGCGTTGATGCCGAACATCGGAGTGAGTTGAGCAATGGTCGCCCACACCGAACCATTCTGGAGCGGAACGAAGAGGCCGCCGCCGAATGCAAGCAGTGCGAGCCCGGGACCGAGCAGTTGCATGACGTTCTCGCTCGGCAGCAGGTATCCCATGAACAAGCCGAAGGCCGCGAAGATCGACGATCCGAGCCAAGCGATCAATGCCGTTGTGAACCACAATGATCCGTCCATCTGAGCGGACGTGAACGAGCCGACAACATAGACAACGAGGATCGATGCCAGACCGAGCAGCATGGCCATGATCAGTTTGACGGCAATGTACGCGACCGGAGTCAACGGCGTCAGTCGAAGTTGCCTGCTCCACCCGGATGCTCGCTCGATCGACACCATCGCGCCGCCACTGGTGGTAGCGAGCATCGCGCCGTACAACGCCATGCTGATCATGATGTACGCCGCGACATTGCCGTGCCCGATGTCGTGAGCGTCGTCGCTTTGCCCCAACCCGAAGACCAGGTAGAAGACCACCGGCATGACAAGTGTGAAGAGCATCGTGCGCCGATTACGGGTCAGGCGGCGCAGTTCCAAACGCAGCAAGGTCGTGTTGAACCCGCCCAGTGGTACGACGGTTCGTTCTGTTGCAGTGGTCATCACTTCTGTCCTTCGGAGTTGTTCGACGTGAGTGCGATGAAGGCGTCTTCGAGTCCGCGCGAGACGATTTCGAGATCGCGGGCCGCTGTGTTGTTCAGGAGGAACTGCGCGACGGCATCGGTGTTGCTGGAGTGCACCGTCAGTGCCTCGCCACGCAGTTCGACGGCATCCGAGTGCGGTATCGCGCGTAGAAGTTCGTCGGTCAGGCCAGGAACCCTTGCGTGCAGGGTTCGTCCGGACGCCATGGCTTTGACCTCGGTAGTGGTTCCGTCGGCGACGATAGTGCCTTGCCGGACCAGAATGATGCGGTCGGCGTAGACATCGGCTTCTTCGAGGTAGTGCGTGGCAAACAGAACGGTGCGCCCTCGATCCGCGTCGGCTCGGATGGCCGACCAGAAGTCGCGGCGCCCTTCGACATCCATGCCGGTGGTCGGTTCGTCGAGGATGAGAAGCCGTGGGTCCGAGAGGAGAGCCATCGCAAATCTCAGTCGCTGCTGCTGCCCGCCGGAGCACTTGCTGACGAGTCGACCGGCAATGTCGAGGATTCCGGCGCGGCGCAGGACTTCGTCGACGGGGCGAGGGTGCGCGTACAGACTTGCCGTCAGTTGCACCGTCTCGGCAACTGTCAGTTCCCTGAGTAGTCCGCCGGTCTGCATGACCGCCGAGACAAGTCCGCGGGCTATCGCGGCGCGCGGCGCCATCCCGAAGACGCTCACGTCACCCGACGTCGGCTTCGACAGGCCGAGAATCATGTCGATCGTTGTTGTCTTGCCGGCGCCGTTCGGGCCGAGAAACGCCACGATTTCACCGGGCCGGATGCTCAGGTCGATGCCGTTGACTGCTCCCACGTCGCCGAAGCGCTTGTGAAGTCCGGTCAATCGAATGGCGTCGCGTGCTCGGCCGTCAACGGGTGGATGCAGTGCCTGTGCTGAGGTCATACCTGGAATCTGCCGGTATTCGGCAGGGGAACCCTCGTCGATCCGTCATTCTTCGGCCATGACATTTGTCATCTATTCGACAGTCACAGATTCGACCGCCACCGGTTTTGGTGTCGTTTGACCGAGGCGCGCAAGTACCAGACCGGCGATGATCGTAGCGCCGCCAATGCCTTGAATGACGGTGATGGATTCGCCGACAAGGATCCAGGCTGCGATCACCGCGCACAGCACCTCGGTGAGGGCCACGAGAGACCCGATTGTGGGTCCCAGCAACGTGATCGCGGCGATGCCGGTGAGATAGGCGATGACGGTACTGACGACGACCAGAATCACTATCGGCAGCCACACTCCCACAGAATGATCTGCCACGACGGCGTTCGACGACGAGAATGCAAGGGGGAGTGCATCGATCAGTCCGAGTAGTCCGATAAGCACCGCGCTGACAGTCAGCCCGGAGGCTGCGAGCACAACAGGATGCAGATCGCCGTCGGCGCGTTCGGAAATAACAAAATACACTGCGAGGCAGGCAGCTGCGGCCAGTCCCCAGGCGATGCCGACGGCACTGATCTCTGCCGAACCGAAGACGTCGATGACCACGGCCGCGCCCACCAGGGCGATCGCTGCTCCCAGAAGTGTCTGCACGCTCGGCCGCGCGCCCTTGGTGATCCACACCCATCCGATGACGATGATGGGGGCCAGGTACTCGAGAAGAAGCGCCACGCCCACCGAAAGATGTTGCACTGCATTGAAGAAGCACAACTGAACCCCGGAGATCGCGAATACTCCGTACAGCAGTACGGTCCGCGTGTGAGCCGTCACTTGCCGCATGCGACGCCACTGGGTTCCCAGTGCAATCACCATCATCACGAGTGCGCCGCCGGCAACGCGTGCGAACACTGCGCCTCCCGGGGACCAGCCGGATTCGATGAGAGATTTGGCGAAGGGGCCGGAGACGCCGAAGGTCGCAGCGGACAGTAAGGCCAGGATCAAGCCGTTGCGAGAGTTCACGTCGTCACCCGTCAGGAGTAAAAGCGATTACGATGATGACACTAAGTTGACAATGCTCAGGAGTCAAAGTGAATTTTGCTGATGACACGGAATCGGCGCTCGTCTTCGCTGCGTCGTTGGTGAACACTGCGCGGGGAGGTGGTGAACTTCTGCCTGATCAGGAAGAACTGACTCGATTTCTCGATGCGGACAAGTGGACCGGGCGACGCGACGGCACGCAGGCCGAACTCGATGCGGTGCGGACGCTACGTCCACGCCTGCGACAGTTCTGGGAAGTGACCGAAGTAGACGACGCCGTCGTGGTGGTGAACACGCTACTGGCTGAATCGGGAGCGCAGCCGAGACTCACCAGGCACGACGATCTCGGGTGGCATCTACACGTCACGGCAGACGACGCGCCCCTCGTCAACCGGATGGCGGCGGAAGCGGCGATGGGTGTGCTCGATTTGATCCGAACAGGGGAGTTCTCGCGTTTGCAGTGGTGTATCGCTCCCGATTGTGACGCGGTGTTCGTGGATCTGTCGCGTAACCGCTCGAAGCGGTACTGCGACACCGGAAACTGTGGAAACCGGGCTAATGTCGCGGCGTATCGCGCGCGAAAATCCGTCGGCTGATACGTCGGACAACTGTGGCAATCGAATCGAAGGGGATCGACGATGCGAACAGCGGGAATCATCGGCGGCGGTATCGGGGGCCTGGCAACGGCGGTAGCGCTTGCCAATGCGGGCTGGTCGGTCACGGTGTTCGAGCAAGCGCCGGTTCTCACCGAGGTAGGTGCCGGAATCACTTTGTGGCCGAACGCACTTGCCGCACTCGATGACCTCGGAGTAGGCGATGAGATCCGGAACAGAGCCGCCCCAGGATGGGTGGGCGGGATACGCAATCGCGAGGGTAGATGGTTGATGCGGACCAATGAGGAGAGATTCCGCGCGTTGCACGGAAATTTTGTTGCCATGCACCGCGCCGATCTGGTCGATGTCCTACGCGCAGCACTTCCGGATTCGGTGACGGTGCGACTCGGCTCCACAGTCACCGGGATCGATGAGGATGGCGCGATTCAATGTGGTGATCGCACCGAAGATTTCGATCTGGTCGTCGGCGCCGACGGAATCGACAGCCTCACGCGACGAACGATGTTTCCGGATTATCCAGTGCCGCAGTCTCTGGGGATTCGCGCGTGGAGGTGGATCGTCGACGACATGGGAACTGTCGATGTAGGTGGGATCCTCGGCGCAGGAGGAGAATTCGGCATCGTTCCGCTGGGGAACGGTCGGTTGTACGTTTTTGCTGCCGCCCGGCTGTCCACGGGCACACCGGATCCGTCGTTGGACGATTTTCTGAACTGGCCGTCTCCCATCCCCGAACTCATCGCTGCAGTTGCGCCGGAGCAGATTCTTCGCCATGACATCAGGGATCTTCCAGCGTTACCGTCTTTTGTTCGAGAACGCGTTGTGCTCGTGGGTGATGCCGCGCACGCGATGGGGCCGCATCTCGGTCAAGGCGCATGTCAGGCTCTCGAGGATGCTGTCGCGCTCGGCGCTCATGCTCATGACGTGGCGACTTACGACTACCTGCGCACCAAGAGAACGCATCGCCTTCAACAGCGCTCGCGCCGATCCGCTCGAATAATTCTCACTCGCGGCGCCAGCGCTACGTTCGTTCGAGATCTCGTACTACGAGTGCTTCCTGCCGAGTTGTTTCTTCGCGGTCTGGGATCGAACTTCAGCACTCGACACATGTAGAACATCACTGTCGGACCCCGGTTGTACCCTTCGCGCATGCCCACAGCTGATGAACTGCTCGGAGCCTCCGTAGTCGCTGATCTCGCCCTGTGCCTCGAACAAGCGTCCGGATGCACACGCTTGGTCGCTGTTCGCGACAGCGCATCCGGGTTCGACGGACTCAGTCTCGGTGAGCGCACACGTGTGGTGCGAGACGCGATGATGTCAGACCTGCCCGAGGAATTTCCTCGCTTTGCCGAGATAATCCGTCTGGCGCTGCGCGACGAGACTTTCGCGGGCTGGATGATCTGGCCGGTCACCGAAGCTGTTGCGGTGACCGCCACACGCAGTGGTCGAAATACTGATTTCGACGATGGTATGGCGCTACTCGCCGAACTGACTTCGCGCCTGACGAGCGAATTTGCGATCCGGACATTTCTCGACGCGAATCCCGGGCGAGCGCTGGAGATCGCTCTCGAATGGACCGATCACCAGGACGAGCATGTTCGACGCCTCGCCAGTGAGGGCACCCGAATGCGTCTGCCTTGGGGTAGACGGGTGAAAGCGTTGACGGAGCACCCGGAGTCGACGGTCTCGATTCTCGACGCGCTGTACCGCGACGAGTCGGAATACGTGCGGAGATCGGTCTCCAATCATCTCAACGACCTCAGTCGCGCGGACGCTGCATTGGCGGTGTCGATCGCCAAGCGTTGGCTCGGTGATCCCGATGCGGCTACGCCCAAAGTGGTTCGCCATGCTCTGCGCAGCCTGGTGAAAGCCGGCGACGTCGATGCGTTGGCCCTACTGGGCTTTGCGGCACCCACGGATATCGTGATCTCGGACTTTGTGATCGATCGCGAGGCTGTCGATCTGGGTGGGGACATCGCATTCGGTTTTGCGGTGAGCAACAACGGCGGTGAGTCCGTGACTGTGGCAATCGACTACATAGTCCATCACGTCAAGGCCAACGGACTCACCAGTCCGAAGGTGTTCAAGCTGACCACGCGCTCTCTCGAGCCCGGGGCCAGCGCGAAGGTAGCCAAGCGGCATTCCTTCAAACCGATCAGTACGCGGCGGTATTACGCGGGCACACATTCCGTCGAGCTACAGATCAACGGGGTTACACAGGGTCTGAAATCTTTTCAGCTCCAAGTCGCTGCGGACGATAGCTGACCGAGGGATAGCCGTCTTCGGGGTCGATAGTGACTTTCGCCCGGACCCGGTAGACCTGTTCGACCAGGTCCTCGGTCAGCACTTCGGTCGGTGTACCCGACGCAACCACCCGTCCGCGTTCGAGCACGACAAGGCGGTTGCAGAACATGGCCGCCACGTTGAGGTCGTGCAGGGCAATGTAACTGGTCACCGGCAGCGTCGACACCAGCGACAAGATGTCGAGTTGGTGTGAGATGTCGAGGTGGTTGGTCGGCTCGTCGAGCAGCAGCACGTCCGGTTGCTGAGCCAGCGCGCGGGCGATCTGCGCGCGTTGACGTTCACCACCGGACAGCGTGTGCCACAAGCGTCGTCGCATCGACGTCATGCCGGTATCGGCGAGTGCCTGATCTATTGCATCGTCGTCAGCCTCTTCCCCGGAACCGAACAGCGTGCGGTGCGGAATGCGGCCGAGTCGGACAACGTCGAGCACACTGATATCGACCTCGGTGTGGGCGTGCTGATCGACTACTGCGATCTTCCGGGCGACGGTGCGTCGGCGAACGCTGCTGATACTGGTGCCACCCAGCGTGACATCGCCCGAATCAGGAGATGTGACTCCAGCCAGGATGCTGATGAGTGAGGACTTCCCGGACCCGTTGGGGCCGAGGATCCCGATGGTGTCACCCGGTTGTGCAGCGACGCTTACCCGGTCGAGGATCAGGTTCTTTCCGCGATGCCACACTATGTCGTGCGCTGCGAGGCTCATGCGCTTCTCCTCATTCGGAACAGGATGACCGCAAACGCGGGAACGCCGATGAGGGCCGTCACAACGCCGACCGGAATTTCCTGGGGAGCAAACGCCGTACGTGCGATGGCATCCACCCACACCATGAAAATCGCACCGATCAATGCCGTGGCGGGGAGTAACCGGCTGTGTCTCGAACCGACTAGAAACCGTGCGGCATGCGGAAGTACCAGTCCCACAAAACCTATCGCCCCGGCAGCGCTGACCAGTGCGGCCGTAATCAGTGCGGTGATGGTGAGAAGGAGCAGTCGAACGCGCTGGACAGGGATCCCGAGCGTCGCGGCGGCGTTGTTGCCGAAGGTGAAGGCGTCCAACGCCGGAGCCTGGGCGAGACACACAAGGATTCCGACGGCTACCACTGCGCCACACAGAACTACGTCCGTCCAGCCGGCACCGGCCAACGAACCGAGAAGCCAGAACAGGACACCACGAGTCTGCTCGGCGTCGGCGGACGAAATGACGATGAACGACGTGAGCGCCGAGAACAGTTGTGTACCGGCAACACCTGCCAGGACCACCCGGGACGTGCCACCGCCGGCTCCCGCCGCAAGCAGCATCACCAGGCCGAACGAGACGACTGCACCGGCAAATGCACCGGCGGACAGCGAGATAACGCCGCCGCCGATGCCGAGCACCGCGATCATCACCGCGCCGGTCGATGCCCCGGACGAAATTCCGAGAACAAAAGGATCGGCCAGTGGATTACGGAGCAGTGACTGCATGATGACGCCGCACAGCGCGAGCCCGGCACCGCAGACCGCAGCCAACAGTGTTCGGGGAAGCCGTAATTCCCAGACTATGCCGTCCTTGATCCGGCTGACACCGGACGACCCGACACCCCAATGTTCGAACACCACGGCGTATACGTCGCGAACCGACAGATTGGCCGGGCCGATCGTGATCGCCAGCGCAATCGAGAACCCGAGAACCACCAGACCGATCAGGAACAGCACTCCCAGAGTCGATCGCGATTCGAGACGCGCAGTGCGCGTGCTCAATTGGCCAAGCCCCAGTCACGCAGGGCGGTGGCGGTCTTCTCGACGCCGTCGATCGTGCGGATGGAAGGGTTGAGATCGGCGCCGTTAACGACGATGTACTTCTTGTCCTGCACAGCTTGCAGACGTGAGGTGACCGGGTTGGATTCGAGGAAGGCGATCTTGCTGGCCAGTGCGCCGCCGTCGATGCTGCGTCGGCTCAGGTCCGCGAGCACCAAGGCCGTTGGGTTGTGATCGAGAATGGTTTCCCAGCTGACCTGTGGCCATTCGTCCGTCGTGTCGGCAAAGATGTTCTCCGCTCCAACAGATTCCGTGATAATTCCGGACGAGCCGCAGCAGCCCGCCATGTACGGCGTCATGGTGTCGGCAAACCAGAATGCGAGGGAGACTCCGGACGCGTCGACGGAATCGGACGCTGCCGCGAATCGATCCTGTAGTTCGGCGACAAACTGCTCGCCTCGATCCCGCACGTCGAAAATTGCTGCCAGTTCCCGGATTTCCTGGTAGACGGTCTCGATCTTCAACGGTTCGGTGCGAGCGCCGTCCGCATTCGATGCCGAGGAGACTTTGCCGTCGCAGCCGTTGTCGGTGGGAGAGAGGTACGTCGGCACGCCGAGCGCGGCGAACTGATCTCGGCTCGCGACGCCGCCCTCGGCGATCGTGGAGGCAAACGACGCCGACACAAAATCGGGTTCCGTGTCGAGGACAACCTCGAAGGACGGTTTGTTGTCGGCAAGGCGCGGGACTCGATTGTTGTCGGCTGCGAGGTTCTCGCGGACGGGATCGGTCCACGTAGCGGTCCCGACCATGCGGTCTGCGAGTCCGAGGGACAGCAGGATCTCCGTGGAGCCTTGGTTGAGGGAGACCGCACGCGTCGGCGGTGCGTCGATAGTGACCTGTTGGCCACAGTTGTCGATGGTCAGGGGGTAGTTGGACGAGGTGGCGTCACTCGCGGTGACGGAGTCGCCGGAGGCGGCGCAGCCGGCCAGACCCAAAGCGAGAGCCGACGTGGCAACAACTGCTGATGTGAAGCGCATGAAACGCATGAAGAGGGAACTCCTTGCTCAGGGCTCGATCGCGGAGCCGAGAATTCGCCGTGCTCGATCAGCGAGTATCCGGACTTCGATCCCTCGAGAAGGTTCGTCACCGTTGCGCGTCAGCCCTGGACTTGCACCAGGTTCCCTCGCCGATCGTGGCCGCACGAACGGCCACGTCAACCATAACGAGCCGCTGGTTTCTCCCCGCAAACACAGGGGTGGAATTGACCTCGTCGGCACTCGAGGTATCGTGGCCGTCATGCAGCGCGTCTATTTCTGGTTTAGCAGGCCGGCCCCGGGTGGGCCTGCCGGCGTAACCACGCGCTGACAACCTCCACCCAAGAGCCGGACTACAGACCGGCTCGCTGGAGTTCATTTCACCTCTGGGGTCGGCCTGAGAACAGGAAACCGAAACCCCATGACTGTCACCATCGACACCACAGCCACACCGGACAGCCTTGACGATCAGCGCACTGTAAGTATCAGTCCGCTCGTATCGCCTGCGACTGTCCGTGCTCAGCACGCACCAGACGAGGTCGCGGCCGCAACCGTGCGCACCGGTCGGGCCGACACCATCAACATCCTCAATGGCGAGGACGATCGTTTGATCGTCGTTGTCGGTCCGTGCTCCGTGCACGATCCGGAAGCCGCGATGGACTACGCTCGCCGGTTGGCCGCCAAGGCCGAAGAACTACGGGACGACCTGCACATCGTCATGCGTGTCTACTTCGAAAAGCCGCGCACCACGCTCGGGTGGAAGGGACTGCTCAACGATCCGCACCTCGACGGCACCTACGACGTGAACACCGGTCTTGGTATCGGCCGCAAGCTACTGCTCGACGTGTCCAGCCTCGGTCTGCCCGTCGGTTGTGAATTCCTCGACCCGATCATGCCGCAGTACATTGCGGACCTGGTCAGCTACGGCGCGATCGGTGCCCGCACCGCCGCGAGCCAGGTGCACCGCCAGCTGTGCAGCGCACTGTCCATGCCCGTCGGAATCAAGAACTCCACCGAAGGCGACGTACAGGTAGCCGTCGACGGTACCCGCGCTGCCGCTGCGAGCCACGTGTTCCCCGGAACCGACCTCGACGGTCAGGCTGCCTTGATCCGTACCGCCGGCAACCCCGACTGCCACGTCATCCTTCGCGGTGGCAGCGACGGACCGAACTACGACGCCGAGACCGTCGCGGATACCCTTGCCCGCCTGCGTAAGTCGAACTTGCCCGAGCGCGTGGTCATCGACGCGAGCCACGGCAACAGCAGCAAGGATCACGAGCGTCAGGTGATCGTCCTCGACGACATCGCAGCTCGTCTCGCCGCCGGTGAGCAGGGAATTGCCGGCGTCATGCTGGAAAGCTTCATCGAGGCCGGTCGTCAGGACCTGACCTTGGGCAAGGCGGACGAACTCACCTACGGCCAGTCCATCACCGACGCGTGCATCGACTGGTCCACCACGGCAGCGCAGTTGGACCGTCTGGCGCAGGCCGTTGCCAGCCGCAGGGGCTGACACCCCCGTGCGCCTTTCTGGTAGTGGGCGCTACCAGAAAGGCGCACAGGCGTTTACGCCAGAACTTCCCGTGTGGCCGTGACCAGACGTTCCAGCCAAGCGTCCGTGCCGATGGTCTGACGCAGCGGTTCGTTGGGCAATTCGATGCTGACCGGCAGACCGGCAGGCAGGGTCGACCAGATTTCGGCCAGCGCGATACCTCCGGTACCGGGCACTAGACGCTCTTCGCGGGCGTGTCGGATCAGTTCTGCGTCATCGATGGGAGCGGGAGTCGAACCGTCGCACATCTGGGCGTAGTGCAGCCACTCGCGCGGGATGGACGCTAGATCCTCCAGCGTTGTTGCCGAGCGGTCGGTGTGGAGTGCGTCGACGAGAACGCTCCGAGCCGGACCGTCTGCTGCCGAGACGATCTCGATGGCAGCACGTGCATCTGGCACTGCGGTCCACGGCATGAACTCGAGGGAAGCGACGATGCCGTAGTTCGCGCACAGTTCCGCGAGGCGGGCATAGGAATCCGTGAGACGAGCGCGGTCGCGGTCGTCGCCGCCCACCAGAACGGCCTTGGCTCCGAGCTGTGCGCCTGCTTCGAGAAGCGGAACGTAGTCGGCGGGGTCGAAGTCGGCTGCAAGGCGGATGATTTCGAGGTCGAATACATCGACCGGCGAATCACCCAGTCGACGCACCAGCTCGTCCAACCCCTGCTTGTCCTCGTGCAGAGGATAGGCCGTCGTACCTGGTGCCGCGGGCATCAGACGGATACCGATGGTGTCGAAGCCGTGCTTTTCGGCCAAGTCGACGTGCTGCATCGGGGCGGTGTCCAGCACCGTGAGGGCTGCAAGTCCGAGTGAGAGTGTCATGCGTGCGCTCCAACTGTCTTGGCGTCGGCCAGTTCCCGGCCGGCCAGGTAACCGAAAGTCATGGCCGGGCCGAGATTGATGCCGCCGGACGGGTAATGCCCACCCATGACGCTGGCCTGATCGACGCCCACCGCGAGCAATCCCTCGATGGGTCGGTCATTGTCGTCGAGAACATGGGACGCGGAGTCGGTGACAAGTCCGGCAAAGGTACCGAAACTGCCCGGAACAACCTTCACCGCGTAGTACGGACCCTTCTGCAGGGGCGCGAGCGACGGGTTCGGCCAGGGATTGGCGGTATCGCCGGAACCTCGGTTGAACGGTGTTGTACCGCGACCGAATTCGGGGTCGTCACCGGCCACAGCCCCGATATTGAAAGCTGCGACGGTTTTCTCCAACTGCACCGGATCGACGCCGATCTTCTCTGCCAGTTCGCGAACGGTGCGACCACGGGTGAGGTATCCCGAGCGCAGGTACGGCTGGATCGGGATCGGCAGGGGCTTGGCCATGCCCAGCGGGAGGTAGCGCACATACTGCTGATCGGCGATCAACCACGAACACACTTCTTCGCCCTCAGGAACCTGGTCGACCATCGCGAGTGTGTAGTCGTGGTAGCCGAGTGCCTCGTTGACAAAACGCTTGCCGTTCGCGAGAACTCCGATGACACCGGGCTTTCCGCGGTCGAGGATGTGCGGGAACACCGCTTCCTTGCCGTTGCGGTAGCGAACGATGGAGACGGGGCAGTACGCGACGGGGGAGGCGAGTGTGCGGTCGAGGCGGCCACCCACGGATTCGCCGAGGGTGATGCCGTCGCCGGTGGTTGTCTTGGGGGTGAGCGACCAGTGCTCGTTTCCGGTGGGTGTCCGCGGGAACAGTTCCCTGCGGCGGTCGATGTCCTGGGCGAAGCCGCCGGTGGCCAGTACGACGCCGCGCCTGGCAGTTACCGAGTACGCGCCATCGGGGCCTTCGAGGCGGACACCGACGACGCGGCCGTCATCATCGGTCTGTAGCGATGTTGCCGACGTCTTCACCCGAATCTCGACGCCCAGATCGAGCGCTGAGCGCAGCATCATGCCGACCAGTGCAGTGCCGTTGACGAGCTGCTGACCACGACGCTTGGTGGCGAGATCGAACATGTGCTTTGTCACGCGAACACCACAGTGCACAAAAGCTTTCGGTGATCGGGTCGAATGCAGGAATGCCTGCAGGTCGGGTCCGGCCATGATGCCCATGCCGAGGAATGACGTCTCGTACAACTGTCGACGCAGTAGCGCCGCGACGTCGGGGCCGAGCTTTCGCAAGCTCACCGGTTTCGGTCCGACGGAGCGGTGACCGGTGCCGGCTCCCGGTGTGTCGCCGTGGATGTCGGCGATCTTGGCCCCGGGAACAAACTTCAGCGCGGTCTTTCGTTCGAAGAACTCGACCATCTCCGGCGCACCGTCCAGGAGTGCATCCACCTTGGCGGCGTCGAAGTTGTCGCCGAGGCGGTTCTCCAGATATGTCCGCGGCGCCGAGCGATCTTCGACAACACCGTCGGCGATGGCAAACATGTTGCGCGGGGTCCACATCCACCCTCCCGACCATGCCGTTGCGCCGCCGCAGGTGTCGGCCTTCTCGACCACGAGTACGGACGCGCCGCCATCTGCTGCGGCAATTGCTGTGGAAAGCCCGCCTGCGCCGGAGCCTACGACGATCACGTCGTAGGTGAGGGAGGTACTGCTACTCATTGCTGCTCCTTGGCAGTTGTTGCGAGGGTAGGTGTCGACGTCAGTTCGACAACCTTGCCCGTTCGTGACGATTCGTAGATTGCGGCGATGATGGCAAGCGACGCGCGGGCGTCGCGTCCGGTGACGGCGGGTTCGCGCCCGGTCAGGACGGCGTCGGCGAAATCTTGCACCTGCAAGGTATGGAAGTCGGTGAGTGCCGCATTGACCGCTCCCACATCGAGATTGGCGTCGATGTCGGCGGAGTACGGCGACTGGAACTCCACTTCGCCCGGCACGGTCCAGATTTCGTTGACACCCTCGTGTCCTTCGGGAAATTCGAGGACGCTGGCGATGGCACCGGTGCGTCCGATCACCGTAACGCGGTTGCCCAGGTTGTGATTGGCGCCCGTCGTCGCAGTGACGGTGGCGGTGCCGCCAGAGGCAAAGGAAATTACGGCCGACGCGCTGTCCTCGGTCTCGATGTGCTCACCGTGTGTGTGGGTGCGGATGAAGCCGCTGACCGAGACGGCCTCGCCCATGAACCAGGCCAGCATGTCGATCTGGTGCACGGCCTGCGTCATGAGCACGCCGCCGCCGTCGGTGTCCCAGCGTCCGCGCCACGCGTCGGCCGAGTAGTAACTCGACGGGCGGTGCAGGATCACCGACGCCTCGCCGAGCGTGGGCAGTCCGATCCGGCCGTCGTCGATGGCGTCCCGGATCCGACGCGCGGCCGGCCAGAATCGGCGTTGGAAGAGCACCCCGAACGTGATACCGGCGCGGTCGGCGGCTTCGATCATGCGGTCGGCGGCAGCAACATCGACCGCGATGGGCTTCTCGCACAAAACATGTACACCCGCTTCGGCAGCGGCCACGACTACCTCTTCATGTACCGGGTGCGGCGTGCAAACGGTGCAGGCGTCGAGTCCGAGGGCAAGAAGTTGCTCCACTGAACTCACGGCTGCGGGAATGCCGTGCGCGGCCGCGAACTCCTGGGCGCGTCCGAGATCGGGGTCGCAGCAGCCGATTACCTCGACGCCCGGCACTTGTTGCAGGGCGCGGGCATGGTTGCCGGCGATCTTGCCGCAGCCGACGATTCCGACTTTCAACGTCATCAGAAATGTTCCTCTGCTTCGACGTCCCGTGCCGCAGACTCGCCGCGGTCGAGACTGTTCAGTGCTTCGATGTCCTCGGCTGTGAGAGTCACATCAAGTGCGGCCAGGTTCTCGGCCTGGCGCGTCGGATTCGCGGACCGCGCGACCGGAACCACGCCCTGCGCGGCATGCCACGCGAGGACCACCTGAGCTGGGGTGCAACCGGTTCGACCGGCGATCTCCCCGACTACGGCGTTGTCGAGTACATCGCCCCGGCCGAGGGGGCTCCACGACTGGGTGAAGATGCCAAGCTCGTCGTTGGCACGGCGAACCGGGATTCGAGCGAGCGACGGGTCCATCTGAATCTGGTTTACTGCCGGTGCCTCACCGGTCTCGGCGACGAGTCGGCGCAGGTGGTGCTCCAGGAAGTTCGACACACCCACGTAGCGAACCAGTCCGGCGTCGCGGCAGGCCAACATCGCCTCGAACGATGCGACGTAACGATCGATCCGCGGTAGCGGCCAGTGGATCAGGAAAAGATCGACTTGATCGAGTCCCAGCCTTTCCAGGCTCTGCTCGAGGGCTCCACGGACGTCTCCGGAAACCTGGTCGTTTCCACGAAGTTTGGTGGTGACAAACAGTTCTTCTCGCTGGAGACCAGACTCCGCCAGTGCAACGCCGACGGCGTCTTCATTGCCGTAGATCGCGGCGGTGTCGATGAGTCGGTACCCGGCCTCGATGCCGGAGAGAACCGACTTCGTGGCGTCGGCACCGACGAGTGGCCAGGTTCCGAGTCCGATGGGCGGCAATGCGGTTGCCACCGGTGCGGCTGTCTGTGCGCTCATGCGTGAACCTCCTGACGGGCCGCAGCGGCGGCAGTGATGGTGACGGCGACGTCGGCTGCGGTCACGAGTGCGGCATGGATGGACCCGCCGTCTCCGCTCGCGTCGCCGACGGTATGGACCCCGAGTCGTGGTGCCAGTGAACGTAGTTCGGACAGAAGCTCCGAGCGCGGCTCGACGCCCTGAGAGATCAGTAGTTCGCCGGGGGCGTCGACCTCGGTCAGTACACCGCCTGTAGAGATCGTGACCCGATCAGCGTCGACCTTGGTGACAATCGAGCTCAGGTAAGATTTGAGGTTCTCACTTGCGGCCAGGCGCGGCAGCAGCACGATCTTGCCGCGTCGGCCGACGTCATGCGCGATGGTTTCCTGCGGGCCGATCATCACGACCTGTGTGCCCTTCTGGAGCAGATCGTCGGCGACGGCCGCAGCCTCGCGGTCGGCGCCGAAAATGGTGATTGCTTCGGGGGCAGGATCTCCGGAGACGAGGAACTCGCGGACATCACGGACGGTTCGGGTTTGCGCGCCGGGGAGGTCAGTCACGGGACCGTGCCCACCGGCAGCAAGGACGATCGCGTCGAAGTCACCGTCTGCGAGCAAAGCTGCGTCAGCTCTGGTCGAGGTGTGGCACTGCACCCCGAGTTCGGCCAGTTCCGCGAGGTACCAGTCGACGATCCGCCCGTATTCGGGATACTCGTGCAGCTTCGATGCCAGAGCGAAGTCGCCACCGAGGCTGGGGCGTTCGTCGTACAGGTCGACGCGATGACCGGCAAGTGCGAGGTCGCGGGCAGCGGCCATTCCGGAGGGACCGGCACCGATGACGGCGACCCGCACGGTGGCATCAGCCGGCTTTGTGGGCTGATCCAGTTCACGTCCGACCCACGGGTTGACGGAGCACGGAATGGGGCCCGCCGCCAGGCTGTCGATGCAATAGTTGCAGGCGATACACGGGCGGTAGCGACCACCGTCGATAGCGCGATTCGGAAAGTCCGGATCAGCGTGCAATGTGCGCGCCATGCTGACGAAGTTCGCCTGACCGGATTCGATGATCTGCGCGGCGATCTCCGGCGACGTGATGCGTCCGGCTACACCCACCGGGATGTCGAAGTCGCGCTGGTACTGCTCGGAGTACGGCGCGAGGAGTCCACGGGACCATTCACCGGGCTGGATGATCCATTGTCCCGCTTCGTAGTTGCCGGCCGAGACGTCGAGGAAATCGAGTCGGTCGGTATCGATGGCGTCGATGCGAGCGCGGGTTGTCTCGGCGTCGAGTCCACCGTCGATACCCTCGAAAGCTGAGAATCGAAGTCCCAGAGTGATTCCCGGAGCATGCTCGTGTACCGCAGCGATGACCCTGTTGAGAAAGAGGGTCGGCTCCGCCCACTCGTCGTCGCGGTGATTGTAAGCAGGGGAGAGGAACTGGTGGATCAAGTACCCGTGGCCGCCGTGCAGGGAGATGACGTCGACGCCGGCCTTTTGGCAGCGCGCCGCGGCTTCACCGAAGCATTCGATGATGTGCTCGATGTCGTCGCCGTCGAGTTGTTCTGGCATCTCGCCGCCGACAACCAAACACGGAATCGGTGTCGGGGCAACGGGAACAAATCCGCTGACCGACCCCTGCGCCGTGCGTCCACCGTGGTTGAGTTCGACTCCGACGAGGGCGCCGTGCGCGTGGATTGCGTCGACCATCTTCTTGATACCGGGAATCCGTTCGTCGACGTCGACGCCCATCTGCCGGATGCGACCCTTGCCGTCGGCGCGCACGTAGCTGGCCTCGGTGAAGATCAGCGCCGCACCACCTTCGGCGCGGCGGGCGAGGTACGCGATGTATTCGTCTGTCATCGTGCCGTCGACTTCGCAGTAGTTGCGTTCCATCGGAGCGGATACAAACCGGTTCCGCAGGCGGACGCTGCCCATGTCGAGTGGTTCGGCGAACGGTTGGGTTGCGTTCATCAGTGCTCCTGGAGCATTTTGCGAGAGTGTGGATTCGATTGTGCTCATGCGCCGGCCATCTCGGAGAGCATGTCGCTCAGATGGCTCCGCATCCGATCCGTGTCGGCGTCGACACCGGTCAGGAGCGTGAAGGTATCGGAGGCTTGAGCCACCAGCATCTGGCCACCGTCGAGCACTTGGCATCCGAGAGCGAGTGCAGCGTCGAGTAATTCGGTGCGCATCGGCCGGTAGACGATGTCGGCAACCCACAAGCCGGAGTGGAGTGCAGCGGGATCGAACGGAGTTCCGGGATGGCCGACCATACCGATCGGCGACGCATTGACGACACCGTCGCTTGTCGCCAGGTTGTCGGCGATCTCACCAATTGCCAAAGCCGTTGTGCGTGTGGTGGGGAAAGCCGAGGCAACGCGTGAACACACGTCGGCGGCGCGTTCGGGATCGACGTCCGCGATGCGGAGGTCCGTCGTACCTGCTGCTGCGAGTGCGTAGGCCACTGCCGAACCCGCTCCGCCGGCGCCCGCGAGGACAACTCGATCGAGTGTGGCGTCAGGTAGTCCGCGTTGAAGTGCGGTGAGGAAGCCACTGTGATCGGTGTTGTGGCCGATCAGACGGCCGTTGTCGACCACAACTGTGTTGACGGCGCCGAGCAGTCGGGCGTTGTCGGACAGCTCGTCGAGGGCGTCCACGACAATTTGCTTGCACGGGTGCGTGATGTTCAGCCCGGTGAAACCACCGGTGACGGCGGCGCGCACCAGTTCGCCGGTCTTCTCGACCGAGACATTCCTTGCCTCGAGGTCGATCAGTTCGTAGCTGTAGGCGGCGAGACCGAGTGCTGCGGCTTCGTGAGAGTGCAGCGCCGGCGAGAGTGAAGTGGTGATTCCCGCACCGACAAGGCCGATCCGGTGACGGGTGGATTCGGTAGGCATGACATTTCTCCTGCATAAGTGGGGACGGCCCCTCGCAGCGCGAAGTCAGCGCGAGGGGCCGGTCCGGTCAAGCGTTGTTGCTGGTGAGCTCTGGGTCTTGTTTCGTGAGCGTCGTCGATTTCGGTTCGCCGAGTTCGGCAGTGGGCGTCCGGTAAGTTTCCGGGCCGCACAGTGCCGCGATAGCCGAGACGACGGCAAAGCCGAGGCACATCCACGCGACCGGCATCCAGTTGCTCTTGTCGCCTGCGGAAATCGCCTGAGCGATGGCCGGTGTGAAGCCGGCAACGAGAAGTCCGAGCATGAGGCTCACGGCCATACCGGTGTAGCGAACCTTGGCGGGGAACTGCTCCGGGAAGTACGCCGGGTAGGTGCCGTTCGGCATGGCGTAGAAGATGCCGATCATGACGATTCCCGAAGCGAAAACCATGGGAACGCTTTGAGTTCCGATCGAGTGGAAGAATACGAAGACCATCAGGCCGGCGCCGATCGCACCGAAGACGAAGATGGGCTTGCGGCCGTAGCGATCGGACAGAATGCCGAACAGCGGCTGGGTAAGTACCGCAACGAAGTTGGCGGTGGCAATTGCCCAGAGCATCGTCGAGCGTTCGAAGCCGGACTCGACGGCGTAGGCCAGAGCGAAGACGTTGACGATGGTGTTGATCATCGCGAACGTCGAACTCATGCTGATGCGAATAACGGTGCGCCAGTGCGAACGGAACATTTCGACGACGGGAATTCCGGCCGTGTTGTCCTGCTCCTTGAGCTCTTCGAATACCTCGGGCTCGTCGAGTGCGCGTCGCAACCACAGTGCAACGACGGTCACGATGATGCTGAGCCAGAAGGGAACCCGCCAGCCCCACGAGTAGAGGTCTTCGTCGGGCAGGCTTGCGACCGGGATGAAGACCAGGCTCGAGATGACGATGCCGAACATGATGCCGCTCATCGTGAACGACGTGAAGAACGAACGGCGATGATCCGGTGAGTGTTCGAGCGTCAGCGCCGACGAGCCGGGCGATTCCCCACCGGCAGACAGGCCTTGGAGTAGGCGAAGCAAGACGAGGATGATCGGCGCTGCGATGCCGATCTGCTCGTACGTAGGCAGGCAGCCGACGATGACGGTCGCAACACCCATGAGGAGCAGGCACGCGAGAAGCGCGTTCTTGCGTCCATACCGGTCACCGAGGTGTCCCCACAGCACTGCGCCGAGCGGGCGGGCGACGTAGGCGACACCCAGAGTGCTGATGGAGAGCAGCGTCGCGGTGGAGCCGCCGCCCGGGAAGAAGATCGTGGGAAACACCAGCGCGGCTGCGGAGCCGTAGATGAAGAAGTCGTAGTACTCGAGTGTGCTGCCGAGGAAGCCCGACACTGCGGCTCGCCGAGCGTTGGTGTTCGGCTTTTCGTCGGTCCCGGTGGTGGAAGCTGCGGGGGTAGGCGGAGGCGCCATGGGTAGTCCTTTCGTCCCGGTTGGCCGACGGCGGTGGCACGTGTCGTGATGCGTCACGCTGCGGTGACGTCCCTCACCTTTCGGCGGCTGAGACGACCTTGCCATGAAGGACTATGGCGCGTCCAACACTAAATGAGTCTCAGATAATGACGAATTACGTCTCAATCTCGGGGGTGGGGAGTATTTCTTCCGAGGTCGCGAGTGCAACGGCGAGTGCGTCCGTCATATGGCGCGGTGACCAGGCGATTCCGTGGTTCATGTACGTCGGCTCGCCGGTGAGCGGGACGAAGACGCTGCCGGGAGGGGTAATGCCGGCCATACCCGACGGCATCAAGGCGACGCCGACTCCCGCAGCAACGAGCATCAGGATCATGTAGGGGTCGGTGATTTCCTGGACCACACGTGGACGGAAGTTGGCATTCATGCAGGCGCGCATCGCCGTCTCCTGCAAGGCGGAACCGGCCGACATGGGCGTGGTGACAAATCCGTCGTCGGCCAATTCGCGCAGGTCGATTTCGGTCTCGGCGGCCAACCGGTGATCGATCGGCAGCACGACGCCAAAGGCTTCGCGGCGGATCAGGCGGGTGGACAACGGTGCCGCCGCTACCGGCAACCCGACAAACGCCAGGTCCAACGCGCCGCTCTCGAGTTGTGTCACCGCATCGCGAGTCATGATGCGGCCCAGGAGTGTCAATTCGACCTCGGGATACCGCTGGCGCAACGCACGCGTCAAAGGTGGCAACGCCTGGTGATTGAGCACGCCGGTAAACCCGATCGCCACTCGGCCGTACACGCCGCCGGTGGACGCGCGAGTGGCCTGACGGGCGGTTTCCATGTTTTCGAGAACGCGATAGGCGTGTGGCAGGAATGCATGCCCGCCGGAGGTGAGTGCGACGGTGCGGGTGCTGCGCTCGAAGAGTTGCACGCCGATGTTCTTCTCGAGCTTGCGAATCATCTGACTCAAGGGTGACTGAGCCATTTGCAGTCGTGACGCGGCCCGGCCGAAATGTAGCTCTTCCGCGACCGCGACAAACGCGTGCAACCAGCGAATTTCCATCGATGTGTCCTTCGTTGATGTCGACTGTTGATTTTGACGCGTCTGCCCGACGCCATATATTCGAAAATCGTACACAGTGTGACGCACATTATATCTATTTGCAGCTTAAATTGAGTGCCCAGTGCACATGATCTCCGGGAGATGGACTGATGCAGAGCTATCCAGAGGGTGCCGTTGCACTGATTACCGGCGGTGCCAGCGGAATTGGTGCCGCGTGTTCGAAAATATTGTCCGACAACGGTGTTCGAACAATTACCGCTGACGTCGCGGAGGGCGCCGACGAGCGCCTCGACGTGAGCGATGCTGCTGCAGTTGACGAGTTGTGTGCGCGCATCGGCAAGGTCGACATTATGATCAACAGCGCCGGCATCGTGGGGCCGTCGGCGCCGCTGGCCGATGTCTCGCTCGCCGACTGGCAGCGCACATTCCGAATCAACGTGGAAGGAACATTCCTCATGTGCCGCGCCTTCGTGCCCGGCATGGTCGCATCAGGTTGGGGGCGCATTGTGAATCTGGCGAGCATTGCCGCAAAAGACGGTAACCCCAACCAGAGTGCCTACTCCGCGTCGAAAGCCGCCGTCATTGCCTTGACGAAGTCGCTGGGTAAGGAGATCGCGACAACCGGTGTGCTGGTCAACGCCGTGGCACCGGCCGCTGTGGAAAGTCCGATGAATGCAGGCACGGACCCCGCGATTCTCGCTCGCTCACAGAGTCTGACTCCGATGTCGCGGATGGGGAAGTCGGACGAAATCGCCGAGCTGATCGGCTGGTTGTCCTCGACTGCGGTGAGTTACTCGACCGGTGCGGTGTACGACGCCAGTGGAGGGCGCGCAACGTACTAGTGTCCAGGTGAGATAACCGGGGACCAAGACGAGGGGGACGTCGATGGCGGGTGAACGTCTGTGGCCTGTTGCAGATCGCGCGACGCGTGCGTTCTGGCGCGCAGTCGGCCGCAAAACTGATCTGTCCGAAGAGGCATGGTTACAAGCACCGACAGCGGTGCGCGGTCCGGTGGCAGACAGTTGGATTCCCGCCGAAGCGTTGCGTATCGGTGGCACGGTTGTTGCTGGGGCATCGGTGGAGGGCCTCGTGCCCCGGATGGATACATTGGCGGGGCCGAATTTTGATCCGTCGCGACTGACGCCATCCGTCCGTGATTTCTACGAGCGAACCTCGACGTGGCGGATGCAGGCGTGGACGCAATGGTCGCCGGGATTTGCGCCGTGGGGATCGCTTGTCGAGCGGTTGTACGGTCGGCGCGTGCAGCAACTTGCGCTGCCCGTCAATCCGATGTCGGTTGCATATGGCATCGACAGTTCGATTACACGCGTAGTGGATGCCGACGGCAGGCACGCGGGCTCGGCCTGGCTGCGGACATTGCGAAAGTCGGGTGACTACCTTTTCAGTGGCTACTACCGAATCACGTTGCTGCCAAACAGTGTTCAGCACTGTATCCATGTCTCGTTCCCGCTGGAGTCCGGGAATGTTCAGGTGTTCCTGCGTCCCGAAGTCTGCGACGACGGTTCCCTGCTGCTCACCTCAGGGAAGGGCGCATTCGGGGATGTCGGAGCGTACGTGACCGTAGTGGACAATGGCGAGGTCTACGCGGCAAGGATTCCGATCCATGAGCGGTTCCACGTGTTCGAGGACTCGGAAGGTGTTCTGCGCACCGATCACGAATTGCGTATGTGGCGAGCGCGGGCCATGGCATTGCATTATCGGATGGATCCTCGATAGTCGGTATGGGGAGCAGGGTGCCATGTCTCGGTTGATCAATGCTCCTGACTACAAGCAATATTCGGCTGAATGTGCCCGAATTATCCCTTGAATCGAATGGATGCGGGGCTCGCGGTGTTTCTGGGTGCGCCACGTCCGCGCCTTCGAGGGCGCGATCCTCTGGCTCGCCCAACCGGCCGGGATAGCACCCTCTGTGGCGACATTGACGCGATGCGCCTGGGTAGCGGCCACTGCGGTCAATGTCCTTGACTAAGAACATCATTCGATAGGGGCGCGACAGCGACGACCCGCTAAACTTCGGCCGAAATGTGCCCGGAATGTCCCTTGATTCGAATAGATGTTCGAGTATAATTGAGGTCACGGGTGGGGAGGCCTTGATGATTACGGTGAGCGATTTCGTTTCGGTGGGGGATGTTGTAGCCGGTTCGGCTGTGGGTGTGCGCGGCAGGTTGTGGCGTTTGCGT